>NZ_CM001558.1:5530579-6136083 GCF_000281895.1 Pseudomonas fluorescens Q2-87 | reverse complement strand
TTGCGGTGTAAGTGATCTGGCCGCCTTCGGTAACCGTGTCGGTCGCCGAGAGGGTCAGGCCAGTAGTGTCCTGGGTATCGGTCACCGACGTGTCAGCCGGTTTTTCGTCGATAGCCAGTTTTTCGTAATTACCGCCTTTGGCGTCGTCGATCTTGACGCTCAGGTTGTCGCCGCCTGCGAGGGCGTTGTCTTGCGTGACGAAGTTCACCGAGCCAGAGCTTTCGCCGACTGGGATGGTGATGGTCTGGCCGTTCGACAGGGTGACGACCAACGGAGCGCCAGTCACCGGAGCGTTGACCGAAGCGGTGTAAACCACGGTACCGCCTTCGGCGACGGTCGACGTTGCGCTCAGGCTGACAGTCGAAGTGTCGATGGTGTCGGTGACGTCAGTGACAGCTGGGGTGGTGCTTGGAACTAGGTTCTCGAAGTTACCGCCGGCAGCTTTATCAATGGTGACTTCCACCTTGCCGGCGTCTTTGTAGACGTCGTCCTTCGGTGCGTCGACGGTCACGGTGCCGGTGGTGGCGCCGGCTGCGATGTTGATCACCGCGCCGTTGCTCAGGGTCACGGTGACGGGCGAACCAGCGGCGTTGGTCAGGGTTGCGGTGTAAGTGATCTGGCCGCCTTCGGTAACCGTGTCGGTCGCCGAGAGGGTCAGGCCAGTAGTGTCCTGGGTATCGGTCACCGACGTGTCAGCCGGTTTTTCGTCGATAGCCAGTTTTTCGTAATTACCGCCTTTGGCGTCGTCGATCTTGACGCTCAGGTTGTCGCCGCCTGCGAGGGCGTTGTCTTGCGTGACGAAGTTCACCGAGCCGGAGCTTTCGCCCACTGGGATGGTGATGGTCTGGCCGTTGCTCAATGTCACAACGAGCGGAGCGCCAGTAACCGGGGCGTTGACCGAAGCGGTGTAAACCACGGTACCGCCTTCGGCAACGGTCGACGTTGCGCTCAGGCTGACAGTCGAAGTGTCGATGGTGTCGGTTACGTCAGTGACAGCTGGGGTGGTGCTTGGAACTAGGTTCTCGAAGTTACCGCCGGCAGCTTTATCAATGGTGACTTCCACCTTGCCGGCGTCTTTGTAGACGTCGTCCTTCGGTGCGTCGACGGTCACGGTGCCGGTGGTGGCGCCGGCTGCGATGTTGATCACCGCGCCGTTGCTCAGGGTCACGGTGACGGGCGAACCAGCGGCGTTGGTCAGGGTGGCGGTGTAAACAATCGAACCGCCTTCGGTAACGGTGTCAGTCGCACTCAAAGTGAGGCCGGTGGTGTCTTGGGTATCGGTCACCGACGTGTCAGCCGGTTTTTCATCGATAGCCAGCTTTTCGTAATTACCGCCTTTGGCGTCGTCGATCTTGACGCTCAGGTTGTCGCCGCCTGCGAGGGCGTTGTCTTGCGTGACGAAGTTCACCGAGCCAGAGCTTTCGCCGACTGGGATGGTGATGGTCTGGCCGTTCGACAGGGTGACGACCAACGGAGCGCCAGTAACCGGGGCATTCACCGAAGCCGTGTAAACCACAGTGCCGCCTTCGGCCACAGTCGACGTTGCGCTCAGGCTGACAGTCGAAGTGTCGATGGTGTCGGTTACGTCAGTGACAGCTGGGGTGGTGCTTGGAACTAGGTTCTCGAAGTTACCGCCGGCAGCTTTATCAATGGTGACTTCCACCTTGCCGGCGTCTTTGTAGACGTCATCTTTCGGCGCGTCGACGGTCACGGTGCCGGCGGTTGCACCGGCAGCGATATTGATCACAGCGCCATTGCTCAGGGTCACGGTGACTGGTGTGCCAGCAGCGTTAGTCAGGGTAGCGGTGTAGGTGATCTGACCGCCTTCGGTAACCGTGTCGGTCGCACTCAAAGTGAGGTCGGTAGTGTTCTGGGTATCGGTGACCGACGTGTCAGCAGGCTTGTCGTCGATAGCCAGTTTTTCGTAGTTGCCGCCCTTTGCGTCGTCGATCTTCACGCTAAGGTTGTCGCCGCCAGCGAGGGCGTTGTCCTGCGTGGCGAAGTTCACCGAGCCAGAGCTTTCGCCGACTGGGATGGTGATGGTCTGGCCGTTGCTCAATGTCACAACGAGCGGAGCGCCAGTAACCGGGGCATTCACCGAAGCCGTGTAAACCACAGTGCCGCCTTCGGCCACAGTCGAAGTCGCTGAGAGCGAAACGGTACTGGTGTCGATGGTGTCGGTTACGTCAGTAACAGCTGGGGTGGTGCTCGGAACGAGGTTCTCGAAGTTACCGCCAGTGGCTTTATCGATGCTGACCTCAACCTTGCCAGCGTCTTTGTAAACATCGTCGGATGGCGCATCAACAGCCACGCTGCCAGAGGTCGCGCCTGCAGCAATCGTAATGACTGAACCATTGCTCAAGGTCACGGTGACCGGTGTCTCGGCCGGATTGGTCAGCGTAGCGGTGTAGGTGATCTGGCCACCTTCGGTGACGGTGCTGCTGGCCGACAGGGTCAGCTCGGTGGTGTCAACAGAGTCGGTAATCGTGGTAACCGCAGGCGTAGTGCTTGGCACCAGGTTTTCAAAGTTGCCACCGGTCGCGCCAGTGATGGTGGTGCTGACAGTGCTGCCGTTGTTGTAGACGTCATTGGCTGGCGTCTCAACATTAACGGTGCCGGTGGTCTGGCCCGCAGCGATGGTGATAACCGAGCCATTGCTCAAGGTCACAGTCACCGGAGTCTGAGCCGGGTTGGTCAACGTCGCGGTGTAAACAATCGAACCGCCTTCGGTGATGGTGTTGCTGGCGGTCAGGGTCAGGCCCGTGGTGTCAGCCGAATCGGTAATCGTGGTAACAGCAGGCGTAGTGCTTGGCACCAGGTTTTCAAAGTTGCCACCGGTCGCGCCTGTGATGGTGGTGCTGACAGTGCTGCCGTTGTTGTAGACGTCATTGGCCGGGGTTTCGACAGCCACGGTGCCGGTGGTCTGGCCCGCAGCGATGGTGATAACCGAGCCATTGCTCAAGGTCACAGTCACCGGAGTCTGAGCCGGGTTGGTCAACGTCGCGGTGTAAACAATCGACCCGCCTTCGGTGATGGTGTTGCTGGCGGTCAGGGTCAGGCCCGTGGTGTCAGCCGAATCGGTAATCGTGGTAACAGCAGGCGTAGTGCTTGGCACCAGGTTTTCAAAGTTGCCACCGGTCGCGCCTGTGATGGTGGTGCTGACAGTGCTGCCGTTGTTGTAGACGTCATTGGCCGGGGTTTCGACAGCCACGGTGCCGGTGGTCTGGCCCGCAGCGATGGTGATAACCGAGCCATTGCTCAACGTCACGGTAACTGGAGTCTGAGCCGGGTTGGTCAACGTCGCGGTGTAAACAATCGAACCGCCTTCGGTGATGGTGTTGCTGGCGGTCAGGGTCAGGCCTGTGGTGTCAGCCGAATCGGTAATCGTGGTAACAGCAGGCGTAGTGCTTGGCACCAGGTTTTCAAAGTTGCCACCAGTCGCGCCAGTGATGGTGGTGCTGACAGTGCTGCCGTTGTTGTAGACGTCATTGGCCGGGGTTTCGACAGCCACGGTGCCGGTGGTCTGGCCCGCAGCGATGGTGATAACCGAGCCATTGCTCAAGGTCACAGTCACCGGAGTCTGAGCCGGGTTGGTCAGCGTCGCGGTGTAAACAATCGAACCGCCTTCGGTGATGGCGTTGCTGGCGGTCAGGGTCAGGCCCGTGGCGTCAGCCGAATCGGTAATCGTGGTGACCGCAGGCGTAGTGCTTGGCACCAGATTTTCAAAATTGCCACCGGTCGCGCCAGTGATGGTGGTGCTGACAGTGCTGCCGTTGTTGTAGACGTCATTGGCTGGCGTCTCAACATTAACGGTGCCGGTGGTCTGGCCTGCAGCGATGGTGATAACCGAGCCATTGCTCAACGTCACGGTAACCGGAGTCTGAGCCGGGTTGGTCAACGTCGCGGTGTAAACAATCGAACCGCCTTCGGTGACGGTGTTGCCTGCCGACAGGGTGACGGTGGTGGTATCGATGGTGTCGGTGATCTGGGTCACGGCCGGCGTGGTGGGCAGGGTCACGGCAATGCCGGTGCCGCCGGTGGTACCGGTCACGGTCACGCTGATCTGGCTTGGGTCGTTATAGACGGTATCGTTCGGCGCCAGCGGGACGTTGACGCTGCCGGTGGTTTGCCCGGCGGGAATCACGATCACGGAGCCGTTGGATAAGGTCACGGTCAGGTCGGTCTGGGCCGCCTGGGTGACAGTCGCGGTGTAGACCAGCACGCCACCGGCCTCGGTCAGGGTCGGCGTGGCGCTCAAGGTCAGCGTCGAATTGAGCACCGCGTTGGCGGTGGTGTTGGCGTTTGTGTCCAGGCCGGTGATGTTGGTGTTGGCAGCTGCGGCCGTCGTCAAGCCGGCCGTTGGGAAGCCAATGGTCGGGTCGACGCTGCCTGCGGTGGCATCCAGCGCTACGAAGCTGTGACCGCCACCGGCAGCACCTGTGCCTGCGGCCGTTGCGCCGGCGGCGGTAGCTTCCAGGGCGGTGGTCGGGTCGGCACCGGCGGCGATGGCTTGTTGCAGCTCATCTACCGATGGCGCGGCCTGGGCGGTGGCCTGCTCAAGATTGGTGGTGGAATCCGGAGCGCTGGCACTCCACTGCGTGTCGCGACCCAGGTCCAGGGTGCGGCCATCAGCCAGTTCCAGCGTGACGGCGCCGGCAGGGCCGGTGTCCAGTTGGTCGCCTACGTTCAGGCGATCACCTTCAATGAGTACGCGCCGAATGCCCTCGGGGGAAACGACGAAAACCTGACCAACAATGCTTTTGACAACGGCAATAACACTGCTCATTGAAGACTCTCCGGGTACCACGTTCAGTAGACTTCCATGGACCCGACAGCCGGCGGCCGTAGCGGTCTGGACGTTATCTATTAGCTAAATGGGAAAAGTATTTTGACGCCGTGACTTGTCAATATTTTGGCTCGAAAAGCGACTGAAGTTTGTTTATGCCAAACTATTGACCTTCTGCTGGCCATCCTAAACAATCGCTTCCGTAATGTCACATTGATATTTAAGCGGCGACCTGTTCTTTCGGTGCGTGATTCAGTTCCTGTTTCGAACTTTCCGACATACGGTCATTCCGGTTGCCATCATCCGATGCAGCGCCATGTTTCGCTGTGATCCAAGACAAGTGTTTCAGGAAGAAAACCCCAATGCGTTCGCACCTGTTCATGGTTTTACCCTTTGCCCTCGCCGCCAGTTTCGTACAAGCACAAACCTTGCCGCAGGCCATGCAACAGGCGCTGGATGTTCATCCTGAAATCCAGGCCGGGGTGAACAGTCGCCTGGCGGCGGACTATCAACTCAAGGCGGCCAAGGGCGGCTACCTGCCTAGAGTGGACCTCGCAGCCGGATACGGCCGTGAAGGCACCGACAGCGTCACCACCCGGTCAGGCGGCAATAATCATTGGGAAACCCTGAATCGCAGCGAGTCGAGCCTGCGCCTGACGCAAATGGTTTTTGACGGTTTTGCGACGTCCAGCGAAGTGGGGCGTCAGCAAGCCACCGTCAATGCCCGCGCCTATTCGTTGCTGGACGCATCCGAGCGCACCGGTCTGACCGTTGCCCAGGTGTACCTGGACGTGCTGACCCGCCGTGAGTTCGTGCGCCTGGCCGAGGAAAACCTCAAGAGCCACGAACGCATCTTCGACCAGATCAAGCTGCGCACTTCCCGTGGCGTAGGCAGCGGTGCCGACCTGGACCAGGCCGAAGCGCGCATGGCCCAGGCTCGCAACAACCTGATCACCGAGCAGACCAACCTGGCCGATGCCGAAACCAACTTCCTCAGCGCCGTCGGTCAACTGCCCGATCAGCTGGAACGCCCCGCCGATTTCATGGCGCTGCTGCCTGCCAACCTGACCGAGGCCCGCGCGCAGATGCTGGAAAACAGCCCGGTACTGCGTTCCGCCGAGTCGGACATCGCCGCCGCCGAGCAGCAGTACCAAGCCGCCAAGTCCAGCTTCTATCCACGCTTTGACGCCGAGCTGGGCCGCACCGCGGACAATGACCTGGACGGTCAGAACGGCCACAACAATGAATGGCAAGCCATGCTGCGCATGCGTTTCAACCTGTATGCCGGCGGCAGCAACAAGGCCGACCTGGAATCCAAGTCGTACCTGTCCAATCAGGCGCTGGACATCCGTAACAATGCGCTGCGCCAATTGACTGAAGAGTTGGGCCTGGCCTGGAACGCCTTGAACAACGCCAATGCCCAGGTACCGATCGCTCAGCAGTACGTGGATCACAGCACCAGCGTGCGCACCGCCTACCAACGGCAGTTCAGCCTCGGCGAGCGGACCCTGCTCGACTTGCTCGACAGCGAAAACGAGCTGTTCAGTGCGTCCCGCCGCTTGGCGGAAATCAAGAACGTTCAGCTGTTCACCCAATACCGGATCAAGGCGACCATGGGCCAGTTGCTTAAAAGCCAGGGCGTGGTCGCGCCGTTGGCATCGGTTGTGCAGAACGACATGAAACCCAAGGTCCAGTTGCCTGGGATGAATTGATCCATCCATCCGGTTTCGACCAGTAAAGAGTGCAGAGCGTGGAATCAGAAGTCAGTCCAGTCGAACTCATCCATGATCCGCGCACGCTGCACGACGACCCGTTGCTGGACGGTTTGTTGGCGCTCTGCATGCTCCATCAGAAGCCGGCCAGCGCGGCGATGCTCACCACCGGCCTGCCGTTGCCCAAGCAGCGGCTGAGCGTCGATTTATTGTCGCGTGCGGCGGCCCGTGCCGGTCTTCAAGGCCGAGTGCTGCAACGCAAGCTCGAGCAGATCCCGCCCATTGCCATGCCGGCCTTGTTGCTGCTCAAGGACGGCCGCAGCGCCGTCCTGCTGGGCTGGGTCGGTGACGACCAGGCGCGGCTGCTGCTCAGCGAAAGCGATGGCGGCGAAGTGACCGTCAGTCGCGAACTGCTGGCCGACGACTACAGCGGCAAAGTCTTCTTCGCCCAACCCCAACATAAATTTGACGTGAACCACGGCACGCTGATTCCCCGGGCGCGTTCATGGTTTCGCGACACCCTCAAGCGTTCCCGCTGGCTATACGCCGATGCCATTGCCGCCAGCCTGCTGATCAACATCATCGCCATGGCTGCGCCGCTGTTCGTGATGAACGTCTACGACCGCGTGGTGCCGAACCAGGCCGAATCGACCCTGTGGGTACTGGCTGTCGGCATTACCGGCGCCTACGTGTTCGATCTGATCCTGAAGATGCTGCGTAGCTTGTGCCTGGACCTGGCCGGCAAGAAGACCGACCTGATCATTTCGGCGACGCTGTTCGAGCGCATCGTCGGCATGGCCATGAAATACCGCCCCGCGCGGGTCGGCAGCTTTGCCCAGAACATCCATGAATTCCAAAGCCTGCGCGATTTCCTTGCCTCGCTGACCCTCACCAGCCTGATCGACTTGCCGTTCACGCTGTTGATTTTCATGGTTATCGCGATTCTTGGCGGGCACCTGGTGTGGATTCCGGTGCTGGCTTTCCCGATTGCGCTGTTGATCGGTTATGCGCTGCAAAAGCCCCTGGTGGCAACCATGGAGCGAACCATGGCCCTGGGTGCCGAGCGCCAGTCCAGCCTGATCGAAACCCTGGCCGGCCTGGACGCGGTCAAGGTCAACAACGCCGAGAGCGAGCGCCAATACCAGTGGGAACAGACCATCGGTACCCTCAGCCGCCTCGAATTGCGGGTCAAGATGCTGTCCGGCCTGGCGATGAACATCACCTTGCTGATTCAGCAACTGGCCGGCGTGATCATGATTGTCTTCGGCGTCTACCAGATCATCGCCGGTAACCTGAGCATGGGTGGGCTGATCGCCTGCTACATGCTCAGCGGTCGCGCCCTGAGCCCACTGGCGTCGCTGTCGGGCTTGCTCACCCGTTACCAGCAGGCGCGGGTGACCATGACTTCGGTCGACCAGATGATGGAGCTGCCCCAGGAGCGCAATTTCGAAGAGCGTCCGCTGAGCCGCAAGGTGCTGCAGGGCGCCATTGAATGTCGCCAGTTGAATTTCACCTACCCGAACCAGCAGAACGCTGCGCTGAAAAACATCAACCTGGTGATCAAGCCAGGCGAGAAGATCGGCATCATCGGCCGCAGCGGTTCGGGCAAGAGTTCCCTGGCCAAGCTGTTGGTGGGCCTATACCAACCTGACGACGGTGCCCTGCTGGTGGACGGCGTGGACATCCGCCAGATCGATGTCAGCGAACTGCGCTACAACGTCGGTTACGTGCCCCAAGACATCCAGTTGCTGGCCGGTACCCTGCGGGACAATCTCACGTCCGGTGCTCGTTACGTCGAAGACGAACTGGTGCTCCAGGCGGCGGAACTGGCGGGGGTGCATGAATTTGCCCGCCTGCATCCGCAAGGCTATGAACTGCAAGTCGGCGAGCGCGGGCAGAACCTGTCCGGTGGCCAGCGCCAGAACGTCGCCCTGGCCCGTGCGCTGCTGCTCAACCCGCCCATCCTGTTGCTGGACGAGCCCACCAGCGCCATGGACAACACCGGTGAAGAACGCTTGAAACAGCGCCTGGCCGCCGTGGTGGAAAACAAGACAGTGTTGCTGGTAACGCACCGGGCATCCTTGTTGTCGCTGGTAGACCGCCTGCTGGTGATCGACCGTGGACAGATCCTGGCCGACGGCCCGAAAGCGGCCGTCATGGAAGCATTGAAGAAGGGGCAGATCAATGTTGCTTAAGTCGGGCTTCAAGGATTCCGTAGGCCGCTACTTCAAAGGCTCTGCCTCGTTGCATGGACAACCACTGCCCGAGGTCAACAAGGCGCTGATCGAAGACGCCCCGCGTGTGGTGCGCCTGACCATCTGGGGAATCATCGGCTTCTTTGTGTTCCTGATGCTCTGGGCGAACTTCGCCGTGATCGATGAAGTAACCAAGGGCGACGGCAAGGCGATTCCATCGTCCAAGATCCAGAAAATCCAGAACCTGGAGGGCGGGATCGTCGCCGAGCTGTTCGTCAAGGAAGGGCAGATCGTCGACGCGGGCGCGCCGTTGATTCGTCTGGACGACACGCGGTTTGTCTCCAACGTGGGCGAAACCGAAGCCGATCGCCAGGCCATGCTGTTGCGCGTCGAGCGTCTGAGCGCCGAGGTGGATGACCGGCCGCTGAATTTCCCCATTGATGTACTCAAGGCCGTACCACGCCAGGCTGCCAGCGAAGAATCGCTGTACCTCAGCCGCCGCCAGCAACTGCACGATGAGATCGGCGGCTTGCAGGAACAATTGATCCAGCGCCAGCAGGAACTGCGCGAGTTCGTTTCCAAACAGTCGCAGTACCGCTCCGGCCTGGCGCTGCAACGTCAGGAAATCAACATGTCCGAGCCGTTGGTGGCCCAAGGCGCGGTGTCGCCGGTGGAAGTGCTGCGGCTCAAGCGCGCCGAGGTCGAAACCCGTGGGCAACTGGACGCCACGACGCTGGCGATTCCTCGTGCCGAATCGGCGATCAAGGAAGTGCAGCGCAAGATCGACGAAACCCGCGGCAAATTCCGTAGCGAAGCCCTGACCCAGCTCAACGAGGCGCGCACCGATCTGAACAAGGCCCAGGCCACCGGCAAGGCCCTCGAAGATCGGGTGAGCCGTACCCTGGTGACGTCTCCGGTGCGCGGCATCGTCAACAAGTTGCTGGTGAACACCATCGGCGGGGTGATCCAACCCGGCAGCGACCTGGTGGAGATCGTGCCGTTGGACGACACCATTCTGGTGGAGGCGAAAATCCGTCCCCAAGACATCGCTTTCCTGCACCCTGGCCAGGACGCCACGGTGAAATTCACCGCGTATGACTACACCATCTACGGCGGCCTGAAAGCCAAGCTGGAACAGATCGGTGCCGATACCATCACTGATGAAGACAAGAAAACCACCTACTACATCATCAAACTGCGCACCGAACGCAGCCACCTGGGCACCGATGAAAAGCCACTGCTGATCATTCCTGGCATGGTGGCGTCGGTGGACATCATCACCGGCAAGAAAACTGTGCTCAGCTACCTGCTCAAGCCAATCATCAAGGCCCGGGCCGAGGCGTTGCACGAGCGCTAATCCCCCCTACCAATCGGTGACAGGGCCGCTTTTGTGTGGCGAGGGAGCTTGCTCCCGCTGGGTCGCGCAGCGGCCCCAAAAAAAGCGATGAGCGCTTCGCACTCAAGCGGGAGCAAGCTCCCTCGCCACGGGTTGGTGTCGCTTTTCAAATTTGTTTTTGCATCTCAAGTCAAAAGCAATATCGTTATTCATTAACGGTATTTAAATTTCAATTCTTATACCCTTAAAGTCATCCCCCTGCGTACCTGCCGACCAATCGGCGCGCCGCACGACACAAACCGACACGGTAACCCCGTGAGATTTTGATCGATGCGCGCCTGTTCAAGCGCGCCGTGCGTGGGAGTGATGTATGCCAGCCGTCTCTTATTCACCAGATTCAAATACCCAAAGCATCGCGCCACAGCCGTTCGAGGTCCGCCCGTTCAGCGGTGCCGTCGGCGCCGAGATCGTTGGGCTGGATCTGTCCCGACCAATCAATGACCAGGACTTTGCCCGCATCCATCGCGCGCACCTGGACTATCACGTCGTCGTGTTCCGCGACCAGCGCATCACCCCCGAACAACAAATCGCCTTCAGCCGCCGTTTTGGCGTGTTGCAAGTCCATGTGCTCAAGCAGTTCCTGTTGGCCGAGCATCCGGAAATCCTCATCGTTTTCAACATCATCGAAAACGGCCAATCCATCGGCCTCGGTGACGCTGGAAAATTCTGGCATTCGGACCTCTCCTACAAAGAGCTCCCCAGCCTGGGCTCGATGCTCCATGCCCAGGAGCTGCCAAGCGAAGGCGGTGACACGCTGTTTGCCGACATGCACAAAGCCTGGGAAGGCTTGCCCGAAGCGTTGCGCAAGGCGGTGGAAGGCCGTTCGGCGGCGCATTCCTACACGGCGCGCTACAGCGAAACCAAATTCGAAGGCAACTGGCGTCCAACGCTGACACCGGAGCAACTGGCCCAGGTCGCCGAAGTCGTCCATCCGATCGTGCGCACCCACCCGGAAACCGGGCGCAAGGCGTTGTTCGTCAGCGAGGGTTTCACCACCCGTATCGTCGGCCTGCCGGAGGATGAAAGTGCAGCGTTGCTGGCCGAGCTGTATGCCCACAGCGTGTTGCCGCAAAACATCTATCGCCATCAATGGCAGCCCCATGACTTGGTGTTTTGGGACAACCGTTCGCTGATCCACCTGGCCGCCGGTTGCCCGAGCCATCTGCGCCGCAAGCTGTATCGCACCACCATCCAGGGCGATGCCCCTTTCTGATCGGCTGCGCCTGGCGCAAAGAGCTTGGAGAATCACCATGTCCAAACGCATTGCTTTTGCACCGCTGGCCGCGGCCATCGGCCTAGGGTTCAGTTTGCTGGCCGGCAGCCTGGTGGCGCCTCCCAGCGCCCACGCCGAGGGCGAGATTCGCATCGCCGAACAGTTCGGCATCGTTTACCTGCTGCTGAACGTCGTTCGTGATCAACAACTGATCGAAAAATATGGCAAGCAAGAAGGCATCGACATCAAGGTCGACTGGACCCAATTGTCCGGCGGCGCGGCGGTCAACGATGCGCTGCTGTCGGGTTCCATCGACATTGCCGGGGCCGGCGTCGGGCCGTTGCTGACCATTTGGGACCGCACCCATGGCAAGCAGAACGTCAAGGCAGTGGCCTCCCTGGGCAACTTCCCCTATTACCTGCTGAGCAACAACCCGAAGGTCAAGACCATCGCCGACTTCACCGAACAGGACCGTATCGCGGTGCCAGCGGTGGGCGTTTCGGTGCAGTCGCGTTTCCTGCAGTACGCCGCCGCGAAGCAGTGGGGAGACAAGGAATTCAACCGCCTCGACAAATACACCCTGGCCGTTCCCCACCCGGACGCCACGGCGGCGTTGATTGCTGGCGGCACCGAGTTGACCGGGCATTTTTCCAACCCGCCGTTCCAGGACCAGGCGCTGCAAAATCCCAGCGTCCATGTAGTGCTCAATTCGTATGACGTGCTCGGGCCGAACTCACCCACGGTGCTGTTCGCCACGGAGAAATTCCGCGATGAAAACCCGAAGACCTACAAGGCGTTCGTCGAGGCGCTGACCGAGGCGGCGGAGTTCGCACAGAAGGACAAAGGCGCGGCGGCGGATACCTACCTGCGCGTGACGAAGGCCAAGATCGACCGGGCGACCCTGCTGAAAATCATCGACAACCCGCAGATCGAATTCACCGTCACGCCGAAAAACACCTACCCGCTGGCGGAGTTCCTCTACCGCGTCGGCGCAATCAAGAACAAGCCGGCGTCGTGGGAGGACTATTTCTTCCAGGACGCCAAACCGTTGCAGGGGAGCTGATTGTCATGAACGCGCCATTGCAAGGCCACGCGGCCAGCAATCCCACTGCCACCGGCACGGCGTTGCTGTCGGTGGATAACGTCAGCCTGGAATACCGCACCCCGCAGCGTGTGGTGCGGGCTACCCACCAGGTGAGTTTCGAGGTCGACCCGGCGGACCGTTTTGTCTTGCTCGGCCCGTCCGGTTGCGGCAAGTCCACCTTGCTCAAGGCCATCGGCGGTTTCATCGCGCCCTGCGAAGGCGAGATTCGTTTGCAAGGCCAGGCCGTCCGCGCGCCAGGGCCGGACCGGATCGTGGTGTTCCAGGAATTCGATCAACTGCCGCCGTGGAAAACCGTGAAGCAGAACGTGATGTTCGCGCTGCTGGCGTCCCATACCCTCAAGCGTCGCGAGGCCGAGGAGCGGGCGTTGCATTACCTGGACAAGGTCGGGCTCGCGGCGTTTGCCGATGCGTATCCCCACACCTTGTCCGGCGGCATGAAGGCCCGGGTCGCCATTGCCCGGGCATTGGCGATGCAACCGAAAATCCTGTTGATGGACGAACCCTTCGCCGCCCTCGATGCGCTGACCCGACGCAAGATGCAGGAAGAATTGCTGCTGCTCTGGGAAGAGGTGCGCTTCACGCTGCTGTTCGTCACCCACTCCATCGAAGAGGCGTTGGTGGTGGGCAATCGCATCCTGTTGCTATCACCCCATCCGGGACGTGTGCGGGCAGAGATCCACAGCCATCAGTACGACTTGCACAGCCTCGGTGGCGTGGCGTTCCAGCACACCGCGCAGCGCATCCATCGGCTGCTGTTCAATGAAGGCCAGCCGGCGGAAGCCGAGCGTGAGCTGGACTTCACCGACATTCGTATCGCGTATTAAGGGGATTTTCCATGAGCCATCTATCGCCCGCGCGCGAAGAATACGAAGTCGACCTGCAACCTTTGACCCATGTGCCCCTGGAGCGAGAGCTGCCCTTGGGCCAGCGCCTCTGGCAACAGGGCTGGCTGCGTAAAAGCCTGATCCTGTTGCTGCTGGCGTTGGTGTGGGAGGGCGTGGCCCGCTACCAGAACAATGATTTGCTGCTGCCGGGCTTCCTGCAAACCGCCAGCGCGTTGTACGACGGTTTGCTCAGCGGCGAACTGCTGGGCAAGGTGTGGATTTCCCTGGTGGTGCTGATCAAGGGCTACTTGCTGGGTATCGTCTTGGCGTTTGGCCTGACCACCCTGGCGGTATCGACCCAATTGGGCCGTGATTTGCTCAGCACCCTGACGTCGATGTTCAACCCCTTGCCGGCCATCGCTCTGCTGCCGCTGGCGTTGCTGTGGTTTGGCCTCGGACAGAACAGCCTGATTTTCGTGCTGGTGCATTCGGTGCTGTGGGCGTTGGCGCTGAACATGTATGCGGGTTTTCTCGGCGTATCGGAAACGCTGCGCATGGCCGGCCGCAACTATGGGCTCAAGGGCCTGCGTTTTGTGCTGTTCATCCTGATCCCGGCCGCGCTGCCGTCGATCCTCGCCGGGCTGAAAATCGGCTGGGCCTTTGCCTGGCGCACCTTGATCGCCGCCGAACTGGTCTTCGGCGCCACCAGCGGCAAGGGCGGCCTGGGCTGGTACATCTTCCAGAACCGCAATGAGTTGTATACCGATAAGGTGTTTGCCGGGTTGGCGGTGGTGATCTTGATTGGGTTGTTGGTAGAGAACCTGGTGTTCGACAGTCTGGAGCGGGTGACGGTGAAGCGCTGGGGGATGCAGCGCTGAGCCATGGGGTTTGGGTTGTCTGGGCTGGCGTTTTCGCGAGCAAGCCCGCTCCCACAGTTGATCGGTGTTGATCTCAATATTTCGGTTCGACACAGATCCCGTGTGGGAGCGGGCTTGCTCGCGAAGACGGTCTTCAATTCACCACAGGCATGTCAGCCTGACGCTACCTAATAATCCAAGTAAACCCTCGGCCATTTCCATTAGACTTGCGACCTCCAGCAAACCTTCAGGACACGGAATGCCAACCCCTCCAAACCCCCTGCGCAAAGTCCTGGTCATTTGGCTCTACGCCGCCGCGCTGATGCATCTACTGGCCGGTGTCACGCTGAGCTGGGCGGGTCATTCGGGCTTGCTCGATGGCTACCTGCACAGCATCGAACAGACCTTCTGGGGCGCCGCCGCCGTGCCTGCCACGGCCAGCGAACAACAGGTCTGGTGGCTGGCCTTGTTCGGTGCCACATTGCAAAGCTATGCGCTGTACATGTTCGCCCTTGTGCACATCGGTAATCGACTGAAAAGCGCGATGCCCTGGGGTTGGATAATCGCCGGCATCCTGCTCTGGGCGCCCCAGGACATGCTGATTTCCGCCCAGGCCCGGGTCTGGTCGCACCTGTGGCTCGACAGCCTTGCACTGCTGCTATTGCTGCCGCCGCTGTTCTGGCTCTATCGCCACGACCGCCGCACCTCCCTGCCTGACACCGCGTCGAGTGATTCGCACCATGCCTGACTTTTCATTGCTGGACCTGGCCATCGCGCTGTTGATCGCCCAGGCGATCCTCGGTGCGCTGGACACCCTGTATCACCACGAACTCACCGTCGCGCTGCCCTATCGCCACAGCGCCCGCCTGGAACTCTCCATCCACGCCCTGCGCTCGTGCTTCTACGGAATTCTGTTCCTGGGCATGGCGCACCTGGCCTTCCAGGGGACGTGGGCGATTGTCATTGGGTTGCTGTTTGCGCTGGAAATCGGCCTGACGCTCTGGGATTTCGTGGTCGAGGACCGGACCCGCAAACTGCCCGCCATCGAACGCATCATGCACACGGTGTTGGCGGTCAACGGCGGGGCATTCTTCGCGCTGTACGGGGTGCAACTGGCGCAGTGGGCGAGTCTGCCGACCGGCCTGGTTGCGATCGATTTCGGCTGGCGTGGCTGGCTGCTGACCTTGTTCGCCATCGGTGTGACAGCCTCGGGTATTCGTGACGGGTTGGCGGCGCTGCGCATGCAACGCGAAGGCAAACCGGCCAACCCGTTCGCCGGTGGCGCTTACAAACGTGTGTTGGTGACCGGCGGCACCGGGTTTATCGGCGAGGCCCTGGTCAATCAACTGCTTGATGCCGGGCATACGGTCAGCGTGTTGGCCCGCGATCCCTTGAAAGCGGCCTATCTGTTCGATGGACGCGCCCGTTGCCTGCGTTCGTTGAGCAAACTGGGCCATGACGAAACCTTCGACGTCGTGATCAACCTGGCGGGCGCACCGGTGGCCGGTCCGCGCTGGAGCCCCAAACGCCAGGCGCAACTCATCGCCAGCCGGGTCAGTACCACCGAAGCCTTGATGACCTGGCTGAAGAACGCCCGACACAAACCGGCGTTGTGGGTCCAGGCTTCGGCCATCGGTTTCTACGGCGTGCGTGACGCCAGCGAAAGTCTCGATGAAAGCGACACCCGTGGCGATGGTTTCATGGCCGAGCTCTGCGCGCGTTGGGAAGCCTCAGCGCTGCCCGCCACCGAGCTGGGTGTGCGCCAAGTGGTGATGCGCCTCGGTGTGGTGTTTGGTCCGGGCGGCGCATTGTTGCCGCTGCTGATTCCGTTTCGTCTGGGGTTCGGCGGGCGGATGGGTGACGGTCGGCAGATCATGAGTTGGGTGCATCGCGACGACGTGATTGCGGTCATCGCCTGTGCGTTCAACGACGACAGTTTGAGCGGCACCTATAACCTGGTGGCGCCGGAGACGGTCAGCCAGGCGCTGTTCGCTGAACGCGTTGGCAAGATTCTCAAGCGTCCGGTGTGGTTCCACATTCCCGCCGCGCCCGTGCGGGTCCTGGCCGGGGAAATGGCCCAGTTGTTTTTCGATGGACAACGGGTGGTGCCAAGCCGTCTCACCGAGGCCGGTTATACGTTCCGTTACCCGACCCTCGACGCCGCCCTGCGCGACCTGGCCTGAGGAGCATCCATGAGCAAGCCCCGGATGTACCTGCTGGCCGGCAACGGTAGCGCGGCCGATTGGTGGGACGACGCGTTGCCGCACTTCGAAGCCTACGATGTGATACCGCTGGAATTGCCGGGATTCGGCAACAACCCACAAGCCCCCTGCGAAGATCTTGTGGCCTATGCGCAAGCGCTCCTGGCGGCGACGGTCAAGGGCAGCGCAATCATGGCGGTGGGGGTGAACGCGTTGCTAGTGCTGCATGCGCTGCAACGCCAGCCCGGGCATTTTTGCCGCAGCGTGTTGCTGGCGCCGGTGGGCGCATTTTTATGGCAGCGGCGATTGCCGGCGTTGATGTCGCCGCTGCCGATTCGCAAGACCATTCACTGGCTGCTCTCGAACAAGCCGACGCTGTTTGCCCACAAGTTCTCCCGCCAGACCTGGACGCCCGCGCAGTATCAACGCATGGGCGCCGGATACGCCCGCTGCCGCGCCTTTGTGCCGCTCTGGGATCAGCTGCGTGCGGATACCGCACTGCCGCTGCTGGAGTGGATCACCGACCCGGTGGAACTGGTCTGGGGTGATCAGGACAAGGTGCTGGGCATCGAGCAGGCGGCCGCCTGGTCGGCCATTCTGGCCCGTGCCGATTTGACTATCAGCCTGAAAGCCGGCTGGGGTCACTACCCGTGGATTGACGCACCGGCCGAGTTCGCCGCGTGGCTGGAGTCGGGCGAGCGTGGGTTCGTCGCCCATACCAAAGGTGGGCGCTTGCGGCTGGCGGAACTGGCCGGGCAAGCGGTGCCGGCGGCGCTGTCGCTCAACGATTGCCACGACCCGCGCTTGCTGGCGTTTCTCGACGGCCAAACCGGCGCCAGCTGGGCGGTGCGCTCGTCCAGCTACGGTGAAGATCAGGCCGACGCGGCGAATGCGGGCTTGAGCACCACGTTCCTGCGCGAGCCGACGCACAACGTGCCAGCGCGCATCGCCGAATTGACGGCGGCGGGCGTCGAGGAAGTCGTGGTGCAGCGCTTCATCACGCCCAGGCTGTCCGGGATTGCGTTCGTACGTCACTTGTCTGTCGAGCTGGAATGGGTCGAAGGTCACTTGGAGTCGTTGGCCGACGGTCAGGCAAGTCCTGAGCGCGCCATCATGTCCCGCCTCGGCGCGGCGTGGAGCAGCGACACCTTCAAGCCCGCCCATGGCCTAACCGCCGACACGCTGTGGCGTTTCCTGCAAGGTGTGTTGCGGGTCTTTCACTACGTGCCTGGCGACGTTGAATGGGCCTGGGATGGCACGCAGCTGTGGTTGTTGCAGTATCGGCCGATCAGCGACTACGGCTGGCGCCGCCACCTGACCGCCGCCAACATCGCCGAGATCCTGCCGCCACAACCCAGCGTGCTGGTCGAATACGCCCAGCGCCGCGCGGCGGCGAGCATTCCGGCGATCATGGCCCGTTGGGATTCACGAGTATTGCAGGACAACGAGCCGTTCACGGCCGTATTTGACGGCGCTTCGTACATCAATAACGATCTGTTTCTCGCTCGATTGACAGATTGGGGCATCAGTGCCAGCAGCTATGCGGGCGAGGTCGGCGGCGCGACACCGCATCTGCCTTGGCGACCGCTGCGCCTGCTGCGTTCGCTGCCGTTGTTCCTGCGTATGCAGCGCATCGCTCGCGGACATCTGCTGACCCTCGAACACGGCCTGCGGCGCTTCGACCGGGAGTTGCTCGAACTCACCCGGCAAGGCGCCGACGGCCAGCAATTGGCCGACTGGTTCACCCGCTTCTATGTGTTTGTGGTGCAGGGAAACCTGTGCATCGCCAGCGCGTTGGCCAGCAGCGGCGGCGACCTGCTGGGGCGACCGCCCACTGCCTACGATGACCTTGAACACAGCCCGCATCGCCTGCCGTGGGAAACCGATCCGGCGACGCCACGTCCGGTCCCCACCGAGTTGCCCGTGCAAGCCTTCCCTCAATGGCCCTTGGTGATTCGCCTGGCCCATTCGACCGGCCTGCCGGGGCTGCGCGGTTACTATCTGCAAGTGCGCGAATGGTATCGCGACAACCTCATGCGGATCTTCTTTCGCCTGCACCACGCTATGCCAACTGCCGACCGGGCGCGTTGGTTTGCGCCGCATCCGGACATTCGCAGCCGCGCCGGCAGCTTCTGGCAGGACGGTCGCGAAGGCACCGAGCAGGCGAGTGGGTTCCTGATCTATCCGGGGCAGGCTCAAGGCATCCTGGGTGAGGACATTCTGCTTGAAGACACCCTGGACCCTGGCCGCCATGCACACTATCAAAGCGCCCGGGCCGTGATTGCGCGCATGGGGGGGCGTTTGTCCCATGGGTCGACCTTGTTGCGTGAGTTGCGTAAACCTTCGGCGGTGCTGCCTCAGGTGGATGTGGCGTGGCTGGGGCGTGAGGTGTTGTATCGGGATGGGGAGTTGACGTTGGTTGCTACCAGTAATCCGGCTTGATGGCGGGGGCTTTGTGTGTGGGCACTCGGTTGGGAAATTGGTGGGATTGGAGTTCGTCGCAAGTGACTACACGGCGCATCCAGTGGACGTGCTGCTTTAGATTCAACTCAGCTCGATGAGGAAGAATGACGCCTACGGTTATTTCGGGAAAATCCTCCCGCAAGGCTCTCAAAGCGGGAGTCATATCGGTGTCGCTGGATACAAGCACCAATTGCTCTACCCGTTCATGACTCTTCAGCGTCGTTTGCTTTGCAGCGGCTCGGTACATGCTAATTGCTATGTGAACGTCCGTTTCTTTTTCCTCCAGTTTCCAGATGTCGACTTTGTCCTCGCGAGAGGCTTTTGTCCTTCTATCAACGAAACGAGGGGCTTTGGCAGGTTCAAGTTGATGATGACCATAATGGACACGGATATGGGTGGTCTTCAGGGCGCGGATATAAGAATCTTGCGCTTCTTTTGATACTCGACCACGGGTGGCCAGTGAAGGTTTGACCGAGGAGGTGAAGTAGTCAACTGAGGCGGTCGTGCTGCGCGGGTTTTCGATATGCGCGATGTGTGACAGCAGGCTTCGCAAATCCAGCCATTTGTAAGGTGTGTCTGCGAGCAGTCCATAGAACAGGTTGTAGCCGTCAACAAAAAATGCGGTGCGCACAAGCTCTATCCCCAGAAACGAAAAAACCGGCCTAAGCCGGTTTTTTCACCCCAACAGCCAGAGAACTGAATCTCTGCGTACGGGGTTGAGTAGGGCCATCCTAAGTTGAGCGTGCCACAACGTCAACCGTTGGCTGGATGCTCCCTCGTCACCGGCGCAACAGTGTTGAGCGTATGCATGGTAGAAGGTCAAACCCATTTTTTGCTTGATCTGTCAGCGCTTGTTGCGAAATACAGTCTTTCTTAGGGCAATGCTAGAAATCCGGCACCGAAAACCATTTCGAGCGAATGGAAGCTCCCAATCCCTTGTGGGATTTGATGTCCGTTGATATCAGAAAAAAACTGAGCGTTTTTTGGTCCCCTCTTCAACCTTTTTGAAACAAGAGTTTTCTTACTCCTGACAGCTACTCCCTTGACGCCCCCCACCGCTGTCGTAGACTCCGCCCATCCGTCAGGGAGTAACGGTCATGCGACGTTTGAGTAGTTGGGTTGTGGGATTGGCCTTTGTAACGTGCGGCGTCCAGGCGCAAACGCCTGTGGCAGAAGATCCGTTGCTGGGTAACAACGTCGGGGCCAGTGCCTCGGGTGGCAATGAGGCGCGAGGCGTGTTGCGTGCGCGGGACCAGGCGGTGCTGGCCAGCGAGTTGGCCGGGCGAATCGTCGAGTTGCCGTTCAGCGAGGGCGAGTCGTTCAAGAAGGGCGACACATTGGCGCGTTTCGATTGCTCGGCGTACCAGGCCCAGCTCAATGCGGCGCAGGCGGCCAGCCGCGGCGCCGGTGAAGAGCTGGCCCATAACCGGCAGTTGGCGGAGCTGAAGTCGGTCGGGCGTTTCGAGGTCTCGCGGGCCGAAGCCCGGCTCAATGAAACCCAGGCCCAGTCCCAGGTTTACCAGGTCCAGGTCAAGCGCTGCAGCGTGATCGCTCCGTTCGATGGGCAAGTCGTGGCGCGCAAGGTCCAGCGCTATGAAAGCGTGGCAGCCGGCGCGCCGCTGCTGGATGTGGTCGACAACCGCACCCTGGAAATCCATCTGCTGGTGCCTTCACGCTGGATGGACCGGCTCAAGCCCGGCCAGCCTTTCACGTTCATTCCCGATGAAACGGGCAAGCCGTTGCAAGCGACCGTCAAGCGCCTGGGCGCACGCATTGATGAGGGTAGCCAGACCTTGTTGCTGGTGGCGAGCGTGCCGGATGCCAGCGGCTTGCTGTCCGGCATGAGTGGTACGGCGCGTTTCGCGGAGTCAAAGTGAACGCGCCGATAACGGGCAGCGCCGAACAGGTGTTTGCCCGCTTCCTCGATCTCGAACGCCAGACCCGGGCTGCGCGTACTCCGGCGCAGCTGAGTTATAGCCTGGTCAACGACGGCCAGGCCCTGTTCGGGTTTCGCCACGCCGCGTTATTGATCGCCGGCAAGGTACAGGCCGTAACGGGTGTCAGTGCCGTGGAGCCAAACGCGCCGTTCGTGGCCTTTGTCGAGCAGGCGGTGGCGCAGTTATTCAAGCAGGGCGTACTGAACCAGGCTCGGGTGGTCGCTGCCGATGGCGTGAGCGAATCCATCCGGGCGGACTGGCGAAGTTTGTCGGCGGTGCAGGTGTTCTGGTTGCCGTTGATCGATCATCAGGGCCAGGTTTTCGGCGGTTTATGGCTGGCCCGTGACCTGCCCTGGACCCCGTCGGAGCAAGTGCTGTTGTCGCAACTGGGCGACACCTACAGTCATGCCTGGCTGGCGCTGCAACCGCGCAAGCCGTGGCGCCTGCGCTGGACGCGCAAACGCCAGGTCGCACTGGTGGCGGTGCTGCTGTTGGGTTTGCTGATCCCGGTGCGTCAGTCCGTATTGGCGCCTGCCGAAGTAGTGCCGCTGGGCGGGCAGGTGGTGGCCGCGCCGCTGGACGGCGTGATCGCTGAATTCCTGGTCAAGCCCAACCAGACCGTCAAGAACGGTGACCTGCTGCTGCGTTTCGAAAGCACCAGCCTCAAGGCCCAGGCCGATGTGGCCGAGCGCGCGTTGGGCGTGGCCGAGGCGGAACTCAAGGCCAACTCCCAGCGCTCGTTTGCCGACGCTGAGTCGAGCTCGAAGGTTGATTTGCTGGCTGCCCGCGTTGAACAGAAACGTGCCGAGCGCAACTACGCGCTTGAGCTGCTCAAGCGCAGCGAAGTGCGCGCCGAACGGGACGGCATTGCGGTGTTTGCCGACGCCGAGCGCTGGCTCGGCAAACCGGTGCAAACCGGCGAGCGCCTGATGGAAATCGCTGATCCGAACCAGGCCGAGTTGCGTATCGAACTGGCGGTGGGCGATGCGATTGCCCTGGAGCCCGGTGCGCAGGTGGCGTTGTTTCTCGACAGCGACCCGTTGCAGCGGCACCTGGCCTGGCTCGAACGCTCGGCCTACGAAGCGCAACCTACCGCTGCCGGGCAACTGGCGTATCGGTTGGATGCGCGTTTCGATGCCACAGCGCCGCGCATCGGCCTGCGGGGCACGGCGAAGATCTTTGGCGATCGCGCCCCGCTGGCCCTGTACCTGTTGCGCCGACCACTGGCCGGCCTGCGCCAGAGCGTAGGCCTGTAGCGTGAGCCTGCCGAGCCTGCGGCCGGACCTGCAGCTATCCCCGGCGGCCCCGGATCCGGATGGTTCGCCTCAGTGGACCCTGGCGGATCCGGTGCGCGGCCGTTATTTCAAGCTCGGCGCGGCAGCGATGCGCTTGCTTCGCCACTGGTCCTTGGGTGATCCGGAGCAGGTACTGCAAGCCGCGAACCGAGAGCCGGGCCTGCCGCTCAATGGCGAGTCCCTGGAGCAGTTGCTGGGTTTCTTGCGCGGCCATGATCTGATCAGTGCAATGGACCCGCAACAGCGCGACAGCTATCAATTCAAAACGGCCGCGCAGCGTCAGAGCCTGTGGCAGATTCTGCTGCATCAATATTTGTTCTTCCGGATCCCGCTGTGGCGTCCAGACGCCTTTCTCAACCGCGCCTGGCCTTGGCTGGCGCGGTTCGGCCCCTCGGTCCTGCGCTACGGCATCCCGCTGACGTTGGGTACGGGAATCTTCCTGGTGTCGCGGGACTGGCAGCGGTTCCTGGCGACGTTCCCGCATCTTTTCAGCTTGGGCGGTGCCCTTGCGTTTGGGGTGGCATTGTTTTTCGCCAAGCTATGCCATGAGTTCGGCCATGCCTTCATGGCCAAGCGTGCCGGTTGCCGCGTACAGAGCATGGGCGTGGCCTTCATGGTGCTGCTGCCGATGTTCTATACCGACGTCAGCGATGCCTGGCGGATCAATGATCGCAGGGCTCGGTTGCTGATTGGCGCGGGCGGAGTCCTGGCGGAGTTGCTCCTGGCCTGCATTGCCTTGCTGGCCTGGTCGCTGCTGCCAGACGGGCCGGCGCGCACGGCGGCTTTCATGCTCGCCACGGCCACTTGGATCACCACGCTGATCATCAACTTGAACCCTTTCATGCGCTTTGATGGGTATTTCCTGCTCAGTGATTTCTGGGCGGTGGATAACCTTCAGGGCCGTGCATTCGCATTGTGTCGCTGGCGCCTGCGTGAAGCCTTGTTCGGCTATGGCACGGCGGCGCCGGAAGCCTGGTCGCCGCAGATGCGCCGCCGCTTGCTGGTGTGGGGATATGGCTCGTGGTTGTGGCGCGCTGCGCTGTTTTTCGGTATCGCCCTGGCGGTCTATCACTTGTTTTTCAAAGTGCTGGGCATTTTTCTGATGATGGTCGAATTGGTGTGGTTCATTTTTATGCCCATCGTGAATGAAGGGCGGCAATGGTGGAGCCATCGTGAACACGCCCATGGTCCTCGGGTGGTGTTCACGGGGCTGGTGTTGCTGGCGTTGGCGTTGGCGCTGTTGCTGCCCTGGCGCAGTGCGGTGGAAGTGCCGGTCATGCTTGAGGCCGGTCGCGCCAGCGTGTTGCATGCGCCCGTGGCGGCGCGGGTCAAGCAGGTGAATGTGCATGACGGCCAGGTCGTGGCCCAGGGCGATGTGCTGGTTGAGCTGGAGTCGCCGGACATGGCGTCGCGCCTGACCATCGTGCGCCGGGAAATCGAGATCCAGCAGCTGCAAATGCGCCGCCAGGCCGGACGCAGCGAAACGGCCGCCGACGCTGGCATCATCGAGCAGCAGCTGGCCGAGGCGGTGGCCGAGTACCGTGGGCTGGTCGCCCAGCGTGAGCGCTTATTGCTGCGTGCGCCCCACGCCGGGCAGGTGCGCGACTTGCTGCCGCAACTGGCAGTGGGGCGCTGGCTGTCACCGACGCAGCCGCTGGCGCGGGTGGTGCAGACCGATTCCCGGTTGCGCGGTTACCTGACCGAAGCCGAGCTCTGGCGGGTCGGTGCCGGTGCCACGGGGCGGTTCATCGCCGACGATCCGATGCACACCTCGATTGCGGTGCAGTTGGATGAAATCGACAACAACGGCGTAGCCTGGGTCGAGCAGCAGGCGCTGACGTCCGACCATCACGGACCGATTGCCGTGCGCCGCGACTCACAGCAACGGGCGGAGCCTGTGCAGGCGCAGTATGGCGTGCGCCTGAGTGCTATCGACGACACGCCCGCCCCGGTGCAACCGCTGCGTGGCGTGGTGGTGTTGCAGGGCAAGGGTGAGTCGGTGCTCGGAGCGGCCTGGCGTCGGTTGGCGGCGTTGGGTGTCAGGGAAAGCGGTTTCTAAGGGAGGCAGCATGGATTCAGTGGCGGCAGAGGGGCTGGTGGTACGTCCATCGCGGGCCAGCGATGGTCCGTTCTTGCAGAGCCTTTACCAGGCGGCGCGGCCGGACCTGCAATGGATCGACGGCGAGCCAGAGCAAGTGCAGCAGGTTATCGCCCAGCAGTTCCAAGTGCAGGAGCAAGGCCTGGGTGAGCATTTTCCCGACGCCATGCATTACGTCGTGGAAAAGCTCGGCAGCGCTATAGGCGCCTTGAGCGCCGATTTCGGTCCCAATGAAATTCGTGTGCTGTACCTGGCCTTCATCCCCCAGGCTCGAGGCCAGGGCTTCGGTCGAGCGGTTCTGCAAGGGGTCCAAAAAGCGGCGCAACAGATCCGCTGCCCGGTGGCGACCGTGGTCTGGGCCAGCAACCCCCAGGCCCGCCAACACTACCTGGCGCTGGGCTTCGAAGTGCAGGAGCACAACCCGGCGGCGGAGCGGTTGGTCTGGTATCCGAAGGGGAACTGAGCCGTTCCTGACTCGCTACATGTCCAATGTGGGAACGAGCTTGCTCGCGAAGGCGGTGTGTCAGTAGAGGAATTCTCGCCGGATACTCCGTCTTCGCGAGCAAGCCCGCTCCCACAAGGGAATCAGCGTTTCTTCAGTTGAATGCGATATAAAAATACCCCATGGCCGGGTCCCGTCCCGCTGCCGGTACCCGCGAGACGAACACTCCTTCGAGCCCTCCGATTTCTGGCACCTCAAGTGAACACAGCCCGTCCACAAATTCGGTGTTCTGCAAACTGTTGAGCTCTACGCCGAAAGGCACGCGTTCGGCGTTCGGCATCTTCGCCCGAGGCGTTTGCTCAAGGTGCTCGAAGCGAACAGCCAGGCGGCTGCCGTCCGGCAGGGTCAGGCTGCTGGTCTGGCCTAGCAGCGGTTGGAAGTGGTGGCTCTGAACCTGTTGCAGCATATCGACACTCCACAAGACCGGAGGGCCGAAGCCCTCCGGCGGGTCATCAGTTGCGGGTCGGAAAAATACCTTCGAGTGCGATGCTGAAGTTGATCGCCAGGAACGGGTTCATGACCGACATGGGCAAGCCGTTGCCCGCAGGCGATATCGTGCCGTTGACGGTGGTGGTCACGCCTTGCAGTGGCACGGGAGACGCGCCTATCTGGTCGGAATAGATCGCCGCCGAGCCCGGTCCGGTGCCCGAGGTCCCGATGAACGAGTTGGTGGCCGTTGGAGTATTGACTGGGTTGCTGGCCGGGTTTGCCAATTGCAAGGTGGTTGCGGCGCTGATACCCGTGAGGGTGTGGGTGTGGTTGGGCAGGTTGTTGATCGTTGCGGTGACGCTTTCAGTGCCAGAGACTTCGCCGATGACGCGCGGGCTCAGCCCCCCGCCATTGCCCATGCCCATGGGGAGGCGACTTTGCAGGTTGGGAAGCAGGAAGGTGGTCTGCCCATTGCCTCCATAAGTCACGCCGAGCAGAGAGAACAGTGCCGAGTTTTGTGCGATGCCGATGGTTTGCCCGTTGCACAGCGCCCAGCCCCTGGGGGCAAAGTTAAAGCCGAACGCCTGGATGGTGCCCATGAATACTTCCATAAAATCCTCATCCCTCAGGTTATTGGTCTGACGGAACCTGGCGTACACGAGGAACAAGTCTGCGATCAGCCTGACTCCTTCATTCCCTGGCCTGGTCACGCACGGCTGAGCGTAGACGGGGTTCTTTCTTTCTGCCGAGGGAAAATGGACCGAAAAGGGGGCGGCGCAGCTGAATCGGTTCATTAAAAACGGGTGCTTGTACCGTCCATCTTTTTTACAGTTCAGCGAGGATTTGATATCAAAGTACTACTAGGCGGCTTTTGTTTCCTCGGCTACGCTCTGCGGTACAAAGGGACTACACACGGTGAATGGATTGTCACAGTTTCACTTTATTTCAGGTCTACCGCGCTCGGGCTCGACCCTGCTTTCTGCGATTTTGCTGCAGAACCCGCGCTTTCATGCCGGTATGACCAGTCCCGTCGGCACGCTGTTCAGCAGCGTCCTGCAGCAATGCAGCGCCGGCAGCGAGTTTGGTTCGGTGATCGACACCGACCTGCGCCGCCGCCTGTTGCGCGGTCTCTTCGATTCCTACTACGCCGACAAGGCCGATAAACCGGTCATCTTCGACACCAATCGTCAATGGTGCGCCCGCCTGCCCGCGTTGCAAGACCTGTTTCCCCAAGCCAAGACGATCGCCTGCGTGCGCAACGTCGCCTGGGTGCTCGACAGCCTGGAGCGGCTCTATCGCGCCAACCCGTTCGAGAACACCAAGCTGTTCAATGACGATGACGAGCGCAACACCGTCTACAGCCGCTGCGAAACCCTCGCCCAGCGCAACCGCCTGGTGGGGTTTGCCTGGACGGCGCTCAAAGAGGCGTATTACGGCGAGAACGCCGAGTCGCTGCTGATCGTGGACTACGACCTGCTGAGCCAGGCGCCGGAACGGGTGATGCGGCTGGTGTACGACTTCATCGGCGAGCCCTGGTTCGAACACGATTTCGATCACCTGACCTACGACGCTCCGGCCTTCGACCAGGCGTTGGGTGTCGCCGGCCTGCACAAGGTCAAGCCCAAGGTTGCGCCGCAAGCGCGGCGCACCCTCTTGCCGCCGGATCTGTTCGAGAAATATGCCGAGTTGTCGTTCTGGCGTGATGGGTCCGCGAGCGCCGCCAATGTCATTCGTATGAAAACCGACGCCGCCGTCAGCTGACCGCGGTTTTTTTCATTGCTGTTCTAGAAGTCCGAGTCCAGGTGATCGTCATGTGGTGGAGCAAAGGCAAGTCGCGGGTAACCGAGGGCGCACAAGCCCTGGCATCGCCAATGATCATGTCCCTGGAGCCGCGAATGCTGTTCGACGGTGCGGTGGCGGCGACGGTGGCCGATGCTGCGCAACCGGACGCCCATCCCACGGCCGATGCGGCCAAGACGCCTACGGCGGATCAGCCTGCCGACAACCATGCCCCGCAGGGACAGGTCGATGCCACCCAGGCCGCCGTGCCGGGCAAGTCCGTGGTGTTTGTCGATTCCCGGGTCAAGGATTCCGCCAGCCTGCTCGAAGGCATCGCGCCCGGCACCCAGGTGGTACAGCTGGACGCCAGCAAGGACGGCCTGCAACAAATCGCTGATTACCTGGACACCCACCAGGGCGTCAGCTCGATGCAGATCATTGCCCACGGTAACGCCGGTGACTTGTGGCTGGGCAACAGCTATCTGTCGGCGGACAACGTCCAGGCACGCAGCGAGGTGCTGGCGCAGATTGGCCAAGACATGAACGCTGGCGGCGATATCCTGATCTACGGTTGCTACACCGCTGAAGGTGATCGCGGGCTGAACTTTGTCGATTCATTGGCGCAGTTGACCGGCCGAGACGTGGCTGCGTCCAACGATCGCACCGGCCTTGGTGGTGATTGGGACCTGGAAATCGCCACCGGCAATATCGAGAGCGCCAACGCGCTCTCGGCCAATGCCATGAGCGAATACCAATGGGGCCTCGCCACCTGGACCGCTACCAACAACCTCAATACTGGCGTTGGTTCTTTGCGTGCAGCTTTGGCGTCTGCCCAGAACGGCGATATCGTGACGTTCAGTACCGGCATGACCATTTCGTTGACCCAAGTGCTGGACGTCAACAAGAACGTCACGATCGACGGCGACCTCAATAACGATAACGTGGCCGACGTTACCCTCGACGGAAATTACCGCACCCAGATCATCAACGTGACGGTCGGCACCACGGCGACCCTCGACGGCTTGGTGATTACCCGGGGCATGGCCGCCGGCAACGGTGGTAATGGTGGCGATGATGCGCTGGTGGCCAAGGGCGGCGGGATCTATAACGCCGGCACCTTGACCCTGAAGAATGTCACCGTCACCGCGAACGCCGCTTCGGGCGGTGGTGGCGGCGGCGGTGTGACGCCGCAATACGCCGGCGGCGCCGGTGGTGGCGGCGGTGCCATTGGCGTCGGTATCGGTGGGCGCGGCGGTGACACGCTCAACTCCACGGGTAACGCCGGCTCGGCTGGCCAGGGCGGCGCCGGTGGCGGCTTCTTCAATATCGGCGGCCGAGGTGGTTCTGCCACCGGCGGTGCTGGTGGTGCGGCTTACCCAGGCTACAGCACCGGTTCGGCCGGCGGCACCGCCAACAGTGGAGGTCTGTCCATTGGTGGCGGTGGCGGTGGCGACGGTTACAACGACATCGGCGGCGCCGGGGGCGGGGCTGTCGGCGGTATCTACAACGACACTGGCGCGACGCTGCGAGTCATTGGCAATTCGGTCATTTCCAGCAACGTCGGTGCGGGTGGCGGCGGTGGCGGTGGCGGTGCCGGTGGCGGTTACATCCAAGCGGGCGGCGCGGGCGGTGTCGGTGTCGGCGCCATCTGGAACAAGGGTTCGATCCTGATGACCGCCGCCAACTTTGCGGCCCTGGCCGGCAACGTCGGCGGCAGCGGCGTGGGCGGAACGAGTGCCGGCACCGCGGGTGTTACGCCGGGGTCGGTGGCCAACGTCTATGGTGACGGTGGCACCATTAACACCAACTATGTACCGGACGAGACACCTCCCACCGCGACGGTCGTGGTGGCCAATACCAGCCTGAACTCCGGCGGCACGTCGGCGGTGACCATCACCTTCTCCGAAGCCGTGACCGGACTCACCGCAGCGGACCTGACGGTGCAGAACGGCACAATCGGTACGTTGACCACCGGCGATGGCGGTATCACCTGGACCGGTACCCTGACAGCGGCAAGCAACATCTCCGATACCACTAACATCATCACCTTGAACAACACCGGAGTTGCGGACCTGGCCGGCAACGCTGGCGTGGGCACCACTGACTCGAACAACTACGTCGTCAACGACACTGTGGCGCCGACGGCGACGATCGTGGTGACCGACACAGCCCTCAAAAGTGGCGAAACGTCGCTGGTGACCATCACGTTCTCCGAGGCGGTGACCGGCTTCACCACCGCCGACCTGACGGTGGCCAACGGTACGCTCACCGGACTGAGTACCAGCGACGGCGGCATCACCTGGACCGCGACGTTGACACCGGACGCGGGCGTCACCGACAGCACCAACCTGGTGACACTGAGCAACACCGGTATCTCGGACTTGAGCGGCAACGCCGGTGTTGGCACCACCAATTCCAACAACTATGCCATCGACACCTTGCGCCCGACGGCCACGATCGTCGTGACCGACACGGCCTTGAGTGCCGGCGAAACCTCGCAGGTGACCATCACGTTCAACGAGGCGGTGACCGGCTTCACCACCGCCGACCTGACGGTCGCCAACGGCACGGTCACCGGTCTGAGCAGCAGCGACGGCGGCATTACCTGGACCGCGACGCTGACGCCGAGCGCCAGCACCAACGATGCCACCAACCTGATCACGCTGAACAACAGCGGCATCGCCGACGCTTCCGGCAACGCTGGCACCGGCACCACCGACTCGAACAACTACGCCATCGATACGCAACGTCCGACCGCCACGATCGTGGTGGCCGATACCGCGCTGAGCATCGGCGAAACCTCCTTGGTGACGATTACCTTCAGTGAGGCCGTGACCGGTTTCACCCTGGCCGACCTCACCGTTGCGAACGGCTCCTTGAGCGGTCTGAGCAGCAGCGACGGCGGCATCACCTGGACCGCGACGCTGACGCCAAGCGCCAGCATCAGCGATGCCACCAACCTCATCGTCCTGGCCAACACCGGCGTGCTGGATGCAGCGGGTAACACCGGTACGGGCACCACCAGTTCCAACAATTATGCCGTTGATACCCAACGTCCGACCGCCAGTATTGTCGTGGCCGATAACGCCCTGAGTATCGGTGAAACGTCGCTGGTGACCATCACCTTCAACGAGGCGGTGACCAGCTTCACCAGCGCCGACCTGACGGTCGCCAACGGCACGCTCACCGGCCTAAGCAGCGGCGATGGCGGCATCACCTGGACCGCGACGCTCACCCCGAGCGCCAGCACCAGCGACACCACCAACCTCATCACCCTGGATAACACCGGCGTGAATGACGCGGCAGGCAACGCCGGCGCCGGAACCACCGACTCCAACAACTACGCCATCGACACCGCGCGCCCAACCGCGACCGTCGTCGTCGCCGACACGGCAGTCGCCATCGGCGAAACGTCGTTGGTGACCATCACGTTCAACGAGGCGGTAACCGGCTTCACCCTGGCGGACCTGACGGTTGCCAATGGCAGCCTGAGCGGGCTCAGCACCAGCGACAACATTACCTACACTGCGACGTTCACCCCGAGCATTGGGGTTACCGACGCCTCCAACTTGATCACCCTGAACAACGGTGGGGTTGTGGATGGGGCGGGCAATGCCGGCAGCGGCACCACCGATTCGAACAACTACGGTGTCGACACACAGCGGCCGACCGCTACCATCGTGATTGCCGACACCGCGCTGAGCGTCGGCGAAACGTCGTTGGTGACCATCACGTTCTCCGAGGCGGTGAGCGGTTTCGACAACTCGGACCTGAGCGTCGCCAACGGCACCTTGAGCGCGGTCAGCAGCAGCGACGGCGGCATCACCTGGACCGCCACCTTCACCCCGGCGCTTGGCGTCAGCGACACATCCAACGTCATCGTCCTGAACAACACCGGCGTCAGTGATGGGGCGGGCAACACAGGATCCGGCACCACCAGCTCCAACAACTACCAAGTCGACACCAACGTTCCAACGGCGACCATCGTGATTGCCGATAGCACGTTGGGGATCGGCGAGACGACAGTGGTCACCGTGACCTTCAACTCGGCGGTCAGCGGTTTCGACAATTCGGACCTGACCGTCAGCAATGGCACGCTCGGCACCATGGGCAGCACCGATGGCGGCGTCACCTGGACGGCCACGTTCACACCGAGCGCCAGCATTTCCGATACCACCAATGTGATCACGCTGGACAATACCGGGCTGATCAACGGCGCGGGCAACGCAGGCGTTGGCACCACCGATTCCAACAACTACGTGGTCGACACCGTGCGACCCACCGCGACCATCGTCGTGGCGGACACGGCCATGGCCGCCGGCGAAACCTCGTTGGTCACCATTACGTTCGCAGAACCTGTGACCGGCTTCACCCTGGCCGACCTGACCGTTGCCAATGGCGTGTTGAGTGGGCTGAGCACCAGCGACAACATCACCTTCACTGCAACGTTCACCCCCGCCGCCGGTATCGTCGACAGCAGCAACCTGATCACGCTCAATAGTGGCGGGGTGGTCGATACGGCCGGCAACGCCAACGTCGGCACCACCGACTCGAACAACTACGCCGTCGATACCCAACTGCCGACCGCTACCATTGTGATGGCCGATACCAGCCTCAGTGTTGGCGAAACCTCACTGGTGACCATCACCTTCAGCGAGGCGGTGACGGGCTTTTCCAATGCTGACCTGAGCGTGGTCAACGGTACCCTGAGCGCCGTCAGCAGCAGTGACGGCGGCATTACCTGGACGGCGGTCTTTACCCCGACCCTCGGCGTGCGAGACGCGACCAACCTGATTGTGCTGGACAACACCGGCGTGAGCGACGCGGCGGGCAACGCCGGTACCGGTACCACCACTTCCTTCAACTATGCCGTCGATACCCAGGTGCCGACCGCTACCATCGTGGTGGCTGATACGGCCTTGAGCATCGGCGAAACCTCGCTGGTGACCATCACGTTCAACGAGGCGGTGAGTGGTTTCGACAATGCGGACCTGACCGTCAGCAACGGCACGCTGAGTAACGTGGGCAGCACCGATGGCGGCGTCACCTGGACGGCGACGTTCACGCCGAGCGCCAGCATTTCCGATACCAGTAACCTGATCACCCTGGACAACACCGGCTTGATCAACGGCGCGGGTAACGCGGGCGTCGGCACCACCGATTCCAACAACTATGCCATCGACACCGTGCGTCCCACCGCGACCATCGTCGTCGCTGACACGGCTATTGCCGCGGGCGAAACCTCGCTGGTGACCATCACGTTCAACGAAGCTGTGACAGGTTTCACCGATGCCGACCTGACTGTCGCCAACGGTACGCTCAGCGGGCTGAGCAGCAGCGACGGGGGCATTACCTGGACCGCGACCTTCACGCCGTCCGCAGGTATCAGCGACACCAGCAACGTGATTACCCTGGCCAACGGCGGTGTCGCCGACCTGGCGGGCAATGCCGGCAGTGGCACCACCGACTCCAACAATTACGCCCTCGATACCGCACGCCCGACCGCCACCATCGTGCTGAGCGATTCGGTGTTGAAACCGGGTGAAACCGCCCAGGTCACCATTACCTTCTCCGAGGCGGTGACCGGCTTCAGCAACGCCGACTTGAGTGTTGCCAACGGCACCCTGAGCGCGGTCAGCAGCAGCGACGGCGGCTTGACCTGGACGGCAACGTTCACGCCAACCCTGGGGATAACCGATGCGACCAACCTGATTACCCTGGACAATACCGGGGTGAGCGATGCAGCCGGCAACACCGGGGCAGGCACAACCGATTCGGCCAATTACGCGGTCGAGACGCGGGTGCCCACGGCCACCATCTTAGTCGCCGACAGCGCACTCAAGGCAGGGGAAACCTCGCTGGTGACCATCACGTTCTCCGAAGCGGTCAGCGGTTTTGACAATACCGACCTGAGCGTGAACAACGGCACGCTGAGCAATGTGAGCAGCACCGATGGCGGGGTCACCTGGACAGCCACCTTCACGCCGACGGCCAGCATCACCGACACCAGCAACCTGATCAGCCTGGACACCAGCGGTGTTATCAACGCCTCGGGCAACAGCGGTGTCGGTGTGGTGAACTCCAATAACTACGCCATCGACACGATTCGCCCGGGCGCCACTATTACGCTTGGCGACACCACCCTGGGCATCGGCCAGAGCACTACCGTGACCATCAGCTTCACCGAGGCGGTATCCGGTTTCGACCTGTCGGATCTGAGCGTCGCCAATGGTGTGCTGTCCAACCTTGCCAGCAGCGACGGCGGGCTGACCTGGACGGCAACGCTGACACCGACGGCGGGTGTCAACGACGCCACCAACCTGATTCTGCTTGATGCCAGCAATGTGCAGGACCTGGCTGGCAATGCGGGCGCAGGTATCGCGATCTCCGCCAACTACGCACTCGACGCCACCCGGCCGAGCGCCACCATCGTGGTTGCCAATCCGAGTCTGAGCGTAGGGCAGTCGACCCAGGTGACCTTCACCTTCAGCGAAGCGGTGACGGATTTCGACTTGTCGGACCTCAGCGTCACCAACGGCGAACTGACCAACCTGACCAGCAGCGACGGCGGCAAGACCTGGACTGCGACGTTCACGCCAACGGCAAACCTCACCGATCCGAGCAACTTCATCGCCCTAGACACCCGTAACGTCAGTGACGCTTCGGGCAACGCCGGCGCCAGCGTGGCGGTCTCCAACAATTACGCAATCGACACCGTCGTGCCTAACGACGTGAAACCACCGCCGGACTTCCTCACATCGGACCCGATCACGGTCATTCCACCGTCCGAGGTGCCGCTGCAACCGGTCGTCTTCACCCCTCCCACGGGCAACCTTGGCTCGCCGTTGGGCTTCCCACCGCTGTTCGAACAACGGGACGTCGGCGGTGGCCTGAAGCCGATAGGGGATATTTTCATCAACCGCGGCCAACTGGCGCCGAGCTATATCGCCCAGGTGTTCAGCACCGACGCCGCCGGCGATGGTTCAGGCCAGGGGTTCCTGGGCTTTGGTGGGGGCGATGGAGGGGTGTTCGGCAGCAGCACGCTTTCGACGCTGTTCAACCAGGACTCCGCTTCCGAGGGCGAATCGATGGACGCCTTCGGCAACCAGTCGATCCAGAGCGGCGATGTTTCCCAAGGGCTGCGCGGGATGTTCGGCGCGCCAACCCTGGGCCAGCAACTGCAACACCTCAAGGACACTGAACAGCGTCAGGTCGACAGCCTGGCAACCGCGTTACGACAGGTCGGCATCAGCCAAGTGCAGGCCTGAATTCTAAAAATATTGGGGCAGCCAGGGGCAGTACAGGGAATGAATAGAAGTCAGAAGTTATTCGGTATGAGTCTGCTGGCGTTGGTGGTCAGTGGGTGCGCGGTCACCAGCGAGCCGATCGATCGCAGCGTCAGCGAACAGCGCGGCCGAACCGATCTGCAGAATATGTACAAGGGCCAGGAGCCTCTCAGCGGCCCGCTGACCTTGCACCAGGCCATGGCCCGTGCGGTGAAGTACAACCTTGAAGGCCGCTTGAAGATCATGGAGGAGGCCCTGGCCAAGCGTCAGCTGGACCTGGCCAGTTTCGACATGCTGCCGCGCATGGCCTTGGATGCTGGCTATGTGGGCCGCAACAACGTCAATGCTTCCAGCAGCCAGAGTGTTGAAACCGGCACCCAGTCCCTGGAGCCGTCGACTTCCCAAGACCGCGACCGTGAGGTGGCGGACCTGACCATGGTCTGGAACGTCCTCGACTTCGGCGTGAGTTATATCAGTGCCAAACAGGCCGGTGACCAACGGCTGATCGTGCAGGAGCGCCGGCGCAAGGTCATCAACACCATCGTTCAGGACGTGCGTTCGGCGTACTGGCGAGCCATGGCCGCCGAGCGCCTGCTCAAGCAGATCGACAGCCTGATGGCGCGGGTCGAGACGGCGCGTGGCAACAGCCAGAGCATGAGCGAGCAGCGCATCGGCGACCCGGTGCAGGCGCTGGGTTACCAGCGTTCGCTGATCCAGGCCACCCGCCAGCTCGAAGAACAGCGCCGGGCGCTGTCCCTGGCCAAGACCGAACTGGCGACCCTGATCAACCTGCCCCTGGGCACCGATCTGACCCTGGCGACCCAGGATGAATACGAAATCCCGGAACTCAAAGTCGACCTGGCCCGCCTCGAACAGGAAGCCTTGGCCAGCCGTCCGGAGCTGCGCGAGCAGGACTACCAGACGCGCATCACTGCCGCTGAAACCCGCAAGGCCATGCTGCGTTTGCTGCCGGGCCTGGAGTTTTCCGCTGGCGGACACTACGACAGCAACTCGTTCCTGGTAGAGCAGGGCTGGGCCGACTACGGCGTGAAAGTCACCTGGAACCTGTTCAACGTGATCTCTGCCCCGGCGGCCATCGACGTGGCCAAGGCCGGTGAAGAAGTGGCGACGGCACGGCGCCAGGCGATGTCCATCGCGGTGCTGGCGCAGTTGTATGTCGCCAATGCCAACTACCGTGAAGCCTTGCGCCAGTTCAAGACAAGCCAGCAGCTGTCGGACATCGATGGGCAGATTGTGGGTCAGCTGCGCAGCCGTCACCAGGCTGCGGGCATCGGTGAACTGGATTTGATCCAGGGTGAGTTGAACACGTTGCAGGCTGACCTGCGCCGCGACCTGGCCTACGCCGACCTGCGCAATGCCTACGGGCAGATCTTCGCCAGCGCCGGCCTCGACCCGCTGCCAAACGAAGTGCAATCGACCCAAGTGCAGTCGATCGCCACGGCGCTGGCAAACCGTGAAGCAGCCTGGGCCCAGGGCGATATCACGTTGCCGAAGACAGCCGCAGTGACTCAATAACCGGGCGCAGGCATGACGCGCCCGGTCTGTTCCCGGCTGCCGGTGGCGGTGAACCTGCCGCTGCTGTTGCAGGCATTGGCAGCCATTGAAGACGAGCGCTGGCAGGGGCATTTCAACAGCGCCTATTACAGCGGCGACTGGAGCGGCGTGGCGCTGATCTCGGCGGCCGACGCCTTGACCGAACTGTCCCCGGGAAATGGTCAGCCTGTGCATCGTGCGCCTTGGCTGCAAGATAGTCGCTGGCAGGAGGCGTTGTGCGATTGGCCCCTGGCTGTGGTCTCGGCCCGGCTGTTGCGGCTGGGGCCCGGCGGCTGCATTCATGAGCATCGCGATTATGACCTCGGCGGGCCGGACGCCGACCTGCGCCTGCACGTTCCACTGCTCAGCCCGCCGGATGTGGATTTCTGGCTGGACGGACAACGGATTCCGATGACGGCGGGCGAGTGCTGGTTTCTCGACCTGTCGCGGCCTCATCGAGTGGCTAACCGCAGTGCCCAGGCTCGGATTCACCTGGTCTTGGATTGCCGTCCCGGACCATGGCTGGAACAGCAGATTGCCGAGGGGCTGCCGACCACGCCCACCCCAGGTGCCGGGCCAAGCGACCTGGCCCGTTTTCAGCAACGCGTAGAAGCCGATCCATCACTCGCACGGACCCTGCAAAGCCTGCACGAGCTGGAGGCGTTCGTTGAGTGCGCCATCGCGCTGGGTGCCGGACAAGGCTTGCACTTCACTCGGGAAGAATTACGGGCGGCCATGCGCAACGGCCGTCGCCAGTGGAGTGACCAATGGAAGGCTTGAGTCTGGACGGCTGGCTGCCGATCCGTGTCTGGCAAGAGGCCGGAGAGTGGCGTGTCGATTGGTGCTGGTTCGGTCAGGCGCGATTGTCGCAACCGTTCTTCGGCGACGCCGTGGAAGACGCCCTGCGCCTGCCCTTCAACCAGGTGTTTCGCCGCCAGACGCCGTTGAGCTACCTTGTCCGCTGGCAGCAACGAAGCCCGGGCCTGACACCCAGCGCATTCATTTTTCATGCTTCGCGTTGCGGCTCGACTTTGATCAGCCAGATGCTGGCGCAACTGGACGACCATATCGTTTTGTCCGAACCGCCCCCGCTGGATACGCTGCTGCGCGGCGACCTTCCAGCCACTGAACGCTGCCTGGCGCTCAGGGGATTGCTATCCGCCTATGGGCAGCGCCGTCGAGGCACGGAGCAACGGTTGGTGGTCAAGCTCGACGCCTGGAACATCGGTGAACTGCCGCTGTTGCGCGAGTGCTTTCCCGACACGCCCTGGCTGTTGTTGTACCGTGACCCGTTGGAAATCGCAGTCTCCCATCTGCGCCGGCCCGGCATGCACATGGTGCCGGGAATGATTGGCGCGAGCGTACTGGACGATGGGTTGCCGTTCAGCGGCCAGGAGGACTTCATCCCGCGACGCCTGGGCCGGCTGCTGCACTCGGGGCTGGAGCATTGCCAGGCCTTTGCCGGGGTTGCTGTGAACTACACCGAACTGCCCGAGGCGATGGCGGGCAGGCTCGCGACCTTTTTTGGCCTGGATGACGAACAAACCCGACAAGCGTTCGCCAGGGTGGAGCGCCATGCCAAGCAACCGATGCAGGTGTTTGCTGGCGATAGCGAGGACAAGCGCCGGGAGGCCTCGGCGTTATTGCGCGAGCGGGTCATGCAATGGGCGCAAGGGCCTTACGAGGCGCTTGAAACGCTGAGGATCTGTTGAGCACACATTTTGTGGCGAGGGAGCTTGCTCCCGCTCGGTTGCGCAGCGACCGCAAGATCTGGGGCTGCTGCGCAGCCCAGCGGGAGCAAGCTCCCTCGCCACAGGCGGCGGTGTCGTTTTTTTGGTGGGCATCACGACTTGTTGGCGGACAACTCCGCCATCCCCTTGAGGAGCTCGATCGGCAGCGGGAAGACGATGGTGGAAGTCTTGTCCCCGGCAATCGCCCCCAATGTCTGCATGTAGCGCAACTGCATCGCGCCTGGCTGGCGGCCAAGCATTTCGGCGGCTTGCATGAGTTTTTCCGAGGCTTGCAGCTCGCCTTCGGCATGGATCACCTTGGCCCGGCGTTCGCGCTCGGCTTCGGCTTGTCGGGCGATGGCGCGGATCATCGACTCGTTGAGGTCCACATGCTTGATCTCGACATTCGCCACCTTGATGCCCCAGGCATCGGTCTGGGCATCGAGCACTTGCTGGATGTCACTGTTCAGTTGCTCGCGCTCGGCCAGCAGTTGGTCCAGGTCGTGTTTACCGAGCACGGCGCGCAAAGTGGTCTGGGCCAGTTGGCTGGTGGCCATGAGGAAGTTTTCCACCTGGATGATTGCCTTCTGCGGGTCGAGCACGCGGAAATACAGCACTGCGTTGACCTTCACCGAGACGTTGTCCCGGGTAATCACGTCCTGGGGCGGCACGTCGAGCACAATGGTGCGCAGGTCGACGCGGATCATCTGCTGTACCACAGGAATCAACAGGATCAGCCCTGGCCCCTTGACCTGCCAGAACCGGCCGAGTTGGAACACCACCGCGCGCTCGTATTCGCGCAGGATCCGGAACGTCGATGCCGCCAGCGCGATCACCAGCAGCAACAGCATCGTAAAACCGATTTGCATACCCATTTCAGACTCCTTGCGAATCAGCGGGGGCCACTTCCAGCAGCAAGCCCTTGCGGGCGATGACCCGCACCGCCTGCCCGGGTCGCATCGGCGTGGCGCTTGCCACCTGCCAGCGCTCGCCTTCCAACTGGACCCAGCCGTGATGATTGTCCGCCTGCAACGCGGTGACCGCCGTGACGTTGCCCACTAGCGTGGCGTCGCCGCTGACGGACTGGCGCGGTCGGGTTTTCAACGCGCGGACCAACAGGACAATCAGCAGCAACGCGCTGATCAGGCCCAGGCCGATCATCAGGGGAACCGGTACGTCGGCGTTGGTCAGGATGACCGCGCCAATCACACACAGGACAATGCCACCCAGCCCCGCAACCCCGTAATTGGGCAGGGCCGCCTCGAAGACCAGTAGGGTCGCGCCCACGGCGATCAGCCAGAACCCGAGGGGATCGGTGCCTGGCAGCATGAAACCATCGGCGCCGAGCACAGGTCCGCTGATCGCCAGCAGCGCAACCGTCAACCAGTGAATGTTCACAGGACCCTCCGCAACGTGTATTCGTCGGGATGTTATTCAAAGTCTAGTCGAGGTATGGGTTGATTGAATTTTGATCAGTCTGGCGGTCATTCAGGGCTAGACTGCGGGAAAGAACCCAACCCCCCGTCTTATACTCAGGAGCCTCGCATGGAATCTCCGATTCACAACCTGCCCGCGCTGTTCAAACAATTGGGCTTGTCTGATGATGCCGCTGATATCGACAAATTCATCGCGGTCCATTCCCCCCTCAAGCCTGAACTTCACTTGGCCGATGCGTTTTTCTGGAGCGAGGGCCAGCGGCAATTGCTGCAGGACGAAATCCTCGAAGATGCGGACTGGGCGGAAGTGATAGATCAGTTGGATGTTTTGTTGCGTAAGGGACGCAGCGAGTAAGACCGGTGCAATACCAGTGGGAGCGAGCAAGCACACTCCCACAGAGATATCTTGTTATTCGTTTTAGGTATTAACAAATAGCTTCTTATTCCTTAAACAATATAACTCTCCTCCCTATACTGGTCCGGGAACAGACACGCAGGAGAGCACCCATGCGCAACGAATCCATTCGCTACCTGATTGTGCCGGGCTGGCAAGGATCGCCGGAAAATCATTGGCAAACCCACTGGCAGAACAGCCTGCCCAACAGTGCCAGGGTCGAACAGGCCGACTGGTTGACGCCCCGGCGCGAGGATTGGGTCGCGGCATTGGCCGAAGCCGTTGCCGCCGACAGCACGCCAGTGATCCTGATTGCCCATAGCCTGGGCTGCATCACCGTTGCCCATTGGGCCGCCACGGCGCCCGTGCAGTTTTTGCGGCAGGTGCGTGGGGCGTTGCTGGTAGCGCCGGCCGATGTCGAGCGGCCGGCCTGCGCGCCTGCGTTGCGCAACTTCGCGCCGATACCGGCCAATTTGCTGCCGTTCCCAAGCCAGGTGGTCAGTTCCGACAACGACGCCGCCGTGAGCGCCCCGCGAGCCCTGGAATTGGCGCGCAACTGGGGGGCCGAGGCGGGGATCCTGGCCGGGGCGGGACATATCAATGTGAAATCCGGCCACCAGCGCTGGGAACAAGGCTTCGCTTATCTCTATCGTCTACAAAATCGCATGGAGCATCACGCTCTGCGACGCGCCTGAATACGCCCTTGGAATGTAGTGCCCTCCCGTCACCCGGCGGTTTGGGGCGGGAGTCTGCCATGAGTTTGCATGAAACCTTTGGTCAGCCATTGCTGACTTTTCCCGATGCGGAAAAAAGCCCTTTGAGCATTCGCGCCAAGGCGCTGGTGTTCGTCGACCCACGCTCGCGGCAACTGCGCCAAGAGCTGGAGCAACTGGCGCCGCGCGCGGTCTCGGTGCTGATACGCGGCGAAACCGGCAGCGGCAAGGAGCTGCTTGCCCGGCACATCCACCGCGAAAGTGACCGCGGTGGGCTGTTTGTCTCGGTCAATTGCGGCGCGATCAGTCCGACCTACGCCGACGCCGAACTGTTCGGCTACGCGGCCGGCAATTACAGCGGCTCGGCCAGCAGCCGTGCCGGTTGGTTCGGCTCCGCCAACGGCGGCACGCTTTATCTGGATGAAATCGGCGACTTGCCGCTGCCGATCCAGATCAAATTGCTGGCGGCCCTGGAAAACCATGAAGTCACCCGCGTCGGTGCCCACCAGCCCAGCCCGGTGGACGTCCGCCTGGTCGCGGCCACCAGCATCGATCTGGCGCAAGCGGTGGCCGCCGGCAAATTTCACGAGCGCCTCTTCCATTATCTCGGCGAAGGCCGCCTCGAGTTGCCGGCCCTGCGTGAGCGGGTGGGCGATATCCTGTCCCTGGCGGAATATTTCCTGGGCATCTATAGCCAGCGCCTCGGCCTGGCTGTGCCGTTGATCAGCGAGGCGGCCCAGCGTGCCCTTGAACGACACAGTTGGCCGGGCAATACCCGGGAGCTGGAAAATGTCATCCACTTCGCGTTGCTGGTAAGCAGCGGTGACGAGATTTTGCCGGAGCATTTGAATCTGCCGCTCCAGCCTTCGGTGTCGGAACTGATCGAGCAGCAGGTCGCGCAGGTCATTGCAGCGGGATCGGAGGGTGAGCGTGCGGCCCTTAAAGCGCTGCTCAGTCGATTGGGCTCGACGTTGTAGGCGGCTGCCACCAAAAAGCCGGCCTCGCTATATGAGCAAAACGAATATGAACTTGAATAAAAGATATTGTTAAGGCATAAAAATTATCGGTATCGTCCGCTTCACGCCAACGATAGCACTTCGCTGGCACCTCCCACATTTGGCCGTCGTCCATGACGACAGTGATTTTTTCGATAAGGACACTGCATGAAAAAGGTTCTGTTGTTCACCGCATTGGCGGCAGCGCTGACCTCGGGCCTGGCCCAGGCCGCGGAAAAACTGGTGGTGGCAGCTACGCCCGTGCCTCACGCCGAGATTCTTGAACTGATCAAGCCAGCCCTGGCCAAGGAAGGCGTGGACCTGCAGATCAAGGTCTTCACCGACTACGTCCAACCCAACGTGCAAGTTGACCAGAAGCGCCTGGACGCCAACTACTTCCAGACCTTGCCGTACCTCAAGAGCTTCAACGAAGGCAAAGGTACCAATCTGGTTACTGTGATCGGCGTCCACGTCGAACCGTTCGGCGGCTACTCGAAGAAAGTCAAAAGCCTGGCCGAGTTGAAGGACGGCGCAACCATCGCCATTCCTAACGAAGGCAGCAACAGCGGTCGTGCCCTGATCCTGCTGCAGAAGGCTGGCTTGATCGAGTTGAAGGACCCGAAAAACGCCCTGGCAACGCCGAAAGACATCGCCAAGAACCCGAAGAACTTCAAATTCAAGGAACTGGAATCGGCCATGCTGCCGCGTGTTCTGGATCAGGTCGACCTGGACATGATCAACACCAACTACGCCTTGGAAGCGGGTCTTAACCCAGCCAAGGATGCGCTGGTGATCGAAGGCGCCGATTCGCCTTACGTGAACTTCCTGGTGGCCCGTCCGGACAACAAGGACAGCCCGGCCATGCAGAAACTCGCCAAGGCCCTGACCAGCCCGGAAGTGAAGGCATTCATCGAGAAGAAGTACAGCGGCGCGGTACTGCCGGCGTTCTGATTCTGGCAGTAAACCTCTTCAAGGTTTCGAACGCCGACGGCTGATACAGCGTCGGCGTTTTTTGTGCTCAAGATATTGGACCAGGGACATGTTTACCTGAGTGGCGAGGGAGCTTGCTCCCGCTCGGCTGCGCAGCAGTCGTAAAAAACAGCCAACGGATACTCTTGGGGACGCTTCGCGACCCAGCGGGAGCAAGCTCCCTCGCCACAAGGTCAAACCGCCCTGGTCTTCAACGCTCTGCGCAATGCCACCAACAACTTCAACATCTCCTGCGGATCCAGTCGCTTCGGCACCTTTACGTCAGCCATGTTCTCTTCCTTGTGATGGTTTGGCCGGGGAGTCTGGCCAAAAGCTGTGCGTCCTTGGAGGGGTATTTCGAAAAAAAGATCTTTCCTACGACGTGAGGAAAAATAGCCGTCTTCCTCCGTCGCGGCAAATCGGGGGAATAGATATTTGCGTGATATCAATATGCTTTAACGGTATTTAAATTCCTCTTCTTATACCTTTAGAGTCGGTGCCTGCCAGGTGGCTACCCGTTGCCTATGGACCGCACCACCGCCGCTTATCGCGCGGCGTCCAGGACGTTCAATGAACTTCGATTACGCTTTCATCCTCAGCACCCTCCCGGCGTTTCTCAAGGCTGTGGGAGTGACGCTGCAGGTCGGCCTCATCGCCATCGCCACGTCGCTGCTGGTGGCGCTGGTCAACGCGCCGATCCTGGTGTTCCGCACGCCTTACCTGCACCGCCTGGTCGGGTTGTATGTGGAGCTGGCGCGCAACACACCGCTGCTCATTCAGTTGTTCTTTGTCTACTTCGCCTTGCCCGCGTTGGGCATCAAGGTGTCGGGCTTCGCGGCGGCGATCATCACCATGACGTTCCTGGGCGGTGCCTATCTCACCGAAGTGCTGCGTGCCGGCGTGGAAGCGGTGCCGACGGCGCAACTGGAATCCGGTCGCTCCATCGGGTTGTCTCGTGGCCAATTGCTGCGCTACGTGATCCTGCCGCAAGCCGGAATTCTCAGCCTGCCGTCGCTGTTCGCCAATTTCATTTTTCTGCTCAAGGAAACCACCGTGGTTTCCGCCGTGGCGGTGCCGGAGATTCTCTACACCACCAAGAGCTACATCGCGCTCTACTACAAGACCTACGAAATGCTGGCCGTGCTGACGCTGATTTGCGTGCTGCTGTTTTTGCCGCTCTCGCTGTTGTTGCGTCGTCTGGAAAGGAGGCTCCAACATGGCCAGTTCGGGTCTTGAGTTGCTCTGGGTGTCGTTGCCGCAATTGGGCAAAGGCGCTGCGCAAACCTTGTCGATTTCCTTTCTGAGCATCGCGATCAGTACCGTGGGCGGCATGCTCTACGGCATTTTGAGCACGCTGAACGTGAAGTGGTTGAACGCCATTTTGCGGGTGTACCTGGAACTGTTCCGGGCGATCCCGGTGCTGGTCTGGTTGTATTTGCTGTTCTTCGGGCTACCGATTTTTTTCGGCTTGAGCATTCCAAGCTTCTGGTGCGCGGTACTGGTGCTGTCTTTATGGGGCGCCAGCGAAGTGGGCGAAGTGGTGCGCGGCGCGTTGCATTCGCTGCCACGTGGCCAGCGCGAGGCAGGATTGTCGATCGGCTTGAACGACCCGCAGCTCTACGGCTACGTGTTGCTGCCGCAGGCGCTTAAACGCATGACCCCGCCGACCATCAATGTCTACACGCGCATCATCAAGACCAGCTCCCTGGCGGTGCTGATCGGTGTGGTGGATGTGATCAAGGTCGGTCAGCAAATCATCGAGCGCACTTATGAATCCGTGCTGATCTACGGCGCGCTGTTCCTGTTTTTCTTTTTTATCTGCTATCCGCTCTCGGCCGCGTCCCGTGTGCTGGAACGGCGCTGGACGCAAGCATGAGCACATTGATCGAGTTCAAGGGCTTCAACAAATTCTTCGGCGAGCAGCAAGTGCTCGACGGCATCGACCTGCAAGTGAAGGCCGGCGAAGTGATCGTCATACTCGGACCCAGCGGTTGCGGTAAAAGTACTTTGCTGCGCTGCCTCAACGGCCTGGAAGTCGCCCACAGCGGCAGCCTGGTGTTCGCCGGTCGCGAGTTGCTGGACAAGGGCACCGATTGGCGTGAAGTACGCCAGCAGATCGGCATGGTGTTCCAAAGCTATCACCTGTTCGCGCACATGAGCGTGCTCGATAACCTGCTGCTCGGCCCGGTCAAAGTGCAAAAGCGCGACCGCCGCGAGGCTCGCGTCCAGGCCGAAGCGTTGTTGGCCCGCGTGGGCTTGCTGGACAAGCGCGACGCGTTCCCGCGCCAGCTCTCCGGCGGCCAGCAGCAACGCATCGCCATCGTTCGTTCGCTGTGCATGAATCCCAAGGTCATTCTGTTTGATGAGGTCACCGCTGCCCTCGACCCGGAAATGGTCAAGGAAGTATTGGAAGTCATCCAGGGCCTGGCCCGCGAAGGCATGACGCTCCTGATCGTTACCCACGAAATGGCCTTCGCCCGCGCCGTGGCTGACCGCATCGTGTTCATGGATGGCGGGCGGATCCTTGAACAAAACCCTCCCGAGATTTTCTTTACGAACCCGCAAACCGCACGAGCGCAGCAGTTCCTGGAGAAGTTCTCCTACGTCGCCGCACTACCTGAAACGACTCAAACAAAGGAACTGGAACTGCTATGAAAACTGCCAAGTCTTCCCTGCTGCTACTGCCGCTGCTCGGCCTCGCATTGCTGGCCGGCTGCAACAAGACCGAAGAACCGCCGAAGCCGAAAACCGCCAGCCAAAGCACTGCGCCGGCCAGCTACCTGGAAAAGATCAAGGCACGGGACAAGCTGATCGTCGGCGTTTTCACCGACAAGCCACCCTTCGGCTTCGTCGATGAAGCGGGGCGTTACGTCGGCTTCGATACCGACATCGGTCGCCGTTTCGCCAAGGACCTGCTCGGCGATGAAAACAAGGTCGAGTTCGTCGCGGTTGAACCGGCGAGCCGGATACCCTTCCTGCAAAGCGACAAGGTCGACCTGATCCTGGCCAACATGACTGTGACCCCGGAGCGCAAGGAGGCGGTGGAGTTCACCAACCCCAATCTGAAAGTCGCGGTACAGGCGCTGGTGCCCCAGGCCAGTGAAGTGAAGAACCTGGATGACCTGGCGACCCGCACCACCATCGTCACCACCGGCACCACGGCGGACATCTGGCTGACCAAGAATCACCCGGACTGGAAGCTGCTCAAGTTCGAAAAAAACTCAGAGTCCTTGCAAGCCTTGGCCAACGGCCGTGGCGACGCCTATGCCCAGGACAATCTGGTGCTGTTCAGCTGGGCCAAGCAGAACCCTGGTTACCGTGTACTGAGCCAGACGCTGGGCGCCGAAGCGCCGATTGCACCGGCGGTGAAGAAGGGCAACATCGAGCTGCGGGATTGGGTCAACACCGAGTTGGCAAAGCTGGGCGAGGAGAAGTATCTGCTCAAGCTGTATGACCAGTACGTGCGCAAGGAACTGAGCGATGACACCCGGCCTGAGAGTGTGATTGTAGAAGGGGGCAAATGGCAGGGATGATTCCCTTCAGGATGCGTTGATCCTCCGATTGTCTTTGCGAGCGAGCCCGCCCCCACATCAGACCGTGTCCATTGGACGACTCGGTCAACTGTGGCGGCGGGCTTGCTCGCGATTGGCCGATCGCCTTTGCCCTTGTTGATCCTGTCCATGGAAGGAACCCTGTTCTAAGCTCACAGTCGTATCGTCACTGGTACGTCCGTACAGCGCAAAGGAGTCTGCATGGCTGGTCCTCGAATCAAACTGGCAGTTGGCCTGGGCTTGTGCGCGTTGTTGATGGGCTGTGGCGATAAAAAGCCCGAGGAAAAAGCCTTGCCGCGGGTTTTTGTGCAGCAGGCCGTGCCCAGCGAATACGCCGCCTCGGTGACGCTCACCGGTGATGTCCAGGCGCGGGTACAGGCCGACTTGTCGTTTCGCGTGGGTGGCAAGATCATCGAGCGCAAGGTCGATGTCGGTGACCGAGTCTCGGCCCGGCAGGTGCTGGCCCGGCTCGATCCTCGGGACTTGCAGACCAATGTCGACTCCGCCGAGGCCCAGGTGGCCGCCGAGCAGGCACGGGTCAAGCAGAGTGCGGCGGCGTTCGTACGCCAGCAGAAACTCTTGCCCAAGGGCTACACCAGCCAGAGCGAATACGACGCGGCCCAGGCTCAACTGCGCAGCAGCCAGAGCGCACTGACCGCCGCCCAGGCCCAGTTGGCCAACGCCCGTGAACAGCTGAGCTACACCGCGCTGATCGCCGAAGCGCCGGGCATCATCACGGCGCGCCAGGCCGAGGTCGGCCAGGTTGTGCAAGCCACGGAGCCGATCTTCAGCCTGGCCCGGGACGGCGAGCGCGACGCGGTATTCAATATCTACGAGTCGCTGCTGCGCGAACCGCCATCGGACCCGGCCATCGTCATCAGTTTGTTGGACAACCCCGCCATCCAGACCACCGGTACGGTGCGCGAGATCACCCCGGCGGTGTCTGCGCAGACCGGCACGGTGCAGGTCAAGGTCACCCTCAAGGATTTACCCGAAGGCATGCGCCTGGGGTCGGTGGTCAGCGCCACCGCCAAGTCCGCTGGCAAGACTGCTGTCGAGTTGCCTTGGTCGGCACTGACCAAGAATCTCAGTGACCCGGCCGTATGGCTGGTGGACGGCGAGGGCAGAGCGCAGTTGCACACGGTCACCGTCGGCCGTTACCTGACCGGCAAGGTCATCATCAGCGACGGGCTCAAGGGTGGGGAGAAAATAGTGATCGCCGGTGGGCAATTGCTGCATCCCGGCGTGCGCGTTGAGATCGCTGAAAACACCTCCGAAAAATCCTCGACAGGAGTCCAGCCATGAACCGTGCATGGATGGTCCCGGTCGGCTTGCTGCTGGCGGCCTGCTCGAAGGAAGAAGCGCCACCTGAGCCGGTGCGCCCAGTATTGTTCGTCGAGGCCCAGGCTCTGGATCAGCAGGCCCTTGGCCGGTTCGCCGGGAATATCCAGGCGCGTTACGAAACCAATGTAGGTTTTCGCGTACCAGGACGGATCGCCAGCCGTAACGTCGATGTCGGCGCCGAGGTGAAGAAGGGGGACCTGCTTGCCACCCTCGACCCTACCGATCAACAGAACCAATTGCGTGCCGCCCAGGGCGATCTGGCGCGGATCGAGGCCCAATACATCAATGCCCAGGCCAATGCTTTGCGTCAGCAGCAGTTATTCGATCGCGGCGTCGGCGCCCAGGCGCAACTGGATATCGCCCAGACCGACCTGAAGACCACCGGCGCCGCCCTCGAACAGGCCCGTGCTTCGGTGGACCAGGCCCGCGATCAGCTCAACTACAGCGAACTGCGCGCCGACCACGATGCGGTCGTCACGGCCTGGAATGCCGAAGCCGGGCAGGTTGTCACCGCTGGCCAGCAAGTAGTGACCCTGGCCCGACCGGACATCAAGGAAGCGGTGATCGACCTGCCGGCCGGGCTCGCCGAGCGCCTGCCCGAGGACGTGGTGTTCGAAGTCGCCGCGCAACTGGATCCGCAAACTCGCACCACCGCCATCGTGCGGGAAATCGAGCCCCAGGCCCAAAGCGCCACTCGCACTCGCCGGGCACGCTTGACGCTCACCGATACGCCGCCCGGTTTTCGCCTGGGCACGGCAATCAGCGTGACCCTGAGCTCGGCCATCGAGCCGCGTATCGAGCTACCGCTCAGCGCCCTGCAGGAAATCGACGGCAAGACACGGATCTGGCTGATCGACCCGCAAAACCAGACTGTCTCGCCCCGCGATGTGCGCATTATCGAGCGTTCGGCCAGCTCGGCGTTGGTGGCCGACGGCATCAAGGCCGGCGATCGTGTCGTCAGCGCGGGGGTAAACAGCCTCAAGCCGGGGCAGAAAGTGAAACTCGACGAGGAAGCACGATGAAAGGGCCTTTCAACTTATCCGAGTGGGCCCTGCGGCATCAGTCTTTCGTCTGGTACCTGATGTTTGTCGCCTTGCTGATGGGCGTGTTTTCTTACCTGAACCTGGGGCGCGAAGAAGACCCATCGTTCACCATCAAGACCATGGTCATCCAGACGCGCTGGCCCGGCGCGACCCAGGAAGAAACCCTCAAGCAGGTCACCGACCGCATCGAGAAAAAACTCGAGGAGCTCGATTCCCTCGACTACGTCAAAAGCTACACCCGGCCAGGGGAATCAACGGTTTTCGTGTACCTGCGCGATACCACCGGCGCCAAGGAAATCCCCGAGATCTGGTACCAGGTGCGCAAGAAGATCAATGACATTCGCGGCGATTTCCCCGAAGGCTTGCAGGGACCGGGGTTCAACGATGAATTTGGCGATGTGTACGGTTCGGTGTATGCCTTCACGGGCGACGGCCTGTCGATGCGCCAGTTGCGCGACTACGTGGAGCAGGTGCGCGCCGAGATCCGCGACGTACCGGGCCTGGGCAAGGTCGAGATGGTGGGCGAGCAGGATGAAGTGCTGTACCTGAACTTCTCCACGCGCAAACTCGCGGCCCTGGGCATCGATCAGCGCCAGGTGGTGCAGAGCCTGCAATCGCAGAATGCCGTGACGCCCGCCGGTGTCATCGACGCCGGGCCCGAGCGGATTTCCGTTCGTACGTCCGGGCAGTTCCAATCGGAAAAAGACCTGGCCAACGTCAACCTGCGACTCAACGACCGGTTCTATCGACTGGCTGATATCGCCGACATCCGGCGTGGTTACGTCGACCCCGCCACACCGATGTTCCGTTTCAACGGTACACCGGCCATTGGCCTGGCTATCGCGATGAAGAAGGGTGGCAATATCCAGGAATTCGGCAAGGCGTTGCATGCGCGCATGAATGACCTGACCGCCGACCTGCCCGTGGGTGTTGGCGTGCATACCGTATCGGACCAGGCCGAAGTGGTGGAGGAAGCGGTCGGCGGCTTCACCAGCGCCTTGTTCGAGGCGGTGATCATCGTGCTGGTGGTCAGTTTCATCAGCCTCGGCATACGCGCCGGGCTGGTGGTGGCCTGCTCGATTCCGCTGGTGTTGGCGATGGTCTTCCTTTTCATGGAGTACAGCGGCATCACCATGCAGCGGATCTCCCTTGGCGCGTTGATCATCGCCCTTGGCCTGCTGGTGGACGACGCGATGATCACCGTGGAGATGATGGTCACGCGTCTGGAAAAAGGCGATTCCAAGGACCAGGCCGCGACCTTCGCCTATACCTCGACGGCGTTCCCGATGCTCACCGGGACCCTGGTGACCGTCGCCGGTTTCGTACCCATCGGCCTGAATGCCAGTTCCGCCGGCGAGTACACCTTCACGCTGTTCGCGGTGATTGCCGTGGCGATGCTGGTGTCGTGGATCGTCGCGGTGCTGTTTGCGCCGGTGATCGGTGTGCACATCCTCAGCACCAACATCAAACCCCACAGCGCCGAACCGGGGCGGATCGGTCGGGCGTTCAACGGCGGCCTGCTGTGGGCGATGCGCAATCGCTGGTGGGCCATCGGCATCACGGTGCTGCTGTTCGTGTTGGCGGTGTTTTGCATGCGTTTCGTGCAGAACCAGTTCTTTCCGTCCTCGGACCGGCCGGAAATCCTGGTCGACCTCAACCTGCCGCAGAATGCCTCGATGGATGAGACTCGCAGGGTCGTCGACCGGCTGGAGGCGACCCTCAAGGGGGACCCGGATATCGAGCGCTGGAGCACCTATATCGGCGAAGGTGCGATTCGTTTCTATCTGCCGCTGGATCAACAATTGCAGAATCCGTACTACGCGCAACTGGTCATCGTCAGTAAAGGCCTGGAGTCGCGCACGGCCCTGACCGAGCGCTTGCAAAAACGCTTGCGCGACGACTTTGTCGGGATTGGCAGCTACGTGCAGGCGCTGGAAATGGGCCCGCCGGTGGGCCGGCCGATCCAATACCGGGTCAGTGGCAAGGACATCGACCAGGTCCGCAAGCACGCCATCGAACTGGCCACCGAGCTGGACAAGAATTCGCACATCGGTGAGATCATTTACGACTGGAACGAGCCGGGCAAAGTGCTGCGCATCGACATCGCCCAGGACAAGGCGCGGCAATTGGGTCTGTCTTCCGATGACGTAGCCAGGCTGATGAACAGCATTGTCAGCGGTTCGCCGGTAACCCAGGTCGACGACGATATCTACCTGATCAACGTGGTTGGCCGGGCCGAAGATGCCGAGCGTGGTTCACCGGAAACCCTGCAAAACCTGCAAATCGTCACGCCGAGCGGCACCTCGATCCCGCTCCTGGCATTTGCCACGGTGGGTTATGAGCTGGAGCAGCCGCTGGTATGGCGTCGCGACCGCAAGCCGACCATCACCATCAAGGCAGCGGTGCGCGATGAGATCCAGCCCACCGACCTGGTCAAGCAATTGCAGCCTGATATCGACAAGTTCGCCGCCGGCCTGCCGGTGGGCTACAAGGTCGCCACCGGCGGTACGGTGGAGGAGAGCAGCAAGGCCCAAGGGCCTATCGCCAGCGTCGTGCCGCTGATGCTGTTTTTGATGGCGACCTTCCTGATGATCCAGCTGCATAGCGTGCAGAAGCTGTTCCTGGTGGCGAGCGTCGCGCCCCTTGGCCTGATTGGCGTGGTGCTGGCGCTGGTGCCGACGGGCACGCCCATGGGCTTCGTGGCGATCCTCGGGATTCTCGCGCTGATCGGCATCATCATCCGCAACTCGGTGATCCTGGTGACCCAGATCGATGAATATGAGCGCGACGGGTACGAACCTTGGGATGCCGTTGTGGAGGCCACCGAGCACCGGCGTCGGCCGATCCTGCTCACCGCAGCCGCGGCGAGCCTGGGGATGATCCCGATTGCCCGTGAGGTGTTCTGGGGGCCGATGGCCTACGCGATGATCGGCGGCATCATCATCGCCACGCTACTGACCCTGCTGTTCCTGCCGGCGCTTTATGTGGCCTGGTACAAGATCCGCGAGCCGAAGCGCGATTGAGGGTGGCGAGGGAGGTTGCTCCCGCTGTAACTCATGGCGGACGCGTTTTCTGTGAACGACTTTAAAACTGTGGGAGCGGGCTTGCCCGCGAATGCGTCGTATCGGCCAACATCTTCGTCAATTGACCCACCGCTTTCGCGAGCAAGCCCGCTCCCACAGGGGTCTCCATTGTTCACAGAGTAGGTGTTCACTGAAGATCCTTGTGGGAGCTTGCTCGCGATGAGGCCAGTCCAGCCACCCTGAATCCTTATTTACGCAACAACCGCAACCCATTGAACACCACCAGCAAACTCACCCCCATGTCGGCAAACACTGCCATCCACATGGTCGCGAACCCGGCAAAGGTCACGCCGAGGAAGATCGCCTTGATGACGAGCGCCAGGGCGATGTTCTGCTTGAGGATGCTGGAAGTCTGGCGCGACAGGCGAATGAATGCCGGAATCTTGCGCAGATCATCGTCCATCAGGGCGACATCGGCGGTCTCGATGGCCGTATCAGTACCGGCCGCCGCCATGGCGAAGCCGATTTCCGAGCGGGCCAACGCTGGGGCGTCATTGATGCCGTCGCCAACCATGCCGACGCGGTGCCCCTGGGCATAGAGCGCTTCGATGGCTTGCAGCTTGTCCTCCGGCAACAAATCGCCCCGGGCCTGATCCATGCCCACCTGGGCGGCGATCGCTTCGGCGGTATGGGCATTGTCGCCGGTGAGCATCAAGGTCTTGATGCCCAGCTCATGCAATTGCCGGATAGCCTCGCGGCTGGAGTCCTTCACTGTATCGGCCACGGCGAACAGCGCCAGCGGCCCCGTGCCGTCGAGCAGCAGGACCACCGACTTGCCCTGTTTTTCCAAGGCGAAAAGTTTTGCTTCCAGCTCTGGGGAGCACAAGCCCAGGTCTTCTACCAGGCGATGATTGCCCAGGTGATAGGTCTGGCCGTTGATGTCGCCGCGCACGCCGCGTCCCGGCAGGGCTGCAAAGTTATCCACAGCCTGCGCTACCGTTTGCTTATCCACAGCCGCCAAGGCAATGGCGCGAGATACGGGGTGGTCGGAGCGGGTAGCAAGGCTGGCGGCAAGTGCCGGGGCGCTGCTTGCCACCGCTGGGTCCAGCGCTACGAAGTCGGTTTGCACCGGTCTGCCGTGGGTGATCGTGCCGGTCTTGTCCAGCGCCAGGTAATCGAGCTTGTAACCACCCTCCAGATAGACGCCGCCCTTGACCAGGATGCCCTTGCGCGCTGCGGCGGCGAGGCCGCTGACGATGGTTACCGGCGTGGAAATCACCAGCGCACAGGGGCAGGCGACCACCAGCAGTACCAGCGCCCGGTAGATCCAGTCGAACCATGCCGCGCCCATGAATAGCGGTGCAATGACGGCCACGGCCAAGGCCAGGGCAAATACCGCTGGGGTATAGATTGTCGAAAATCGGTCAACGAAGCGCTGGGTTGGCGCCCGGGAGCCCTGGGCCTGTTCCACTGCGTGAATGATTCGCGCCAGGGTGGAATGATCAGCGGCGGCGGTGACGGTGTATTCCAGTTCGCCGGCCTGGTTGATGGTGCCGGCAAACACCTTGTCGCCCACGGTTTTTTCCACCGGCAGGCTTTCGCCGGTAATCGGCGCCTGGTCAATGGTTGAGCGTCCGGCGACCACCTCACCGTCCAGGCCCACGCGTTCACCGGGGCGTACCCGCACCCGTGCACCGAGGGCGATGGCCTTGACCTCCCGCAATTGCCAACTGCCGTCGGCCTGTTGCACCGTGGCCTGTTCCGGGGCCATCTGCATCAGGCCGCTGATGGCGTTGCGCGCCCGGTCGAGGGATTTGGCTTCGATCAACTCGGCGACGGTGAACAGAAACATCACCATCGCCGCTTCCGGCCATTGACCGATCAGCACTGCGCCGGTCACGGCAATGCTCATTAAGGCATTGATGTTCAGGTTGCGGTTCTTCAGGGCGATCCAACCCTTCTTGTAGGTGCCGAGGCCGCCGCTGAGAATCGAAACCAGCGCTATCACGGCCACCACCCAGTTCGGCGCGGCGTTGGTGAAGTGGATGACCTCGGCACCAAGGGCGGTAATGCCGGACAGCGCCAGCGGCCACCAAGGCTTGGCCGGAGCGGGCAAGTCGTTGGTTTTTTGCTCCTGGCCGGGCATCAACGGCTCGGCCTGCATGCCCAGGGACTCGATGGCCTTGATGATTGGCGCGTCGCTGGGCAAATCGTGGGTCACGCCGAGCACGCGGTTGATCAGGTTGAATTCCAATTGCTGCACGCCTTGAAGCTTGCCGAGCTTGTTCTGGATCAGCGTCTGTTCAGTGGGGCAGTCCATGGCTTCGATGCGAAAATTGCTCAGCCGCGCGCCGTCCGTCGGAGCTTTGCCAAGGTTGACCACCGACGGTGCCGCTTTCGACGAGCAGCATGAGTGCCCATGGTCATGGCCGTGGTCGGGTTTGTGGATATGAAGGGAATCGCTCATCGGTGACGTCCGTGAAAAGTGCCTGTTGCACAGTAAGGACCCTGTAGCCACTATAGGGTCAAGCACCTATTTGCGAGGCACACCATGAAGATCGGAGAACTGGCGAAGATCACCGACTGCCAGGTCGAGACCATCCGTTATTACGAGCGTGAGGGCTTATTGCCGGAGCCGGCTCGCAGCGATGGGAACTACCGCGTCTACACTCAGGCCCATGCCGAACGGCTGACGTTCATCCGTAACTGCCGCACCCTGGACATGACCCTGGAGGAAATCCGCAGCCTCCTGGCCCTGCGCGACAGCCCCCAGGACCAGTGTGAAAACGTCAACGCGCTGATCGACGAACACATCCTCCACGTCAAGGCTCGCATCGACGGCCTGTTGGCCTTGCAAACGCAACTGATCGACCTGCGCCATCGCTGCGGCGAAGGACCGGACCTGGATCAATGCGGGATCTTGCAGCGGTTGGAGATCAGCGGGGCGGTGGCGCCGGAGGTGGAGCATTCACATGTGGGGAGGAGTCATGGGCATTGAGTGCCTTGAACCCCCAGGAAATCCAATGTGGGAGCGGGCTTGCTCGCGAATGCGGTGTGTCAGATTGCATATTTGCCAATTGACACACCGCATTCGCGAGCAAGCCCGCTCCCACACAAGCCCACTTCCACAGCAGAGAGGTGGTGTTGGTTAGACCGCCATCGGCGCGGTCATCGGCGCGTGGTGTTGGTAGCCTTCGAGGGAGAAGTCGCTCGGTTCGACCAATTCCAGCCACTCCGGCTGGTACACGCCGGTCTTGGCAAACGCCGGCACACGCTCGGAAATCACCAGTTTCGGCATCGGGAACGGCTCGCGCGTGAGCTGTTCGTTGAGCATGTCCAGGTGGTTTTCGTAGACGTGGGCATCACCGATGAAATAGGTGAACCAGCGTGGCGTGTAGCCGGTCAGGCGACCGATCAGGCTCAGCAACGCAGCGCCTTCGGTGAGGTTGAACGGCGTGCCCAGGCCCAGGTCGTTGGAGCGGATGTAGAGGGTCAGGGAAATTTCCCTGGTCTCGACATTCGGGTGGAACTGGTAGAGCAAATGGCACGGCGGCAGGGCCATTTCATCGAGCTGGGCGCAGTTCCAGCCGTGGAACAGGATACGGCGGCTGCCCGGATCCTTGATGATGGTGTCGACGCACTGACGCACCTGATCGATGGCCTTATACAGCACCACGTAGGCCAGGCCGTTTTCTTCACCTTCGGCGATTTTCCGGTAACCCTGGGCCAGCGTTTGCTCGATGGCCGCCGGGTTGCTCAGGGGAATCTGTTTGTAGGCCGGCCACTTGCGCCACTGCACGCCGTAGATCTCGCCCAGGTCGTCTTCGCCCTGGCGGAACGGGTTGGCCAGCCATTGGGCATTTTCGTTGGCGTTCTGGTCCCAGACCTTACAGCCCAGGGCACGGAATTCGGCGGCGTTGTTGACCCCACGCAGAAAGCCGCACATCTCGCCAATGGCCGATTTGAAGGCCATTTTGCGGGTGGTGATGGCCGGGAAGCCATCCTTCAAGTCATAGCGCAGCATGGCGCCGGGGAAACTGATGGTGTTCACACCGGTGCGGTTGGCTTGCTTGGTGCCGTTCTTGATGACGTGGGCCACCAGATCGAGATATTGCTTCATGGGTTACCTGTGTCCTTGAACCCGAGGCCAGCGCCTCGGGGCTCGAATTTTTAAACCTTGGCCGCCGCAGCCGGTGCACGGTGATAAGCCAGCCAGATCAGCGCCAGGCCACCCACGATCATCGGCAGGCACAACACCTGGCCCATGGTCAGCCAGTTCCACGCCAGATAACCGAGCTGGGCGTCCGGTACGCGGACGAACTCGACGATAAAACGGAAGGTCCCGTAGAACAGCGCGAACATACCCGACACCGCCATGGTCGGCCGCGGCTTGCGCGAGAACAGCCACAGAATCAGGAACAATGCCACGCCTTCAAGGGCGAACTGGTACAGCTGCGACGGGTGGCGCGGCAACTGCGCCGGATCGCTGAACGGTGGGAAGATCATTGCCCACGGCACATCGGTCGGCTTGCCCCACAACTCGGCGTTGATAAAGTTGCCAATGCGCCCGGCACCCAGGCCGATCGGCACCATCGGCGCGACGAAGTCCATCAGTTCGAAAAAGGACTTGTTGTTGCGCTTGCCGAACCACAACGCCGCCAGCATCACGCCGATGAACCCGCCGTGGAACGACATGCCGCCTTTCCAGACTTCGAAGATCAGTGTCGGGTTGGCCAGGTAGGCGCTCAGGTCGTAGAACAAGACATACCCCAAGCGTCCGCCGACGATCACACCCATGGACAGCCAGAACACCAGGTCCGAGAGCTTTTCCTTGTTCCAGGTCGGATCGAAACGGTTGAGTCGGCGCGACGCCAGCAGCCAGGCGCCACCGATGCCGATCAGGTACATCAGGCCGTACCAGTGGATTTTCAGCGGGCCGATGGCCAGGGCCACCGGATCGATCTGCGGGTAAGGCAGCATTGATATTCCTCGTAAACGTCAAAAATACCCGGGCGACGCTGCCACCTCGGGATTAAGCCAGGATTGCGTCAGAACAGGAAAGTCAGTCCCACGCAGAACAGCAAAGCGGCGAACAGCCGTTTGAGCAAGCGCGGCGACAAGCGATGGGCCAGTCGCGCGCCGAAGCGGGCGAAGACCATGCTCGTCAGCGCAATGCCCAACAACGCCGGCAAATACACAAAACCGAGACTATGAGCCGGCAACAGCGGATCGTGCCAGCCTAGAATCATGAAACTCAACGCGCTGGCCAGGGCGATCGGCAAACCGCAGGCCGACGAGGTCGCCACTGCCTGCTGCATCGGCACGCTGCGCCAGGTCAGGAACGGCACGGTCAGCGAACCGCCGCCAATGCCGAAAATCGCCGAAGCCCAGCCGATCACGATGCCGGCCAGGGACAGCCCGACCTTTCCCGGTACCGTGCGACTGGCCTTGGGCTTGAAATCCAGGGCCAGTTGCGCGGCGACGATCATGGCGAACACGCCGATGATCTTTTGCAGGAGCGGGCCGGAAATCGCTTCGGCGGTGATCGCGCCAAAACCTGCACCGATCAGGATCCCGACGGTCATCCAGGCAAAAATTGGCCAGCGCACCGCGCCTTTGCGCTGATGCTCGCGCACGGCGTTGACTGACGTGAAGATGATCGACGCCAGGGACGTGCCGACGGCCAGGTGCGTCAACACCTGAGGGTCGAAACCCTGCAAGGTGAAACTGAACACCAGCACCGGGACGATGATCATCCCGCCACCCACGCCGAACAGCCCGGCCAGCACGCCGGCACAGGCGCCGAGCAGCAGATAGAGCACAAATTCCACCAGCGTCTCCCCAGCCATCCCCGAAACAAGAGCGGCATGGTACCGGATCCTGGGTCCCGCGCTCCACTGAAGGCGATGGATGTGGGGGCGATGTGTGGGTAGAGTGGCCTGAGGACCCTGGATATATTGGATGGCGAATTGCTGTTGTGGCGAGGGAGCTTGCTCCCGCTGGAGGGCGAAGCCCTCCCAATAAAGTCCAGATCAATTGTCTGAACTAACTGGCCTCTGGATTTTGGGTCTACTTCGTAGCCCAGCGGGAGCAAGCGCCCTCGTCACAAAAGCTGTGTGTCTGGCTCTATCCTTTCAACGGGATTGGCATTGTTAACGGGACGACTTGATGTGCCTGATCGTATTTGCCTGGCGGCCTGGCCACGCCCAGCCGCTGATCGTGGCGGCCAACCGCGACGAGTTCTACGCGCGCCCGACCTCGCCACTGGCCCAATGGCCTGATGCGCCTCACGTCCACGCCGGTCGCGATCTCGAGGCCGGCGGCACTTGGCTGGGCGTTGGCGCCGACGGTCGCTTTGCGGCGCTGACCAACATCCGTGACCCTGGCCAGTTGCCGGCATTCAAGTCGCGCGGTGAGCTGGTGGCGCGCTTTCTGAGCGGCAACCTGCCCATTGCCGAGTATCTCAGCGAAGTGGTGCCTCGGGCTGGCGAATTTGGCGGGTTCAATCTGCTACTCGGCGACGGCACGCAGCTGTGGCACTTCAACGCTCGCGATACCCGGCCGCAGCAGTTGGCCGAAGGAGTCTATGGCCTGTCTAACGCCGGACTGAACACGCCCTGGCCCAAATTGCTCAAGGCCCGGGCGGCGCTGGTCGAGGTGCTGGACGAACCGCAGCCAGAGGCGCTATTGGCCCTGCTGAACGACCCGCAACCCGCCCCGGTGGCCGAGCTGCCGGACACGGGCGTGGGCCTGGCGACCGAGACGCTGTTGTCGAGTGTGTTCATTGCCAGCCCCGCCTACGGGACGCGGGCGAGCACGGCGCTGATCGTCCATGCCGATGGGACGCGGCACCTGGTCGAGCGCAGCTTCGGGCCCCATGGGGGGCATTTGGGGGAGGTTGAACTAAAAGTCTGAAGGGCAGCAATGACCTGTGGCGAGGGAGCTTGCTCCCGCTCGGCTGCGAAGCAGTCGCAATTTTGCTGACACTGGTCTTAACGATATAACCGCAATCGGGAGTGCTTTGCACTCCAGCGGGAGCAAGCTCCCTCGCCACAGGGTGCTCTTCAGAGGGTTTTGTTCGAAGCCGGGTTGATCATCCGCGCCAACCCGAGATTTTTCAGCGCCAGTTGCAAGGAGCTGTGGATCACCTGCGGATTGTCGATGGTCATCACTTCCGCCAGCAGTTCCTGGGCCTTGCTGAGGTTGATCTGGCGCAGCATCCACTTCACTTTCGGCAAGTTGGTGGCGTTCATCGACAGGCTGTCGAAACCCATCGCCATCAGCAGCACCGCCGCTGCCGGGTCACCGGCCATTTCACCACAGATGCTCACCGGCTTGCCTTCGGCATGGGCGTCGCGCACCACGTTCTGCAGGGCTTGCAGCACAGCCGGATGCAGGTAGTCGTACAGGTCGGCCACCCGCGGGTTGTTGCGATCCACGGCCAACAGGTACTGCGTCAGGTCGTTGGAGCCCACCGACAGGAAATCCACTTGCCGTGCCAGCTCTTTGGTCTGGTACACCGCTGCCGGGATCTCGATCATCACGCCGATCGGCGGCATCGGCACGTCGGTGCCTTCGTCGCGCACTTCACCCCAGGCCCGGTGGATCAGGTGCAGGGCTTCTTCCAGCTCATGGGTGCCGGAAATCATCGGCAACAGGATGCGCAGGTTGTTCAGGCCTTCGCTGGCCTTGAGCATGGCGCGGGCCTGGACCAGGAAGATTTCCGGGTGGTCGAGCGTCACGCGAATCCCGCGCCAGCCGAGGAACGGGTTGTCTTCCTTGATCGGGAAGTAAGACAGGGATTTGTCGCCGCCGATGTCCAGGCTGCGCATGGTCACCGGTTGCGGGTGGAACGCGGCCAGTTGTTCGCGGTAGATCGCCAACTGTTCCTTTTCGCTGGGGAAGCGCTGGTTGATCATGAACGGCACTTCGGTGCGGTATAGGCCGACGCCTTCCGCACCGCGCTTCTGCGCCCGTGCCACGTCGGCCAGCAGGCCGGTGTTGACCCACAGCGGCATGCGGTGGCCATCGAGCGTCACGCAAGGCAAATCTCGCAACGCGTCCAGGCCCAGGGACAGTTGCTTTTCTTCCTCCACCACATCGGCGAACTGCTTGCGCAGCACGTCGCTGGGGTTGGTGTAGACCTCGCCGTGATAGCCATCGACGATCATCTGGATGCCGTCGACCTTGGAATACGGCAGGTCCACCAGGCCCATCACCGTCGGGATGCCCATGGCCCGGGCCAGGATCGCCACGTGGGAGTTGCCCGAGCCCAGTACCGAAACCAATCCCGCCAGCTTGCCTTCAGGCACTTCGCCGAGCATGGCCGGGGTCAGTTCTTCACTGACCAGGATGGTGTTGTCCGGGTAGACCAGGGTCTGCTGGCGTTCCTGCTGCAGGTAGGCCAGCAAGCGCCGACCGAGGTCCTTGACGTCGGAGGCGCGCTCACGCAGGTAGGCGTCGTCCATCAGTTCGAAACGATTGACGTGATCAGTCACCACTTGGCGCAAGGCACCCTGGGCCCATTGGCCGGTCTTGATGATCGTGGTCACTTCGCTGCCCAGGGAGGCATCGTCAAGCATCATCAGGTAGACGTCGAACAGCGCCCGCTCTTCTGGGCGCAGCTGCGTTGCCAGCTTGGCCGACAGGGCGCGCATGTCGGCGCGCACGCCTTCGATGGCAGTCTTGAACAGCCCCAGTTCGGCATTGATGTCGCTGATGGTCTTGTCCGGCACCACATCGAGGTCGGCCGGTGGCAACATGACCACCGCCGTGCCTACCGCCGCGCCCGGTGACCCCGGTACGCCGACGAACTTGGCTTCCTGGATGCCCTTGCCCTGGCGACCCAGGCCGCTGATCGAACCGGTGGCCTCGGCGTGGGCGATAACCCCGGCCAGTTGCGCGCTCATGGTCACGAGGAAGGCTTCTTCACCTTCGTCGAACTGGCGGCGTTCTTTTTGCTGGATGACCAACACGCCGACGACGCGCCGGTGGTGGATGATTGGCGCGCCGAGGAACGACGCGTAGCGCTCTTCGCCCGTTTCGGCGAAGTAACGGTAGCGCGGGTGATCCGCGGCATTTTCGAGGTTCAGGGGTTCTTCGCGCGTGCCGACCAGGCCGACCAGACCTTCATTGGGCGCCATGCTGACCTTGCCGATCGAGCGCTTGTTCAAGCCCTCGGTAGCCATCAACACAAAACGGTTGGTCTCGGGGTCCAGCAGGTAGACCGAGCAGACCTGGCTGCCCATGGCCTCTTTGACGCGCAACACAATAATCCCCAACGCCGCCTTGAGATCCTTGGCGGAGTTAACTTCCTGGACGATCTTGCGCAGCGTATTGAGCATGGCTCGGGGTCGAACTCCGTCGTCAGTCGCGCGTCAGCAGGCGCGGGGCAAGCTCTTTTAGGGCGCGTCGATACACCTCGCGCTTGAATGTCACCACCTGGCCCAACGGATACCAATAGCTGACCCAGCGCCAGCCATCGAACTCCGGTTTACCGGTCAAATCCATCCGCACCCGCTGCTCGTTGGAGATCAGGCGCAGGAGAAACCATTTCTGCTTTTGGCCGATGCACAGCGGTTGACTGTGCGTCCTGACCAGGCGTTGCGGCAAACGATAGCGCAACCAGCCTCGGGTACAGGCGAGTATTTCGACATCTTCTCGCTCAAGCCCCACTTCTTCGTTCAACTCGCGGTACAAGGCCTCTTCCGGCGTCTCCTGGGGGTTAATCCCGCCCTGGGGAAACTGCCAGGCGTCTTGATTGATACGGCGAGCCCATAGCACCTGCCCAGCATCATTCGTAAGAATGATCCCCACATTGGGACGGAAACCATCGGGATCGATCACGGCAACAACCTCGCAAACGCATGTCGCCGCATTGTTCCACAAAGGTTGTGAAGGCAGCAATGAACTAACCTCGCAGGCCACCACCTTATGTGCACTCTTGTGAAAAGTCCGTATTCTGGACGCCTTTCTCAAGATTTTTCAGCGAGTAACTGCAATGCGGCTGGCTTTATTCGACTTGGACAACACCTTGCTGGGTGGCGACAGTGATCACGCTTGGGGCGATTACCTGTGCGAACGCGGCTTTCTCGATGCCGTCACGTACAAGGCGCGCAACGACGAGTTCTACCAGGATTACCTGGCCGGCAAGCTCGACAACGCCGAGTACTTGAATTTTTGCCTGGAAATACTTGGCCGTACCGAAATGGAGGTGCTGGCACAGTGGCACCAGGACTACATGCGTGACTGCATCGAGCCCATCGTGTTGCCCCAGGCTATCGAGCTGCTGAAAAAGCACCGTGACGCTGGCGACAAACTGGTGATCATCACCGCCACCAACCGCTTCGTCACCGCGCCGATTGCCGAGCGCTTGGGGGTCGAGACCCTGATCGCTACCGAATGCGAAATGATCGACGGTCGCTACAGCGGGCGCAGCACCGATATCCCGTGCTTTCGCGAGGGCAAGGTGACCCGGCTGAACCGTTGGCTGGAAGAAACCGGGCATTCGCTCGACGGCAGCTATTTTTATAGCGATTCGATGAATGATCTGTCGCTGTTGGAGGTGGTGACGCACCCAGTGGCGGTGGACCCGGATCCGAATCTTCGGGCTGAGGCCGAGAAGCGGGGCTGGCCGGTGATCAGTCTGCGTGGCTGAAATCGCTTTCGCGAGCAAGCCCGCTCCCACAAGGATTTTGTGAGCGACGCAAATCCCTGTGGGAGCGAGCCTGCTCGCGAAAGGGGCGACACGGCCTAAAGCCTTAAACCGGCTTGGCCCCCATCAACCCCGCAATGGCGATAAAGCAGACAACGCTGAAGAGCGCCAAAGCCAAGGTGAATTTGCCACTGCCCGCCGCCGACAGCTGGCGCAGTTTGTTCAACCGCACCAATAGCCAGAACCCAGCCAGCGCCGCCACGGTGTAGAGCACACTGGAAGCCAGCAACCAAGTCTGGCCCAAAGGCCAGCCGACCTGATGCACCATCCACCAGCCGGTAAATGGCAGGCTCGCCAGTGCCAGGATCATCACCAGCCAGATGAACAGCCGAGGACGTTGCAGCGTGCGCGCCGGCGCCGTGGCGTCGCCGTTGCGGCGCGTGCGCCAGACCCAAATGGCCAGCCCGAGGGCGCCCGCCAGCAACAACACCGTGGCCACAACGTGAGCAATTTTCAGCGCGGTCAACGTTTCCATCGTTCGATTTCCTTATGACTTGTTCAGCAGCTTAGACCTCTGTGGCGAGGGAGCTTGCTCCCGCTGGGTCGCGAAGCGGCTCCAACAGAAGCGGTGAGCGCTTCGCACTCAAGCGGGAGCAAGCTCCCTCACCACAGGTCCACCCAGTCCCCAGTCCAAAGAGTCGCAATTGCGGGATTCACCCCAGGAACAACTGATACGCCGGGTTATCGCTTTCATCCCAGTACGGGTAGCCGATCTCTTCGAGGGCGGCCGGCACCAGGTGGCGTTCGTCGTGCGGCACTTGCAGCCCAGCGACCACACGGCCATCCGCCGCGCCATGGTTGCGGTAGTGGAACATCGAAATGTTCCAGCGCCCCCCCAGCTTATTGAGGAAATTGAACAGTGCGCCCGGGCGCTCCGGGAATTCGAAGCGCAGCACGACTTCGTCGATGACGTGAGCCGCATGCCCACCCACCATGTGACGGATATGCAGCTTGGCCAGTTCATTGTCGGTCAGGTCCAGCACCGGGAAGCCTTGCGCGGTCAGGCTGGCGATCAGCGCACTGCGCGGGTCGTTTTCCGGGTGTGTCTGCACGCCCACGAAGATGTGCGCTTCACTGCCGGTGTTGTAGCGATAGTTGAATTCGGTGATCTGGCGCTTGCCGACGGCTTCGCAGAACGCCTTGAAGCTGCCTGGCTTTTCCGGAATGGTCACGGCGATGATCGCTTCGCGGCCCTCACCCAGTTCGGCGCGTTCGGCGACGTGGCGCAAGCGGTCGAAGTTGACGTTGGCGCCGGAGTCGATCGCCACCAGCGTCTGGCCGCTGACGCCTCGCGACTCGACGTATTTCTTGATCCCGGCCACGCCCAGGGCGCCGGCAGGTTCGGTGATCGAGCGGGTATCGTCGTAGATGTCCTTGATGGCTGCGCAGATTTCGTCGGTGCTGACGGTGATCACTTCATCGACGTAGTGCTTGCAGATATCGAAGGTGTGCTCACCGATCTGCGCCACGGCGACACCGTCGGCAAACAGCCCCACCGTCGGCAATACCACGCGCTCGCCGGCAGCCATGGCGGCTTGCAGGCAATTGGAGTCGTCCGGCTCGACGCCGATGACCTTGATGTCTGGCCGCAGGTATTTGACGTAGGCGGCGATCCCGGCGATCAGCCCGCCACCGCCCACCGGGACGAAGATCGCATCCAGTGGCCCCGGGTGCTGGCGCAGGATTTCCATCGCCACCGTGCCCTGCCCGGCAATGGTGTGCGGATCGTCATAGGGGTGAATGTAGACGTAGCCCTTTTCGTCGACCAGCTTCAGCGAATAGGCCAGGGCCTCGGGAAACGAGTCGCCATGCAGCACTACTTTGCCGCCACGGGAACGCACCCCTTCGACCTTGATTTCCGGGGTGGTCTTGGGCATCACGATGGTGGCTTTCACGCCCAGCACCTTGGCCGCCAGGGCCAGGCCCTGGGCATGATTGCCCGCCGAAGCCGTGACCACGCCGCGCGCGCGCTCTTCGTCGCTGAGCTGGGTCAGCTTGTTGTAGGCCCCGCGAATCTTGAACGAGAACACCGGCTGCAAGTCTTCGCGCTTGAGCCAAATGGTGTTGCCCAGTCGCTCGGAAAGCTGGCGAGCAGTCTGCAGCGGGGTTTCTACGGCAACGTCGTAAACGCGCGAGGTGAGGATCTTTTTGACGTACTGTTCAAGCATCGGAAAGCATCACTGAGCGGGTTGGGCAGGGTCAAGGAGTCTAACCCGGCTTTTGGCTGGGCGACCACACGAATCCCAAGGTTTTGTTGGGTTATACTCGCGGCCCTCTTTACTCCCTGCCCGCTTTCGGAGCTCGCATGACCCAGGATCAACTCAAACAGGCCGTGGCCCAGGCCGCCGTCGACCTCATCCTCCCGAAGCTGGATGACAAGAGCATCGTCGGGGTCGGCACCGGCTCGACGGCGAACTGCTTCATCGACGCATTGGCTCGGCACAAGGGCGCGTTCGACGGCGCGGTCGCCAGCTCCGAAGCCACCGCCGCACGCCTGAAGGGTCATGGCATTCCGGTGTACGAGCTCAACACCGTGAGTGACCTGGAGTTCTACATCGACGGCGCCGACGAAAGCGATGCGCACCTGAACCTGATCAAGGGCGGTGGCGCGGCCCTGACGCGCGAAAAGATCGTCGCGGCTGTGGCCAAGACCTTCATCTGCATCGCCGATGCCAGCAAGTTGGTGCCTGTGCTCGGCGCGTTCCCGCTGCCAGTGGAAGTCATCCCGATGGCTCGCAGCCACGTCGCTCGCCAGTTGGTGAAGCTGGGCGGCGACCCGGTGTATCGCGAAGGCGTACTGACTGATAACGGCAATATCATCCTGGATGTGCACAACCTGCAGATCACCAACCCGGTGGAGCTGGAAAGCCAGATCAATGCCATCGTCGGCGTGGTCACCAATGGCCTGTTCGCGGCGCGTCCGGCGGATGTGCTGTTGCTGGGGACTGCTGAAGGGGTGAAGACCCTCAAGGCTTGAATCCGCTGTTGTGACTGTGGCGAGGGAGCTTGCTCCCGCTGGGGCGCGAAGCGGCCCCAAAAAAGCGGTGAGCGCTTCGCACTCAAGCGGGAGCAAGCTCCCTCGCCACAATGATTCAGGTCGGTCTTGAGTGATCGGGTGGGCTTACCGCGGGATCTTTTCCTCTGTTCAATCAGGCTGCGGCTTCTTGAACACATAGAACAGATTCGGCTCGCTCACCAGATAAAGGTTGCCGTCGTCGTCCATCGCGAGGCCTTCTGGCTGGGGCACGGTTTTCTGCAAGCCCTGGCGGCCTTTGCTCAAGGAAAGCGTGCTTATTGGCCGACCGTTTATATCCAGCTCGATAATCAACCGTGACTCGTCAGACAGCGCCAGCAAATGGCCGCTGCGCTCGTCATATTGCAAGCTTGAAAGGTCGCGCACGAACAGCCCGGCATCGCGCTTGGGGTTGTTGATCACATGGACCGAGTAGGATTTTTCCGGATTCTGATGGGGAAACCCGTGCACTTCATAGATCAGCATCGGGTCGCGCTCCTTCGCCACGAACAGCCGCTTGCCCACCGAATCGTAAGCCAGCCCTTCGAAACCTTTATTGCCGCTCATGTGCACCCCGAGGCTCATTTGCTCGGACTCGGCCGCGTCGAGGAACTGAGTGTCCTCGTCCAGGTGAATCTTGATCAGCCGCTGCTGACGCTCATCGGAGACGACGTAGGTGTCTTCGCTGATGAATTCCACTGCTTCCGGATCGCCGAAGCCGATCAGGGCGATGCGCCGCAGGACCTTGCCCTCCAGGGATAACTCGATCAGTTCGGCATTTTGATTGGTGACGGTGAACAGGCTTTTGCGCACTGGATCGAACGTCAGCGCGGAAACGTCATCGTCCAGCCCTTCGATCACCTGCGCCTCGACTGTGACTCGGTATTGGTCCAATGCAATCGCCTGCTCGCTGGCGGGTTTGAACACGGTGTTGAGGTTGAACCAGGCGCGCTCGAACAGGCGCAGGTACTGCCCCACTGCGATCATGGCGATGAGCGCGATGGTCAGCAGCATCAGGAGCAAGGGTTTGGGGCGGGCGAGTCGACGCATGTGGGTGGGCTCGGATGAAAACAGGTGCTCGGAAATATCACGGCTGCCTGAACTGAAGCTTAATGGCTGTGTGCCACACCCTACAACGAAAGAGGAATAGTCTTACAGAGCGAGTGCCGTCAGGGTTGTTTTTCGAGACGATAGAACAGATTCGGCTCGCTGACCACGTAGACGGTTCCAGCCTCATCCATAGTGACGCCTTCGGCGCGGGGAATGGTATTTTTCAGGCCGTTGAAGCCGCCCAACAGCGTCATGAAGCTGACCTGCTCGCCTTTTTCGTCCAGCTCCAGCAGCAGGTGGGAGTCGGCCGACAGCACCAGCATGTGGCCGGTACGAGGGTCGATCGCCAGGGCCGATAGATTGCGCAGGTCCAGCTCATTGCTCACGTGGATCTGCTTGTCGCCCTTGAGCAACTGGCTGCCGTCGCTTTTCCAGGTAAACAGCGCCGGTGGCCGTTCTTCCCCCAGCACCAGTTGCTGGTTGCGTGGGTCCCAGACGATCGCTTCGAAGCCTTTGTTCTGGTTCTTCGATGGGCCGAGGTCGTATTTCGGGAAATCCTTGCCGTTCAGCTCGCGGGTATTGGCGTCCACCTGGACGATCGACAGGGTGTGATCGCGCTCGTCGGTAATGGCCAGCAGGCCGTTTTCCATATAGGTCACGCCTTCCGGATTGCTCCAGCCCACCAGTGGCATCTTGCGCAGCACGTCGCCCTGCAGGGTCAGTTCCACCAGAAACGGGTTCTTGCCCATTACGGCGAACAGGGTCTTGGTTTGCGGGTTGTAGGTAACATCGGAGGCTTCGTCCTTCTCCATGCCCGGCAGCGGCTTGGCATCGATCACGACGTGGTAGTCCGGAAGCCAGATGCTTTCCTGGCGCTGGGCAGGGCTCTGGAAGTGCTCCGATAGCCACAGCCGGCCTCGATCGTCCCAATGCATCGCAAACGCCAAGCCATAAGCAGCGGCCACCGCCAGCAGCGACCAGGCATACCAGGGCAGGGCGAAACGTGAGCGGCGGGGGGATTTGGCGGAAGACTGTACTTGGGTTCTAGCCATCGGGGACGCGTTCCAGGGAATTCGAGCTGGGGATTGGCAGGCTCAGATGCCGCAATCCCCGGAATTATCCGGATGGCATGTGAAAAAAACGGTAAAACCTCGGTCTCCGAAAGCTTGATACCTGTGGGAGCGGGCTTGCTCGCGAAGGGGCCGTCAGTTTCAACATCTATGACGATTGCTATATCGCCTTCGCGAGCAAGCCCGCTCCCACAGGATCTTTAGTGATCACTAAACCGAATTAGCGAACGCTGCTTTCGAAGCGGCTCGCCCCTGGCAGTTCCACGATCAGTTCATCGCCCACGTTCAGCGGCCCGACGCCTGCCGGTGTCCCGGTGAGGATTACATCGCCCGCTTGCAGCGAGAAGCAGCCAGCCATGTGCTGGATCATCGGCACGATAGGGTTGAGCATCAGGCTGCTGTTGCCATCCTGACGCACTTCGCCGTTGATGGTCAGGCGCACGGGGATGTCCGTCAGGTCGGCGAAGGTGCCGCTCGACACGAACGGTGCAATCACCGCCGCGCCGTCGAAGGATTTGGCGATCTCCCACGGCAGGCCCTTGGATTTCAACTCGGCCTGCTTGTCGCGCAAGGTCAGGTCCAGGGCCGGGGCGAAGCCGGAGATGGCGTCCAGGACTTCTTCGACACTCGGCCGGGTCGACAGCGGCTTGCCGATGAGCACGGCGATTTCCGCTTCGTAATGCACCGCACCACGATCGGTCGGAATGCTGAAGCCGCCTTCCAGCGGCACCACGCAGCTGCCCGGCTTGATGAACAGCAAGGGTTCGGTGGGCACCGGGTTATCCAGTTCCTTTGCATGTTCGGCGTAGTTACGCCCAATGCACACCACTTTCCCTACCGGGAAATGAATACGGGTACCGTCGACATACTGATGCTGATAGCTCATTAACCAACTCCTGGTTCGTTGATTCAAACAGCGAAAATCTTGCCCGGGTTCATGATGCCGTTCGGGTCGAATACCGCTTTGACGGCTTTCATGTATTCGATCTCAACCGGCGAGCGGCTATAGGTCAAGTAGTCGCGCTTGGTCATGCCTACGCCGTGTTCTGCGGAAATCGAGCCGTTGTACTTCTCGACGGTTTCGAACACCCATTTGTTCACGGTCGCGCACTTGGCGAAGAACTCGTCCTTGCTCAGGTTTTCCGGTTTGAGAATATTCAAGTGCAGGTTGCCATCGCCGATGTGGCCAAACCAGACGATTTCGAAATCCGGGTAATGTTCGCCGACGATTGCGTCGATTTCTTGCAAGAAGGCCGGCACTTTCGAAACGGTGACTGAAATGTCGTTCTTGTATGGCGTCCAGTGGGAAATCGTTTCTGAGATGTACTCGCGCAGTTTCCACAGGTTCTGCAGTTGGGTTTCGCTTTGGCTCATCACGCCGTCCAGTACCCAGCCTTGCTCGACGCAATGCTCGAAGGTCTCCAGCGCATGGTTGGCGACTTCTTCGGTGGTGGCTTCAAATTCCAGCAGGGCATAGAACGGGCAGTCGGTTTCGAACGGGGCCGGCACGTCGCCACGGCCGAGCACCTTGGCCAGGGCCTTGTCGGAGAAAAATTCGAAGGCGGTCAGGTCCAGCTTGCCTTGGAAGGCATGCAGCACCGGCATGATCGAGTCGAAATCCGCTGTGCCGAGCACCATCGCGGTGAGGTTCTTCGGCGCGCGGTCCAGGCGCATGGTGGCCTCGACCACGAAACCCAGGGTACCTTCGGCGCCGATGAACAACTGTCGCAGGTCGTAGCCAGTGGCGTTCTTGATCAGGTCCTTGTTCAGTTCCAGCAGGTCGCCCTTGCCGGTGACGACCTTCATCCCCGCGACCCAGTTGCGGGTCATGCCGTAGCGAATGACCTTGATCCCGCCGGCATTGGTGCCGATATTGCCGCCAATCTGACTGGAGCCGGCCGAGGCAAAATCTACCGGGTAGTACAGGCCGTGTTCCTCAGCCTTGTTCTGCAATTGCTCGGTGACCACGCCTGGCTGGCACACGGCGGTGCGGTCGGTGAGGTTCACATTGAGGATCTGGTTCATGTAGTCGAATGACACGACCACTTCGCCATTGGCCGCCACGGCTGCCGCCGAAAGGCCGGTGCGCCCGCCCGATGGCACCAGCGCGACCTTGTGCTCGTTGGCCCAGCGCACGATGGCCTGGACCTGCTCGGTGGTCTTGGGAAAAACGATGGCCGTAGGCGCGGGGGCGAAATGTTTGGTCCAATCCTTGCCGTAAGCATTCAGGGAGTCGGCATCGGTCAGGACCTTGCCAGGCTCAACCAGGGTCTTCAGCTCATCTATCAGGGCAGGATTGGTCATCGACAGAACTCTCGAACAATTCATGGTCATCCTGAGAACGCTTCACGTCGCAGGAATGAGTGTTTGCGGGGGGCATATGCTAGCATACCGACCCCGCAGCGTAGTGCCCAACGGCTGTTCTGCGGCGACGGCTGTCACGCCGGTCGGGCCAGCATGCGCTGTCCGATTCCCTGCCATTTTTCTCCGGGACACAGGTTTACGCAGATGAGCAAGACTTCTCTCGATAAGAGCAAGATCAAGTTCCTTCTTCTCGAAGGCGTCCACCAATCGGCTGTCGACGTCCTCAAGTCGGCGGGCTACACCAGCATCGAGTACATCACCAGTTCTCTGCCGGAAGCCCAGCTCAAGGAAAAGATCGCCGATGCTCACTTCATCGGCATCCGCTCCCGTACTCAACTGACCGAAGAGATATTCGATCACGCCAAGAAACTGGTCGCGGTCGGCTGCTTCTGCATCGGCACCAACCAGGTTGACCTCAACGCAGCACGCGAACGCGGTATCGCGGTGTTCAACGCACCGTACTCCAACACCCGTTCGGTTGCCGAACTGGTGCTGGCCGAAGCGATCCTGCTGCTGCGTGGCATCCCTGAGAAAAACGCTTCCTGCCACCGTGGCGGCTGGATCAAGAGCGCGGCCAACTCCTTCGAAATCCGCGGCAAGAAGCTGGGTATCGTCGGCTATGGCTCGATTGGTACCCAGTTGTCGGTGCTGGCCGAAGGCCTTGGCATGCAGGTGTTCTTTTATGACACCGTGACCAAACTGCCCCTGGGTAACGCCACCCAAGTCAATAACCTGCACGAATTGCTCGGCATGTCCGACATCGTGACCCTGCACGTGCCGGAAACCGCTGCCACCCAGTGGATGATCGGCGAGAAGGAAATCCGCGCCATCAAGAAGGGCGGGATCCTGATCAACGCCGCGCGCGGCACCGTGGTCAAGCTCGACGCCCTGGCCGACGCAATCAAGGACAAGCACTTGATCGGCGCGGCAATCGACGTATTCCCGGTGGAGCCGCGCTCCAACGACGATATCTTCGAAAGCCCGCTGCGTGGCCTGGATAACGTGATCCTGACCCCGCACATCGGTGGCTCGACTGCCGAAGCCCAGGCCAACATCGGCCTGGAAGTGGCGGAAAAGCTGGTCAAGTACAGCGACAACGGTACGTCGGTATCGTCCGTGAACTTCCCGGAAGTGGCCTTGCCGGCACACCCAGGCAAGCACCGCTTGCTGCACATCCACGAAAACATCCCGGGTGTGATGAGCGAGATCAACAAGGTCTTCGCCGAAAACGGCATCAACATTTCCGGTCAGTTCCTGCAGACCAACGAGAAAGTCGGCTACGTCGTGATCGACGTCGACGCCGAATACTCGGACCTGGCACAAGAGAAGCTGCAACACATCAATGGCACCATTCGTTGCCGCGTGTTGTTCTAAGCAGGCCAGGCTTGTAATAAAAAAACGGGAGCCTTGAAAGGCTCCCGTTTTTTTATCTGACACAACCTGGAAACCCTGTGGGAGCGAGCCTGCTCGCGAAAGCGGCGTAACAGCCAACATTTACGCGTCGATCAGACCGGTATCGCGAGCAGGGGATACCGCATTTTTCAGGCTGGGCCGTTACTTCACGGTTACGGTGATCTTCTCGGAGACGATCGGCGGATCGAACGGCATATGGCCGCTGTCGCCCAGTTCCAACTGCAACGTATGCTTGCCCGGTGCAAGTTTGATGGTGGCCTGGGTCTGTGCCTTGCCGAAATGCATGTGATTGGGGTCGTTTGGAATCGGCGCGCCTGCGACAGGCAGTTTGTCGACATCGATCAGCAAATGATGGTGTCCGGTGTTTTTGGTTACATCCCCCGCTGGAGCCAGGGCGATATTCTTGACGCCGAACTTGACCTTGAATTCCTGAGCGACGGTGGCGCCGTCTTCCGGGGAGACGATGAACACCTCTGCGCCCTTGGGGGCCGGGGTCGCGGCGCTCGCCAGCATCGAGGTACCCAGCAACAAGCCGGCCAACGCGGCACGAGACATAAAGCTTTTCATTTTTTTCTCCAGTTTTTTCACGAAATCCGCTGGGTCATGACAACTTCATGACCAATCGTTGTCGAAGCCTGCAATAACCATAGCAAAGCGAGCCCGAAACGAGCGCCGCTTGTATAAATACCAAGGAGTGACCATGCGTTTCCTGCCTGGCCTGATTTGCCTGCTACCCCTTCTGAGCCCCCTGGCTCATGCCGAACTGATCGATGACATCAATGACCGTGGTGAGCTGCGCATTGCTCTTGAAGCCAATACCGCCCCGTTCAACTTCAAGGAAGACGGCAAACTCACCGGCTTCGAAGTGGAATTGGGCCAGATGTTGGCCGAAGAGCTCGATGTGCGCCCCGACTTTGTGGTCACCGATGCCGTGGATTTGCTGAGCGGTGTGGAAAGCGGCAAGTACGACGTTGCCATCAACCACATAGCAATGACCCCCGAACTGGCGGAACGTTTCGACATCAGCGCTGCTTACAGTCATCCGGATGCACAACTGCTGGCGAACAAGGATGACTCGCAGCGTCCGCTGGTCATGGCGCAGTCTTTCCAGCCGGAAGAAAAGCGCGGCCCGGCTCCGAGCCTGGTGATTCCGTTCCAGAAGGGCAACCCGGCGTTCAAGGCCAGCCTGGACAACGCCTTGGCGCGTATCAAGGAGGACGGGCGGTTGGAGCAGTTGTCGCAGAAGTGGTTGGAAAAGCCAGCGACAGCCAATTGAACATCCGGGATCAAGCGCGACTTTCTGTGGCGAGGGAGCTTGCTCCCGCTGGGCTGCGAAGCAGTCCCCAGTGGGCATAACGCATTTTCCAGTCAGACCGGGTCAGCCGGTTTTACGACGGCTGCGCCGCCGAGCGGGAGCAAGCTCCCTCGCCACGGGGGCACTCTTTATCCAGTCCAGACGGACCTGTCCTCAAGGCTTGCGCCAAACACTCGCCAACCACGGCTGTTGCTCCCGCGGCAGCCCCGCCGGTCGGTAGTAATGCTCCAGCTCCACGAAGCCTGCGTCGCCAAGTAACGTGCGCCAGGCCGCGAGGTCGTGGTAGGCGCCGAAACGCTGGCCGTTCCAGCCTTCCTGATTCGTGCCGCGAGGGTTGGAGCTGAACAACACGCCACCGGGTTTGAGCGTGGCGTGCAATTGCTTGAGCACCCGTGGCAGTTCCTGGACCGGAATATGAAACAGCACGGCGTTGGCGAAGATCCCGTCGAAACGTTCCGATGGCAGGTCGAGTTGCAGAAAGTCCTGCTGCCACACTTCGCACCCGCTGTCCTGGCGCGCCATCCGCGCAAATTCTTGCGAACCGTCGAGGCCGACCGCGACATGGCCCATGCCGGTGAACGTTCGCAGGTCTCGCCCCGGACCACAGCCGAAATCGAGGATATGCAGCGGTGCCTGGCCCTGGATATGCCTCAGCAGCGCATCGATATTCTGGCTGACATCGTGATCGCGGGTGCCTTCGCGAAAGCTGTCGGCGACCGAGTTGTAATGGCCCAGGGTCGTTGCAGTGATGGTTTTCAGGTCTTCGGGGGTGTGCTTCATGGTTGCTGGCTTGGGTGGGGAGCGTGAGCTGACTATACCGCAAGCAGCCAGGCTCCTTCGCCGCCAATCGCGAGCAAGCTCACCCCCCTCAGGTAGCGTGTCAGCGTTTGTTCAATCCCCGGGCCAAGCGATCGCCACCCAATTGAATCACCGCCACCAATGCCACCAGCAAAACGATCACCGTGAGCATGATTTGACTGTCGAAGCGCTGGTAGCCATAACGGTAGGCGATGTCCCCCAGGCCACCGGCACCGATTGCCCCAGCCATGGCCGAGGAGTTGATCATGGTCACGAGGGTGATGGTGAAACCGCCGACGATGCCCGGCAGTGCTTCGGGCAGCAGCACATGCCAGACGATATGCCAGCGGCGGCAGCCCATGGCTTGGGCGGCTTCGATCAGGCCGTGGTCGACTTCCCGCAGGCTGACTTCGGCGATGCGCGCGAAGAACGGCGTGGCGGCGATGGTCAGCGGCACCACCGCCGCCCAAACGCCATAGGTGGTGCCGACGATCAGCCGCGTGAACGGAATCAACGCCACCATCAAAATCAGGAAGGGAATCGAGCGGAACAGGTTCACGAACGCACCCAGCGCCTTGTTCAAGGCGGGCGCTTCATAGATCCCGCCCTTGCCGCTGGTGACGAGGATCACCGCCAGGGGAATACCCGCCAGCAACGCAATCAGCGACGACACACCGACCATCAGGAAGGTGTCGATAAAACCCTGCAACAAACGATCAAACCACATAGCCCAGCACCTCCACCCGTTGTGCCCAATTGCCCGCGCGCTGGCACAATTCCTCGGCGCCCCATGAGGAGTCGCTCACCGCCAGTAGCAATTGCCCCAGCCCGTGACCCTGGATCCGTTCGATGCCGCCGTGCAGCAGCCGCACCCGTCCACCGAGAGCGCCGAACAAGGCCACGAGGTCCGGTTCGTCCCGCCCGATGCCGGTGAATTGCAGGCTCAGTACGGTGGCGGCATCCGCCGATGGGGGCTCGGCCTGCAAGCGGTTTTGCAATTCTTGCGGCAAGGCGTGTTGCAAGGGGGCCAGCAGTGTCCGGCTGACTTCATGTTGCGGATTGCCAAACACTTCCCAGACCGGACCCTGCTCGACGACTCGCCCTTGCTCAAGCACCACCACGCGATCGCAAACCTCGCGGATCACCGCCATTTCATGGGTGATCAGGACGATGGTCAGGCCCAGCCGCTGGTTGATCTCGCGCAACAGGCCGAGGATCGATTGCGTGGTCTCCGGGTCCAGGGCCGAGGTGGCCTCGTCGCACAGCAGAATCTGCGGGTCATGGACCAGCGCCCGGGCAATCCCGACCCGCTGCTTCTGGCCGCCCGAAAGCTGCGCCGGGTAGGCCTTGTGCTTGCCTTGCAAGCCCACCAGCTCCAACAGCTCGCGGACTTTGCGCTGGCGCTGCTCCTTGGGTACGCCGGCCACTTTCAGCGGCAGCTCGACGTTTTGCCAAACGGTCTTGGCCGACATCAGGTTGAAGTGCTGGAAGATCATGCCGATGCGTCGGCGCAGTTCCACCAGGCGGTCTTCATCGAACTCGCCGATGTCCACTTGGTCGATCAGCACCCGCCCGCTGGTGGGTTGTTCCAGGCGGTTGATGGTGCGGATCAACGATGACTTGCCGGCGCCGCTACGGCCGATGATGCCAAACACTTCGCCGCGCTGGATCGCCAGATCAATGCCTTGCAACGCGTCCACCGGACCCTGGGCACCGTCGTAGGTCTTGCCCAGGCCGATGAAGCGCACATGGGCGCGGTTCAGTTCCGGGTGCAGTTCGGTGTGGTCGGCACTCTGGGGCGTGGGCACTTCATGTCGGAGACGAGCGTTGACGGCGTTCATGGTCAGCCTTCCCAGCCAGCCTGGTAGAGTTTGCCGTGCGTCTTGTCCAGTGCCGCGCGCACGACTGGCGAGTGTTGATAGATATCGACGAATTTGATCAGCCGCGGGTCGTTTTTGCTCTTGGGCTGGATCACAAACTGAATGACGTATTCCTTGTGATCCAGGCCGTCGAACAGCAGGGCGGACGAAGCGTCGAAGGTCTTGGCCAGGCGAATGTAGGCGGGATAGCCCTGCACCAGATCGGCGTCTTCATAGGCGCGTACCAGCTGCACGGCTTCGACTTGCAGGATCTTGATGTGCTTGGGGTTGGCGATGATGTCCTCCTCGGTGGCCTTATAGCCTACCCCCGGCTTGAGACTGATCAGGCCGGCCTTGGCCAGCAGCTGCAAACCGCGCCCGCTGTTGATCGGATCGTTGGCAATGGCGACGCTCGCGCCTTCGGGCAGTTCATCGAAGCTTTTGTACTTTTTCGAATAGAGCCCGACGTTGTTGATGATCCCCGGAGCGAAGGGCACCAGGTCGAACCCGGCGGCAGCCTTGGCGTTTTCCAGGAACGGGATGTGCTGGAAGTAATTCACGTCGATATCGCCGGAGGCCAGGCTGACGTTGGGTGCGATCCAATCGGTGAACTCCACCAATTCGACCTTCAGGCCTTGCTTGCCGGCTTCTTCGACGGCCGCTTCCAGGGGAATGGCGAACGCGGCGGTGGTGCCGATTTTCAGCGGCGCATCGGCTGCGAACAATGCCGAGCTGAACAGGCCGAGGGCCAGGGCCAGGGCTTTGACTGGCAGGGTCAGGAGTGGGTGGGTCATGTCGGTTATTCCAGTCATTGATTGATGAGTCACAGGCTCTTGTGGTGAGGGAGCTTGCTCCCGCTGGGCCGCGAAGCGTCCCTCTGTCCCGGTCGATAGTTCGAACCAGCGTGTTGTTCGGGCAAATGTGCCCCCTCGCGGAACAGCTTTTCGCGCAGGGTGCCGTTTTCGTATTCGGTCTTGTACGAACCGCGTCGCTGCAATTCAGGAATCACCAGGTCGATGAAATCCACGTAGCTTTGCGGCGTCACGATGCGGGTCAGGTTGAAGCCATCGAGGCCGGTTTCGGCGATCCAAGACTCCAGCTCATCGGCCACCTGCCCGGGCGAGCCGACCACGGTGATGTAGCGTCCGCCCAGGGCGTGTTGCTCCAGCAATTTGCGTCGGGTCCAATCGTTGTTCTGCAAGGTCTTGGTCGCGGACTGGATGGCGTTGCTCTTCACGTATTGGATCGGTTCATCCAGCTCGTACTGGGAAAAATCGATGCCCGTCGACGCGGAAAAATGCGCCACTCCGGCCTCGGCGCTGGCGTAGCTGCGGTACTCGGCATGCTTGGCCCAAGCGTCGGCCTCGGTCGCGCCGACGATCACGTTCAGGCCCATGAACACCTTGATGTCCGCAGGGTTGCGCCCGGCTTCCACGGCACTGGCGCGCACTTTGTCCACCTGGGCCCTGGTAGCCGGTTTGTTCTGGCCGCTGATGAACACGCATTCGGCATGCCGCCCGGCGAACAACAGGCCGCGCTGCGAACTGCCGGCCTGGAACAGCACCGGTGTGCGCTGGGGTGAGGGTTCGCACAGGTGATAACCCTCGACCTGGTAGAACTCGCCCTGGTGCCGAACCTTGTGCACTTTCTCTGGCTGCGCGTAGATCCGCTGCTGGCGATCGTTGAGCACCGCGTCGTTTTCCCAACTGCCTTCCCAGAGCTTGTAGAGCACTTGCAGGTATTCGTCGGCTTGGTCATATCGACGGTCATGCTCCACCTGAGCGGACAGGCCCATGGCCTTGGCGGCGCTGTCGAGGTAGCCGGTGACGATGTTCCAGCCAACCCGGCCGCGACTCAGATGGTCGAGCGTGCTCATGCGCCGGGCGAACAGGTAGGGCGGTTCGTAGGTCAGGTTGGCGGTGAGGCCGAACCCGAGGTTTTGGGTGACGGCGGCCATCGCCGAAACCAGCAGCAACGGGTCGTTGACCGGCAGTTGGATCGACTCTTTCAGGGTGACGTCCACTGATTGTTGGTAAACGTCGTAGACCCCGACGATATCGGCGATGAACAACCCGTCGAACAGTCCGCGCTCCAGCAACTGCGCCAGGCCGGTCCAGTATTCGATCGTATTGAATTGGGTCGACGTGTCCTGGGGATGGGTCCACAAGCCATGATTGATATGGCCGATGCAGTTCATGTTGAACGCATTGAGCAGGATTTTTTTCTTGTCGGACGCCATCAGAGGGTCCCCCGCAGTGGCGGCTTTTCATCGTTGAGGTAGAAGTTGCCCACCGCGTGGTACTTCCAGCGCACCGGGTCATGCAAGGTGTGCACGCGGGCGTTGCGCCAGTGGCGATCGAGGCCATGTTCGGCCAGGGTCGCCTGGCTGCCGGCCAGTTCGAACAGAGTGCTGCTGGCGGCCAGGGATATTTCAGTGCTGATGGCCCGGGCTTCGGCTACGGCAATCGAGGCGGCGGCGACTGTCTGGGCGTTGGTATCGGCCTGGGCCCGGTCGAGAAACTCGCCGGCGCGTTCCAGCAGGGCTTCGGCGGCGTGCAGGCGCACGCTCAGTTGACCGAAACTCTTGAGGCTGTGCGGGTCTTCGGCGGCGACGTCGCTGGTGGCGTCGATCCATGGCCGGGTTTTGCTGCGCACGAAATGCAAGGTGTCTTCATAGGCGGCGCGGGCGATGCCGGTGTCGATGGCCGCATGAAGAATCTGTGCCAGCGGCCCCACTGGGGTCGGGCGTTCGAAGGCGCTCTGGAACGGCACGATGTCTTCGACGGCGACCTGGACATCCTCGAACACCACCGAGCCGCTGCCGGTGGTGCGCTGGCCGAAACCGCTCCAATCGTCGATCACCGTCAGCCCCTTGCTCTTGCGAGGGACGAACGCCAGCTGCTGTACGCCGTTTTCATCCACCACCGAGGTAGGAATGCGTTGGGCATAAATCGCCCCCGTGGCGTAGAACTTGCGCCCATTGATGCGATAAGTCTCGCCGTCGCGGCGCAATTGCGTGGTGCGCTCGTGAGCGGTCTTGGTGCCCAGTTCCGCCAGCGCATTGCCGAAGCGTTGGCCGGCGAGCACTTCGGCGTACAGGCGCTGTTTTTGCGCTTCGCTGCCGTTCACTCGCAGCACTTCCAGGGCGTAGAAATGGTTTTGCGGAATCTGCCCCAGCGAGCCGTCGGCCTGGGAAATCAGGGCGATGACTTTCGCCAGGGTGATGTTGGAAACCCCCGCGCCGCCATAGGCCTTGGGCACGCTGATACCCCACAGGCCGGAACGGGAAAAGGCTTCCAGCTCGGGGTGCGGCAGGCGGCGTTCGCGGTCGCGCAGGGCGCTGTCGCGCTTGAAGTCATCGGCCAGGTCGCTGGCCACGATCAGGGCTTGCTCATCGCTGGTGATTACCGCGACGTGTTGGAAAAACGTCATGTACTGCTCCAGAGGTCGGGTCGTCAGATCCAGGAATGTCGGGCCGGCAGGCTGCCGTTCAGGCGATAGGCGCCGATTGCGTGGTACTTCCAGCGCACCGGGTCGTGCAGGGTGTGGACCCGCGCGTTGCGCCAGTGGCGATCGAGATTGAATTCGGCGAGGGTGGCCCGGCTGCCGGCCAGTTCGAAGAGTTTTTCGCTGGCTTGCAGGGCGATCTCGGTGGTGAGCGCCTTGGCCTCGGCCACGACAATCGAGGCATGGGCGGCAGACTGCGCGGTAATGGGGGCAGCGCTGACCTGGTCCAGCACCCGCCCGGCTTTGCGCAACAGCGCCTCGGCGGCGTGCAGTTCGATTTTCAGCTTGCCGATGTCGGCGATCACGTAGAGATCGTCGCTGGCCCGCTCGACTTTCGCGTCGATCCAGGGCCGGGCCCGCTCGCGGACAAACGCGATGGCGTCGTCGATAGCGCCGCGGGCGATGCCTGCATCGATGGCGGCCTGGATCAGTTGTGAAATCGCACCCTGTACACCGGGTGTGTCGTTGACGCGCCAGTTATCCAGCACCAGTTCAGCGTCGACGCGCACGTTGTTCAGCAGCACGGTACCGCTGGCCGTGGTGCGCTGGCCAAAGCCGGACCAGTCGTCGACGATCCGCAGCCCCGGCGTGCCGCGCCGAACGAACGCCAACACTTGCCGGCCGTCGTCATTCAGCGCCTTGACCGCCACCCAATGGGCGAACAACGCGCCGGTGGAGTAGAACTTCTGACCGTTGATGACATACCTGTCGCCATCGGAGGTGATCCGGGCCTTGAGCTCAAGGGTATTGCGAACGCCACGTTCCGGCCCGGCATTGCCGATGCGCCAGCCTTCCAGCACGCTCTGTAAAAGAATTTTCTTTTGCCGTTCGGTGCCGCAGCCGAGGATAAGCTGGAGCACGCCGAACTGGTTCTGCGGGATCTGTCCGAGGGCTGGATCGGCAGCGGAAATGATTGCAAACACGTCGGCGATGGTGACGAACGAAACCTGCGGTCCGCCGTACTGCCGGGGGACGGCGATGCTACCCAATCCGCTGCGGGTGAATTGCTCGATTTCCGACCAAGGCAGCTTGCGCTGTTGATCGCGCCGCGCCGCCTGCTGACGGGCGACTAGGGCCAGATCATGGGCGGCTTTGATCGCCTCGGCATCGTTGCGCAGCACCTGCGCAGGTAGCAGCAGCGGTGCGATGTCCTGGTCGCTCTGGACCTTTGCTTGCGCCAGGTCCGACATTACTGCCACTCCGTGGCGGCTGGCAGTGCCTGGGCATACTGCACTGGGGTGATTGTGTTGCGTTCCATACCCACCTCACATCTTAAGAAAAACGCCGCGATGCAATGCGGCGAGGAAAATCAAGAATGTCCGGTGGTCCGGTGTATATACCCTAAACGCGTATAAATTTTTTATGAACTAACTTTTAGGAATATGCATAGGTTGGATTTAAATCCGAGACTTGGGCTTCTTGGACAAGGCGGCTTTTGTGGCGAGGGAGCTTGCTCCCGCTGGGTTGCGCAGCGACCCTTCTTTTTTGACGGTGGGCGCTACGCACCCAAGCGGGAGCAAGCTCCCTCGCCACACAAAAGCGATCCTCACGATAGCGTCTCGCGTATCAAGACACTCGATGACGCGGTTCAGCGACCATGGGCAGTTCTATGGAAGGCTTTTTCAGATTGGGATTGGCGCAGCCGATCTTCAGCGTTCGTGGCGGTGCCCAGAGGGAGTTGTTGCCCACCCGGTCAAGGATGCAATAGGTCACCTCCAAACGCAGGTCTTCCCCTGCTTCCAAAATGATGTGCGGCGGCACCCAGATATGGATCGGCTGGCCGACTTCTTCCGGTTTGACCGGCGCCAGGTCCAGGCGCACATCGCCCCAGCGTAGGGTGACTGCATCGTCGGCAGCCATGTTCAGGTAGGGTTCGATCGTCAATGGCACGCCGCGCTTGATCTGGTTGGGGTTCACCCCTTGGCGGCGGATGGCCTCGGGAATGCCCACCGGCGCCAGGCCCTGGTTTTCATCGCCGCTCAGGCTTGACGGCTGCCCGCCGGGGCAATCGAGTTTCACCTGAACCTGTTGGCTGGCCGAAAGCGCGGGCCCGCGTCCAATCTGCATGACGCGGTAATGGATGTGCGAGGTGCCGTTGAGAATGAAGCTCTCCGGAACCCGCAGCGTGACGGGGCCTTGCAGGTCCGCTTGGGACAGTTGGCGCGAGCCGGCGTAGCAGTCATCCCAGAACAGCTCGATCAGATCGCCGGCGTCCATGCCGGGGTAGGGGGTAATGGCGATTTCCAGGTGAGCGGCGCTGGCGATGCTCACGCCGGTAGGGTGGGCATTGACCAGGGTGGGCGCGGCCAGTTCGGGAATATTCGACATACATGTCATGGTGCTCTCCTTGATGCTTGAAAACGAAGTCCGTTTCGGGAAGAACAAAGCGCTGGATAATCGCGACATACGCTTACGCAGTTGCAATGGATAACGATGAATCAAAGCGCAGGATTAAACTTATGTGCGACGCCTGTTGGGCACTAGATAAGGGTTCAATAGTTTCAGTGTCAATAGAGCTACTTGCTTATTGATTCTTGAAGCAAGGCTTCAGAAATTTCCTACATGTTGAAGTTAATAATGCGCGGCATTCAGCGCCTTTTTCCTCGGCTCGGATGCGGGGAGACTCAGGTTTTAAGGAGGTCTGATGACCAGGGTTGATACATGCTTGGCGCGGAGGGAAGTGTTGCAATAAATGTATAGAGCTAGAGGAGGTTTGCGAGAGATTGACAGCGGGAAGTTGCCAGTTGTTTCTATATTAAAAGTTCAGTGATCGGTGTGGTGATCTTTGTTATCACAACGGCACTTCCATCCCTGGAAGTGACAGTGCTGCGAATAACTTACTGAGCGTGCCCAGCGGAGAGAAACTTGCTGAGGAATTGCCGAGTTCGTTCTTCTTTAGGGGCTGCAAACAAGGCCTTGGCTTCGCCTTGCTCAACAATCACGCCTTTGTCGAAAAACACCACGCGGTTCGCCACGTCCCGGGCGAAGCCCATTTCATGGGTCACGATGACCATGGTGCGTTTTTCTTCGGCCAGGCCACGAATGGTCGCCAGTACTTCGCCCACCAGTTCCGGATCGAGGGCCGAGGTCGGCTCGTCGAACAGGATGACCGCCGGTTCCATCGCCAGCGCCCGGGCAATCGCCACGCGCTGTTGCTGACCGCCGGAAAGCCGCCGTGGGTAGGCGTCCTCCTTGCCGGCCAGCCCCACCTTGGCCAGGAGCTTGCAGCCCAGAGCCTCGGCTTCGGCACGCGGTGTTTTTTTCACCACCAACGGGCCTTCGGTGACGTTTTCCAATGCGGTGCGATGGGGAAACAGGTTGAAGTTCTGGAACACGAAGCCCACCTGCTGGCGCAAACGGCGCACCAGGTTCTGCTGCTGGTTCAGCGGGCGACTGCCATCGATCTCGATGTCGCCGACCTTGATCCGGCCGCTGGTGGGTTCCTCCAGGAAGTTCAGGCAGCGCAGGAAGGTGGTCTTGCCCGAGCCGCTGGGGCCGATGATCGCAACCACTTCGCCTTCTTCAATCTTCAAGTCGATGCCGTTAAGGACCACCTGACCCTTGAACTGTTTTGTCAGTTTTTCCACGACAATCATGGGTCAGGCCTCCTGGTCATGCCGATTGACCCGAGCTTCCAGGACGTTCTGCAAGTGCGAGAGCACACTGGCCAGAACCCAATAGATCAGCGCGGCGGCAAGGTACATGGTGAAGATTTCGAAGGTGCGCGCGGTGATCAACTGCGCTTGACGGAACAGCTCCGGTACCTGGATGGTCGCCGCCAGCGCGGTGTCCTTGACCAGGGAAATGAAGCTGTTACCCAGCGGAGGCAGGGCCGTGCGTGCGGCTTGCGGCAGGATGGCCCGGCGCAGGGTCTGGGCACGGGTCATGCCGATACTGGCCGCTGCTTCCCACTGACCGCGCTCGATGGAGCTGATGGCGGCCCGCAGGATTTCACACGCATAGGCAGCCATGTTCAGAGAAAAACCGATCAGGGCCGCCGGCAGTGGATCCAGTTCGATGCCCAGTTGCGGCAAGCCGTAATAGATCACGAACAACTGCACCAGCAACGGCGTGCCGCGAAAGAACGACACGTAGATACGGGCGATCCAGCTCACCAGCTTGAAGCGCGACAGGCGCATCAGTGCCAGGCCGAACCCCAGCAGCAAGCCGAAAAACATGCCGCCGAGGCTGAGGATGACCGTGTAGTACGCGCCCTTGAGCAAAAAGGGCGCGGAATCCAGCGCGAGTTGAAAAGCTGCTTCCATTATTGAGTGACGTCAGCGTTGAAGTACTTCTGCGAGATCTTGGCGAGAGTGCCGTCGGCCCGCAGTTTGTCGATTGCCTTGTTGACCGCGTCCAGCAGCTCTGGCTCGCCTTTGCGCAGGGCAATGCCCGATTCCTGGCGAGAAAACGCTTCGCCAGCGGCCGTCGTATCCTTGGCTTTCTTGGCGTATTCCAGCGCAGCGAGGCGGTCGATCAGGATGGCATCGATGCGGCCGACGCGCAGGTCCTGGAACTTGGTCGGATCGTCTTCGTAAGTGCGCACGTCAGCGCCGGGCACGTTGGCTTTGACCCATTGCTCGTAGTTGGTGCCCAAACCTACCCCGACCTTCTTGCCGGCCAGGTCGGCGGCGGTCTTGATGGCGCCCTGGTTCTTGGTCAGCACAAGCGCCTGGATACCGGAAACGGTGTAGGGCTGGGAGAAGTCATACTTCTTCTTGCGCTCTTCGGAGATGGTCACCTGGTTGATCACTGCGTCCAGGCGCTTGGATTCCAGCGCTGCAAGGATGCCGTCCCATTTGGTCGGCTGCAGTTTGACCTTCACCCCCAGCTCTTTGGCCAAGGCTTCGGAAAATTCCACTTCGAAACCAGCCAGCTTGCCGTCGGCGTCGACGAAGCTGAACGGCGGATAAGTGCCTTCCAGGCCGACGTTGATCACGCCCGCGTCCTTGATTTTTTGCAGCTGCTCACCGGCAACCGCTTGCCCCAACAGACCGGCGCTCAATGCCAGGCCCAGCGAACCCACCAACAGGTTGCGACGTAATGCGGAAAAATTCATGACAAGCCCCTGTGTTTTCTTATGAAGACGTTATTTTGGATGAGAAAGGCGTAGCCGCGATTGGAAAAATCTGCAACATCCTGCCTTAAAGCAGCCTGGACGTCTCGCGGCAAATGCGCCTGCGGCGAGACTATAAGACGGCGTCTATAGATTGGAAAATAATATTAAATCAATTGCATATACTTAATTGGAATGATGGTTCTGTGGGAGCGGGCTTGCTCGCGAAGGCGTATTGTCGGACACATCGATGTTGAATGTACCGCCGCCTTCGCGAGCAAGCCCGCTCCCACATGGGAATCTTTAAACATCCTAAAACGCTGTGTCATAGGCAAACAACGCCGGCGCGCCGCCGGTGTGCAGGAAAATGATCGGGCCTTCATCGAAGCGGTCGCGACCGATACCGTCGAGCAGGCCAGCCATGGCCTTGCCGGTGTAGACCGGATCCAGCAACACGCCTTCCTGGCTCGCCAGCAGCTTGACCGCTGCCAGCGTCCCGGCGTTGGGCTCGCCGTAACGGGGCGCGAAATATTCGTCCCACAGGTTCACCTTGAAGGCTTCCGGAAGGGCGATGTCCAGCAACTGCGCGGTGCGCTCGGCCAGGCCCTGGACCTTCGGAAACTGGTCTTCCTCGCTGCGCGAAACCGTCACGCCGATCACGGGAAGCGTCGGCAGGCTTTCGCTCAAGGCCAGCGCCAGGCCACTGTGGGTCCCGGCGCTGCCGGAAGCCAGCACCACGGCGGCAAAATCGAGCCCGGTGTCCTTGATCTGCTCGGCCAGTTCCAGGCCGGCGCGTACATAGCCCAGCGCGCCCAAGGCGTTCGAACCGCCAATCGGCACCAGATAAGGTTTTTTACCATTGTTGCGCAGACGATCGGCGAGGGCCTGGAGTTGGTCGTCGGCATTGTCCAGGTTCTCGACCAGTTCGACCTTGGCGTCGAACAGTTCCAGTAGCAGGCGGTTGCCGTTACCCAGGTAATTGCCGTCCTGGGTGCCGATGGGGTTTTCCAGCAGCGCCACGCAGCCCAGGCCCAGCTTCGCGGCCAATGCAGCGGTCTGGCGCACGTGGTTGGACTGGATCGCGCCGGCGGTGATGAGTGTGTCGGCGCCCTGGGCCAGGGCATCGGCAGCGAGGTATTCGAGCTTGCGCAGTTTGTTGCCACCCAGGGCCAACGGAGTCAGGTCGTCGCGCTTGATATAGATGTCACGACCGAGCCAGGTAGAGAGGCGGTCGAGTTTTTCCAGCGGCGTCGGGTGGCCGAGCAAGTCGAGACGATTAAAACGCGCCAGTTGTTGTTTGATCATGGGGGCCGTACTGGTTGTAGGAGATGCCTGGACTATAGGCATGCGCTTATTTGTGGGCAACCGCCAATCGTTGGTTGAGACAGTGAACCGGACAGAGGATTGGATACCCAGCTCGTCACGAAAAACCTGTGGGAGCGGGCTTGCTCGCGAAAGCGGACTTTCAATCGACACTATGGTGAATGTGACGGCCTCTTCGCGAGCAAGCCCGCTCCCACAGGGTTCGTGTCGCTAATGAACGAATACGCTCCAGGCAACGTCATACCTCCCCATGGACTAGCGTAGGAAACGTACCGTCGAGCCCTGCGATTAGTCCTTAGCTGCCTATCTATGTTTAAATTGAACGTTCATTCAAGTTAAACCGCCGGTTTGCTGCCCGCTCACAACAGGAGGCTTGCTTTTGCCGAGTCCGTTTTCGATCGTCATTTTTATGTTTTCCCGAGTGCACTGCCCATGAGTGCCTCGTCTCTTCCCGCCAGCGGCCTGGTCCGCATGAACCCGCCGGTCTTTTACTTCGCCGCGACCTTCATCCTGCTGTTTGGCCTGGTGGTCATTGCCGTGCCGGAGCAGGCCGGCGCCTGGCTGCTGGCGGCGCAGAACTGGGCGGCCAATACGGTCGGCTGGTACTACATGCTGGCGATGACCCTGTATCTGGTCTTCGTGGTGGTCACCGCCTTGTCCGGCTACGGCAAGATCAAGCTCGGTGCCGACCACGACGAGCCCGAATTCAGCTATCTGTCCTGGGCCGGCATGCTGTTCGCCGCCGGGATCAGCATCACCCTGTTTTTCTTCTGTGTTTCCGAGCCGTTGACCCACATGGTGCAACCGCCCCAGGGCGAGGCCGGCACCGCCGAGGCCGCGCGCCAGGCCATGCAGATCCTGTTCTTGCACTGGGGGCTGCACGGCTGGGGAGTGTTCGCTTTCGTCGGCATGGCTTTGGCGTACTTCGCCTATCGGCACAACCTGCCACTGGCCCTGCGTTCGGCGCTGTACCCGCTGATCGGCAAGCGCATCAATGGCCCCATCGGCTATGCGGTGGATGGCTTTGGCATCATCGCCACCGTGTTCGGCCTCGGGGCGGACATGGGCTTTGGTGTATTGCACCTCAATTCCGGGCTCGATTACCTGTTCGGCATCGCCCATACCCAGTGGATCCAGGTCGGTCTGATCGTGCTGATGATGGGCGCGGCAATCATCGTCGCAGTGGCGGGCGTCGATAAAGGCGTGCGGGTCATGTCCGACATCAACATGCTGCTGGCCTGCGCGTTGCTGTTGTTCGTGCTGTTCGCCGGGCCCACCCAGCATCTGCTCAATACGTTGATCCAGAACATCGGCGATTACCTCGGCGCCTTGCCGATGAAGAGTTTCGACCTGTACGCCTACAACAAACCCAGCGACTGGTTGGGCGGCTGGACAGTGTTCTACTGGGCCTGGTGGATTGCGTGGTCGCCGTTCGTGGGGCTGTTCATCGCACGGATTTCCCGTGGCCGGACCATCCGCGAATTTGTGTTTGGTGTGTTGCTGATTCCCTTGGGCTTCACCCTGGCGTGGATGTCGATCTTCGGCAACAGCGCCATCGACCAGGTGCTGAACCATGGCATGAGCGCCTTGGGCATGAGCGCCCTGGAAAATCCGTCGATGAGCCTGTACCTGTTGCTGGAAACCTACCCGTGGAGCAAGACCGTCATCGCGGTCACGGTGTTCATCAGCTTCGTCTTCTTCGTCACGTCCGCCGATTCGGGCACCGTGGTGCTTTCGACGCTGTCGGCCAAGGGCGGCAATCCCGATGAAGACGGGCCGAAATGGCTGCGGGTGTTCTGGGGCGCGATGACCGCCCTGGTGACTAGCGCATTGCTGTTCTCCGGCAGCATCGATGCCTTGAAGTCGGCGGTGGTGCTGACGTCGTTGCCGTTCTCGCTGATTCTTTTGTTGATGATGTGGGGGTTGCACAAGGCGTTCTACCTGGAGTCCCAGAAGCAGATCGCGCAATTGCATTCCCTCGCACCGGTGTCGGGTTCACGCCGGGGCACGGGCGGCTGGCGCCAGCGCTTGAGCCAGGCGGTGCATTTCCCGTCTCGCGACGAGGTGTATCGGTTTCTCGACACGACAGTGCGTCCGGCCGTTGAAGACGTGAAGGCGGTATTCGCCGAGAAGGGCCTCACGGTCGTGACCCAGCCAGACCCGGCCAATGACAGCGTCAGCCTGGAAATCGGCCACGGCGAGCAGCATCCGTTCATTTATCAGGTGCAGATGCGCGGCTACTTCACGCCGTCCTTCGCCCGGGGCGGCATGGGTTCCAAGGAACTCAACAATCGCCGTTATTACCGTGCCGAAGTGCACCTGAGCGAGGGTAGCCAGGATTATGACCTGGTGGGCTACACCCGAGAGCAGGTCATCAACGACATCCTCGACCAGTACGAGCGGCACATGCAGTTCCTGCACTTGGTGCGCTGAGCGGGCTGAATCTCAGACAAGCCCGCCATTGGCCCGCAGGATCTGCCCGTTCACCCAGCCGGCATCCGGGCTCACCAGGAAGGCGATGACGCGGGCGATGTCTTGCGGCTGGCCGAGGCGTTCCAAGGGCGGCATCTTGGCGTAATGCTGCACTTGTTCTTCGCTCTTGCCGTGCATGAACAGTTCGGTGGCGACGGGGCCGGGGGCCACGGCATTGACGGTGATCTGACGCCCGCGCAGCTCCTTGGCAAACACTTGGGTCAACGATTCCACTGCAGCCTTGCTGGCGATGTACACAGCGTAGCCGGGCAGGTTGAGGCCAACGGTGCTGCTGGAAAAATTCACGATTCGGCCACCGTCATTCAGGCGGGTTGCGGCTTCGCGCAGGGTGTTGAAAGTGCCACGGGTGTTGATGGCGAACGTCTGCTCGAACAGCTCATCGCTGTGCTGCGCCAAGGGCATTACCTGAAGGATGCCGGCGTTGTTGACCAGCACATCGACCTTGCCCAGTTGCGCCTCGGTTTCATCGAACAACCGCCGGACATCGCTGGCAGAAGACACATCCGCCTTGACCGCTATGGCTTGGTGACCGGCTTGGCGCAACTGCACCACCAGTTTCGAAGCTTCGGTGGCGCTGCTGGCATAGTTGATGGCAACGGCAAAACCTTCGCTGGCCAAATGCTTGGCGATTTCGGCGCCGATGCCGCGGGAGGCGCCAGTGATGATGGCAACTTTGGGCGTTTGAGTCGTCATGGGTGTGCTCCTCTTGAAGTGGGGTGAAGCGAGATTCACATGTTTACTTGCGGCGATAAATACAGGAGAGTGGCCTTGACTGTTCAATAGTTGCCAACAATCAGGGCGTAAGATTCCAAATGGATCAAGTCAAGGCGATGAAGGTGTTCGTGCGCATCTACGAACGCAGCAGCTTTACCCTGGCCGCCGATGACTTGAACCTGCCCCGCGCCACGCTGACCCACACCCTCAACCAGTTCGAAGCCTGGCTGGGCGTGCGCTTGCTGGAGCGTAGCACCCGCAAAGTGCGCCCGACCCTCGATGGCGAGGCTTACTACCCGCGCTGCGTGCAATTGCTAGCAGAGCTGGAAGAAGCCGAACTGGCGTTTCGCAGCGTGGCGCCCAAGGGGCGGTTGCGGGTGGACATGCATGGCACGCTCGCCCGACATTTTGTGATCCCGGCGCTGCCGCAGTTCATGGCGCAATACCCAGACATCGAGCTGTCCATCAGCGAGGCCGATCGTTTTGTCGACCTTATTACCGAAGGGGTCGATTGCGTGCTGCGGGCTGGCACGCTGGCGGATTCGTCGCTGATAGGGCGCCGCGTCGCCAACCTGCGCCAGATCACCTGCGCCAGTCCGGCCTACCTGCGCCAGTACGGAGAGCCGAAAAGCCTCGACGACCTGAGACAGCACCGGGCGGTGAACTACGTCTCGCGTACCACCGCCAAACTGTATCCGTTCGAGTTCATGGTCGACGGCGAACTTCGGGAAGTAGCCATAGACGGCGCAATCTCAGTGTTCGGCGCCGAAATCTATGCCGCCTCCGCCATCGCCGGCCTGGGCCTGATCCAATGCCCTTACTACCGGATGGAAACCCAGATCCAACAAGGCCTGATCCAGGAAATCCTCACCGCCACGCCACCACCGTCCATGCCGATTTCGGTGCTCTACCCCCACAATCGCCACATGTCGCCACGGGTTCGCGTGTTTGTGGATTGGCTGGCGGAGGTGTTTGCCAAGGCTCGTTAATATCGCCTCCAAATGTTCAGGTATCACGAATTTCCTGTGGGAGCGGGCTTGCCCGCGAAGACGTCGGCACATCCAACGTCACCGTAAGCTGACACAGCGCTTTCGCGAGCAAGCTCGCTCCCACAGGGATAAGCGAACTTTCGGCCTGACCGATGCGTCTGTGAAATGTTAGCGTCTGCCATCCAGATGCCCGAACAGAGAGCTTTTCGATGACCTACACCGCTGCCGAAAACCGCTACGAGTCCATTCCTTACCGCCGCGTCGGTCGCAGTGGGCTGGTACTGCCGGCGCTGTCGTTGGGGTTGTGGCACAACTTTGGCGACAGCACGCCCATCGACGCCCAGCGCGCCTTGCTGCGTACGGCGTTTGACCTGGGCATCAACCACTTCGACCTGGCGAATAACTACGGGCCTCCCTATGGCAGCGCCGAGATCAATTTCGGCCGATTGCTGCGTGAGGACTTCAAGCAGTACCGCGATGAGCTGATCATTTCCAGCAAGGCCGGGTGGGACATGTGGCCGGGACCTTACGGCCAGGGCGGTGGCTCGCGCAAGTACGTGCTCGCCAGCCTCGACCAGAGCCTGCAGCGCCTGGGGTTGGACTATGTGGATATCTTTTATTCCCATCGCTTCGACCCTGAAACGCCGCTGGAAGAAACTGCCAGTGCGCTGGCCACCGCCGTGCAGCAGGGCAAGGCGCTGTACATTGGTATCTCTTCGTATTCGGGCGTGAAGACCCGGGAGATGGCCGCGCTGCTCAACGAGTGGAAAGTCCCGCTGCTGATTCACCAGCCGGCCTATAACCTGCTCAATCGTTGGGTGGAAAAGGACCTGCTGGACGCTACCGAGGAGCTGGGCACCGGTGTTATCGCCTTCACCCCGCTGGCCCAAGGGCTGCTGACCGACAAGTACCTCAAGGGTATTCCGGCCGACGCGCGGGTCAATCGTCCGGGTGGCGGTTCGTTGCAGGCTTCGCACCTGTCCGAAGACAATATCGCTCACGTGCGCGCCCTTAACGAAATCGCTCAGCGCCGCGGTCAAAGCCTCGCGCAGATGGCCCTGGCCTGGACCTTGCGCGATCCACGGGTCACCTCGGCCCTGATCGGTGCCAGCCGGCCGGAGCAGATCATTGAGAACGTCGGAGCGCTGCGCAACCTCAACTTCAGCGCCGAAGAACTGGCGGAGATCGACCGGTTTGCCCAGGAAGGCGGGATCAATCTTTGGGAAAAACCTTCGTCAGCTGAATAACACAAACCCCCCGTGGCGAGGGAGCTTGCTCCCGCTGGGCTGCGCAGCGGCCCCAATCGGCATAACGCATTTTTCCAGTCAGACCGGGTCAGCCGGTTTTACGACTGCTGCGCAGCCGAGCGGGAGCAAGCTCCCTCGCCACGGGTGGGCGGTGTGTTCAGCGGAAAAACGGCACATCCCCCAACACCGTCGCCCGGTGCATCACGCGCCGGGCAGGACGATAATCGTCCACGGCGAAATGCTGGGTCACGCGGTTGTCCCAGAATGCCACGTCATTGGCCTGCCAGCGCCAGCGAAGGGTAAATTCCGGGCGCGTGGCATGGGCGAACAGCAGTTTCAGGATCGCCTCGCTTTCGGTTTCCGACAGCTCGTTGATGCGTGTGGTGAAGCCTTCATTGACGAACAGCGAGCGGCGCCCGCTCACCGGATGGGTGCGGATCACCGGATGGGACAACGGTGGATTCTTGCGCCGCGCTTCTTCCCAGCGCGCCAGGTCTTCGGCGCTATTGCCAAAGCGCTCCAACGGAAAGGACCGGGTGAAATCGTGGGTCGCCGTCAGGCCTTCCAGCAAGCGCTTCAATGGCGCCGACAAGGCTTCATAAGCGGCAATGCCACTGGCCCACAACGTATCGCCACCGAACGCCGGCAGCAGCTTGGCACTGAGCACCGCGCCCATGGCGGGCGTCGGCAGGAAGGTCACGTCGGTGTGCCACACGGCGTTGTCGCGCACATCGGTGACAGCCGTGTCGAGCACCAATACTTCGGGCTGCTCGGGCACGTTGGGGTAGATCGGATGAATGTGCAGGTCGCCGAAATACGCAGCGAAACGTGCTTGCTGCACCGGCTCGATGGGCTGGTCGCGAAAAAACAGCACCTGATGTTCAAGCAGCGCCTGCTCTATCACTTGGTGATGTTCAGGAAGCAACGGCTGGCTGATGTCGATCCCGCTGATCTGCGCGCCGAGGGCGGTGCTCAACGGGGTAATGGTCGGGCGATTCATCGTACGTTCTCGCTCTGGGCGCCGAATGGTCGGCGTGGTCATTAGGTGTCAATGGGCCTGGCCGTGCCACGGCACCAGTTTGCGTTGCAGAGCGCGCAAGCCCATTTCCATGGCGAAGGCAATCAGCGCGATCACCAGAATCCCCAGCACCACCACATCGGTGACCAGGAACTGCGCCGCAGACTGCACCATGAACCCCAGGCCGCTGGTGGCGGCGATCAGCTCAGCGGCCACCAGTGTCGACCAGCCCACGCCCAACCCGATGCGAATCCCGGTGAGGATATCCGGCAGGGCGCTGGGCACGATCACATGGCGAATCAACTGAACTCGTGTGGCACCGAGGGACTGTGCGGCGCGCAATTTCGCCGGGTCCACGGTGCGCACGCCGGTGGCGGTGGCGATGGCGATCGGTGCGAAGATCGCCAGGTAAATCAGCAGCACCTTCGACAATTCACCGATGCCGCACCAGATCACGATCAATGGCAGGTACGCCAATGGTGGGATCGGTCGGTAAAACTCGATCAACGGATCGAGTACCCCTCTTGCGATACGATTGGCGCCAATGGCGATGCCCACCGGCACGGCCGTCAGCACCGCGAACAACAGACCCAGGCCGATCCGTTCAAGGCTTGCGCCCAAGTGCTGCCAGAGGGTGGAATCCATGTAGCCGCTGGTCGCCAGCAGCCAGCCTTTTTGCAGCACGGCGGAGGGCGAAGGCAGGAACAAGGGTTCGATCTGGCCGCTGGCGGTGACTACCCACCAGACGGCCAGCAATACGAACAGGGTCAAGCCGCTGATCCATCGCGTGCTCAGGTTGAGCCGCGAGCCGGTGGCCGGGCGTTTGTCTGCCGGTTCGCTGACCACGGCTGGAATTTCGTAGCTGCTCATGCGCGCTCCTGTGGCCGAGTGGCGCTGCGTTGGGAGAACACCTTGGCGAGCACATGCTCACGGGTTTCGATAAAGCGCGGGTCGGATTTGATCGACCGGGCGGATTCCCCGGCCCCGTAGCGCTGGCCAAAGTCCAGGTGCAGGCGCTCGACGATCTGCCCGGGGTTGGGCGCCAGCAGGATCAGGTCCGTGGCGAGAAACACCGCCTCTTCAATGTCATGGGTGATCAGGAACACCGGTTTGGCGGTGCGTTGCCAGACCTGCAGCAACAGCTCCTGCATTTGCTCGCGGGTGAAAGCGTCGAGCGCACCGAAAGGCTCGTCCATGAGCAACACACGCGGATCAGCCGCCAGCGCCCGTGCCAGGCCGACGCGCTGCTTCTGGCCGCCGGAAAGCTGCCAGACGCGGCGTTGATCGAAACCGGCGAGGTCCACCAAGGCGAGCATTTCCCGGGCTCGGGCCTCGCGCTTTTGCTTGGCGACGCCGGCCAGTTCCAGGCCAAATCCTACGTTTGCCAGCACGTCCTGCCAGGGCAACAGTGCATCGTCCTGGAACACCACGCCGCGCTCGGCACTCGGTCCTTTGACGGGCACGCCGTCCAGGGTGATTTGCCCGGCGCTGGGCTCGACGAACCCGGCGATCAGGTTCAACAGCGAAGTCTTGCCACTGCCGGACGGGCCGAGGGCGACCAGCAATTGCTGGGGGCCCAGGGTCAGGGAGATATCCGCCAGCACGGGTTCCGCCGCGCCGGGGTACTGTGCGCTGATACGCTCCAGCTGTAGCAAGGCCATTGCCGTGGCTCCTTCTATTGATCGATCACTGAGTGATGTATTTGGCGCTGACGAAAGGCGCGTAGTCCGGCAGCACGGCTTCGACCTTGCCTTGTTCCTTGAGGAAGACTGCGGTGTCGGTGATGGCTTTGGTTGTCGGAGCGCCGAGGCTCACGACCTGATCGGCTGCCAGGGGAAAGACGTTGCCTTGCAGCAACAGCGGGATATCGCTGGCTTTGGCACCGGAGAGCTTCACCAGTTTGTCGATGTTGGATGCATCGGCCAGCCAGGCTTGCGGGTCCTTGCGGTACTGAGCGTAGGCATCCAGGGTGACTTTGGCGAAGGCGGTGACGATTTCAGGATGCTTCTGGGCAAAGTCCTTGCGCACGATCCAGGCGTCGAAGGTTGGCGCACCGAACTTGGCCAGCTCTGCGGAAGTGATCAGCACCTTGCCGTTTTCCTTGGCCACGCCCAACGCCGGGTCCCAGACGTAGGTGGCGTCGATGTCGCCGCGCTTCCAGGCGGCGATGATGGCCGGTGGTGCCAGGTTGAGGATGGTGACTTTCGATGGGTCGATGTTCCAATGCTTCAACGCGGCGAGCAGGCTGTAATGGCCGGTGGAAACGAACGGCACGGCGATTTTCTTGCCGATCAGGTCTTGGGGCGTCTTGATCCCGGAACCGTCGCGGGCCACCAGGGCTTCGGCGGCGCCAATCTGGGTGGCGATGAGGAAGGTTTCCACCGGGACCTTGCGGGTGATGGCCGCGGTCAGCGGGCTGGAACCGAGGTAACCGATCTGCACGTCGCCCGAGGCGATGGCGGTGATGACGTCGGCGCCGTTGTCGAACTTGCGCCAGTCGATCTTGGCTTGGGTGGCTTTTTCATAGGCGCCGTCGGCCTGGGCGACTTTGGCCGGGTCGACGGTGGTCTGGTAGGCGACGGTCAGGTCGGCTGCCTGGGTCAATAGACTCGTGACGGCCAGGGAGGCGGCCGCGAGAAGGCGAAGGGGAAAACTGAACGTCATGGGAAAGCTCCTCAACAGGCCGCCGGGTGTTCGGCGTTTGAGGAGACTAAATGATCTAAGAATCGCTAAATAAATAACTTTTTCGAATTAGCTTATTTGCGAAAAAATCTATGCGCGTGGAGATTACATGTGGCGAGGGAGCTTGCTCCCGCTCGGTTGCGCAGCAACCGTAAAGAAGGGCCTGCTGCGCAGTCCAGCGGGAGCAAGCTCCCTCGCCACAAGAGCATTCCAGTCAAAAAGTGGTGTTCAGTTACTGATCGCCAGGATGCTCGCCTGATACGAGCCCACGAACACGTCGAAATCCCCCACCTCGTTCTGCTCCAGTTCTGCTTGTTGAACCAGGGATTCGCGGGCGGTTGCTTCGAATGCTTGCTGCTCTTGGACAGGCAGCGGTTCGGCACGGAAGAATTCAGCGTGGACCTTGCTTTGGCGCAGGGAGAACTGGGCGAAGCTTTCCTGATGTTCGGCCATGGCGGCCAGCACCTGGGCAGAAGGGGTCAGGGACGGGTCCCGGACCTTCGCCAATTGTGCGTCCAATGCCTGGCGGTGAGCGTCGCCGCCCTGGCTCTGATCAAGCAGCGAGGCCAGCGGCGCGATTTTTTCCAGTAGTTCGACGGCCCAGGCTTGCATGTCCACCGGCTGACCCTGTCGCTGCAATTGCAGGCCAGGCTTGCGGCCTTCCTTGACCACGGTGAGGAAGTTGCTCGTCGCGTTGCCGCACTCGTTGTTCTCCAGTTGCGGGCTGTCATTGAGGCCGCAATACAGCAGGAATGCGTCGAGGAATCGCGACTCGGTGAGGTCGATGCCCATCGGCAGGAACGGGTTGATGTCCAGGCACCGCACTTCGACATACTGGATGCCCCGGGCCATCAATGCCTGGATCGGGCGCTCGCCGGTGTAGGTCACGCGCTTGGGGCGGATATTGGAGTAGTACTCGTTTTCGATCTGCAGAATGTTCGTGTTGAGCTGCACCCACTCGCCGTTCTGGTGGGTGCCGACTTCGACGTAAGGCGCATAGGGCGTCGCCACCGCTTTGCGCAGGCTGTCGGTGTAGCTCTCCAGATCGTTGTAGCACGGTGTGAGGCCGGCCTGGGCGTTGCTCTGGTAACCCAGGTCGCTCATGCGCAGGCTGGTGGCATAAGGCAGGTACAACGTGTCTGGGCCCAGTTGTTCCAGCTGGTGCGGGCGACCTCGCAGGAAACCGGCGTCCAGCGCCGGCGAAGCACCGAACAGGTACATCAGCAGCCAGCTGTAGCGGCGGAAATTTCGGATCAGCGCGATATAGGCTGAAGACTGGAAGTCCCGGTCGCTTCCTTCGGCGGCTTCGCTCTGGCGGAGCAGCGGCCAGAGCTTTTCCGGCAGGGAAAAGTTGTAGTGGATCCCGGCGATGCATTGCATGGTCTTGCCATAGCGCAGCGCCAGGCCCTTGCGGTAGACGTACTTGAGCCGACCGATATTCGAGGTGCCATAGTACGCAATCGGGATGTCCTCTTCGGCCGGCAAAGGGCACGGCATCGAAGGACTCCACAGGTATTCGTCGCCCAGTTTGCTATAGGCAAAGCGGTGGATCTTGTCCAGGCTGCGCAAGGTGTCGGCCGGGTTGGCGAGGGCCGGCGTGATGAACTCCAACAGCGACTCGGAGTAATCGGTGGTGATCTGTTCGTTGGTCAACGCCGAACCCAGGGCCTCGGGATGCGGGGTCTGGGCCAGGCGCCCATTGTCCGTGACGCGCAGGCATTCACGCTCGATGCCGTGCAGGCATTGCTCAAGCAGGGAGAGGTTGGCGCGCTCGCCAAGCAGGGCCAGGCGGCGGTTTAAAAGGTCGCTCAAGTTGAATTCCTTCACGCGTCAGTCGCCCCAATATGGGGGTGGGCAAGACGGTCTACAAGGGTGAAGTTAAAACTGGCGTTTTCGCCTGGTTTTTGTACGGCTAAGGACTCCGCCACCATTACTGTGGGAGCGAGCTTGCTCGCGAAGAGGGCGTATCTGTCAGCAATGGAAGTCGCTGACACACCGCCTTCGCGAGCAAGCCCGCTCCCACAGATAATTGCGGCGCCGCATTCGTAGCGTCGAAATTACCCCAAATCGATGACAGGGAGCTATAGGACAGCGAACGTGCCTTGCGCTTTTGCGACCAGTTTGTCGCCTTGCATCACATCGGCCTCAACCACCAGCGTGCGCCGGCCCGGATGGATGACCCGGGCGGTGCACAACACTTCACCGTCGGACACGGCGCGAATGTAGTTGATCTTGCATTCGATGGTCGCGCTCTGCTGGTCAAAACCGTGGACGCTGGAACACGCCAGCCCCATGGCGATGTCCACCAGACTGAACAATGCTCCGCCGTGCAGCTTGTTGCCCCGATTGCGCAACGGCGGCTCAAGGCCCAGGGCGACTTGCGCCATCCCGTCCCCAAGGCTGTGCAGACGGCAGCCGAGCAACTTGAAAAACGCGCTCTCCACCAACCCGGCCGGCACGTCCATCAGCGTTTCTTCAATTGCTTGGCGTTGGCGAACAACGAGGCCATGGCATTGTTCGTCGGCGCTGCGGTGGCGGTTTCCTTGCGCGGCGCGGTGTTCTGCGATTGACGCGGGGTCGAGCCGGGGCGAGCGCCGCGGGCACCGTCGACTTTCTCGCCCGGTGTGTCGCTCATGCGCATCGACAGGCCGACGCGTTTGCGCGGAATGTCGACTTCCATGACCTTCACTTTCACCACGTCACCGGCCTTCACCGCTTCGCGCGGGTCCTTGATGAACTTCTCGGACAATGCCGAAATGTGCACAAGCCCGTCCTGGTGCACGCCGATGTCGACGAAGGCACCGAAGTTGGTAACGTTGGTCACGACGCCTTCGAGGATCATGCCTGGCTGCAGGTCCTTGAGGTCCTCGACGCCGTCCTGGAACTCGGCGGTCTTGAACTCGGGACGCGGGTCGCGGCCCGGTTTCTCCAGTTCCTGGAGAATGTCCGTCACGGTGGGCAGGCCGAAGGTTTCGTCGGTGAATTTTTTCGGATCCAGGCGTTTGAGGAACGCGGCGTCGCCGATCAGCGAGCGTATGTCGCGGTCGGTCTGGGCGGCGATGCGTTGTACCAGCGGATAGGCTTCGGGGTGGACGGCCGACGAATCCAGCGGATTGTCGCCGTTCATGACCCGGAGGAAGCCGGCAGCCTGCTCGAAGGTTTTTTCACCCAGCCGTGGGACTTTCTTCAACGCGGCGCGGGTCTTGAACGCACCGTGCTCGTCGCGGTGGGTGACGATGTTCTGCGCCAGCGTGGCGTTCAGGCCGGAGATCCGCGCCAGCAGCGCCACCGAAGCGGTGTTCACGTCCACGCCCACGGCGTTCACGCAGTCTTCCACCACCGCGTCCAGGCCACGGGCCAGCTTCAACTGGGAAACGTCATGCTGGTATTGGCCGACGCCGATGGATTTCGGGTCGATCTTCACCAGTTCCGCCAGTGGATCTTGCAAGCGACGGGCAATCGACACCGCGCCACGAATCGATACGTCCAGGTCCGGGAATTCCTTGGAAGCCAGTTCCGATGCGGAATAGACCGAAGCGCCGGCCTCGGAAACCATGACCTTGGTCATCTTCATGGCTGGGTATTTCTTGATCAGCTCGGCGGCCAGCTTGTCGGTCTCGCGGCTGGCGGTGCCGTTGCCGATGGCGATCAGGTCCACCGAATGCTTGGCGCACAGGGCGGCCAGTACGGCGAGGGTCTGGTCCCACTTGTTGTGCGGCACGTGCGGATAGACCGTGGCGTGGTCCAGCAGCTTGCCGGTGGAATCCACCACCGCCACCTTGCAACCGGTACGCAGGCCCGGGTCGAGGCCCAGGGTGGCACGCGGGCCGGCCGGCGCGGCCAGGAGCAGGTCGTGCAGATTGTGGGCGAATACGTTGATCGCCTCGGTCTCGGCGCCGTCGCGCAACTCGCCCAGCAGGTCGGTTTCCAGATGGGTGTAGAGCTTGACCTTCCAAGTCCAGCGCACCACTTCGGCCAGCCATTTGTCGGCGGGGCGGTTCTGGTTCTGGATGCCGAACTGCTGGCCGATCATGCCTTCGCACGGGTGCATGGTACCTGGCAGTTCTTCACCGACCTTCAGCGCGGAGCTGAGAATGCCTTCGTTGCGGCCACGGAAAATCGCCAGGGCGCGGTGAGACGGCATGCTCTTGAGGGGTTCGTCGTGTTCGAAGTAGTCGCGGAACTTGGCGCCTTCCTCTTCCTTGCCGGCGATCACGCGGGCGCTGAGGATGGCTTCCTGCTTGAGGAAGTTGCGCAGTTTTTCCAGCAGGTTGGCGTCTTCGGCGAAACGCTCCATGAGAATGTACTTGGCGCCTTCCAACGCGGCCTTGATGTCGGCCACGCCCTTTTCGGCGTTGACGAAACGTGCGGCTTCGGTTTCCGGCGCCAGGGTCGGATCGTTGAACAGGCCGTCGGCCAGGTCGCCGAGCCCGGCTTCCAGGGCGATCTGGCCCTTGGTCCGGCGTTTTTGCTTGTAGGGCAGGTACAAGTCTTCGAGACGGGTCTTGGTGTCTGCCAGCTTGATGTCGCGCTCGAGCTGCGGGGTCAGCTTGCCCTGTTCCTGAATGCTGGCCAGGATGCTGATGCGCCGTTCGTCGAGTTCTCGCAGGTAGCGCAGGCGCTCTTCCAGATGCCGCAATTGCGTGTCATCGAGGCTGCCGGTCACTTCTTTCCGGTAACGGGCGATGAAAGGTACCGTCGAACCTTCATCGAGTAGCGCGACGGCCGCTTCGACCTGTTGTGGGCGTACGCCGAGTTCCTCGGCGATGCGGCTGTTGATGCTGTCCATAAAACCACCTGACAAATTGTGAAATCAGGCTCGCCACCGCGTGAGCCGGGCTCGGCGAGACTGGTTGAGCGGCCTGGCTTGCGCCGCTGCCTGGGTCAAAAGGCTGCCTGTTGACCCGCGAAATTCAAAAAGTGCTGCCTGGCCAGGGCAAGAAAAGTGGCGCGCCGGGTTATCGATCCGGCATTTCCTGGCACAAAGGGCCGCGCATTATAACCAGCGTTCCGCGCTTAAGGGGGGCGAGGCCTGTAGGCTGGATACCCGGATTTGTGGCGATAGAGGAAAAATCTGCTAACAATGCACACGGTGCGTATAACGGCAGCTAGGCCATAATGCGCGCCGAGATCAAAGGAGCTTCCTATGAGCAGCACAGCACAAACTGCTGAAGGCGAAAAAATTCTTATCGTTGACGACGATCCAGGGCTGAGCAGCCTGCTGGAGCGTTTTTTCGTCAGCAAGGGCTATCGCGCCCGCACCGTACCGAACACCGAACAGATGGACCGGTTGCTGGCCCGCGAGGTTTTCAACCTGGTGGTGCTCGACTTGATGCTGCCTGGTGAAGACGGCCTGACCGCCTGCCGCCGCCTGCGTGGCGCCAACAACCAGATCCCGATCATCATGCTCACCGCCAAGGGCGACGAGCTGAGCCGTATCAAGGGGCTTGAACTGGGCGCCGACGATTACCTGGCCAAGCCGTTCAACCCGGACGAGCTCATGGCCCGCGTCAAGGCCGTGCTGCGCCGTCAATCGGCACCGGTGCCTGGTGCGCCGGGCAGCGAAGACGAGAGCGTGACCTTCGGCGACTATGAGCTGTCCCTGGCGACCCGCGAGCTCAAGCGCGGCAACGAGATCCACATGCTCACCACCGGCGAGTTCGCGGTGCTCAAGGCCTTGGTGATGAATGCTCGCCAGCCGCTGACCCGCGACAAGTTGATGAACCTGGCTCGCGGTCGCGAGTGGGATGCGCTGGAGCGTTCCATCGACGTGCAGATTTCCCGGTTGCGCCGGATGATCGAGCCCGACCCCTCCAAGCCACGGTATATCCAGACGGTGTGGGGCGTGGGTTATGTATTCGTGCCGGATGGCGCCGCCAGCAAATGATCGGCGATTTGTAGGAGCGGGTGGCCTGGCGGGCTGAATGTCTTCCTCCAGGCGACTCGCGGTCCGTTATTGTGCGAGCATCGCTCGCTCCTGCAAGTGTGTAGCGGTTATTCATGAAAACCCCGGTTTGGTTCCCCCAGAGCTTCTTTTCCCGCACCCTCTGGCTGGTGCTCATTGTCGTGCTCTTCTCCAAGGCACTGACCCTGGTGTACCTGCTGATGAACGAGGATGTGCTCGTTGATCGGCAATACAGCCACGGCGTTGCCCTGACACTAAGGGCTTACTGGGCGGCGGACGAGACCAACCGGGCGAAGATCGCTGAAGCGGCGACACTGATCCGGGTCGTCGGTGCAGGTGTGCCGGAAGGCGAACAACACTGGCCCTACAGCGAAATCTATCAGCGGCAGATGCAGGCCGAACTCGGCGCCGATACCGAGGTGCGACTGCGCATGCATTCGCCACCGGCGTTGTGGGTGCGGGCGCCAAGCCTGGGCGATGGTTGGCTGAAAGTGCCGTTGTACCCTCATCCGCTGCGTGGCCAGAAGATCTGGAACGTGCTCGGTTGGTTCCTGGCCATCGGCCTGCTGTCGACGGCTTCGGCGTGGATCTTCGTCAGTCAGCTCAACCAACCCTTGAAACGCCTGGTCTATGCCGCCCGCCAACTGGGCCAAGGGCGCAGCGTACGACTGCCCGTCAGCGATACACCCAGCGAAATGACCGAGGTCTATCGCGCCTTCAACCAGATGGCCGAGGACGTCGAACAAGCCGGGCGGGAGCGCGAATTGATGCTGGCCGGCGTTTCCCACGACCTGCGTACGCCGCTGACCCGGCTGCGGCTGTCGCTGGAATTGATGGGCGAGCACACCGACCTGACCGATGAAATGGTCCGCGACATTGAAGACATGGATGCGATTCTCGACCAGTTCCTGGCGTTCATTCGTGACGGTCGCGACGAGTCCGTGGAAGAAGTGGACCTCAGCGAGCTGGTGCGGGAAGTGGCCGCGCCCTATAACCAGAACGATGAGAAAGTGCACCTGCGCCTGGAGCCTATCCAGCCGTTCCCGCTGCGCCGGGTGTCGATGAAACGCTTGCTGAATAACCTGATCGGTAATGCCTTGAACCATGCCGGTACTGGCGTGGAGGTGGCGGCTTATGTCTCCGGTGATACCAGCGCGCCCTATGTGGTGCTGAGCGTCATGGACCGTGGCGCCGGCATCGATCCGTCGGAATTGGAAGCCATTTTCAACCCCTTCACCCGAGGCGACCGTGCCCGGGGCGGGAAGGGCACGGGGCTGGGCCTGGCCATCGTCAAGCGCATAGCCTCGATGCACGGCGGTAACGTCGAACTGCGCAATCGCGTGGGTGGCGGGCTGGAAGCGCGGGTGCGGTTGCCGTTGGGGCTGATGTTGCCAAGGGATGCGGTTTAGCAGTTTCCCTTAGGTCACGCCGATGCCTTGTGGGAGCGAGCTTGCTCACGATGACGGTGTGTCAGCCAATATCATCGTCACTGAAATATCGCCATCGCGAGCAAGCTCGCTCCCACAGGGTTTTGTGCAGGGTCAGCCCTTGCCCTTGGTCCGGGTCATGTTTGGCCCGCCATTCTTTTCCAAGTGTTCGATGATGATTCCTGCCACGTTCTTGCTGGTGGTGGTTTCGATTCCTTCCAGGCCTGGCGAGGAATTCACCTCCATCACCAGTGGCCCGTGATTGGAGCGCAGGATGTCGACGCCGGCCACGGCCAGGCCCATGACCTTGGCGGCGCGCAGGGCTGTCATGCGTTCTTCCGGTGTGATCTTGATCAAGCTGGCACTGCCGCCGCGGTGCAGGTTGGAGCGAAACTCACCAGGCCGCGCCTGGCGTTTCATCGAGGCAATCACTTTGTCACCGACCACGAAGCAGCGAATGTCCGCGCCGCCGGCTTCCTTGATGTACTCCTGCACCATGATGTTCTGCTTCAGGCCCATGAACGCTTCGATCACCGATTCGGCCGCGGTTGCGGTTTCACACAGGACTACGCCGATGCCCTGGGTGCCTTCCAGCACCTTGATCACCAATGGCGCGCCGTTGACCATGGCGATCAAGTCGGGAATGTCATCCGGCGAGTGGGCGAAGCCGGTTACCGGCAGGCCGATACCGCGCCGCGACAGCAACTGCAGGGAGCGCAGCTTGTCCCGGGAGCGGGCGATGGCCACGGATTCGTTGAGGGGAAACACCCCCATCATTTCAAACTGGCGCAACACGGCGCAGCCATAGAACGTCACCGATGCGCCGATGCGCGGGATCACTGCATCGAACCCTTCCAGCGGTTTGCCACGGTAATGAATCTGCGGCTTGTGGCTGGCGATGTTCATATAGGCGCGCAGGGTATCGATCACCACCATTTCATGGCCCCGTTCGGTCCCGGCTTCGACCAGGCGACGGGTGGAATACAGACGCGGGTTACGCGACAGCACAGCGATCTTCATGCAACACCTGTGGCAGAGAGAGTGGACACCGGGAATGCCGGTTTGTCCTGAACGTATTTGGTACCCGGATTGACCACCAACTGGCCGTCGATCAAGGCTTTGGAACCCAATAACAGGCGATATCGCATGGACTTGCGGCAGGCGAGGGTGAACTCCACTCGCCAGATCCGATCACCCAGCGCCAACGTGGTACTGATCACGTAGCGGACCTGAGCGTGGCCGTTGGAACTCTTTATCGTCTTGCGCGCCACCAAGGGGGCTTCGCAGCGGCGATGACGCAGTTGCACCACCGTGCCGAGGTGCGCGGTGAAGCGCACCCATTTTTCGCCGTCGCGCTCGAATGGCTCGATGTCGGTAGCGTGCAAGCTGGAGGTGCTGGCCCCGGTGTCGATTTTTGCCCGCAGGCCCGCGACTCCCAAATCAGGGAGCGCTACCCACTCGCGCAGGCCGACAACGGTCAAATGGTTAAAAGTCTTCAATAAAAACAACCTGCGATCGATGCATCGGATCGTGGACTCCGCGGATCGCGGTATTCACGCAGAATAATCACAAAATGGCGACAGTTATCTACCTGCCTGTTTGCGCTCGTGACGTTGCAGGCAAACCGGGCCGGGGAAGTCGGCTCGGCGGCATTCTATCTGTCGGGCCGGATTCGTGCGCCCGACAAAAACGGTAGTACAGTTCTGACTATTGGCAGAAAGAGGAATTGCAGTGACACAAAAAAAGGAAGAGGACGACAAGGTCCGTCTCGATAAATGGCTGTGGGCGGCGCGATTCTATAAGACGCGGGCCCTCGCCAAGGCCGCTATCGAAAGCGGCAAGGTTCATCACCGGGGTGAACGTTGCAAACCGGGTAAAGAGCCGCGTGTCGGCGATGAGTTTGTCATTCGCACCGGGTTCGATGAAAAAACCGTGGTGGTGGAGGCCCTGTCGATCGTACGGCGCGGCGCGCCGCAAGCGCAGGCGCTCTATCGTGAAACGGATGCCAGCATTGCCAAGCGCGAAGCCGCGGCAGCTCAACGCAAGGCCGGCGCCCTGGGTGTCAGCACCGATGGCAAGCCGAGCAAGAAACAGCGCCGGGATTTGTTCAGGTTCCATGGCAGCAACAGCGAATAAGAAAGGCTGGCGCAAGGCCCGTGGCGAGGGAGCTTGCTCCCGCTGGGCTGCGCAGCGGCCCCGAAATCTTACGCTCGCTGCGCAACCGAGCGGGAGCAAGCTCCCTCGCCACGATTACATTTCAGATTGCGTTATCAGGCTCTTCCGGTCAGACAAACCCTCGGCTTGCTTGGAACCCACCGGCAATGCCCATAAAATGCCCGTCATTACTTGTCACCACTTCAGATACCAGACCCTATGACTGATTTACCGGATACCGACTACACCCAGCGTTTCATCTTCGATGACAGCGACGCCCGCGGCGAGCTGGTGGCGTTGGAGCGTAGCTACGCCGAAGTCCTCGCCAAGCATCCATATCCGGAGCCGGTCGCGCAGATGCTCGGCGAACTGATGGCCGCCGCGGCGCTGCTGGTCGGCACCTTGAAGTTCGATGGCTTGCTGATCCTCCAGGCCCGCTCCGAAGGCCCGGTGCCGCTGCTGATGATCGAGTGCTCCAGTGAGCGCGAGATCCGTGGCCTGGCCCGTTATGACGCCGAACAGATCGCCCCCGACGCGACACTGGCCGACATGATGCCCAATGGTGTGCTGGCCCTCACAGTCGACCCGACCCAGGGGCAGCGCTATCAGGGCATCGTCGATCTGGACGGTGCGAGCTTGTCCGAATGCTTCACCAACTACTTCGTCATGTCCCAACAAACCAATACGCGTTTCTGGCTCTATGCCGACGGTCGGCGCGCACGCGGTCTGCTGTTGCAGCAATTGCCTGCCGATCGCATTCGTGACCCGGAAGAGCGCGATGCCAGTTGGCAGCACGTCACCGCCCTGGCCAGCACCTTGAGCGCCGATGAACTGCTGGGCCTGGACAACGAAACCGTGCTGCATCGTCTTTATCACGAAGAGCAGGTGCGCCTGTTCGACGGCCAGCCGTTGCGCTTCCAATGCAGTTGCTCCCGTGAACGTTCCGGCAATGCGCTGGTCAGTCTGGGTCTGGAAGATGCGCAGCAACTGGTGATCGAACATGGCGGGGCCATCGAGGTGGATTGCCAGTTCTGCAACGAGCGCTACCTGTTCGACGCGGCGGACATTGCACAATTGTTCGCGGGTGCGGGTGTCGACACACCGTCAGATACCCGTCACTAAAACGCTTCAGCGCAGGTAAATCTCCTGGCAAACGCCGGATTTACGCCGTACTGACGGGAGGGCCCTACTTTTTTTGGGCTTTTCTGGCATAATCCGGCCCACTTTTTTCGGGTAGTAGTGCGCGACTTCCTACTACAAAACGTTTGGAGCACTCGGCCACGGGCCGACGGGGAATCTCATGACGCAAGCCAATAACGCCGTGTACACCGATCTGAGTGTCGATGATCTGGTCAAAGAAGCCCTGAATCGCGGTGAAGGCGAGCTTGCCGATACTGGCGCGCTGGTTGTTCGTACCGGTCACCGTACCGGTCGTTCGCCGGTCGACCGTTTCATCGTAGAAGAGCCAACCACCCAGGACGCTATCGCCTGGGGCCCGATCAACCGCAAGTTCCCAGCCGACAAGTTCGACGCCCTGTGGAATCGCGTTGAAGCCTACCTGGGCGAGCGCGAGCGTTTTGTCTCCCACGTGCATGTAGGTTCCGATCCTGCGCACTACCTGCCGGTCAAGATGACCACCGAGACTGCCTGGCACAACCTGTTCGGTCGTTGCCTGTTCATCAACCCCGAGCAGTACAATGCCGGTGGCAAGGATGAATGGCAGATCCTCAACGCTCCGAATTTTGTCTGCGAGCCTGAGCGCGACGGCACCAACTCCGACGGCACCGTGATCCTCAACTTCGCGGCCAAGAAAGTGCTGATCGCCGGCATGCGCTACGCCGGTGAAATGAAGAAAGCCCTGTTCTCCGTGCAGAACTTCCTGCTGCCGGCTGTTGACGTGCTGCCGATGCACTGCGCCGCCAACATGGGCGAAGAGGGCGATGTAACCCTGTTCTTCGGTCTGTCCGGCACCGGCAAGACCACCCTGTCCGCCGACGAAAGCCGTTACCTGATCGGTGACGACGAGCATGGTTGGGGTGTGGGCGTGGTCTTCAACATCGAAGGCGGTTGCTATGCCAAGTGCATCGACCTGTCCGAGAAGAACGAGCCGGTTATCTGGAAAGCCATCCAGCACGGCGCGGTATTGGAAAACGTTGTCCTGGACCCAGTCACCAAGAAAGCCGACTACGCCGACGACAGCCTGACCCAGAACAGCCGCGCGGCCTATCCGCGTGAACTGATCGAAAAACGCGCACCGAAAAACCTCGGTGGCGAGCCCAACGCCGTGATCTTCCTGACCTGCGACCTGACCGGCGTGCTGCCGCCTGTGTCGATCCTCAGCGAAGAACAAGCTGCCTATCACTTCCTGTCCGGCTACACCGCACTGGTTGGCTCGACCGAAATGGGTTCGGGCAGCGGCATCAAGTCGACCTTCTCCACCTGCTTCGGCGCTCCGTTCTTCCCGCGCCCAGCCGGCGAATACGCGGAACTGCTGATCAAGCGTATCCGTGGCTTCGGTTCCAAGGTCTATCTGGTCAACACCGGCTGGACCGGTGGCGGCTACGGCGTTGGCAAACGCTTCAACATCCCGACCACCCGTGCGGTGATCGCAGCGATTCAGAGCGGCGCGCTGATCGGTGCTGAAACCGAACACCTGGACATCATCAACCTGGACGTGCCCCTGGCCGTTCCAGGCGTCGAGACCGGTCTGTTGAACCCACGTAACACCTGGGCCGACAAAGCTGCCTACGACGAAGCAGCCAAGGCCTTGGCCGGTTTGTTCATCGAGAACTTCAAGAAGTTCGACGTGAGCGACGCGATCAAGGCGGCGGGTCCGCAGTTGTAAGAGTCGGTTAGCCGACAAAAAAGCCGCCTGATCAGGGCGGCTTTTTTATGAGCGACTGATTATGTCGAAGACTTTCGAGTCCCCTAGACCCCTTCCACTTCCTGCGTGTCCCATCTCTGCGCCTTGACTGCTTTGTAGAGCATGGCAATGGTCAGCGGCACCTTCTTGCCACGGCCCTTGGCCCTGCGCTTTTGAAAGACATCGAAGCCTTCCGGCTGAAAATAGCGATAAGCGTCGTAATCGATGAGGTCGATGGCGAACCGCTCTTCCAAGGCTTCCATCAGATGCCGCGCGTCCGCCCCATCGCAACCCAAATCCAGATTGATCGCGGTCTCCAGGCGAATCGTCTTGCGTTCAGGCAAGCCGATTTCTTCGTGGAGCAGTTCCATGAGTTGGCGCATGGCGTGGTCGTCGGGGAAGTCTGGCGCGAGATGCATGGTGAAAGGTCCGAAGTAAAAAGAGGCGCGTCTGTATCGCTGGAAAGTTTAGGGGAAACGGACGTCAGTTGGGAAAGAAGTAAGGTCTCACAACGGTCTCGGAACCAGTGCATCAGCTTGTCGGTAGCGGCCTGATGCCCGTAATGCAATGGCTAGCCATCTGGGAACGTCTTTCGCATTGATGTGTTTGACATACTGAGAATTGGAAGGCTGCGAGCAGATTTCTGAAGGTTTGGACTCACTGTGATTATTGAACCGCCACTGGTTCAGGAGCGCGTCGTGACGCAGCTTCCAGGTCCATCAACCCTCGGCCATAGGCTTCGCTGTTGGCGTAGACACCTGTGCGGTTGGCTGTCGCCAGTAGATGTTCGCGTATCTGCTGAGGGCTGAGCTGCGGGTAAAGGCTTTGTAGCGCCGCCAAGGCGCCACTGACCAAGGCTGCGGCCGGGGAGGTGCCGGCGGTTTGGACGTAAAGGCCATCCTTGCCCACCGTGAGCAAGCCTGCCTGTGCGCCCGCATCGCCGCCTGGGACGGCGATGCACCACGCAGCTGCGAGACCGCAGTAGTTGGATTTTCCATTGATGGCGCTGCCGTCGTTCTTTAATGCAACCACCGCGATCCAGCCTTTTTCCAGTTCAGGCAAGGCCACCGGCAACCCCGGTTCGGCCAGGGGCTCGCGCTTGAGTTCGTTGCCGGTAGGGAAGATGAACACGGCACCGTCGGATACCAATTTTCGGGCAACGGCCAGGGAGTCGGGCATCACCTGGTTGTAGCGTGCCTCGTTGATTTCCGTGGCGGGGATGGCGTTGGCCCACGAGTTGTTGAATAGGCGGGCGCCCTTGTCGAAACCGCTTTGCCAGGATTGGGCGATCTCGCTGTCGAAGAAAAACGGCTCGTTGTTATCGCCAAAACGAAAGGGGATCAACCGTGCATTGAACGCGATGCCGTGCATGCCCTGGTCGTCCTTGTTGGCAGCGAGAATGCCGGCCATCTGCGTGCCATGGCCGATGCGGTCGACTGTGCCGGGACGGTCCTCGACATAGTCAAATCCAGAATCAGCCAACCTGCCTTCGAACTCCTTGAGGCTGGCGTCGAGCCCCGAGTCGATCAGCGCCACGACAACATCCTGGCCGGTCCCGCCACGTGCATAGAGCGCGGAAGCCTTGACGACGGCAAGGCCTTGCTGGGCCTGATACTCCGGCGTTTCGAATAGAGCCGGATCCACCCCGGATCGTTCCGGGACGGTCAAGCAACCGGCCAGCAGTGAGACCGACATTATCGTCAGGACGCGTAGAGCGCAAAGTAGGTGTGGCACGGTTCGTTCCTTGAATAGAGGTGAGCGTCAGGCTTCCTGGCCTTGACGTAACGCATGGATTTGGGACGCACCTTACCGTGGCAACGAAGTCGGGACGAGGCATCAAAGTGCCTGGATTTGTATCGCCTCGTGGCAAAGCATAAGCAGCTTGAGGCTGTATCATCCGGTATCGTTTTTACCCTGACCTTTTCTCGACTCGCTGCGTAGCCCCGCTAGGCTTTGGGCATCGCAGCAGTCAAAGGAGCGACCGCGCATGCACAGCACCCTGGAACAGGTTTTTGGTTATTCACAGTTTCGTCCCGGTCAGGAGGCTGCCATTGGCGCGGTGCTGGCTGGTCGGTCGGCAGCCGCCATTTTTCCCACCGGGTCCGGCAAGTCCCTGTGTTATCAATTGCCGGCCCTGCTGTTACCACACCTGACCCTGGTGGTCTCGCCACTGCTGGCGCTGATGCAGGACCAATTGGCGTTCCTGCAGCGCCATGGCATCCCATCCGCCAGTATCGATTCGGCACAAAGCCGTGACGACGCCAGCGATGCCATGGCACGGGCCCGTTCGGGCGAGTTGAAGATCCTGATGGTTTCCGTGGAGCGCCTGAAGAACGAGCGTTTTCGTAACTTCTTGCAGCAAGTGCCGATTTCATTGCTGGTAGTAGACGAAGCGCACTGCATTTCGGAATGGGGACATAACTTTCGTCCTGACTATCTCAAGCTTCCCGACTATCAGCGTCAGTTCGACATCCCCCAGGTGTTGCTGCTGACAGCCACCGCGACCCCGCCGGTGATCGCCGACATGCAGGCGAAGTTCGCCATCGCCGCCGCCGATGTGGTGACGACCGGCTTCTACCGGCCCAACCTCAATTTGCTGGTCGAGCCCGTGAGCGGCGCGGACAAGCGTGGGCGACTGGTGCAATGGCTGGGCGAACGGCCCGGGCAACCGAGCATCGTCTATGTCACCCTGCAGCGAACCGCCGAGCAGATTGCCGAGCACCTGGACCGGCACGGTATTGGTGCCGAGGCCTATCACGCCGGCTTGCCCCATGAGCAGCGCGAAGCCATCCAGCGACGGTTCATGGAGGGACAATCCAACTGTATCGTTGCGACCATCGCGTTCGGCATGGGCATCGACAAGAGTGATATCCGCAACGTGGTGCATTTCGACCTGCCCAAATCCATCGAAAACTACAGCCAGGAGATCGGCCGGGCCGGGCGGGACGGGCACCCCTCCAATTGCCTGGTGCTGGCCAACCGCGACAGCCTCAATGTGCTGGAAAACTTCGTCTACGGCGATACGCCCGAGCTGGACGGCATTGGTTGCGTGCTGGACGAGCTGAAAGCCGCCGCACTCGATGGGCAATGGGAATTCCTGCTGGGGCCGCTGGCTGATCAGAGCAACATTCGCCAGCTACCGCTCAAGACGCTGCTCGTCCAGTTGGAGCTGCGCCGGCTGATCGCACCGCGTTATGCCTATTTCGCGGAGTACCGCTTCAAGTTCCTGAGCGAGCCGCAAGTGCTGCTGGAACACTTCGAAGGTGAGCGAAGGGATTTCGTCTCGGCGATCATCCAGACCTCCAGCCGTGCCCGGACCTGGGCCACGGTGAACTTCGACGGGATATACCAGCAGTATCACGCGGAGCGTCATCGGGTGGTCAAGGCATTGGATTATTTCCAGGAGAAGGGCTGGATTGAGCTGGAAAGCAAACAGATGACCGAGGTGTATAGCGTGCTGGAAACGGCCTTTGACCCACAGCCCCTGAGCCACGAGCTGCACGCTTATTTCACCCGACATGAGCGCGGTGAAATCGCACGGATCCACGCCATGCTCGAGTTGTTTGCCACTGATCGCTGCCTCGGCTATCGGTTGGCGCAGTATTTTGGCGATGACAATGCGCCCCGGCAGTGCGGCCATTGCTCAGTGTGCCATGGGCAGGTCGCCCGCCTGCCGGATCCGCCTGAGTTGCCCGCGCTTGTGGATAAAAGCTTCGAGGCGCTGTGCACGGATTTTATCCACAAGCATGAGCAGCACACCGGTAGCGTGCCTTCCGCTGAGCGACTGACCCGGTTCCTGTTAGGGATCAGCGTGCCGCTGTTCACCCGATTGAAGGCGCGGAAGATTCGCGGATACGGCGCCTTGGAAGAGTATCCGTACGCTGAAGTTCGCCAGTGGGCCCAAAGGTACCTCTGAGCTGAATCCATCCGATGAATGCCCTCCATCACACGAATAAATTTCAAAAACCCCCTGGGCCTGACTATGGTGAACGCTGTCCTTGGATCGCCAACAAGAGAGCAAACATGAGCCAGACAACCTTCGATATTCAGCGCGCCGCAGTGGTCGGGGCGGGCACCATGGGTCGCGGCATCGTCATGTGCCTGGCCAATGCCGGCGTCGCGGTGCAATGGGTCGACAACAACCCGCAGATGCTCGAACAGGCGCTGCTGGCGGTGGCACAGACCTACGGCCATAGCGTGCGCCAGGGCCGTATCGACAAGGACGAGGCCGATGCCCGGATCGCTCGGGTGACGCGAGCGGATGACTACGCGGCGATCCGCAATGTGGATCTGGTGATCGAAGCGGTCTACGAAAACCTGGAACTCAAGCAGAAGATATTTCGCGAGCTGGACGGCCTGCTCAAGCCAGAGGCCATCCTGGCGAGCAATACCTCGGCGCTGGATATCGATGCCATCGCCGCCGCTACCCGCCGGCCCAGCCAGGTGCTGGGGCTGCATTTCTTCAGTCCGGCGCACATCATGAAACTGCTGGAGATCGTTCGCGGAGCGCAAACCTCCAAAGCCGTGCTGGACGCGGCCCTGGTGTTGGGCAAGCGCATGGGCAAGGTCAGCGTGGTCTCGGGTAATTGTCATGGTTTCATCGGCAACCGCATGCTCCACCCCTATGTGCTGGAGGCTCGCAAGATGCTGCTGGAGGGGGTTTTTCCCCATCAGATCGATGGGGCGCTGCAAGGCTTCGGTTTCGCCATGGGGCCGTTTCGTATGTACGACGTCGTCGGGATCGACCTGGAATGGCGCGCCCGTGAGCTGGCAGGCAAAGGCCAGGATGCGCCCGAGGTGCAGGTGGACAATCGCTTGTGCGAACTGGGACGGTTCGGTCAGAAAAGCGGCAATGGGTACTACCACTACGAACCGGGTAGTCGACAGGCCGAGCATGACGTCGAGGTCGATGCACTGGTGCTGCGGGTCAGTGAGGCGTTGGGGTTCCAGCGTCGCGAGATTGGCCCGGAGGAAATCCTTGAGCGCTGCTTGCTGGCGCTGGTCAACGAAGGCGCCAAGATCCTGCAGGAAGGCATCGCCGAGTCGGCCCATGATATCGACCTGGTCTACCTCAACGGCTACGGGTTTCCAGCGGACAAGGGCGGCCCGATGGCTTGGGCCGACGGGCAGGGACTCGACGATATCCACGCACGCCTGCTGGAGCTCGAAACGAAGCAGGGCGACCAGTGGAAGCCTGCGCGACTGATCGGGGAGCTGGCAGCACAAGGCAAGGGATTCGCGAACCGATAAGTCGTCATCCCGTGGACCATTGAACAACCATGAAGAGCAACTGATGCCCCAACGTAACGAATACCCGCACTTGCAGCCCATTACCACGCGCTGGCACGACAATGACGTGTACGGTCACGTCAACAACGTCACGTACTACAGCTTTTTCGATACGGCAGTGAATACCTACCTGATCGAAGTCGGCGGCCTGGATATCCATGATGGAGAGGTGGCGGGGTTCGTGGTGAGTTCGGCCTGCGACTATTTTGCCTCGATCTCGTTTCCGGACCGGATTGAAATCGGCTTGAGGGTCGGGAAGCTGGGCAGCAGTTCCGTGCAGTACGAGTTGGCGGTGTTCAAGGCCGGCGAGGAAGAGGCCTGTGCGGCGGGACGCTTCGTGCATGTGTTCGTGGATCGGGCCTCGAATCGGCCAGTTGCGATTCCGGATCCGTTGCGCGGGGCTTTGGAGCGTTTGGTGGTCTGAAATAAAAAATCGCAGCCTCCAGTCAGCTATGTGAGCTGCCGGAGGCTGCGATCTTCAACGGCTAGTATCGATCAGCCGTTAGTCGCGGTAGTAGCGATGATGCTTCTTGCGATGCCCATAGGCATGGCCGCGACCTGGATGGCCGTCACGGTAGTAGCGACGGTCACCACGACGATCATCGTAACGACGATCATCATCGTCGTCCTTGCCCATGTAGTTACCCAGCGCGCCGCCAGCACCACCGCCGGCTGCCGCACCGATCAGGCTACCGGTGCTGCCACCGACGCTACGACCGACCACGTTACCGCCCGCTGCGCCCAACGCGCCGCCGATGGCTGCTTCGCCGCGGCTGTGTTTGTCTGCACCGACCGCACTACCGCCAGCGCCACCCAGGGCTGCGCCGATAGTGGAACCGGTGTTGCCGCCCAGGGACTGGCCGACGACCGAACCCAAAACCCCGCCCAATGCGCCGCCAACACCTGCTTCGGCAGTGCCGCCGGCAGAAGCGACGCCACTGATCAGGCCAAGGGACAACAAGAGAATGGAGGAGAACTTCATAGAGGAGCCTCAAAGGGATGACGGCGCGATCCTGAGGCTGGCTTCGCTTGCTGACAATAGAAATCCGACGAGTAACACGACTTGTGCACAATTCGCTAAGTTATTGTTTTCTGGTCGGAACTTAAGCAGGTTTGGCCGGTCTTTAGCTACTTCGGACAGGCCGTTTTCTATGGAAAACGGCCTTTTTTGTGGGCGCTCGAAAAGCGTGATGAGGGCGAGCGCCCCCATCACCCAGGCTGTGTCAGGCCGACTTGGCCAGGATCATCCCGCTCTCGCTTGCTGCTTCCAGGCGGATTGCCACGAATTTCGAGGTCGGGGTGTCGCTGCCGTCACCGGTGCTTTCCAGCGGGACCAGCGGATTCACCTCAGGGTAATACGCAGCGGCCTGCCCGGCAGGAATGTCGAATGCCAGCAAGGTGAAACCCTTGACGCGGCGCTCGCGGCCATCATCCCAGAGCGAAACGATATCGGCCTTCTGCCCCGGCTTGAAGCCCAGGCGAATGATGTCCGCTTCGTTGACGAACAACACATCCCGCTGGCCTTTCACACCGCGGTAGCGGTCATCGAGGCCATAAATGGTGGTGTTGTACTGGTCGTGGGAGCGCATGGACTGCATGATCAGGTCCGGCAATTGCCCGGTAGCGCGGGTGCGCTCGTGCACCAGGTCAGTCGGCAACCTGTTGGGCTTGAAATTGGCGCGGCCCGAAGCGGTACTCCAGCGACGCGCTCCGGCGCTGTTGCCCAGATAGAAACCGCCGGGGTTCTGGAGCTTTTCGTTGAAGTCCTTGAACCCTGGGACAGTGTCGGCGATCAGGTCGCGAATGCGGCTGTAGTCGGCGACCAGCCAGTTCCAGTCCACCGGGCGGCTGCCCAGCGTCGCGGCGGCGATACCGGCGATGATCCAAGGCTCGGAGCGCATCTGGTTCGACAGTGGCTGTAGCTGGCCCTTTGAGGCATGGACCATGCTGAAGGAGTCTTCGACGGTCACCGCTTGCGCGCCTTCGGTTTGCAGATCGATGTCGGTACGGCCCAGGCACGGCAGAATCAGGGCCTCCTTGCCGTGGGCCAGATGGCTGCGATTGAGCTTGGTGCTGATCTGCACGGTCAGGTCGCAGTTGGCCAAGGCCTGGAAGGTGCGGTGGCTGTCCGGCGTGGCTTGGGCAAAGTTGCCGCCCAGGCCGATGAACACCTTTGCCCGGCCATCAGCCATGGCATGAATCGCCTCGACCACGTTGTGGCCGTTTTCGCGCGGTACCTTGAACTGGAAGCGGCGCTCCAGCGCGTCGAGGAAAGCCGCCGGCGGGCGCTCGTTGATGCCCATGGTCCGGTCGCCCTGCACGTTGCTGTGGCCGCGCACCGGGCACAGGCCTGCGCCCGGCCGGCCAATATTGCCGCGCAGCATCATCAGGTTGGCGATTTCCTGGATGGTCGCCACCGAGTGGCGATGCTGGGTAATACCCATCGCCCAGCACATGATCACATTCTTGCTTTTGGCGTACATGCGCGCCGCCTGCTCGATCTCGACCAAGGTCATGCCCGACTGCTCGACGATCTGTTCCCAGGGGGTGTCGTCGACCACGGCCAGGTAATCCAGCACATTGATGCTGTGCTCGTTGAGGAAAGCGTGGTCGAACACCGCTGCCGCGCCGCTGTTTTGCGCATCACGTTCCCATTGCAGCAGGAACTTCGCCATGCCCCGCAAGATCGCCATGTCGCCACCCAAGGCCGGACGGAAATAGGCGGTATTGGTCGGTTTATCACCGTTGGTGAGCATTTCGAGCGGGTGCTGCGGATGCTGGAAACGTTCCAGGCCGCGTTCCTTGAGCGGGTTGATGCACACCACCTGAGCGCCGCGTTTCACCGCTTCACGCAGCGGCTCGAGCATCCGAGGGTGGTTGGTGCCGGGGTTCTGCCCCCAGACGAAAATCGCATCGGCGTGTTCGAAATCGTCGAAAGTCACCGTGCCCTTGCCCACACCGACGCTCTGGGACAACGCCACGCCGCTGGCTTCGTGGCACATGTTCGAGCAGTCGGGAAAGTTATTGGTGCCGTAGGTGCGCACGAACAGTTGATAGAGGTAGGCCGCTTCGTTGCTGGCCCGGCCCGAGGTGTAGAACTCGGCCTGGTTGGGGCTGGAAAGCCCATGCAGGTGCCGGCCGATCAGGGCAAACGCGGCATCCCAGCTGATGGGTTTGTAACGGTCGGTTGCGGCGTCGTAGCTCATCGGCTCGGTCAGGCGACCCTGGTATTCGAGCCAGTAATCGCTTTGCTCCAGCAACGACGTCACGCTGTGCTTGGCAAAGAATGCCCCGTCGACACGGCGCTTGGTGGCTTCCCAGTTTACGGCCTTGGCGCCGTTCTCACAGAACTTGACCATGCCGCTTTCCGGCGAGTCGCCCCAGGCACAGCCTGGGCAGTCGAAACCGCCGTTCTGGTTGGTCTTGAGCATCATGCGGATGTTCTTCAACGCATTGTCGCTGGTCAGCCAGGCCTGGGCGACACTGATCAGCGCACCCCAACCACCGGCCGGGCCCTTGTAAGGCTTGTAGCGCGGTACGGGTTTCTGGTCGGCTTGTTGATGATTGCTCACGCTTGATTCTCCATCGCAGGGCTGTAGACCCGCGGCGCACTCTTTTGCGGCAGGTGGATAAGGTTGAGGTTGTGCTGGCGGGCCCATTGCACGGCGAGGCCGGTGGGCGACGACAGGCTGACCAGCGTCTGGATGCCGGCGCGCAACACTTTCTGGATCAGTTCGAGGCTGCAACGACTGGTAACGATCGCCACGCCACCGGTCACCGGGACCTGTTGCCGGACCAACGCGCCGATCAGTTTGTCGAGCGCGTTGTGCCGGCCAATGTCTTCGCGGCCCAACAGCAACTCGCCTTCGGCATTCATGAACAGCGCCGCGTGAACCGCCCCGCAGTATTGGCCCAGGGGCTGGAACTGTCCGATGCGCTGGCGCAGGCCTTCGAGCCACTGTGCTGGTGGTAACGGCGCGCCGGGCAATTTCTTTAGGTTCGGCAGCGCCTGTTCGACCGCTTCCACACCGCATAACCCGCACCCGCTGGTGCCCGCCAATTGCCGGCGTTGCTGCTTGAGGTTCCAGAAGGCGCGGTTGGCGATGGTCACCTGGGCATAGTGCGCAGAACCGGCGCCGCTCAGTTGCAGGTCATAGATGTCCGATGAATCTTTGATGATGCCGCTGCCGAGGCTGAAACCGACGATGAAGTCTTCAAGATCGGTAGGCGTGACCAGCATGACGGCCTGGCTGATGCCGTTATAGGCGATCGCCAACGCCACTTCCTCGGCCAGCGCGGTGCTGTCCGATTGGGAATGGTCAAGATCGCAGTAGCGATAGCTCTGGCTGGCGGCGGGCACGGGCGCTTCCACCGCGGGCACCGGACAGGCCGGAGGCTTGGTTTTCATGGCATCACCGACGGTTTGAATAGTGACAAGACTAAATGCGGCAATCTGCCACGTCTAATTGCTATTACTGATCCATCAATAGATGACGTCGATCAAGAAGGGCTTGATGATTTCTGATAGAGGGCGAAACAGGCCTCGGCCAAGGCCGAGCGCGGGGCACCACGGCGCATGATCAGCCCAAGCGGGACAAGGGTTTGCGCGCTTTCCATGGGCTGAATACGTAAGTCTTCAGTCAGTACGTCCAGGCCGCTGTTCAACGGCATCACCGCGCAACACAGCCCGCCGTGTACCGCTTGGAGCAACTGATGTACGGCGTCGGTTTGCAGCAATGGGCGTGGTGTGAGGCCCCGACTGTGGAAATTGTGGTCGATGGATTGGCGAAAATGCATGCCGCTGGTGAGCATGCCCAAGGGCAATTCGACCAGCGCTTCCCAGGTCAGCGGTTGTTCGCCGAAGAAAAAGTAGCGTTGGTCGTACAAAAGGCCCATGCGGGTATGGGCGAAGGGCAGGGCTTCGAACCGTTCATTGTCCAGTCGTTCCAGGTAGGAAATGCCCAGGTCGATGCGGTTGTTCGCCAGGTGTTCGAGGATGTTTTCAGAGCTCAGGGACGACAGCTCGAAACGCAGGTTGGGGTGTTCGGCATGCAAGCGTTGCATGATGGATAACGGGTCGAAGTCCGACAACGGCACCACGCCCAGGCGCAGCGTGCCGACCAGGTTGCCGCGACAGGCCGCCGCTTCGGCCTGCAAGCCGTCATAGGCCGCCAGCACCGTGCGTGCCCATGCCAGCACCCGTTCCCCCGGGGCGGTGAAACCTTCAAAGCGCTGGCCGCGATTGACCAGTGGCAAGTCGAGTTCCTCTTCAAGGCTGCGCAGGCGCATCGACAGGGTCGGCTGGGTGATATGGCAACGGGCGGCGGCCTGGCCGAAGTGGCGGGTTTCGTCCAGCGCGATCAGAAATTTCAGCTGCTTGATGTCCATCTTCGCTCCAAGACGCGGGAAGGTTCGGATTCTAGCGCTTGCAGGTGGCGGGGTCATTGGTCGGCTGGGAACCGGGTTCGCCTCGCCTGGTCTAGTCTTTTGCGTCTGGACACTAAACCCAAGGAGCGTACGCCATGAGTATTTTTAGCTTTGTGAAGGAAGCGGGTGAAAAACTGATCGATCTGCTGACCCCCGGCAATGCCAATGCCAGCGAACAGCTCAAAGAGCACATTGAAAAGGTCGGGCTGGGCAATCCGAACGTTCAGGCGACCATCGAAGGTGACAAGGTCACGGTTACCGGTGAAGTGGAAAGCCAGGAAGAGAAGGAAAAAATTCTGTTGGCGGTGGGTAACATCGCCGGTGTCGGCAGTGTCGACGACCAGATCACGGTGACCGGTCCGGTGGCAAAAGCGGCGCGTTTCGTGACGGTTAAAAAAGGCGACACACTCAGCGCCATCGCCAAGGCTGAGTACCACGATGCAAACAAGTACAACAAGATTTTCGAAGCCAACAAACCGATGCTGACGCACCCGGACAAGATTTATCCAGGGCAGGTGTTGCGTATCCCTGAGTAACCAGGCCTCTGTGGGGATGGAGCAGGCGCCCTCCCTACATAAGTCTTCTCAGAGCCCTTCAATCAGCGTCCGGTAGTCGATCAACGCGTCGAACTCCGCCGTATCCTTCGGCCCTTGGCGGCTGTCCGGCTCGCTGACGGCGAGCAGGTGTGCCACGCCGAAGTCCCGGGCGCTGCGCAATACTGGCAAGGTGTCGTCGATGAACAGGCTACGGGCCGGGTCGAAGTTCAGGTCGGCTTGCAGGGCGTCCCAGAATTGCGGGTTTTCCTTGGGGAAACCGTAATCGTGGGAACTGATCAGGCGCTCGAAATAGGGGGCCAGCTCGATGCGCTCCAGCTTCAGGGACAACGAGTCTCGATGAGCGTTGGTGATCATTACCACGCGTTTGCCGGCTTGCTGGATCGCCGCCAGAAACGTATCGGCGTCCGGGCGCAAGGCAATCAGGTGCGCGGTTTCCAGTTTCAGTTCGCGCACCGGCAATTTCAGCTCGGTGCTCCAGAAATCCAGGCAATACCATTGCAGTTGACCGGCGTTGCGTTCGAACAGCGGTTGCAACTCCATCTCGGCCATCGCCCGGCTCACGCCATGCAGTTCGGCATAGCGCTGGGGCAGGTGTTGCATCCAGAAATGGTTGTCGTAATGCAAATCCAGCAAGGTGCCGTCCATGTCCAGCAGCACCGTGTCGATCTCATGCCAGGGCAGCATGGCCATAAAACTTCTCCAGCGGTAATCGGATATCCGACACAAACAATCAGAATAGGCCGGGTATAGTAGCTCGCTATCGCCCAGGGAGCCGTCTATGCGCCAGAAACCCACCATACTCGATCGTCGGATCGTCGCCACCAGTCGCCTGTTTTGCGTGGAAGAACTGAAACTGCGTTTTTCCAACGGTGTGGAACGCACTTACGAACGTCTGGCGAGCAAAGGCACGGGCTATGGCGCTGTGATGATTGTGGCGATGCTCGACGCTGACCATGCGGTATTGGTGGAGGAGTATTGCGGCGGTACCGACGCCTACGAACTGTCCCTGCCCAAGGGCCTGATCGAGCCGGGTGAAGACGTGTTGGCAGCGGCCGAGCGGGAGCTCAAGGAAGAGGCCGGTTTCGGCGCGCGTCAGTTGGAACACCTGACGGAGTTGTCCCTGTCGCCTGGCTACATGAGCCAGAAAATCCAAGTGGTGCTGGCGACCGACCTCTATGAAGAACGACTGGAGGGCGATGAGCCCGAGCCGATGCGCGTCGACAAGGTCAATCTCCATGAACTGTCAGCCCTGGCGCAAAACCCGCAATTCACTGAAGGCCGCGCCCTGGCGGCGCTTTATCTGGCCCGTGACCTGCTGTCCCAACGCGGAGCCTTCCTGTCATGAATTTCCCCCATCCGCTGATAGCGCCTGTGATCGAGCTTGCGCTCCAGGCAGGAGACGCGATCCTGCCGTTCTGGCGGGCCAACGTGCAGGTCAACCACAAGGCTGACGAGTCACCGGTGACGGCTGCCGACATGGCCGCCCATGATGTGATCGTGGCCGGGCTGACAGCGTTGGCCCCGGATATTCCGATCCTTTCTGAAGAGGACGCCAACATTGCCCAAAGCGTGCGTGCAGGCTGGCATCGCTGGTGGCTGGTGGACCCGCTGGATGGAACCAAGGAGTTCATTTCCGGCAGCGAAGAGTTCACCGTCAACATCGCATTGGTAGAACAGGGCCGCGTGGTGTTTGGCGTGGTATCGATGCCCACCAATGGGCGTTATTACGTCGGTGGCGCGGGACTGGGTGCCTGGCGTGGCGACCAGGGTGGCGCGCCTGTGCACATCGCAGTTCGCAACGTGTTGGCGCCGGGTGAAGCGTTCACCGTGGTTGCCAGCCGCCGTCACACCAGTCCTGAACAGGAGCGGTTGTTGAGTGGCTTGAGCGCGAGCCTGGGTGAACTGCAACTGACCAATATTGGCAGTTCGCTGAAGTTCTGCCTGCTGGCCGAGGGCGCTGCGGATTGCTATCCACGGCTGGCGCCGACGTCCCAGTGGGACACCGCTGCCGCCCAGGGCGTACTGGAAGGAGCGGGTGGCGAGGTGTTGGACTTGAGCGGCGAGCCGTTCTGTTATCCGCCACGTGAATCGCTGTTGAACGCGTCGTTCCTGGCGTTGCCGGCGAAAGCGGCGTGGCGGGGCAAGTTGCTCGAGCTGGCTCGCGCCTGAACCGTAGCTGCTGTTCCGTGGCGAGGGAGCTTGCTCCCGCTGGGCTGAAGCAGCCCCGGCTTTTGGCGGTTGCTGCGCAACCGAGCGGGAGCAAGCTCCCTCGCCACGGGATTTATGGTGTTTTTCAGCGGTGTACCCCCTATGAATCCCTTCACTATGGGGAGTTGCGGTGTTTTTAGCGGTGCAACACGTACTGCCCCTCGAACTGCACCGCCACTTCCTCGCTTGCGACATTCATCACCCGCGTCTGCAAGGCCAGCCGCGCCCGGCCGTAGCGTCGGTAGGTGGCCAGGAAGCGTTTCCAGACCTTCTCCTCAGGCGCGTCGCAGACGACAGCCGCGTCGTGGGTGACCGGCAGCGGATAACTGATCTGTCCTTCCTGGATCACGATATGCCCGTCTTCGATGCCTTCTTCGCGCAGGGCCAGGTGCAGCCAGCCCCAGCCGCCGAGCACCGCGCCGCAGTACAAGCTACCGCCGAACATGGTGCTCTTGTGGTTGACGTTGGCCTCAAGCGGCAAGAACAAGCGCAGTTGCCGGGCTTGCCAATCAAGCACCTTGAGGCCCATGTCCCGTGTCAGCGGGATGTCGTGGTGCAGGATCGATTCCAGGTAACGGCTGTCGCGATTCATTGCCGGGCCTCTTGCTTGAAAGTGGATTGACGGGCGTTCAATCGGATTCGTCAGCCGCACCGTGGCTGCTATCGAAGTTCAACCCATGCTTGCGCAGTTTGTCGTGCAGGGTTTTGCGCGGAATGCCCAGCGCTTCGGCCAGGCTGCGGACCGAGCTGTGGGGGCGGGCCAGTTCGGCGGCGATCAGTGTTTTCTCGAAGTTTTCCACCTGTTCGCTCAAGCCGCCACTGACCAATTCTACTGGTGCGCCGGGACCGCCGTCTGGTGCGCTGTTGTCCAGGGCCAATTCCAGGCCCAGGGCAAAGCGTTCAGCGGCGTTCTGCAGTTCTCGCACGTTGCCCGGCCAGTTGTGGCGCAGCAGCAATGCCCGTTGGGCCGGTTGCAGTTCATGGGGCGGCAGGCCGTGGCGAGCGCTGGCTTCGTTGGCGAAGTGCTGGAACAACATCAGCGCGTCCTCACCCCGCTCCCGCAACGGCGGTATGCGCAGCGGCGCGACGTTCAGACGGTAATACAGGTCGGCGCGAAAGCGCCCTTGATCGGCAGCCTGGCGCAGGTCTTCCTTGGTGGCGGCGATGACGCGGATGTCCAAGGGGATCTGCTGATTGCCCCCCAGACGTTCCACCATGCGTTCTTGCAGCAGGCGCAGCAGCTTGACCTGGACATCCAGGCTCATGCTTTCGATTTCATCGAGAAACAGGGTGCCGCCGTTGGCAAACTCGAACTTGCCGATGCGACGTTTTTGCGCGCCGGTGAACGCGCCGGGTTCGTGGCCGAACAGCTCGCTTTCCACCACCGACTCGGCCAGGGCTCCGGCGTTGATGGCCACGAACGGCCCGTTACGCCGGCTCGACAGGTCGTGCAGTGCACGAGCGACCACTTCTTTGCCCGCACCGGTTTCACCCAGGATCAGCACATCGGCACGGGTGGCCGCCAAGGCACCGATCTGTTCGCGCAGGCGCAGCATCGGCGTGGATTGGCCGACCAGGCGGGCGCTGAGTTGATGGCGATCGCTGAGGGCCAGGCGCAGGCTGCGATTGTCCAGCACCAGTCGGCGCAAGGACAGGGCGCGGCGCACGCTGTCGAGCAAGTGATCGCTGGCGAAAGGCTTTTCCAGAAAGTCATAGGCCCCGGCACGCATCGCCTGCACCGCCAGCGGCACGTCGCCATGGCCGGTGATCAGCAGCACCGGCAGCTCCGGATCCTGGGCGTGGAGTTCGTTCAATAACTCGAGGCCGTCCATGCCCGGCATGCGAATGTCGCTGACCACCACGCCCGGCCAGTCCCGGGGCAGTTGTCCGGCCACGCCCCGGGCTTCGGCCAGGGGCAGGATTTTCAAGCCGGCCAGGTCGAGGGTCTGGCTCAAGGCCTGACGAAGGTGGGCATCGTCGTCGATCAGCACCACCTCAATCTGGTTATCGATGGTCATACACTACGGTCCTCGGACGGTTGCAGGCTCACTCCGGGCGCACCCGCGCGCAGCTTCAAGGTAATCAGGGCGCCGCCTTCCTTGTGGTTGGCGAACGACAGTTCACCGCCGAAGGCACGCATCAAGGTGTCGCAGATCGCCAGTCCCAGACCAAGGCCCTGGGTGCGGGTCTTGGTGGTATAGAAAGGCTCGCCGGCGCGGCCAAGGGCTTCCATGCAGAAGCCCGGGCCGTTATCGCGGATGCACAGATTGACGCCGGTTTCGGTGGCCTGGGCACTGAGCCAGAGTTTGCGCGGCGGGCCTTTTTCAGTCAGGGCGTCGAGGGCGTTGGCCAGCAAGTTGCCCAATACCTGGCGCAAGCGGGTTTCGCCGGCCTCGACCCACAGCGTGGCGGCCGGCAGGTCACGGATCAGCTCGACTTCCATGCTGCGCCGACGTTTGGCCAGCAGCGCCAGGGCATCGTCCAGTGCCGGTTGCAGGGCAACGCTCTCCGGCGCATGCCGGTCGCGGCGGGCGAAGGCCCGCAGGTGAGCGATGATCGAGGCCATCCGCCCGGTCAATTCACTGATCAGCTTGAGATTGCCACGGGCGTCGTCGGTGCGCTGGTGGTCGAGCAGGATCTCGGCGTTTTCCGCGTAGCTACGAATCGCCGCCAGCGGTTGGTTGAGTTCATGGCTGATACTCGCTGACATAGTGCCCAGGGCCGACAGTTTGCCGGCCTGTACCAGGTCATCCTGGGCGCGGACCAATTCCTGCTGGGCCTGTTCACGTTCCAGTACTTCCTGCTTCAGGCGCCGGTTCAGGCCTTCCAGATCGCTGGTCCGCTCGGCTACGCGGCCTTCCAGTTCATGACGGGCCTTGGCTTCGAAGGCGATCCGATCCAGGTAATGACGCCGACGCTGCATCATCAAGCCGAGCAATAACATCAAGACCAGCAGCGCCGCGCCGCCAATGGCGACCACCGTGCGCACCGGGCGATCGATCAACGTACGCGGGGCCAGGATGCTTACGCTCCAGCCGGTTTCGTCGATGGACTGGGTCTGTGTCAGCCAGGCATTGGCGTCCAGGTTCAAGGGCTTGGGGTCGCGGGTTGGATAGGGCTGCACGGCGCTGATGGACTTGTTCTCGTCGTCGCTCAGGGGCCGGGTCGCACGGAATCGCCATTCCTGTCGCGACGTAAGGATGACCACGCCATTATGGTCGGTCACCAGCAGTTGCTCCGGGGTTTTGCCCCACAGGCTTTCGGTGTGGTCCAGGTCGACCTTGACCACCAGCACACCGATGACTTTTTCGCGGTCGCGCACGGCGGCGGCAAAGAAATAACCGCGCTTGGCCGAGGTGGTGCCCAAACCGAAGAAGCGCCCAAGGCGTCCGGCCATGGCTTCGATGTAATACGGCCGGAAGGCGAAGTTGCGACCGACGAAACTGTCGTGCTTGTCCCAGTTCGACGCGGCCAGGGTCTTGCCGGTGGCGTCCATCAGGTACATGACTTCGGCCCCCGTCTGGGTGCTGATGTTTTTCAGCAGCCGGTTGGCGTTGCCTTGAGTAACGCCGTCGTCCGGGGCCGACAACGCTGCGCGCAAGGCCGGCAGGTCGGCGAGAATCTGTGGTAGCACTTCATAGCGGTGCAGGGTGCCCAACAGGTTGGCGACGTAAAGGTCCAGGGTCTGGCGATTCTGCCCGGCCAGTTCGCTGCGGTAGTAGCGCTCGGCCAAATGCTCCAGCGGCCACAGCAACGGCGCCAGGCACAGGGCAAGCAAGGCCAGGCTGCGCCAACGGGGTCTGCGGGGAAGGGTGGAATTCATGAGCATCGAGCGCCTGTGGGGACAGGCGTATTATGCCTAGTTGCCTCGCAAATACTATTTGTAAGGCCGTACTAGACTTGTCCGGCAAGACACTGCTGTAACGCGCTGCGCCAGTCTGGTTGGCTCACGCCCCATTCGCGATACAGGCGTGTGCAATCGAGGCGCGAGTTCAAAGGACGTTGGGCTGGCGTTGGGTAAGCGCTGGACGGGATGGGCTCGAGCACGGCGCAAGGCTTGTGTTGTTCGACCAGGCTTTCGGCAATGGCCTGGGCGAAACCGAACCAGGACGTCTCGCCCCGGGCCGCCAAGTGATACGTGCCCCAGGCCCCGTGTTGGCCGGTCTGCCAGCGCTCGATCAATTGGGCGGTGCTGTCGGCGATGGTGCCGGCCCAGGTTGGCGCGCCGATCTGATCGGCCACCACTCGCAGTTGCGGTTTTTCTTGTAGCAGGCGTTGCATGGTCAGCAAGAAATTGCGGCCTTCGACGGAATACACCCAGCTGGTGCGCAGGATCAGGTGCTGGCCGACGATGTGTCGAATGGCGTCTTCGCCGGCCAGTTTGCTGCGGCCGTAGACGCTCACTGGGTGGGCGTGTCGTCCTCGGTATAAGGGGCGGGTTTGAGACCATCGAAGACGTAATCGGTGGAGTAATGAATCAACGGGATGCCCAGCTCTGACGCCGCCTGGGCCAGAATGCCTGGCGCCGTGGCGTTGATGGTGAACGCTCGCTCCGGTTCGGTCTCCGCGAGGTCAACTGCCGTGTGGGCTGCGGCGTTGACAATCAGGTCGGGCTTCAGGGCCACGATGGGCGAGCGCAGGGAATCCGGGCGTGCCAGATCGAGCTGGCCGCTGCCGCGTACGATCAGCTCGCCCATGCCGGCCAGGCGCGATTGGAGCGCCCGGGATACCTGGCCGTTCTCGCCGATGATCAGAATGCGCAAGGAAGCATTCATGGGAACAGGTCTGCCTCACCAAGGGGCTTGCCGGCCTGATCCTTGAGCGACAGGATCGGCGTGCCATCCAGTTCCCAGTCGATGGCCAGCTCCGGGTCGTCCCAACGAATACAACGCTCGGCGGATGGCGCGTAATAGTCTGTGGTCTTGTAGAGAAAATCCGCCGAATCGCTCAGCACCGCGAAGCCATGGGCGAACCCAGGCGGAATCCACAGTTGCCGGTGGTTTTGTGCCGACAGGCGCGCGCTTGTCCATTGGCCGAAAGTGGGCGAGCTGCGCCGAATGTCCACCGCCACATCCAGTACTTCTCCCGCCGTCACCCGCACGAGTTTGCCTTGGGCCTGTTCGATCTGATAATGCAGGCCGCGCAGGACATGCCTGGCCGATCGCGAATGGTTGTCCTGGACGAACTGCAGCGTGCAGCCGGTGGCCTCGGCAAACGCCTTGGCATTGAAGCTTTCATAGAAGAAACCGCGCTCGTCACCGAACACCTTCGGTTCGATGATCAGCACCTCCGGCAGTGACGTGGCGATGACTTTCATCGGGTCTCACCAGCGATCTTGAACAGGTACTGGCCGTAACCGGTCTTGCCGAAGTACTGGGCGCGTTCCAGGACATGCTCGCGGCTGACCCAGCCCTGCTGGTAGGCGATTTCTTCCAGGCACGCGACTTTCAAGCCTTGCCGATGCTCGATGGTCTGCACGTATTGCGAGGCCTCCAGCAGGCTGTCGTGAGTCCCTGTGTCGAGCCAGGCGAAGCCGCGGCCGAAACGCTCGACGTGCAGCTCCCCGCGGTTCAGATAGGCATTGTTAACGTCGGTGATTTCCAGTTCGCCCCGTTTGGAGGGTTTGATGGTCTTGGCGATCTGGATCACGTCGTTATCGTAGAAATACAGGCCGGTCACCGCATAGCTGGATTTCGGCATGGAGGGTTTTTCTTCGATGGAAATGGCTCGCCCCTCAGGGTCGAAATCGATCACGCCAAAGCGCTCGGGATCCTTGACCCAATAACCGAACACCGTCGCGCCACTGGGACGGTTGACGGCAGCCTGCAATTGTTCGCCGAAGTGTTGTCCGTGGAAAATGTTGTCACCCAGGATCAGGCACACCGGGTCGGTGCCGATAAATTGCTCGCCGATCAGGAATGCCTGGGCCAGGCCATCGGGTGACGGCTGCTCGGCATAGCTGAACTGCACGCCGAACTGGCTACCGTCGCCCAGCAGGTTGCGATATTGCGGCAAGTCCTGGGGCGTAGAGATCAGCAAGATATCCTTGATACCGGCGAGCATCAGCACCGAGATCGGGTAATAGATCATCGGCTTGTCATAGATCGGAAGCAGCTGTTTGGAAACCCCGAGGGTAATCGGGTGCAGGCGCGTGCCGGAACCACCGGCCAGAACAATGCCTTTCATCATGCAATCGCATCCTTGTGGTCAAGCGAGCCCAGGCGCTCGCCCTGATAGCTGCCATCCTGGACACGCCGGCACCACAGCAGGTTTTCGAGGTACCACTGCACGGTCTTGCGCAGACCGGTTTCGAAGGTTTCACGGGGTGTCCAGCCCAGCTCCCGTTCGATCTTGCCCGCGTCGATGGCATAGCGCTGATCGTGGCCGGGCCGGTCTTTCACGAAGGTGATCAGGTCGGCGTAGTGCTCGACGCTGTCGGGTTTGTGTGGCGCCAGTTCTTCGAGCAGGGCGCAGATGCTGCGCACCACGTCGATGTTCTTTTGCTCGTTGTGGCCGCCGATATTGTAGGTTTCGCCGACCGTGCCTTCGGTGACGACCTTGAGCAGCGCCCGGGCATGATCTTCAACGTACAACCAGTCGCGTACTTGCTCGCCATTTCCGTACACCGGCAGCGGTTTTCCAGCCAGGGCATTGAGGATCACCAGCGGGATCAGCTTCTCGGGGAAGTGAAACGGTCCATAGTTGTTCGAGCAATTTGTCAGCAGCACGGGCAAGCCGTAGGTACGCTGCCAGGCGCGGACCAAGTGGTCGGACGCCGCCTTGCTCGCCGAATACGGTGAGCTTGGCGCATAGGAGGTGGTTTCGGTGAACAGATCATCCAGGCCGTGCAGGTCGCCATACACCTCATCGGTGGAAATATGATGGAAGCGAAACTCGCCCTTGCGCGGCTCGGCCAGCGTCTGCCAATAGGCGCGGGTGGCTTCGAGCAGGCTATAGGTGCCCACGATGTTGGTCTGAATGAAGTCCGCCGGACCGTCAATGGAGCGGTCCACATGGGATTCAGCCGCCAGGTGCATGATGGCGTCGGGCTCGAATCGCGTCAGGATCGCGCTGACTGTCGGTTGGTCGATGATATCGGCCTGGACGAATTCGTAGCGGCTGTCGTGATCGATGCTGCTCAGCGATTCGAGATTGCCGGCGTACGTCAGCTTGTCGAGGTTCAGGACTTGATGTCCTGTCTCAAGGATCAAGTGCCGTATAAGTGCCGAGCCGATGAAGCCGGCACCGCCGGTGATGAGAATGCGCATCCGGTTAAGCCTTTTTCCATGAGACGACCAAACAGTAGGAGCATAGCTTGTCGGCATGATCAAGGCTGTGCAAGGGATTTGTCCGGTATGGGATTGGCAAGACCCTTGTCGTATCAGGGCTCCGGCAGCCTGCCCGATATGCCAAGCCACGCTACAGCTGAGAAGGGGGTTGCTTATCCCCCGACTCAGTGGCGATATAGGCGTCCGACAAAACCACCTCAGGGGTCGTTGTATGCCACTCGCTACGTTGGTCCACCGTGCCAGTTTGCCAAGCCCACAGCTCAACGCCGAACAGGCGGTGGGGCTGCTGCGCGCAAATTACGGACTCAGCGGCGACCTGCGACCCCTTGGCAGCCAACAAGACCTCAATTACCGCGTCGACAGCGAGCGCGGGCGATTCGTGCTGAAGATCTGCCATGGCGACTACGACGTCCAGGAGCTCCAGGCCCAGCATGCGGCCCTCAAGCGGCTGGCCGGGCACAGCGCGGTGAAAGTGCCGAAGGTGATCGTCGCCAATAACGGTTCGGACCTGCTGACACTGGACGTCGATGGGCAAGCGGTTCATGTCCGGCTGCTGGAATACATCGACGGCCAGTCCCTCACGCAGCTCAAGTATCTGGAACCTGCCCTCGTGACCGGCTTGGGGCGCCTGTGCGCGGAAATCGACCTGGCCCTGGCCACGTTCGATCACCCTGGTTTGGAGCGCACGCTGCAATGGGACGCCCGTCATGCCAATGCGTTGATCGGCCATCTGCTACCGGTGATCCAGGACGAGCCACGGCGCACGCTGATCGCCGAGACCGCCGAACAGGCCGAGCGGCGCTTGCTGCCGCTCAAGGCCAGCCTGCCGGTGCAGGCGATCCACATGGACGTTACCGATGACAATGTGGTCTGGCAGCGCGATGCCCAGCGCCAGTGGCAGATGCAGGGCGTCATTGATTTCGGCGACCTGGTTCGCACTTGGCGCATCACTGACCTGTCGGTGACCTGCGCCGCCCTGCTGCATCATGCCGACGGTGATCCGTTCTTTATCTTGCCGGCAATCAAGGCCTATCACGCGGTCAATCCGTTGCAGCGCCAGGAACTACTGGCGCTTTGGCCGCTGATCGTGGCGCGCGCCGCCGTATTGGTGCTCAGCGGCGAACAGCAGGTTTCCATCGACCCGGACAACCAGTACAGCCGCGATAATTTGGCCCATGAATGGGAAATCTTTCGTGTCGCCCATTCGGTGCCGTTCGAGCTGATGGAAGCGGCGATTCTCAGCGCCGCAGGCCACAGCCTGCCCGCCATTGCCAGCGAAGGCTTCGCACCGCTGCTGCCAACCCTGGTCGGCCGCGAATTTGCGCTGATTGACCTGGGCGTGTTGAGCCCGCATTTCGAGGCCGGCAACTGGGAGCAACCGGACGTCGACCGGCGCTTGTTGAGCGAAGCCGCTGCGATTCACGGATTGGCCGCCAGCCGCTACGGGCAGTACCGCTTGTCTCGCACTCGGCCGGACAGCGCCGTTGAGCCTGATACCTATCCGTTGCACGTGGAACTGAACGTACCGCTTGGCACGCCCCTCGAATCACCGTTCGCCGGGGTCGTGCACAAGTCGGCCGACGGCATGCTGCAACTGGACAGCGCCCAGCTCAGCGTACGGTTGTGGGGCGTGACGTCGCCGCTGCATTCCGGGGCGGCGCTGGTCAAGGGTCAGGTGCTGGGCGAAGTGGCGGGGCCATTGCAAGTGCAGTTGTGCCGGGGAGCTCAATTGAACCCGCCGCTGTTCTGCACGCCATCCAGGGCCGCTGCCTGGCAGGCGTTGTGCCCGTCTCCGGCGGTGTTGTTGGGGTTGGCTTGCGATGCTGAACCGGAGATCGATCCGGATGCGCTGCTGGCCCGCCGCGATGCCAGTTTTGCCCGGTCCCAGAAGCATTATTACATCGACCCGCCACGCATCGAGCGCGGCTGGCGCAATCACCTGATCGACATGCAGGGCCGGTCCTACCTCGACATGCTCAACAATGTTGCGGTGCTGGGGCACGGCCATCCGCGCATGGCGGCGGTCGCCGCGCGGCAGTGGTCGCTGCTCAATACCAACTCGCGGTTCCACTATGCGGCCATCGCCGATTTTTCCGAACGCCTGCTGGCGTTGTCGCCATCCAACATGGACCGGGTATTCCTGGTCAACAGCGGCACCGAGGCCAACGACCTGGCAATCCGCCTGGCCTGGGCCTACAGCGGCGGACGGGACATGCTCAGTGTGCTGGAGGCCTATCACGGTTGGTCGGTGGCGGCCGATGCGGTGTCGACGTCCATCGCCGACAACCCCAAGGCCCTGAGCAGTCGTCCGGACTGGGTGCATCCGGTGACTGCTCCCAATACCTATCGTGGCGAATTCCGTGGCCCCGACAGCGCGCCGGATTATGTGCGCAGCGTCGAACATAACTTGGCGAAAATCGCCGAAAGCAAACGCCAGCTCGCTGGTTTCATTTGCGAGCCGGTGTACGGCAACGCAGGCGGGATCGCGCTGCCGCCCGGTTACCTGAAGCAGGTCTACGCCCTGGTGCGCGAGCGTGGCGGGGTGTGCATCGCCGATGAGGTCCAGGTCGGCTACGGGCGCATGGGCGAGTTTTTCTGGGGGTTCGAAGAGCAAGGCGTGGTGCCGGACATCATCACCATGGCCAAGGGCATGGGCAACGGCCAGCCGTTGGGGGCCGTCATCACCCGGCGGGAAATCGCCGAGGCGCTGGAAGCCGAGGGCTACTTCTTCTCGTCCGCTGGCGGCAGCCCGGTCAGTTGTCAGATCGGCATGGCGGTGCTGGACGTCATGGAGGAAGAAAAACTCTGGGAAAACGCCAAAGTGGTCGGCGGGCATTTCAAGGCTCGGCTTGAAGCCTTGATCGATCGCTACCCATTGGTCGGCGCGGTGCATGGTTCCGGGTTTTACCTGGGTGTGGAGTTGATCCGCAACCGCGACACCTTGGAGCCGGCCACCGAAGAAACCACGGCGCTGTGCAACCGCTTGCGCGAGCTGGGCATCTTCATGCAACCCACGGGCGATTACCTGAACATCCTCAAGATCAAGCCGCCCATGGTCACTTCGCGCCAGAGCGTCGACTTCTTCGTCGATATGCTGGCGAAGGTGCTGGAGGAGGGGCTGTAGCAGATCCCTACCCCATCCAGGTGGGAGCGAGCGAGCTTGCTCGCGATGGCGATTTTTCAGTCAATAATTATCTGACTGACCAACCGCTATCGCGAGCCAGCTCGCTTTCACAGAGGTGTTGCGGTGAGCTTTAGCCGATTTTTGTCGATATTTTTTTAGGCTGTAGCAGGAAGTCCTGCGTATTTTTCCCTTTTATAGCCGATTTTTATCGGCTATAAAGTCCACTCTGCCCATCGCTCAGAAGATGATTTCGATGGCTCACTGGAGTCCTGATTCATGACTACGTTGCACAGCACGCCCCGCGCGGACGGTTTCCACATGCCTGCCGAGTGGGCGGCCCAGACCCAGGTCTGGATGATTTGGCCCGAGCGTCCGGATAACTGGCGCCTGGGCGGCAAGCCCGCGCAGGCGGCCCACGCGGCGGTGGCCAAGGCCATCGCCCGCTTCGAACCCGTGACCGTGGCGGTGTCGGCGGCGCAGTACGAAAATGCCCGGGCGCGGCTTGATGTGCCCAATATCCGCTTGGTGGAAATGTCCAGCGACGACGCCTGGGTCCGCGATACCGGCCCCACGTTCGTGATCAATAACAACGGCGAAGTGCGCGGCGTCGATTGGGATTTCAATGCCTGGGGTGGTTTCGACGGTGGTCTGTATGCGCCGTGGAATCGCGATTCGCAAGTGGCCGGCAAGATCCTGGAGATCGAGCGCAGCCCACGTTACCGTACCGAAGGCTTTGTGCTTGAAGGCGGCTCTATCCACGTCGATGGCGAGGGCACCCTGATCACCACCGAGGAATGCCTGCTCAACCGTAATCGCAACCCGCACCTGAGCCGCGAAGCGATCGAAGCGGTGCTCAGCGCGCAGTTGGCGGTGGACAAGATCATCTGGCTGCCGGATGGCCTGTTCAACGACGAAACCGACGGCCATGTGGACAACTTCTGCTGCTACGTCCGCCCTGGCGAAGTGCTGCTTGCCTGGACCGATGACCCGCAGGACCCGAACTACAGTCGCTGCCACGCCGCGATGGATGTGTTGCAAAACAGCACCGATGCCAAGGGGCGCCCATTCATCGTGCATAAAATGCCGATCCCGGGGCCGTTGTATGCCACCGAAGAGGAGTGCGCCGGCGTCGACGCGGTGCAAGGTTCCCAAGAGCGCAACCCGAGCGTGCGGCTGGCCGGTTCCTACGTGAACTTCCTGATCGTCAACGGCGGCATCATCGCGCCAAGTTTTGACGATCCCCTGGACGCACCGGCCATGGCCATCCTGCAGGGCCTGTTCCCGCAGCACGAAGTGGTCATGGTGCCAGGTCGCGAATTGTTACTGGGGGGCGGGAATATCCATTGCCTTACCCAACAACAGCCTGCGCCCCGGGCAAATTGAGTGTCGATGTAACAACCAGCTGATATCCATCGCGCCGGTTCTAGACCGGCGCTTTTGGATCCACACCAGCAAACCCGCGGCCCGATTGGGGCGCGGGTTTTTTGCGCCTGTTTATTGGCGTTGCCAATAACATTGGCATAGCTCTTGTATCTGTTTGCCGACAGTCCCAGGGAGCGGAGCTGAGTTGTTTTGTCATAACCCTTGGATAAATTGGCCGCTCATCAACCAGGAGGGTCGCTGGAATGAATATGATAAGCGAGAGCACATGCCATCCCTTGGCCGTCAATGGTGAGTCGCTTCAAGCTGTGGCGCAGTGGTTGAAGTCCAACGGAACGCGTCAGATCAGAGAACCTGATCCGCGCCTGATGATTGTCGAGCGTTACCCTGCTGGCCTGTTCAGCGAGGCAGAGCTCGAAGCATTGTGGGATGTGATGCAAGGATAAGAATTCGACGGATTGATAAAAAGCGCTGGCCGGGATGGCAGCGCTTTTTTTATGCGAAGAGATTCCCGAATCGACACCAAACCCTTGTGGGAGGTGGTCATCCACCCAAGCGGCGCATTTGACCGATACATGAAACAGACTGGACACCATTTCGGCGTTTTTCCGCAAAGCCTGCGGGGCTACTCTGTTGCCCTCGAATCTTGACGGCCAGTGGAGTTTCCATGAGCACCCTACATTACATCTACGATCCGTTGTGCGGCTGGTGCTACGGCGCCAAGCCCTTGGTGGAGGCCGCCGGTGCTGTGTTGCCGATAATCCTGCATGGCGGTGGCATGATGACCGGAGCCAATCGCCAACAGGTCTCGCCACAGTTGCGCAACTACGTGATGCCCCACGACCGGCGTATCGCTGAATACACTGGGCAACCGTTTGGCCATGCTTATTATGAAGGCTTGCTACGCGATGACAGCGCGGTGTTCGACTCGGCACCGCCAATTGCGGCGATCCTCGCTGCCGAGCAACTTGGCGGGCGCGGCCTGGAGCTGCTGGGGCACCTGCAAACCGCCCATTACGTCGAGGGTCGGCGCATCGCCGACCAAGCCGTCCTGCTGGCGCTTGCACAATCCATCGGCTTTGAGGCACGCACGTTTCAAGCGACGCTGGACGCGGTTGATGTGCAGGGCCATATCAAGGCCAGCCGTACCTTGTTGGCGAAGGTTGGTGGGCAAGGTTTCCCGACCTTTGCCTTGGAGCGCGATGGCCGGTTCACGCTGATCGACGTCAGCCAGTGGTTCGGCAAGCCCGAGGCGTTCGCCCAATGGCTGGCGCAAGCCCTGCCGGTTCAGGCACCGGCTGCTGCGCTGGCCTGTGGCCTGGATGGCTGTTCCCTTTGATAGGTTGTTAGACGTTTTTCGCCTAATTACAGACGATTCACGAAATTGACACGCTATTGACGGCGCGACTAGCATTCGTCCTACGCCTGTGGCTAACAGCCATGACTCTTAAATAATAAAAAGGCCCGACACGAATATTCGTGGGCGGGCCTTTTCATTATTTCAGGAGCAAGAGTCCGGAAAAGAGCGCAAAAAGCGCCGTTTCGGCTGCCCGCCGCAGTGCGTATCAACCCGTATAAGGAAAATAATCATGTTGAACAAGCGCATCGGTCTGATCGCATTGGGGATTTTGAGCTCGACACACGCCATGGCCAACGACCAGGCTGAGTCTAAGGGGTTCGTTGAAGACAGCAGCTTGAAAGTGCTGTTGCGCAACGCTTACATCAACCGCGACTACAAAGACGGCAACAAAGACAAGGCCGAATGGGGCCAGGCGGCCATCGGAACGTTCTCGTCCGGCTTCACCCAAGGCACGGTGGGCGTGGGTGTAGACGCCTTCGGCCTGTACGCATTGCGTCTGGACGGCGGCAAGGGCCGTAGCGGGGCACAAGGCATCGACTTCTTCAAGCGAGGCGACAGCGGCAATGCGGCCGATGACTTGTCCAAGTTCGGTGCAGCGGTCAAATTCCGCGTCTCCAATACCGTGCTGGCTTATGGCGACCAGATGCCGGCCCTGCCGGTGCTGAGCTATGACAACTCGCGCCTGTTGCCGGAAAGCTACACCGGCACATTGATCACCTCCAAAGAGATCAAAGGCCTGGAACTGAACGCTGGCCGTTTCACTGCCGAGTCGCGTAAGAGCGCCGAAGGCCGCGACAGCGGTGGCCTGAAGTCGATCAACGTGTTGGGCGGCAGCTATCAGTTCACCGAGCAGTTCAAGGCTTCGCTCTATGCCTCGGACGTCGAAGACGTGTTGAAGAAGCAATATGTGAACGCCAACTATGTGTTCCCGCTGGCCAAGGATCAGTCCCTGACCCTGGATTTCAACGGGTATCGCACCAAGCTGGACAACAGCTACGTTCGCGAAAACGACGTCACCGGCGACGACAACAAGATCTGGAGCCTGGCCGCCACCTTCGCCACAGGTCCGCACAGCTTCACGCTTGCCCACCAGCGCAGCACCGGCGACAGCAACCTGGGCTACGCCTATGGCGGTTATCAGCGCGATCAGAACCGTGTGGGTGATGGCGGCAACACCATCTACCTCGCCAACTCGTACTGGTCCGACTTCAACGCCGAGGACGAGCGCAGCTGGCAGTTGGGCTATGGCCTGGACTTCACCACCTTCGGCGTACCGGGCCTGACCTATAACGTCGCTTATGTACGGGGTGACAACATCACTACCTCCACCAGCGAAGGCGGGACCGAGCGCGAGATCTTCAACCAGTTCAAATACGTGGTCCAGAGCGGACCGGCCAAGGATCTGAGCGTAAGGTTGCGCAGTTCCGTGCTGCGTGTGTCGCAGAAATCCAGCGAGTACAACGTCAGCGGTAACGAACTGCGGGTGTTCGTGGACTACCCGATCAATGTCTTTTGATGCTTGATCGCGTTATAAGCGCCTGATTAAAACCCCCGACCGCAAGCTCGGGGGTTTTTAACGTTTAGCGGCAAAAGCACCGCAAAATCCCTCTGTTTTCCATAGAAAAAGTTCTATTGATAGATCTTCAGCCTCCGTTTCAAGCAGGGCTTGAAATGCTTCAAATACTTTCTCATGGACGTAAATCCTGCACCTACTAGATTAGGCCGCTCAACGCAGCGGAGACCTATGAAAAATGATCGTTCTGAACAGGGAAGTAGGCGAAGCGCTAAGACGTGACAAATTCGTCAACGTCCGCGGTGGAGACTTCAATCTCTACGGTCATTTCGGCGATTTTGTCCGGCTGACCAAAAGCTGGGAAAACATGGAGCCCGACAGCTATTACGGCCAGGCCGAGTCAGGCATGCGTTTTCGCCGCTACAGCGACTTCGAATACAACCCGACGACCCGTGAGCTCAAGCAGCTCGAACACCGGGCCTATGTGCAGTCCAAAGCCAACAACAGCTATGTCGGCGGACTGGAGCGGCACTTCGAGGATTTTTCCAACGAAGTGATCAATTCCCCCGTCATGCGCAGCCTGATCGACACGGACTTCGACGTTTACAAGAATGTTCTGCCGCCGGAATTGCACGACGAAATCTGGCAATGCCAGATTCATCAGATTCGCATCGAGATCAAGCCGGGCAAACAGCTGGAGATCACCCCCGAAGGGATTCATTGCGACGGGTATCCTTTCAGCGGTGTGCACTTCTGGGGCCGTCATAACGTGGCTGGCGCAGAGAGCCGGCTGTATACCGCCCAGGAAGAGCAACTGGCGGCGACGACCTACGAGGACATCCTCGACACCACGTTCTTCCTCGATCGCGACATGCGCCATTACGTCACTCCGGCCCGCAACACCCACGGCCATGAGATGGCGTTCAGGCAGATCCTGGCGATTTCCTTCTCGCGGCCCGGGACCGCTTTCGACATTGTTCGCTGAACAGCTCGAACCCATGGACGACGCGGGGCAACAGCAGGTTCTGTTGCGTCGGGCCATGGTCAGGGATGCCGAGCGCCTGGAGCGGTTTTTCCGCGGTTTCGACGAAGTGTCGTTCTGTGAATGGCAGGATGCGCGGTTCCTGCGCGGTGTGTTGTTGCAAGAAACCACCACCGCGTACCTGGCCATCGATGCCAGTGGAGAAGTGGTCGGGGCAGTGATTGGCGGCATGCTCGGCACCCGTGGCACCATCAATCACCTGGCCGTGAGCCCGCTCCATCGCACCCGCGGCCTGGGCCAGCGCCTGGTGGAAGCCGCATCGGCTGACATGAAGCGGGTCGGCGTGCTGCGCATGTTCCTTTTTGTCGACGATGCTAATCTGGCCGGCAAGCGCTTTTGGGCTGCCCAGGGGTTCTGCGAGCCTCGGGGTGAAATTACCTTCGAGAGGGATTTATGAACAAGACTTCCAGCCAACCGCTGGCGGTCGAACCACAAGCCTCGCGTACCTTCGCTGAAGCCAGTCCGGTGGTAGCGGGTTATTTTACGGTTTCGTTTGTGTTCGGCCTGATGGCGGTCAACGCCGGGCTGCCTTTGTGGTTACCCGTGGCGATGTGCCTGTTTGTCTATGCCGGCGCGTCGCAGTTTGCGGCGCTGGCACTGATCTCCAGCGGCGCGTCGCTGACCACCATCGTGCTCACCACCTTCCTGATCAATGCACGGCACATGCTCATGTCCGTCTACATGGCCAAGGCGTTGCGGGCATTGGGGCTGAGTCGTTTCGAGCGTTGGTGCTACGCGGCGGGGCTGACGGATGAATCCTTTGCCTTCCACAGCGTCAAGCTGGGCAGTGGGGCGCCTGTGAGCGTGCGCTACCTGATTGGCTTCAACCTGTTTTGCCACACGTCCTGGGTGCTGGGTGGCTTGTTGGGCGCCGTTTGTGCGCAATACGCGGCGCACCTGATCAAGTACCAGCTCGACTATGCCCTGACCGCGATGATGCTCTACGTGCTGGTCTCATTGTGCAATACCCGTAACAAACTGATCGCCGCCCTGGCGGCAGTCGTCTGCATGGGCGTGCTGAGCCTGCTGGGCAGTTCGCCGTTCAACGTCTTCATTGCCACGTTCGTTGGCTGCGGGGTGGGCGTATGCCTGACCAAACGTTCCTGATCCTGGTGGTGGCCCTGATGATGGCCGTGACCTTCCTGCCACGGGCCTTGCCTTTGCAGGTCAATACCGAACACTGGCCGCCGTTTGTCGCCCGCGCGCTGGAATACCTGCCGGTGGCGATCGTCGCTGCCATCAGCCTGACCCCGCTGCTGATCAAGGATCAGCGAATACAGCTCGACCGCCCGGAGTTTTACGCCGCGATCCCGACGCTGTTATGTGCGTATTTCAGTCGCAACCTGTTTCTCAGTGTGGCGGTGGGCACGGCGGCGTACATCGCGCTCGGTTCCTTCCTGTAGCCGCAAATCCACTACATCGTGCAGGGCCTGGCTAGACAACTCCGGATTGTTCACTGTCAGGCGAACTTCAAGGAAATCCTCGAAGTCCGGGAAAATCGTCAGCCCGTTGCGCAGCGCCGCCTCCCGGGACACCAGTCCCAGGCCGTCGAGCTGAGTGATCAACGACAACGTCAGGGTTTCACTGCAGGAATAGACCATCCGCTGGCTTGACCCATATTCACCCAGGCCGGCATCCAAAAAGCGAAGAAAGCTGTGGGAATACGGACATTCTTCTGCCGGACGCACCTGGAACTTGTCACCGAGCAAGCCAAGGGAATCGTCTTCGTCGCCACAATGGGCGCCGACCACCCGCACCTGCACATCCGGCATGGTGATACTGGAAAAGCCGCTTTGCTGTTGGCCGATCAGGATCGCCAGGTCAAACGCTTCGTTCTTGAGCTTGCTCAGGTTCTCCATCGACTCGGCGTAACTGAACTCCAACTGGTACTGGGGAAAGACGCCGATCAATCGATCGATCATCCGTCGGTTGAAGTCCGTTGGCAGGGTGGTATTGAGCGCCACCTTGAGCGTGCGTTGCCGAGGCGTCTTGAGCGCCGCGACTTTCTCTTCCAATTGCCGGGTAGCGATCAGCACCTGATCCATAAAAGGCGTCAGTTCCGAGCCTTGGCTCGTCAACGTCAGGCCCTTGTTCGAGCGCCGGAACAACCGGAAACCGAACTGCTCCTCGACTTTATTCAACTGCGCCGCCAGGGCCTGCACCGTAAGACACGAATGCTCGGCCGCAGCCGACAACGAACCGGTCTGCACGATGCGCATGAGGTTGCGTAGGGTTCTGCTATCCATGAGGTAATGCCCTCTGCTTAAGTGGGCTCGCTATTGTTGTGCACCTGGCCCGTGCCAGGGAGTGCGTGTTGGCTATCATCATGCACCTTGGCTCGGTTGTCGCGATTTTGTGCCGAAAAGCTCCGGCAGGCGATCTTTGGAGCTTATGCAACATTTAGCGTTCATGCCGTTTCGGTGTGTATTGGAGTGTGTAGTACGTCGCGTAAATCATCTTTGGCTGATAAAGACTGTTCGCTTGCGAATAAAAACTTAATTTACATCCATATGTGTACTACTATTTAGGCGTCACCCGTAACAACGGAGCCCAAATCCCATGGCCACTTCCTCGATTGCCCTCAACGCACAGCAACAATTGGATTCCCCGGACGCGGGTCGAGTCGCGTTGAAATTCTTCTTCAATCTCATGACGCTTTGGGGCTGCACTGTCGAGCAGCAGCGCATATTGTTGGGCAAGGTTGGAAACACGACTTTCTATAAGTACAAACAATTGCCGGAAAACGTACGGCTGCCTCGCGACACCCTTGAGCGTATTTCCTATCTGATGGGTATTCACAAGGCGCTGAGCATTATCTTCAGCAACAGTCGGGACCGTGCCTATCAATGGGTCAGCAGCCCTAACACCGCTGCGCCGTTCAACGGCCAGTCGGCGCTGACCTACATGCTGGCCGGACGAGTGGTGGACATCGCCGATGTACGGCGCTATCTGGACGGAGTGCGCGGTTGATGACGCCACCGCTGGTGGATCCGCAATGGAAACGGGCCTATCGGATCGTCAACAGCAGCTTCCCGCCGATCACATTGTTTGAAGACGTGCTCGACCCCGAGGACCTGGCCACTGCCTATGCCCTTGAAGCATTGACCAATGATCGGCTCATGGCTGAAGCCGGCGTGCTGTCGCGGGTGCGCCCCGAAGACCGGGTTTCCGGGCCCGGCTCCTCGCCCGTGATGGCGGCGTTTACCCATATCGGCAAAAGCAGCCGCTTCAGCGACGGCACTTTCGGCGTCTACTATGCCGCCAGCAGCCAGGAAGCCGCTATCGCCGAAACCTGCTATCACCAGGCGCGATTCCTTGGGGCGACCAACGAGCCCGACCTCGAATTGACCATGCGCACCTATGTCAACAAGGTCGTCAAACCCCTGCACGACATCCGCCACGACTACCCGCACCTCCACAATCCGGACCCTGCCGCCTACGGTCCGTCCCAAGTGTTCGCCCGACAACTGCGCGAAACTTTGTCTTGGGGGCTGCTCTACAACAGCGTTCGCCTGCCCGGCCACGAATGCGTAGCCGCTTTTCGCCCACCGGCGGTGTCGATTCCGGTGCAAGGCAAGCATATTCGGTACGTCTGGAGTGCCCAGAAGCGGGAGATATCGTTTGTGTTCGAGGTGAGCGAGGTGTGAAGGAGGGCTGCAGTGCAGCCCAGCGGGAGCAAGCGCCCCCGCCACGGGCATCTGGTCAGATCTTGAACTGTTGTACCGAAGCCTGCATCGACCCCGCCGCGTCATTCAGTTGATCCGCCGTTTGCGTCAGGTTGTGGATCGAGCGGGTATTTTTCCGGGATTGCTCGGCAATCGATTCGACCCGCTGGGCCATTTCATCGCTGGCCTTCGATTGCTCGGCAATGGTCTGGGAAATTTCTTCCACCACCTCGGCGGCATGCCGGGCGCCGGTGCGGATTTCGCTGATGGACACCCCGGCCTGCTGGGCCAGGTTCACGCCTTCGTCCACCCGACTGACGCACGCCTGCATATTCGCCACCGCATCCCGGGCGCTGGTCTGGATGCGCTCGATCATCGCGGTGATTTCCTGGGTGGACTGAGTGGTGCGTGCCGCCAAGTTGCGCACTTCATCGGCCACCACCGCAAAACCGCGACCCGCCTCGCCGGCACGCGCGGCCTCGATGGCCGCGTTGAGTGCCAGCAAGTTGGTTTGCTCGGCGATGCTCTTGATCACTTGGATGATGGAATGAATGTCTTCGGAGGACGCATCCAGCGCCGTGATCTTGCTGGAAGATTGGTTGACCACCTCGGCGATCCGGTTCATGCCCTCCACCACCCCGAGAATCACCTGCCCGCCGCTGCTAGCCAATTGTTCGGACTGCGCCGAAATCGTCCGGGCGCTGTCGGCGTGTTGATGGATCTGGCTGATGTTCGCCATCATCTGCTCCATGCTCGCGGCCATGCTGGTCGCACTCTGCGCCTGCTGATCGGCACTGGCCACGATCTGCCGCGCCGTGTCGCCCAGATTCCGCGACGTGCCGTTCAACTCGTCGCTCTGGCCACGGATCGTGGCGATCATCTGCCGCAGATTCGTTTGCATCTGCTCGATCACCCCTTGCAACTGGCCCAGCTCATCCTTGCTTTGCGCTCCCATCGACCGCTGCAAATCTCCCTGGGAAATCGCCTGGGTATTGAGGATGATCTTGTTCAGCGGCGTGAGCACCGCCTTGAGCAAGCTCCACGACAACAGCGCCAACGCCACGCACGTGGCCAGCAAGGTAATGACCAACCAACTTTGTGAAGTTTGGATGCTGCTGTCCTGATGCTCGCGCGACGTCTGCGCCTGGTTTTCGATCAGTTCGCTGACCGCCTCGTTGCGCTCCTCCAAGGCTGAAAACGCCGTGTCGAACTCGGCTCGCAACGCATGACCATCCTGGGCACCGCTCAACGCCTTGCCGATCACCTGCTTGGCTTTCTCGATGTAGGTATCGGCTTGTGGTTTCAACTCAGTAATCGCCTGAGCGACCGCCCCCGGCAACTTCGCCTCGGCGTTCTCGGCAATAACCTTGCGCATCCGCTGGGAATGCTCGTCAAACGCCTCCAGCACATCCTTGGCCCCCTGAGCATCCCCGCGCACCACCAACAAAGCGGCCAACACATCGGCACGAATGGCGTCGTGCATCATGTCCGCCTCCATGTGCTTGCGCATGGCCGAAATACTGGTCTCGCTCTGCACCAGGGCCTCGGACATGGAGTGATAACCCCACAACCCGATGCCACCGAGCAACAGCGCAAAAGAAAGACTGACCAACCCCGAGCCTATGACTTTGGTGCGGATCTTCATCGCTTACTGCTCCTGGAGCGGTGATTTCTGGGCAAGTGTAGTCGAGTGACAGCAGAGCCCTGGGGCGGACGATGTTCTTATTTGAGGCTATCGGCGGGGGGAGCGATAAGGTGAATATCCCCAGAACCCGTGGCGAGGGCGCTTGCTCCCGTTGGGCTGCGGAGCGGTGCTTCTTATCCATGCCCAAACCCCCAAGCTCCAGCCGGACGGATTGAGGCCCGCTCCTACAGTGCCCCGAAGTATCTCGCGACGACCTGCTAATTTAAGCGGGCTCTTGCCGGTGTAAGATGCTCAACAAACGCTCACTATCGAGGCTGTCATGACCGGGATTTCCCTGAACCTGCCGGAAGACCTTTCGAACTCACTCTCTGATCTGGCCAAGACGAATGGCCAAACAGTGAGCTATTTGGCGATGGACGTTCTTCGTGATTACATCGAGCACGAGAAGGCGTTGACCGCACAAATCGAGCTGGCGGTAGAGGAGGCCGATCAAGGTAAGTTCGCCTCCGATGGTCAAGTAGCCGCGATGCGTTCCCGACGCTGGAGCAGGGATGCGGGTTGAGTGGCTGGAAAAAGCCCTTAAAAACCTGGAAGACGAAGCCAGTTACATAGCCCTTGAAACCCCCAAGGCTGCTGACGACTTTTCCGATGCAATCTTTGCCAGCGTAGAACGGTTGGCCCAATTCCCAACCATGGGCCGTGAAGGTCGAGTAAAGAACACACGGGAATGGGCAGTTCCTAATTGGTCCTATCTCATTCCCTATCGGGTACTCGGTGATCGGCTTCAAATTCTTGGGGTGTTCCACACAAGGCAACGCCCTCGTGCCCAGTGGTAAACGGGAGAGCGTAGTCCAGAACTATTAGGGCTGTACCTTTCTTTGCGTGCCGTACCCCGGAGCGGCAGAACACAAGGAAGGCCTCTCATTCGGCTTTTGATCACGCACCGCAAGGAGATTCTGATGACCACTGCCCACGTTTTCATCGCCACCAGTCTGGATGGCTTCATCGCCCGGCCCGATGGTGACATCGACTGGCTTTTGCAACGCGACGATCCAACCGAGGACCATGGCTACTCAGACTTCATTGCTGACAAGGATGTGATTGTGATGGGGCGGGGAAGCTACGAGAAGGTACTGACCTTTGACACTTGGTTCTATGAAAGGCCCGTGGTGGTGCTGTCTGAACAACTGGCGAATTCGCCGGTGCCCGAGGCGCTGAAGGGTAAGGTGCGTTTCTCCCACCTCTCACCCAGGGACGTGATGGAGGAACTGGCGACGCAGGGCGTACGTCGAGTCTATGTCGACGGCGGGCAAGTGGTGCAGTCATTCCTGCGTGATGGATTAGTCGCCGACATGGTGATCACCACGGTTCCTGTGCTGATCGGATCGGGTAGACCGTTGTTCGGGGCCCTTCAGCAGGACGTTGAATTGAAGCTGGTATCCAGTCGCAGCTTTCCTTCGGGATTGGTTCAGTCCACCTATCGCCTGGGTGCATGATCCGCCCGGCTATCCACGGGGAATGATTCAATGAATATTCCACGTGTCGAGGGAGCTTGCTCCCGCTGGGCTGCGAAGCAGCCCTTCTTCCTGTAATGAGCTGGAAGCGGACACTTTAGATGGAGTTCAGGGCGCCCTTTGCTACGATCTCGTCCCACGCCGTGGGGGTGGGAAACAGCTCGTTCAGAAAACCTACAAACGCTTTAACGTTCGGGCTTGCCCGGCGGCTTTCAGGCCATAAGGCTGTGATGGAGGAGCGGTCGACGGCGAACTGTGGAAAGAGCGGCTTCAGTTCTCCCCGAGCGACATAAGGCGCCGCGACATAGGTGGGTGAAATGCCAATGCCACCGCCCGCTGCGAGCACCGCGGCTACCGCATCGCTGGCGTCGATGATGATGGAGGCGTCGGGTGCGATTTCCACTATTCGATCTCCCACGCTGAATGGCCAGCGCAACGCCTGGCCCGAACTCTGGTAGCGAAAATTCACGCAGTCGTGGTCGGCCAGATCACTGAGCTCCAGCGGCGTGCCGCGTTCGGCTAAATAGGCTGGCGAGGCAAAAGCGCAAATTCGATGCGGCCCCAGTCTACGAGAGATGAGTCGCGAGTCGGTCAGGTCGCCCACGCGCACGGCCACATCGATGCCTTGCTCGACGATGTCCGCAAACTGATCGCCCAAGCGCAGGTCGATGGCGAGCTTGGGGTAGCGCTGGCGAAACCTGGGAATCGCCGGCGCCAATATGTTCAGTCCGATAGGTGGTGGCGCTGTCACTTTCAAGGTGCCGGAGGGCTCAGCGCGCGAGGCAGCAGCAGCCTGCTCAATGTCCTCCACCTCGCGCAAAATCCGTAACGCTCGTTCGTACAGGTCTCGTCCTTCCGCTGTCAGAGTGAGCGAGCGGGTGGTACGGCTGAACAAACTCAGCTCGAAATGCTGCTCCAGGCGTTGCACGCTCTTGCTGATGGCAGACGGCGACACCGATAAATCGCGCGCTGCAGCGGTATAGCTGCCCAAGGAGGCTGCGCGAGCAAAGGCAATGAGACCTGTAAGGCGGTCCAACCCAATTTGTTCCTTCATGGCATCAGTAAAGCGACTTATGCCCTAATTATCAATATTGGCTCGCGCCTTTAGTCTTTGCCCATCGACGCCATCAGGGCGTTCAAGGAGAGAGACCATGACCCATTCCACAGCTACACAAAACGCATTTACCCAACCGCTTCCAGCCCAATTGGAAGGCCGCACCGTGGTGATTTTCGGCGGCACGTCCGGCATTGGTTTAGCCGCGGCGATTCAAGCCAAAGCTGCCGGGGCACTCGTGATAGTAATCGGCTCCAACGCCGAACGTGCCGAACAAGCAGCCCTGGAGCACGGGCTCGCCGGCTGGCGTGCCGCTGATGTCACCCATAGCGAAGCCATCTATGCCGCCTTGGCGGACATCCCACACGTGGATCATCTGGTTCTACTCGCCGGGACATTTGTGGCGGGCAAGGTGCTGGATGCGGAAATCGATCACCTGCGCCGGGCGTTTGAAGAGCGGATATGGGCCTCTGTGCACGCCATTCGCGCGCTCGGCAATCGGTTGTCCAAGGACGGTTCCATCACCTTTGTCTCCGGCTGCTTGGCCGATCGGCCCAATGCCCACGGCACCGCTGTGCTCGCTGCTGCTTCGGCAGCCATGGAAGCACTGGCCCGTGGCTTGGCTCTGGAACTGGCGCCCGTTCGCGTCAACACCCTGTCCCCAGGCCCGATCAACACCCCCATTTTCAGCAAAGCCCTGGGCGAGGGGCGCGATGCGTACGTCCGCGCATGGGAACAAGCGTTGCCGTTGCATCGTGTGGGCACCGCCGCTGAAGCAGGCGCGGCTACCGTTTTCTTGATGACCAATACGTTTATGAACGGCGCCACGTTGAACATCGATGGCGGGGCTCGGTTGGTCTGAGTGAAGCCCAGGCATAACGATCCGTACCTCGAATCATCGCCGCGCCCTCGGCCAGGACCTTGGCAACGTGGAGGAGGTTGGAAGCGTGGGTTAGGGCTTCGCCTACGGGTATGCCGCTGTTGACGCGAAAGAGAGGGCGGTCGGCGTGGTAGGAGAAGAAGGTTAGGCCTACGGTTTTGAGGTCTTGCGGATTCGGCATTGCCTGGCTCCTTGACTGTGAGAGCCGCAACCGTCCTTCCTACGGGATTGGGTGGCGGCCATGCACGGGGTAGGAAAACCGGGAGTTGGACTTGTCCCTACAGACCGGACACCAACTCCCTGGCGTTGTCCTCGCAGCGGAACTCAAAACATTAATCCTGTTCTGTTTCTAGCTTTTTACGCTCGGCGCCATTGCTGCTGATCCTTCCATTTATCTGGAAACCCCATGAGTCTCAAATAATCCACTTCCTGCCGATCCATGATTTCGGCCAGGCGAAGCTTCCATTGGCTGTCTGGGCTGATCAAGTCGGTTAGGTAGGCCAGCATCGTCAATACGATGTATAACCGCTGTTTGGGCTGAGGTCGGTTAGCAGGAGCCGTTGGGATGGTCCATTCTTTAGGCAAGGACGGTCGAATCGAAAGCTCTCGGTTCCATAGTCTGGAGTGGTGAGCACAACAGTTGCGAATGAAGGTCAACGTGTGTAGCCAGGAGGCTAATACTTCGAAGGGCAGGCTGAAGCGGGTGGCAATAGCTTTCTTGTCGGCGCTTTTGCCTATGGCATTGAAGAGAGCAGATACCGTCCCAAGGCTCAGCTCTTCCATGATCGCCCAAGCGGGCGGCAACTCAGGGTGGGCATAGGTTGCACCGTAATATCGAAAATAATTGTCGCGCATGCGGTTTTCGATCCGCTGGTGCTGAAGCCCATCGGCTTGTCGACCCTTTTTGATGCGGTCAATATCACGTCTGAGTTTGCTGCGCTCCTTATTCATTTGCTCCCGCAACGGACGCAACAGATCGGGGTGTGAGTATGACGAGGAGAAGACTGACGAGTCAGCTATCCAGTCAGCCCCATACTTTGGGCACATATGATTGCTGATAGTCGCTCGTATGGCGACTTCGACACGTTCGATGGCGTCCATGGTAATGCGCCGCAACGAACCATCGAAGCGGTAGATGTCGACGATTGCCTTCAGTGTGCTGCCTGGCTTGAAAGTATGTTCAGGGTCTGGCTCTTGAAAAGGGCGCATGTAAGGACTCAGGCGAAACAGCGTGGCCACTTCAAGAAAACGCATGGCCCGATCATCGTTGGCGATGTGCAAGCCTCGTTGCTTTAGCAGTTCCAATTGCTGTTCTACGCTGAGAGCCGGTTTGTCGAAGGGCCTCATGTAGTTTTCTCCAGGCAAAAAAAACCCGCACGATTTGAGCTTGCTGACTGGGTCAACCTAGGCTTGGCGGGTGTGTTGGGGTGCATTATAGGTGGGTGTAAGGGGCCGTCAACGTAAGCGTCCGCCCAACACACCTTGCGTGATTAAACGGGCACCCACCTGTGCGGCAACAGCTCGGTAATCTCACTCGCCCGCTGCGTCGGCAGGCGTGTAAGAACATCCTTCAAATACGCATACGGATCATGCCCGTTGAGCCGCGCCGACTGGATCAAACTCATGATCGCTGCGGCACGTTTACCACTGCGTAACGAGCCCGCGAACAGCCAGTTCGAGCGACCAAGAGCCCACGGCCGAATTTGATTCTCGCACCAGTTATTATCGATGGGTACAGCACCGTCATCGAGATAACGCGTTAGCGCTATCCAGCGTTTGAGGCTGTAATCCAATGCCTTGGCGATGGCCGATCCCTCAGGCACAAGCTGCCTCTGGGCGATCATCCAGGTATGAAGTGCGTCGATAATAGGCGCTGCTTTTTCCTGCCGTATTCGCTGTCGGACACCCGGTTCCAGCTCGCGGACTTCTCGTTCTACTTCGTACAAGGCCCCGATGTAGTGCAGCGCTTTTTCGGCGATCTGGCTTTTGTTGGTCGCGTGCAAGTCGAAGAACTTGCGGCGTGCATGGGCCATGCAGCCGATCTCCGTGACGCCCAGTTCAAAGCCTGCCTTGTAGCCAGCGAAGTCGTCGCAGACTAGCTTGCCGTTCCAGTGGCCAAGGAAGGCTCGGGCATGTTCGCCAGCACGGCTCGGACTGAAGTCATAAACGACTGCTGCCAGATCGCAGAACTGGCTGGTGGCATAGGCCCAGACATAAGCGCGGTGAGTTTTCTTAGCGCCAGGCATCAGCATTTGTACCGGCGTCTCGTCGGCGTGGACGACGCCGTGCGTCAGCACGGCTTCGCGCAGCGCATCAACCAGCGGCTGTAATTGCACGCCGCAGTTGCCCACCCATTGCGCCAAGGTCGAGCGAGCAATAGGCAGTCCGGCGCGGCCGAAGATTTTCTCCTGCCGATACAGCGGCAGATGGTCGGCAAACTTGGCCACCATGACGTGGGCCAGCAGGCCCGCCGTCGGGATGCCTTTGTCGATGACGTGCGCCGGTACCGGCGCCTGGATCAGTGTTTCGCACTGCTCGCAGGCCCATTTTCCACGGATATGGCGCTCGACCGTGAAAACGCCCGGTGTGTAGTCGAGCTTTTCGCTGGCATCTTCGCCGATACGCTTGAGGGCGCAGCCGCATTGGCAGTGGCTGTTTTCCGGTTCGTGATGGATCAGAGTGCGAGGGAACTGCGGTGGCAGCGCAGCGCGCTTGGGCTGCTGGCGCATTTTGGCTTCGACAGACACGGGTTGCAGTGCTTCAAGCTCAGCTTCGATGGCGGCGATATCGGTGTCGATCAAGTCGTCGAGCAAGCTGGCTTGATCCGGACTTAGCTGCTCGCTGCGCTTGGCAAACTTGAAGCGTTTGAGCAGCGCGATCTCGTGGGCCAGCTTCTCGTTGACCGACTTGTGATGAGTAATTTGCTTGTCCATCGTCTCGACGCGCTGGATCAACTGCGCCGCCAAGGCTCGCAGTTCTTCAGGGTTTAATTGATCGAGATTCGGATGCGAAGTCATACCGCCGATTTTGCCAGAGAGGGCACATGGCTGCGACAGACTGATGGGCCAATTGCGCTGGCAAGCGCGCCATGGCAGGTCTTAAAGCATCGAGATGATTCCGCCTGCACCGACGCGCTGCCAAGGTAAACCGAGCACCAGGGCCTGAAGTTGCTCGGCATCCAACTCAACTTCTGAGCCGTGTCGCACACCCGGCCAGAAGAAGCGTCCTTGATTCAAACGCCGGGCGGCAAGCCAAATCCCCACGCCGTCATGCACCAGCACTTTCATGCGATTGGCGCGGCGGTTGGCGAACAGATAGGCACAGTGCGGCTTCGCCGCACCGAACACCGCGACAACTCGCGCCAGCGCGGTTTCAGTGCCGGCGCGCATGTCCATGGGCTCGGTGGCGAGCCAGATGGAGTCGACGCGGATCATCGAAGCAGGTCTCGTAGGAAAGCGGAACACGACGCTGCATTTTCTGTCGGCCAACTCACCACAACTACGCCTTTTGAATGAGGCACTTCGATCCTAATCGTGGCAGAAAGGACTTGATGCACCGCTGGCGCTGCCTTGACCGGGATGAAGGCGGTTTGCAGCGCCAGAGTTTTCTGCGCATGCACCCGAATCCATTTATGGACTAGATTGGCGTTGAGGTTGTGGGTCAAAGCGACATTGGCAATCGAGGTGTCAGGCTGCGCACATTCGGCAATGACTTGGGCCTTGAAGGATTTGGAATAGGAACGACGTTCTTGTGGCATGGGCGTCCGCTTAAAAAGGCTAAAAAATGGTGTCCACTTAAATTTAGGTGGACACCATCGCCTTAAGCGATGGCATCAGGAAGATGTGTTGCCCAGACGGTTACCCGTCAACGTCGCACTAACGTGAAATTGTAACGAGCAGGCGCGCAAGCAAGGTTTGGTCTGTCGATGCTGACAAGGCGGTGTGGGTCGTATCTGTTTTCTGGAAATTTCAAGCATCAGAAACAACAAAGCCCCCGCATTTCTGCGAGGGCTTCGTTTTGTATGGTGCGGCACCAGGAGTCGAACGATCTAATAAGTTATTGAGTTAGCTGATTAATACTTAAAGACCTGTGCGATTCTACCTCTAAAACTACCTCAAGGACCTCGCGCGCCTGAGGATCTTGCTTGACGTGACTAACGGCGAAGGGCCGGAGTTGCCCCCACAGCGGCCGGTCATTCGTCTATGAGAGTTGGGCCGTTGCTGTGTCAACTGTCAATCACGTTAGAGTTAGAGTAGGTCCATGGTGGCCATGGAATCAGCCATGCGGTAGCCCATCGCTTTGTAACCCGCCTGGCGCTTATCCCACATCCTCATCAGCGCGACATTACCCTCGTCAACGAAGTCGATCACTCTCACGTCGGCCTTTTCGGCATGCGATCGATGCAATCGTCCCGCATATTGCTGAAGGATACCCTTCCATGAGATGGGCATTGCCAGCACCAGCGTGTCCAACGGCGGATGATCGAAGCCTTCACCTACTAGTTTTCCTGTTGCCAGCAGCACTCGTGGAGCATCAGGGGGAAGGGACTCAAGATCATGCATACGGGAAGTTCGCTGTTTCTTAGGCACTCGCCCATGAAGCGTGAAAAGGTTATGCACGCGCTGCTTCAATTCTAATTCAAGGGCATCCACATGTTCCGTCCGCTCCGTTAACACTAGAATTTTTCTACCCTCGTTGTACGCCAGCTCAATCTCCGAGACGATTTTGGCTGTCCGCTCAGAGTCGTCGGCTAGACGCCGAAAAACGTCCTGAATCCCAAAGCCGTCGGGGACCACTATTGGTTTGGGCAGCAATCGAGGCACGACGGAGAGGTCATGGGGCGCACTCGCAGGTCGAGCAGCAGAATGTCGGATCGGTCCGCACTGCATGAAAATAATGGGCTGCTGCCCATCTCGGCGCACTGGGGTTGCAGTGAGTCCCAGTACGTACCGCGCTGTAGCGCTTCTCAGTAGTGCCTCGAATGACACTGCTGATAGGTGATGACACTCATCAACGATGATCTGGCCGTAATTTTTTACCTGATCGCTGATCTCGCCTTTTCGCGATAACGACTGCATTACGGCAATGTCGATGATGCCTGTAAGTTTCGCTTTTCCGCCCCCAAGAGTACCAACGACACCATTCCCGACTCTCAAGAACGCCTGCAAGCGCTCTTGCCACTGCCTTAATAGTTCTGTCCGATGCACAAGCACCAACGTGTTAATGCCACGTGCGGCAATCAACGCAGCAGCACTCACTGTTTTACCGAAAGCTGTCGGTGCGCAGAGGATACCGGTGTCATGACTTAGCATTGCGCTGACAGCAGCCTCTTGGTCAGAACGCAGGGTCCCGAGAAAGCTCACGTCGATGGGGTCGCCCGCGAAGCGTTCGTCTTTAAGAATAGGGGTAACCCCGTTTTCCTCTAAAAGCTCCAGCGCAGCATCCAAACAGCCACGTGGTAACGCAATATGTTTGGGGAAGTTCTGGGCACAGCCGATAATCCTTGGCTTGTTCCACACTGACATGCGCATGGCCTGAGCTTTGTAGAACTCAGGATTTTGAAAGGCAGCGAGCCGGACAAGCTGGTTTGCCAATGGCTGTGGCAATTCCGACTTTTCAAAGTAAATTAAGTTAGCCAGCGTGATGTTGACAGCAGCAGGCAACGGGCATGTCAATTTACGTGATCTCGATTCACGATCTTTCCAAGGTTCTGCATCACCGTCGTCATCGACATAGGCGACCCCTAGAGGGTCCCGATTACCCATCGCCTGGATAATAACGGGCTGGATATCTTCTGGACTCATGCGCTGAATCGATGCCAGGAAGGCCCATTGATCAGGATGAGGCTCAAGCGAGTCGTCTACAAAAACGCTATTGTTTTGGGCCCTGGCCCGCTTTTGTAAAGGGAGCGCGATGAGATTTCCAAAGCCGCCTTTGGGCATATAGTCCTGGTTTGGAAACAGTCGATCATAGGAGCTGAGCGCCAACTGGCGGGTGCGCTCACAGGCATGACTGATGATTGCGGCACCGAGGCGGCGCGCATCGCAGGCAGGAACATTACGCTCAAAGAAAATCCAGCCATGAGCCCCTTGGCCTGAGCGCGATATTTCCAGCGCCACCGGGACGTTCAACTCATGGCATGACTGTACAAAAGCTTTGGAATCATCACGCCATTCGGCCTCATCGAAGTCGACTGCCAAAAAATAACAAGTGTCATCAGAGAGTAGGGGGTAGATACCAACGACCACTTCGCCCGCCAGATGGCGATAGACCACCTCATCGGTCAGCGGAAGCAGCTGGCGGTTACCGCAGTCGCCACACTTAATTCGGGGCTTCTCACAAACACCAGGCTTCCATTCGTTTGCGCAAGCGGGTGCGTATCCTGATTTGCCTGCCTTGCTTTCCCAGCGGATGGGATAAACGTCCGTCCTACCACGAAACAAGCTTCGGAATAGGGCAAGCTTTCCATCAGTATCGAGTTGCTGTGATTGTTCTGCTTGGACAATCGCTATCTTGACTGGCTCAGCAGGCGGACGCCATTCGATGCCATGAGCATCCAGCAAGGCAACCAATCTTGCATTCTCAGCCCTTAGCTTCGCCACCAGACTAGTGTCTATCACCGCCTTCAGCCTCTACGTCTCAGGTGAAGCCTGTAGCCTCGAGCTACAACCCTCAGTCCATCAGTAAAACATAGAGGTTATCAAACAACAGAGGTTAGGTTCAGGGGCTCAAGAGGTCCGCCCTAATCCCAATCAAATTGTTGGCTGGCTCAATCTGCCAGTTAGGGATACAGAGCGCGCAGTTGCTGGCATTCGGCTAACGTTGAAAATTCCAGGATTTTCCTAGGCGCAGAGTGATCAGGCTTGTGGTCAGCAGGTAGTAGTAGCGCGTCGATTTCGAGTTTGAGTTCATGTGGTGGTTCAAAAACCAAACGAGATGCTTTCTTTGCCATGTCCATGGATTATCTCGGTTCCAGCGTTCAGAAATGGCTGCTTGAATAGTCTTGGCCTGGCGGATGTGACGTTCTCGTGTGGCATGTGCTCCAGTCAGTGCCCCAGCCAAGAAGATCTCCATATCGAATGGTTTATTCATACCCGACCACCGATGTACGCCGATACCACGTCGATTCGACCGTGTCCCAGCTCATAGCTGATTTGAAAGCGTGCCTCTCGATCAAGGCATGGATCGAGGCGCCTGCCCCTGCCACCGTTGATGGGCGCTAGGTGATGGGTGATCTGCTCATAGCGTTCGCATGCATAAGCCGCGCGCAATTCGTGGAAGCCTTTGAGGTTGTGCGTATGGAGGATGTCTCGGGCGGGGCGTATGACACTCGGTTGGAAATCGAGGTAGCTCTCGTTCGGTGCCAGCAGGTTGCGGCTACCGTCGGGAGAGACCTGTTCGGCGTACCTGAGCGCTTCGCGAATATGGTCATCCACCCTGATCCACCGAGGCGCGGTTCCGCCGCCGCGGCCACCTTTGGTGCCATCCTGGATGTTGATCTTTTCGTAGTGTTCGGCTTCTCTTCGCAGGCGCGGAAGGTCGGCCAAGATGGCCTCGCGCAAGCGCATGCCGGTGGCTCGCGCCAGCTGGGCGATGGCCGCCGCACGCGGCATTTGGTGTTCGCAGAGCACGTCGACGATCCGCTTCACGTGTTCGCGGTCTTGGCCTTGCGGCACCGAGCGACGAACACTGTTCCGCCGCATTCCCAGCGTCTTGCTCGGACTCGGCACTTTCACATACTGATCACCGCGAAGTGCGGCCATGGTTCGGTTTACGCTGGACAACCGGTTTTGCGCGGTGGCGATGCTGATAGCGCCTTGTTCAACTTGGTGACGCAGATGACCGGCGTAGTCCAGCAAGGTCCGCCAATCAATTTGCCTCGCATCGTTAAACCCGGGCCCATCCTCAGACCGACACCATCGTACAAATGCCAGCCAACGATCACTGTGCGCTTTGACGGTCCCGTAATGCCCTCCGCCGAACATGTCTTTTAACGCCTGCGGCCCGGCATAACTCAGTTGCCGGCCATAGCCAAAATTGCGCCCGCCACGTTTACCTACCAGTGCCATGATCGAACTCCTCTCGAAGCCAAAAAGTTTCAAACCTTCCTCACGTCATCCCGCCACGAATGTTGAGTGTTATCAGGGATCAAGGCCCCTGCGACCTGTGAGGGTTGTCCTCTAACGCAGGACTGGCGGTTGGGCATCTCATGATCTGACCTCCTGAACACTTCCAAAGAAGTGGGCGGGTGGAGGCTGCACTGGCTGACGAGACCAATGCCGCGAGATCCTGAGTCGAGTGAAGGTAGTGATGCGGTGACCGGGGCATGCCTGACTGTCAGTCAGGTGCAGTCCATTCCGTGGGCTGCGGCACCATCATCGGCATCGCTGATGCTGGTGACTTCGGTGTTTGTCACGCCGATTGTCACGAGAGGGAATGCCGCAAAGCCTTGTACGAGTTGGGCTGCAGCAGCGGTAGGAGCGCCCGTCTCTTTCCGGAAGAAAGAGACGGGCGCAGGTTGGCGCAAGGAAATGGACAAGCGGATAGGTTGCTGCAGGGCAGCTATGAAAGGGGATGAGTTGCCGCAGTGGGCACACTGATAAAAGTAGGCATCCATCACATCGCTGTGACCGTGCGAGCCGCCGGACGCTAATCGCACTTTGGGAGAACCACCACCGTGTGGCGTAGCCTTAAAGGTTCTGACTACCTGGGTTGCTGTCAACGACAGCGCTTTGCCCGATCTTTTCTACGCCTGTGGATAATTCGGGTCAAGGCTCGAATTTTCGGGAGTTCTGCGGCTGTGGATGAAATTATCCACCGGTGGAAATCAGTGGTTTTCCACAGACAGTTGCGTGGGCTTTAGATTTTTTAAGTGAGGTCCATCCAAGCAGGGCGGCTTTGCAGCCCCGCTTGGATGGACCCGCGTGGACAAGCGGATCGTCAGAGAGTTGGAGGGCAAGCAGGTACTTGAAGTGAAAATCCCGGCGGCTTCGCGTAAGCAGAAGCCAGTATTTCTCAATGGTCAGCCGCTAGGTAACACTTATCGTCGATTACATGAGGGTGATCGGCGTTGCTCTGAGGAAGATGTTCGCCGCATGTTCGCAGAGCAAGTGGAGGACTGTCGGGACGAGCGGATTTTGCCAAATTACGACTTCGCAGACATCGATCCGGACAGTCTGCGTATCTACCGCCAGATGCTTAGCGACATAAAGCCAGGCCATCCAGCGCTGGAGCACCAAGGGATTGAGTTTCTTCGACAGATAGGCGGCTGGCGAAAGGACCGAGCGAACGGAGTCGAAGGGCTGACTCTGGCAGGTTTACTGATGTTCGGACGCTGGCTTTCGATCCAAGAGAGTGTGCCGCATTACTTTGTGGACTATCAGGAGCGGCCGCACGCCAAAACAGAACTACGTTGGGTGGATAGACTCGTCCCTGATGGAACCTGGTCAGGAAATCTGTTTGATTTCTACCGGCGGGTTTATCGCAAGTTGGTTGAGGACCTAAAGGTACCGTTCGTTCTCAAAGGTGATCAGCGCCAGGATGACACACCGGTACATGAAGCTCTGCGCGAGGCTTTGGTTAATACCTTGGTCCATGCCGACTATACCGGACGGGTTTCTGTGTTAGTCGTGAAGCGTCCTGACTTGTTTGGCTTTCGCAATCCTGGCGGCTTGCGTTTACCCCTTGAGCAGGTGTTGCAAGGTGGTACCAGCGATTGCCGGAACAGGCTAATGCACCAAATGTTTCTTCTTATAGGCCTTGGCGAGCGTGGTGGTTCTGGGGTTCCAAAAATCTACAGCGGGTGGCGCAGCCAGCATTGGCGACCGCCAGCCCTTTATGAAAAGCCCGAGCCCGAGCAAACCCTTCTTGAGCTTCGCATGTTGGACTTGCTTCCTGAAGGGGTGGTGGAGCAGTTACGAGAGCGATTTGGGGTTCGTTTCGAGAGCTTGGAACATACTGCCAGGTTGATTTTGGCCACGGCCGCGATTGAGCGGGTGGTCAGCCATAATCGTCTTCTTGAGATTTGTGATACTCATGCTCATGACTTGAGCCAACTGCTTGCGCGGTTGGTACGCGAGGGATTCCTTGTGCCCGACGGGCGCTCACGGGGCATGATTTATCACCTGCCGGGTGAGCAACTGCCTACGCCGGAGCAAGTGTTCGCAGGTCCGCTACAGAGCTCCGAACATTACGCCGGCAGCTCCGAACATAACGGGGCTAGCTCCGAACATAACGCAGGTAGCTCCGAACATAAGGTCGAGCTGGATATGCAGCGAAACGATGATGGCTGCTTGTTGAGCGATCATATTGACGCGCCGCTGATCGATGATTTGGACAGGCTTGATGTAGGGTTTCGAGAAAAGCTCGAAATACTGGCTGAGGAGCCGCGCAATCGAGAGCGCATGCAAAAGGATCGTATGCAACAGGTGATTATCACCCTATGCAAGGAGCACTATCTGACGCTCAACGTGTTGGCTAATTTGGTAAAGCGCAGTCCAGATGCCCTCCGTCAGCAGTACCTGAATGGAATGGTGAAAAGTAGGCAGATTCAGTTGGCATTTCCGTCCAAGCCGACTCATGAAAGGCAGGCGTACAAAGCGTACGTTGGTGGGCAGGACGAGGAGTAGGCTAACGGCCTACTCCCTCAAGTGGCTTTTCGCCTTGAGCCGCGTGACGTTCGTCCCGGTCTGGTTTGCAAATTCGTGCGGGGTGACATGCTCCTGCCGGTTGGCCTCCAGATACCGGCTCCACCAGTTCATGATCAGCCTGCGCTCCTCGATGAACTCGGCCTTGTGGATGTAAGCAGCTCGGACGTTATTCCGCTCCTTGTGACTCATCTGCCGTTCAATGGCTGTCTCCGACCACAAGCCTGACTCAATCAGCGCGCTACAGGCCATCGACCGAAACCCATGCCCGCATATTTCGGCTTTGGTGTTGTACCCCATCTTTCTGAGTGCGCTGTTCATCGTGTTTTCAGACATGGGCTTCCAGGGCTTGGCATCGCCTGCAAACACCAAGTCGAATTTGCCGGTGAGGACGTGGATTTGTTCAAGCAGGGTCACGGCTTGCGGCGATAAGGGTACAAGGTGGATGTCCCCGGCCATCTTCGTACCCCTTGTTGAAAAGGGTACTCCGTCCAACGCGGGTCGAGTGTCCGGTATCTCCCAGGTGCCGCGCTTGAGGTCGAACTCGCTCCAGCGGGCGAAGCGCAGTTCGCTGGAGCGGACGAACACATGCAGCGAGAGCATGACCGTCAGCCGGGTAAGTGCGCGGCCTCTGTAGGTGTCGATACGCTCCTGCAATTCAGGCAGACGCGATAAAGGTAAAGCAGGGCGGTGAATCACCCTCGGAGCTTTGATCAAACCTTCAAGGTCGGAGGCCGGGTTTGCCGCGATCTGTCGAGCACGCTTCGCCTCGCGCATGATGCTCTGCAGGTAGTTTTGTACCCTTAAAGCGACGTCAATCGTGCCGCGCTTCTGGATCGCTTCCAGAGGTTGCATCAGGTCATGGGTGTCCAGATCGACAATGGAGCGAGCGCCGATCAGCGGGAAGACATGGGTTTTGAGGCGGCTCAGGACGGTCTTGGCATGGCCCGGAGCCCATTTGGCAGACATCGCTTTGTGCCAGTCCAGTGCGGCGCTTTCAAAGGTTCGGCCTTTGATTGCGGCCTGCGTCTTGGCTTGGTGTTTGGTCTCTATGGGGTCGATGCCATTCGCCAGCATCCGCTTGACCTCCAGGCGCTTGTTGCGCGCATCGGCGAGGCCGACCACGGGATAGCTGCCGAACGGGGTCAGTCCTTCGCGTCCATCAGGCTTGATATACCTGAGACGCCAGCCTTTACGGCCATTGGGTTGGACTAGAAGGTAGAGGCCGTCGCCGTCGAAAAGCTTGTAAGCGCGGTCGGTGGGCTTGGCTGAGCGGCAAGCCGAATCGGAGAGTGGAGCAGTGGTGCGCGACATAAGGGTACTCCCCCTTTATCGAATTACCTTACCCCTAACACTACCCCTAAAACGGTTGGAATCCACCAGTTCCTGACGGAAACCGATGGAACGCCAAAACGAAAAAACCCGCCAGAAGGCGGGTTTTTCGAGGGGTTCAGAGATTTTGAAAGCCTTCTCTGGAACCTTAAATGGTGCCGGCACCAGGAGTCGAACCCGGGACCTACTGATTACAAGTCAGTTGCTCTACCAACTGAGCTATACCGGCGTGTGGGCGACGATTATAGCGATTGGGCGCGTTCTGTAAACCCCTGAATTCTGACTATTTTTGCTTAGGTCCGACTCAGGCGCGATGCAGCAGGTTGCGCAGTTTGTTCAGGGCTCGCCACGCGCGGCTGTTTTGGATGGCGTGGAGTTGGGCTTCAGCCTGTTCGGCCCGTTGCAGGGCGGCGGTGAGTTGTGGGGTTGTGTCGCTGACGGGGTGGCTGAGTTTGTGGCCTTTGCAGAGCTGGAAGCCGTCGAGGTTGCAAGGCGGGATGTCGAAGGCGGGTTTGAGGGCCAGGTGTTCTTCGGCGAGGTAGTAGGTGTTGATGCCATCGAAGAGGATGGCCTGGTAGCCGGCGTCGGTGACCAGGGTTTCCCAGGTCTGGTCGCGGGCCCATGGGGTTTCGATGAGGATGATCCATGGGCGCCAGCGGCTGAAATCCATACCGCGCAGCACGGTTTCTTCGTGGCCTTCGACGTCGATTTTCAGGAAGTGGATGGGGCGATCCTGGGCGTATTGCTCGCAGATCGAGGCCAGGGTGCGGGACTGGACGGTCTGCTTGCGCACGTCCATGCCGGCGTCGCGGTGTTGTTGGGCGACGCTGGCTTCGACCGTGGACAGGCCGGTGTCGGCGATGGTGTAGAAGGTCAGGCTGTCGGCGTTTTCGCCGGCCACGCATTGCAGGTTGATGTCGTGGGGGCGTTCTTGGTTGAGCGCGTCGTGGTAGGCCTGGACGGGCTCGATATTGATACCGCGCCAGCCACGTTCGTAGAACGCCCGGGTGACGGAGTCATCTGTCGGATGGTTGGCGCCGACGTCGAGGTAAAAGCCGTCTTCCACCGACTGAAGGACGCGCCACAGGCGTATGTCTTCGAAATTTTGAGCGTAGGAAATGAACGTCACGGCCAGTCCTTGAGTGTGTCGGCATTGTGTCAATCACGATACGTGGGGCTGTTGTATAGCACGGACGCGGTGGACGCAATTATTGGCGCGGGGGAGCACTGAATTCGGCGGTTATGTCGTTTTGCTTAGATGCTTATGCACAACGGAAAGGACGCTGTGGGCGACGTCTTACGATTTTGTGACCAGTTTCTCGTTTCGTCGCAAATGGCTGTTTTCATGGTTTTTTATCCATATGAACAAAAAATGACCAGCCTTGTTTTGGTCAGGAAATCATGAATTTCTTGGATCCAGCTGGATTTCATCAACAGAGTTATCCACAGGCTGTCAGGCCTTAGTGACGCTCTGCCAGCAGCATCAGGTTTCGAGGCGTCAGGGGCGTTTCGCAGAAGGTGCCAAGGCGAACCTCATAGCCTTTTTCCCTAAGGAAAAGTGCCCGGTCCAACACCAGCCAAAGCTCCAGGGGGCGTCGGAACAGGCCCCGTACCAGTTCCAGGTTGCGCACCTGGGCCAGGCGTTGTTGGCCTGCGGCTTCCAGCGCCACCCAATCAGGCGTGCCGACTGTGGATAAGTCTTTCAAGGCTGCCAGGTCGATGCAGTATTGGGCGAAGGATTTTTCCAGCCAGGCGCTGGGCAATGAAGGCGTGGGCAGGTAGTCATCGCGCCCCCGGATTTGCCGTTGCAACAGGTCAAACCCCAGGCGCCGAGACATGGATTGGTCCCGTTGCCTACGTATGCGGGCACCGGCGGTGACGGTTTCCGTCAGTGGCAGGCTCAGATCATCAAGGGAGAGTTGTAGGGCAGAGCCTTTGCCGGGGTCGGACAATGCCTGGTAACGCTCAGCGTTGATGCGGTTGTAGCAGCACGGGGCGATAGCCAACTGCGCGCAACCGGCGGCGCTCGCCAACTGCATGAGTCGCACATGCAGATCGCCGCAGGCATGCAGGGCGACGGGCGTGTGTTCAGGGCGTATCGCCTGGGCTGCATCCGCCGCCATCACGTCTTGCTGCAGGTGTACGGCGGGCAGGTGATGGTGTCGGCTCAGTTGCTCGCCGCTGGTGATCAGGGCCGGATCGTATTCCAGGCACGTCAGGCTTTGTGAACCGTGCACCAGGCGTCGCCCAAGGTGGCCTTTGCCGCCGCACCAGTCCAGCCAGTGGGTCGGTTCGTTGGCGAAGTGCAGGCGGCTGGCGAAGGCTTCGATCTGTTGCCATTTGCGCCCGGGCACGTCGACGTTGAGGCGATAGACAGGCGCTTCGAGGGTTCTGTCCGGCAATGCTGCGACAGCACTCAATGTACGGGAAGTTGCCGCCAGTTCAGGAAAGGGTGCTGGCGCGTCTTGAATCAACCAGGGTTGATGATGGTCGCTTTCCGCAGCCTCCAGTGAGCGCTGACGTAGCCATTGGGCCAGTTCCGGGTAGGAGGTTTCCCAGGGCAGGTGCAGATGGGTGAACGGGCGCGGTTTCCACAGCGCTTGATGCGCCGTGAGGAATGCGTCCAGCGCTGTGAAACGGGCCAGCAAGGCTGGGCCCGTCAGCACGCTGCCGTCAGCGTCCTTGGCAGGCATCGACGCGCAACCAGCGCTCCAGCTGCTTGAAGCCTTGCACCAACAGGAATGCCATCAACAGGTAGAACATGCCGGCTGCAAAGAAGAGCTCCACCGGCAGATAAGTCCGCGCAATGATCGTGCGGGCCATGCCGGTGAGTTCCAGCAGGGTCACGGTACTCGCCAGCGCGCTGGCCTTGAGCATCAGGATCACTTCGTTGCTGTAGGCCGGCAGGCCGATGCGCGCGGCGCGGGGCAGCATGATGTAGAACAGCGCCTTGGGCCGCGACATGCCCAGGGCCCGTGCGGCTTCGATCTCGCCACGGGGAATGGCCTGGATTGCGCCGCGCAGGATCTCGGCGATGTAGGCGGCAGTGTGCAGGGTCATGGTGGCGGTGGCACACCAGAACGGATCGCGCAGGTACGGCCACAACGCGCTGCTGCGCACGGCGTCGAATTGCGCCAGGCCGTAGTAGACGAGGAACAGCTGGACCAACAGCGGCGTGCCACGGAAAAAGAAAATGTAGGCATAGGGCAAGGCCCGCACGTACCACAGCCGCGAAGAACGGGCGATGCCCAGCGGGATCGCCAGCAGCAGGCCGGCAATCACGGCGATGGCTACCAGTTCCAGGGTGAGAGTGGCGCCTTGGGCCAGCTTCGGCAGCCACTTGATGATGACGTCCCAGTTCATTGGGTGCTCCTGGTAAATCCACGGGCGGCGCGTCGTTCCAGCAGGTGCATGCCGATCATGGCGAGTACAGTGAGGCCCAGGTACATGAACGCTGCCACCATGTAGAAGGTGAACGGTTGTTTGGACACGGTCACACCGATTTGCGCGTGGCGCATGATTTCTTCCAGGCCGATCACCGAGACCAGCGCGGTGTCTTTCATGAGGATCATGAACAGGTTGCCCAGGCCGGGCAGGGCGATGCGCCACATTTGCGGCATGATCAGCTTGGTGAAGATCCGCCACTTTGACAGGCCCAAGGCGACGCCGGCCTCACGGTGACCCTTGGGAATCGCCAGGATCGCGCCGCGAAACACTTCCGTGGCGTAGGCGCCAAAGCACAGGCCCAGGGCGATGACGCCGGCGGCGAAAGCGTTGAGGGCAAGCTCGGGATCGCCCAGGTATTCGCCCAAGGCGCGCATCAGATTGACGGTGCCGAAATAGATCAGCAGTACCCAGAGCAATTCCGGAATGCCGCGGACCAATGTCGAATAAGTGCCGCCAAGCCATTGCAGCGGCTTGTGCGGTGAGGTCTTGGCCAAGGCGCCAAGCAGACCGAGTACCAGCCCCAGGCACAGGGCCGAGAGCGCGAGTTTGACGGTCATCAGCGCGCCAGCGGCGAGCGCCGGGCCGAATCCGTAGAGATCGATCATCATGGGTGTGTGTTCATATCGCGGCAGGCTTTGCTAAGGGCCGGCGCAGCTGTGGAGCCGCACCGGCCAGGCACGTCAGGATCAATAGATGCTGAACGGGAAGTACTTGTCATTGATTTTCTTATAGGTGCCGTCGGCGACGATTTCCTTCAAAGCGGCATTCAATTTTTCGCGCAGAGGATCGCCCTTGCGCACGGCAATGGCGATCTTGTCGCCCTCTACCACCGGGTCACCCTTGAATTCGTAGGCACGGCCGGCTTCGGTTTTCAGCCAGTCGTAGTTCACATATTTGTCCGCCAGGATCGCGTCAAGGCGGCCGGAAGTCAGGTCGAGATAGGCGTTTTCCTGGGTGTCGTAGAGCTTGGCGGTAATATCGTCGCCCAGTTCGTCTTGCAGCCAAGTGCCGGCGAGGGTCGAGCGCTGTGCCCCGATAACCTTGCCTTTGAGAAAATCTTTATCGGTTTTGAATTCGACGTTTTTCGGCGCGATGAATTGCAGTTTGTTGGAGTAGTACGGGTCGGTGAAGTCCACGGCTTGCTTGCGCTCGTCGTTGACGGATAACGAAGAAATCAGGAAATCAAACTTCTTGGCCATCAGGGCCGGGATGATGCCGTCCCAGTCGGACGTGACCACTTCACATTCAACTTTCATCTTGGCGCACAGGGCGTCGCCAATGTCTTTGTCGAACCCGACGACTTGGCCGCTGGCGTCCTTGTTGTTGAATGGCGGGTAGGCCGCTTCGATGCCCATCTTCAGTTTGTCAGCGGCCGTGGCGCTGGCCGAAACGACCAGGCTGACGGCTGCGGCCAAAAGAAATTTCCTGTAGGTCTGCATGTGTACTGCTCCGTTAGCGGTTGCTGGACATGAATTGTTTGCAGCGCGCCGAAAGTGGGTTTTCAAAGACCTGCTGTGGCGATCCCTGCTCCTCGACCAGGCCTTGATGGAGGAACACCACCTCGCTGGAAACCTGGCGGGCAAAGCCCATTTCGTGGGTCACCAGCAGCATGGTGCGACCCTCTTCGGCCAAGGCGCGGATCACACTTAGTACTTCCTGGACCATTTCCGGGTCAAGGGCAGAAGTGGGCTCGTCGAACAGAATTACCTTGGGCTGCATCGCCAGGGTGCGGGCGATGGCCGCACGTTGCTGCTGGCCGCCGGACAGCTCGGCAGGATAGGCGTGGCGCTTGTCGGCGATGCCGACCTTGGCGAGCAGGGCTTCGGCCACTTCGACGGCTTCGGCCTTGCTCTGGCCAAGCACCCGGCGTGGGGCTTCGATGATGTTATCGAGCACGCTCATGTGCGGCCAAAGGTTAAAGTTTTGAAATACAAAACCGATCTCGCTGCGCATGCGATTGATCTGCCTGCCGTCGGCGGCCATCAGCTCACCGTTTTTTGCAGCCTTGAGCTTGAGCTCTTCGCCGGCCACCAGAATTTGCCCTTGGTTAGGGTTTTCCAGCAGGTTGATGCAGCGCAGGAACGTGGACTTGCCGGACCCGGATGAGCCCAGGATCGAGATCACATCGCCGTCACGGGCGGTCAGCGAGACGCCCTTGAGCACCTCAAGCTGTCCGTAGCGTTTGTGCAGGTTGCGGATTTCAAGCGCGGGCGTGGCCTGGGCCATGTGCGGTCCTCATGGTGTGTGCTCCCTTGCTGTTGGCTGCCTTCCGTGGCGAGGCGGCCAAGCTAGCATGCGTCCGAATGGCAGCCAACAGCGCTACGGGCGGTAAACCGGTGATGTGTGGCAGGTTGTCGCATCGGCACAGCAGTCTGTCGCGCCATCAACAACCGAACGGCCGTTTGAACCGTATTTACCGGTGAAAAGCCCGGGGAGTCGCGTAAAAAAAGGCGCGATGGTGCCAGCTTTGGACGGGGGTTGGAAGGGTTAACCGGATGAGCGTGCCACAATCAAAAGTCTGTTGGGTTATTCGGGAGCATCCTCGAGATCCCACAGTATTTTGAGAACCTCTTTGAAACTGGCTCGTACAGTTTCGAAATCCGTCTGTACTTCAGGGCTGTGAAGCCAATGCTCCGCTGCTTCCTGATCAATGTCGTCAGCCCACCTTCGGTAAGCGACCAGGGTATTTTCGGCCAGAGTCTGGACCGCCATGGCTTCGTTTTCAGCATTTTCATTATGCAGCAGCTCGGGCTGTTCATTCGTCATTGCAAGGAGTAGTCCGATCATCCTGACCATCATGTCAATGCGCCCCGACTCTTCTTCGGCGTCGTGCATCTCATAAAACAACGACAAGAAGTCTCTTGGGCGTTCTGCGAATTCGTCGTGCAGGGCATCCATTACATATGGATCGTCGTATTCGGGAAGACCAAACGTGGTGGCAGCAGGTTTTGTACGACTGACGCGTATTTGCTTGGCTTTTGCTTTTGCGCGCTTGGCGCGTTTCTGTTGCTTGTTCGCGGAGGCCATGGGCGTGGTTCCGTTATCTATTGAACAAAAATCGATAAAGCCTGTGGAAGCGGGCTTGCTCGCGATAGCGGTAGAGCAGCCAACGAAGAGCTGAGGTTGATGGCCTCATCGTGAGCAAGCTCACTCCCACAGGGGCGATGGAGCTGTTTTCTAACGCCATGCTACCTAAGTTACAACCCTGGCGTTGCCACAGTAATCCTATTCTCGATGCGCGGTCCGGGGTGGTACTGAGCGTGGATTCGATTATCAGGAATAGTCCCAATCGATCTAAACCTTAACGCGCAATGGTGCTCCAAAAAGAACTCATGTGAGTTGTTTCCAGAACCTGGAGTCCTCGCCATGAAGCTCATTCATTATTTTGTATTACCTTTCATCGCCATCAGTATCCTGCTGTTCCCCATCGGGCTCAATGCCACCAACCTAGCGCCCATAGACAACACAGGTGTCCAGGTCCAGCCCATGCAGCAGAACGGTATCAGCTACCTGTCCGGCGGGATTGGTGAGGATGAAGCCCGGGCAATCGGGCAGGCCCAGGGCTACAACCTGCACATGACCTTCGCGGTCGGGCCGGAAAACAAATACATCCCGGATGTGGATGTCGTCGTCCAGACTGCATCAGGGCAGACGCTACTAACGCTCAGCGACGCGGGGCCGCTCGTATATGTCCAACTGCCGCCGGGCAAGTACACCGTGCTGGCGAAGCGCAACGGTGAGGAGCGGCGCGACACCGCCGAAGTTGGCAGCGGCGCTGCACGCAACCTGGTGTTCCATTGGAACGGCGACGAATAACCGGTCGGCTTATTCGCCGGCGGGCTCTTTCATGGACTGACGATACCGGTCCAATGCTTCGCTGAAGTCCTTGATGAACTCCGGCGTGCTGAGCCAGCGCTGTGCCGTCTCGCGGTCCATTTCATCGACCCACATGCGGTAGTCCACCAGCATGTCGGCGGCCAGGTTGGTCGCCGCCATGCTTTCGTTCTCGGCGTTTTTCAGATCGAGCAGCCCTGGGCGTTCGCTGATCATCACGCTCAGCGAGGCGAGCAACGTGTCGAGCATTTCGCTGCGGCTGATGGCTTCGGCTTCGCGCAGCTTGGCGAACAGTTCCAGCACATAGACCGGAGGCTGGGCGGTGGCGTAGGCCGGGTCACCGTACATCGGGGTGGATTTACGCCCGGTCATGCGGATCTGCTTGGCTTTGTCTTTGGCGCGCTTGGCGCGTTTTTGCTGTTTGTTCAGTGAGGCCATTGGGCTTCGGTTTCCAATTGTTGAAGGGGCGGCGCACGGCTCAGTCGATTTTCGGCACAGTGAAGCGGAACTCGCTGCCCTGGCCTGGCTGGCTTTCGGCGTGCAGTTTACCGCCATGAGCCTGGACAATCCCCTTGGAAATCTACAAACCTGGCCCGGTTGTCATGTGCTCAAGCCGTGCCCGTTCACGGTCCAGCTCGGTGCGCAGTTCTTCTTCCGTGGGGAGCACCAGCTTGTACTGGCTGGCGAATAACTGCTCATTGCCCAGCAATACCGAATAACGCATCACCGATTCGTCTTTCTGGGCACAGAGAATGATGCCGACGGTGGGTTTGTCTTCGGGGCTGCGTTTGAGATCTTCGTAGAGGCGCACGTACATATCCATTTGCCCGATGTCTTGGTGGCTCAGTTCGCCACGCTTGAGGTCGACGATGACAAAGCACTTGAGCAGGTAGTTGTAGAAGACCAGGTCGACGTAGAAATCTTTGCTTTCGGTGCTGATGCGTTGTTGACGAGCGATGAAGGCGAAGCCTTTGCCCAGCTCCAGAAGAAAACCCTGCAGTTGGTCGATCAGGGCCTGTTCCAGTTCTGTTTCCAGGACGATGCCGGCATTGGGTAGGCCGAGGAACTCCAGAACTACCGGATCCCTGACGATATCCCTGGGGCCGAGGTTCAATTCCCTCGTGTTGACCACAGCCTCCTGCTCCACCGCCGGCCGGTCGCGGCTGGTGAGCAGACGTTCGTAATAGAAGGTGCCGATCTGGCGTTCGAGGGCGCGGGTGGACCAGTTTTGGATGACCACTTCTTTCATGTACCAGCGCCGGGCGTCGTCGTGCTCCACGCGCAAAAGCGTGCGGTAATGGGTCCAACTCAATTCGGTACGCACTGCGTCCCAAATCGGGAATTTCTGATAAAAGTCTCGCATGTGACGCAGGTTGCGTTCATCAAACCCCTTGCCAAACCGAGCCGTCAGCACCTTCGCCAGCGACGGCAGCAGGCGTTTTCCATACGCCGCTCGTTCAGCCCCGCCCTGTTCGAATTCAATGATGTGTCGCCCGATCTGCCAGCACGTCTGTACTTGGAGCGTATCAACGGCGCGCAGGACCTTCTGGCGAGCCTGGCGGATCAGTTCGCCGAGCTCGGTGATCAGTGGCGCGAGTTGTGGGTCATCCTGAGGCGAAATAGAAGTCATCGATGCGTCCAGCCATTAAAGGGGGCGGACCCAAAGCATGCTCCAGAGGCATTTTCGATGATGCAGGACGGGGCTGATTGGCTTGGAGGAAATATAGGTAGTCAACGCAGGATGGGGATGACGCCGCTATATGTCGCTTGAACCTGGTTTGTAGGAGTTATCCCAGCAGCGTGTCGTCCACCGCAAGCGCCCCCCGCCAAAAAGTGTCTGGCGGGACGACGCTCAGGCCTAGCCTTGCGCCAGCGCCTGGGAGGCGGCCACATAATCGGCCTGGAATTGCTTGCTCTCGACCCAGTCCAGCGCGGTCTGCTCATCGACGCCTTTGGTCATGCGCCGGTATTCGATCAGGGTGGTAATGATGAAATCAGTGGCTTCTTCTTCGCCTTCCTGCTCCAACACCAGCGCCAGCAGAGGATGCCCCAGGAAAACCGCACACATGGCCTGTTGGCTGATCTTTTCGGCTGCGTTCATGACCTGGAACAGTTCCGACAGATCCACCGTCTCCAGATCGATGCGCTCATCGTTCGGGTCCAGGAAATCGTTCGGCGCAGCGGCGCGTTGAATCCGGTTTTTCTTGGCTTTCGCCTTGGCGCGCTGGTTGCGTTTCTGCTGTTTGTCCGCCGATGACATGAGTCGATTCCTGGCATGTAAATAAGGCCATCTATCCTACAGCTTCACGGCCGACGCTTCGAACCTCAATCCACCACGAACAAGGTTGCGCCCAGCTCGGTGGAAGATCGATGAGGCTCGGCCTGGTCGGCCACTTGATAGCTCATGCCAGCCTTGAGCACGAACTGCCGCCCATCCTCCAATTCCGTGTGCAGCTCGCCTTTCAGGCAAAACAGGATGTGCCCCTTGGTGCACCAGTGATCGGCCAGATACCCCGCCGTATATTCCACCATCCGCACCCGGATGTTCCCGAACTGCCGGGTGCGCCAGTAAGCGGTTCCGGTAACGCCCTTGTGTTCGGTGGGCTCGATGGTTGACCAATCGGTGGTGCCAAAGGGGATGCCGGTGATGTCCATGTCGACTCGTCTGTAGGGAAAGGGGAGCAACATGAGGGAATGTAACTGAGTCGGTTGGGCAGAGGAAGAACTCGCCGGAAGAGGAAGCTTTGGCTGCCTTCCTTTCCACTCTTTGATGGCGTCTAAACACTGTCTTGGAGTTTGGTTTGATGAGCTATCCAGTCCTGGATGTAACTCAAGACTTGCTGGGTTCCCTCCTCTGTTTCTACCAATTCAATGGGCCGTTGGCCATCTAGATGGCTATTCGGTTGTTCCATCCATTTGAACGCCTTGCCACGATCACCTCGGATTGGGATTGCCAGCTTGAGGACCTGATGAAGTAGATCAGGACGGGGATACCAGGATTCGGGCTTAACCGTCGCTTTTCGCCCGGGAATTACTCGGGGGAGCTGGCATGCCGCGAGCTCTGCACGAGTGATATGGGTTCGCACCCAATGAGCTGATTCGGCCAGTTCGGTATTGGGGATTCGTTCGTGATTTGTCGTTGGAATGACTACGCCCACCCGGACAGGGGTGTAGCTACGAATCATCTGAAGGGCTGGGGCGATATCCGTGTCGTTCGTGACGAAAACAGCATGATCGATCTCCCCAGTCATTGCGTCGTGATAGGCCTGTAGAGACAGGTTTACGTCACTCTGCTTTTCCTCAACTTTCCAGGCCTGGATTTCTTCACATTCACGAGGCGCGCGATTTGGGTGGCTGGCATCGACAACTTTCACCTTCATCTTGTTGACCGCGTAATAGCCCTCCACCAAGTCAATACGGTTGCCGTATAGCTTGCGTAGAGCAGTGTGATAGCGGGCTTGGGATGAAACCGAGTCAGGTGCTCGCGCCACGGTTTCGATGATTTTGGCTGTAAAGAATTTTATCGAGGGGCAGGCGAGCAGGGCTGATTGCCTGACGAGGTTGTTAGTGTCCTTGACCAGCACTGATGGCAAAAGGTGCTTTTCAAAAAGTGACAGCAGGTCGAGCCATTTGTAGGAGGTTCCCTTCAGGCAACCGTAGTAGAAATTATAGCCATCGATGTAAATACGAGTGCGCAGAGGTTCGAAATCGGGCACTCGCTGCATATCCCTTGCTCCAGAAATGAAAAAACCGGCTTGCGCCGGCTTTTTCCCCCTCCAACCAGATGGACATGCCACACCGGTCACGAGGGTTAGTTGTTGGGCGCAGTATTACGCAGATTCTGCGTGTGACGCAAACTCTCGCTGCGTGTGGCGCAAAAAGGCGATCCCAAATGGGAGAGCCCGTCGGATCAGCGTGGAGAAAGGTTAATCGCTCACGATGCGGCGATCAAAGGCGGAAACGAGCCGCAACACTTCTGCCGACTGATCTATAGGGGGGCGGCCTAAAAGAGATCAGTCGCCATTGCAAGAAACCGCAGGCAATAAAAAACCCCGATCAATTTCTTGATCGGGGTTTTCGGTATTTGGTGCCCAGAGACGGAATCGAACCGCCGACACGGGGATTTTCAATCCCCTGCTCTACCGACTGAGCTATCTGGGCAACGGGGCGCATTAAACGGGTTTTTCAGGGGGGCGTCAAGCATGATTTCAAAAAATATTTAATTATTACCGTCGGTTACGATCCGCCCCGGCCTGAACCACTTATTCGGACGGCGGCACGTAGCCTTCGGCCTTGGCGTATTCTTCGCCGGAAAAGAACTTGTCCATTTCGCCCTGAAGGTACTTGCGGTCTTCGGCGTTCATCATGTTCAGGCGCTTTTCGTTGATCAGCAGGGTCTGGTGTTTTTGCCAGTCGCCCCAGGCCTTGGCCGAGACGTTGTCGTAGATGTCCTGGCCCTTGGCACCCGGGAATGGTGCGCGTTCCAGGCCTTCGAGTTGTTCTTTGTACTTGCGGCACATGATGGTGCGGGTCATTGCAACTCTCCTGCGTTCAATACGGCGACCGCGCGTTCGAGCAAGGTTTTGACCGGGGCGGCAAGGCCCAGGCGCGGCGGGGTGGCGAGGTTATACCAGAGCCAGTCGGCCTCGGCCACGTGATGAGCGGTTTCCCGGACCCGGACCAGCCAGGGTTCGATCGCCAACTGGAAGTGGCTGAAGGTGTGTACCAGGCTCGGCATTTCTTGCTGCCTGCCCAGCTCCAGCGAGTGTTGCAGGGCCAGGTGCTGCAGGTCGTCGAGGTCGTCGAGTTCCGGCAGGCTCCACAAGCCGCCCCACAAACCGGTGGAAGGGCGACGGTAAAGCAGGATCGCGCCTTCGTGGTTGGCGAGCATTGGCATCAGGGTGCGTTTTTTCGGTACGTCCTTGCGTGGCTTGGGAATCGGGTAGCGCGTTTCCAGGCCCAGCATGTGGGCCTCGCAGCCTTGTTTCAGCGGGCAGAGCAGGCAGCTGGGCTTGCTGCGGGTGCAGAGCGTTGCTCCCAGGTCCATCATCGCCTGGGTGTAGGCGTTGACGCGATCCTGGGGCGTGAAGCGCTCGGCGGTGGCCCAGAGCTGTTTGGCGACCTTGGGCTCGCCCGGGTAGCCTTCCTGGGCGGTGAAGCGTGCCAGGACCCGCTTGACGTTGCCGTCGAGGATCGGCGCCCGCAGGCCCATGCTGATGCTGGCAATGGCCCCGGCAGTGGATAGACCGATCCCCGGCAGCTCGGTGAGTTTTTCCACGTCCCGGGGAAACTCCCCTCCGTACTGCTCGACCACGATTTTCGCGGTTTTTTGCAGGTTGCGCGCCCGGGTGTAGTAGCCCAGCCCGGTCCACAGGTGCAGCACTTCATCCTCCGGCGCGGCGGCCAGGGCTTCGACGGTGGGCAGCGAGGCCATGAACCGGTCGAAGTAATTGAGCACGGTGCTGACCTGGGTCTGCTGCAACATGATTTCCGAGACCCACACCCGATACGGGTTGATGCCTTGTTGCCACGGCAAGTCATGACGCCCGTGGCGGTCGAACCAGTCCAGTACGGCGCTGGAAAACTGCTCGGCCCTCATCGCTTGAATAACCCCTTGAGCGCATTTTTCAGTTCGGGGCTGACCTTGTCGCCGAGTTTTTCATCGATCTTGTCGCCGAGACGGTCGCCGGCCAGTTTCGCCGCGACCTTGCCCAGCCCATCGTTGTCCAGGCGGCATGCCTTCGCACCCAACTCCAGCGGGCCACGGCAGCGCAACGGCCATTCGATATCGACGTAGCGTTCGTTGACCTGGCAGGCGGGGTCGGGCATGTCGCTCTTGTCGCCTTCGACGATGACGCCGACGCGATAGTCCATGCCCAGGACCCGCAGGTCGATGTCGCCGTTACCGTTGACCCTCATGCCGGGGACGCGGACTTTCAGGTCGGGGTTGCTGGCGACGCCATTATGGAAGGTGAGGTTGCCATCGAGTTGCTGGAACGGCGTGTCCTTGCCTCGGGGTTCGCCACTGAGGGCTTGGCGATTCAGGGTGGCGATGCCTTTGCACAGTTGCTGCTCAAGGTTTGCATTGAGCAGCATGCCATCGTTGATGACGAACCCGGCGTTGCCGTTGAGGCTGTCGATCAGCGCCTTCTGGCTATTGCCGCTGGCGGTTACCGCGCTGTTGAGCGTGACCAGTCCTTTGACCGGCGGATTCTTGCCTTGGCTTTCGATGATTTTTTCGGCTGGCACCCGGTTGATGCGGGTTTGCAGGCTCAACTGCGGTGTGGGCTGGCGCACGTCCAGCGTGCCCTTGGCTTCGAAGTTGCCGCCATACAGATCGCCTCGCAGGTTTTCCAAGGTCAACAAACCGGCAAGGCCTGTCGCCTTGAGCGCGGCGTTCTGGATCGCAAGCTTGTCGAGGGTCAGTTGACCGAAAGTCAGGTCGGCATCGAGGTCCAGCTTGCTCAGGCGCTCCACCGGAAACAGCCGGTCATTGCTCCACGCACCCTGGGTCGGGGCGCTGGGCAGCGGTGTGCTGCCGGCGCCCGCCATGGCACTGGCTTCGGTGTTGCTGACTTCGGCCTCACGGGCCGCCTTGGAGCTGTCGGCTTCGGCGGATTTCGGCGGCAAGTAGCGGTCGACGTTGAAGGTGTCGGCCTTGAGCTGCGCGCGCAGGGACTGCTTGGCAAAATCCTCCACGGCAATGCGACCGCTGAAGCTGCTGTCGTCGATCTTCAGGTTGATGTCATTGAAGTCGACGCTGGTCGGCGTGCCGGCAATGCGGGTGACCAATTCGACTTTGCTCAGGCTGCCTTCGGCCATGGCGGGCAGTTTCTGGCCGACACTGTCAACGAAGTTCGCCAGGTCGAACGGGGCGATGGACAATCCACCGTTCAGTTGTGGTGTCTTGTCGAGGTCGTTGACCTTCAGTTCGCCCAAGGCGCGCAACTGATTGAGCGACAGCTTGACGCCGGTCCATTCGGCGACGTTGGCCGCTTTATCCAGGAACAATTGACCCTGGGCGGCGAAATTCAGGGTCTTGCCCTGCAACGGGTCGCCCGTGGCTTCGCCAGACAGTTTCAGGTCTTCGAACTTGTAGCGTTGCAAGGCGCGCTCGAAGCGCAGTTCACCGGTGACTTCGGTGCGCACGCGCACGGCCGGTTGGCTGCTGGACAGGAATGCGGTGAGGGTGACCGGGATGTTGGTGGAATCATGGACCGGGCCAGTGCTCAGCTGGATGCTTTCGGCAGTGAGCAGCTTGCCGGTGCGCTCGTCGGTATATTCGACCCGGGCGTTATTCACGGTCAGGCTGTCGATGTCCAAGCGGGTCGGCTGGGCCGGTTTCTCCGCTGGGGGGCTGGCAGGTGGGGCTGGCTGTTCGGCTGGTGCTGGCGTGTTCGCGGTCGTCGCAGCCGTGGGCACCTTGCCGATGTCTTCCCAGTTGCCGTGACCGTTTTTGTCACGGTTCAGGCGCAGGTTCAGGCCTTCGACCCGGACATCGCTCATCTGTACTTCCCGGCGCAACAGCGGTATCACCCGCACCGAAAGGCCAAGCATCTGCAAGTCGGCGAAAGGCTGTGTCGGATTGGCCAGGGTGGCTACGCTGGCGTCGTGCAATTCCAGACCCAGCCATGGAAACAGGCTCCAGCCGATGTCGCCATTGAGGGTCAGCTCAATGTGGGCTTTATCGCGGGCTATCTGGCGGATCTCTTCTTTGTAGTCGTTGGGATCGAACAGATGGGTCAGGGCAAAGCCCAGGGCCACAATGATCAGCAACAGCCCGAGAAGTACCAGACCCAGGATTTTGCCGAACGCTTTCATGGGCGAATCCTTACAGGTTGAGTTCAAAATTTGCCTGGGAGTATAACGCCGGCAATTGATGGAGCGTTGGGTCATCGTTTTCCAGCGCCGTTCCACAATCACCTGAAAAACAGCTCTATATTGCAAAGGCCGGAAAAATAAACAGCTGGCCCCCTATAGAAAATGGCCAACGGCGCGATAAGACGAATGACACAAAAAACGTGATAGCACTTTGGTTTTTCTGTCACGGGCAAATGGTAACCTTTACTCGTTCGCACGTCTTTCTGCGACTTGACGTCGCACCAATATGGAGCTTCACCTAAAAATACAGCCATGCCTGCGTGCAAATAAGGTTGAGGGTGATGCGTGGCTGGCGAACCATTCTAATAACTGGGGGATACACAAATGAGCACGAGCATTATGGCGGGCGGCGTCGCCGACCAGCCTGCGTTCCTCTCCAAGGAACGCATCATCGCCAAGCCTGGCTTCAACCGGTGGCTGGTTCCGCCGGCTGCACTGGCTATCCACCTTTGCATCGGCATGGCCTATGGCTTCTCGGTGTTCTGGTTGCCGCTGTCCAAAGCCTTGGGCGTCACCAAGCCTGTGGCCTGCGCACCGGACATGAGCTTCATCTCGCAAGTCTTTTCATCCCAGTGTGACTGGCCGATCTCGATGCTCGGCTGGATCTACACCCTGTTCTTCATCTTCCTGGGCTGCTCGGCAGCCATTTGGGGTGGCTGGCTGGAACACGCCGGGCCGCGCAAGGCTGGCGTTGTATCGGCATTGTGCTGGTGCGGTGGCCTGCTGATTTCCGCGCTGGGTATCTATACCCACCAGATCTGGCTGATGTGGGTCGGTTCCGGGGTCATCGGTGGTATCGGCTTGGGCCTGGGCTACATCTCGCCAGTGTCGACGCTGATCAAGTGGTTCCCGGACAAGCGCGGCATGGCGACCGGCATGGCGATCATGGGCTTTGGCGGCGGTGCGATGGTCGGTGCTCCGCTGGCCGCAGCGCTGATGAGCCACTTCGCCTCGCCGACTGGCGTGGGCGTATGGCAGAGCTTCCTGGTCATGGCCGCGATCTACTTCGTGTTCATGATCGGTGGCGCCTTGTCGTACCGCGTCCCGCCGACCGGCTGGAAGCCTGAAGGCTGGACCCCGGCGCCGAAGAAAGCCGCGAACGCGATGATCACCCATCGCCACGTTCACGTGAACGTCGCCTGGAAAACCCCGCAGTTCCGTCTGGTATGGCTGGTGCTGTGCCTGAACGTATCGGCCGGTATCGGCATCCTGGGCATGGCTTCGCCACTGTTGCAGGAAGTGTTCGGCGGCAAACTGCTCGGCAACGACCTGCCGTTCGGTCAGTTGGACGCTACACAGCTGGGCCAGATCGCGGCCATCGCGGCCGGTTTCACGGGTCTGCTGAGCCTGTTCAACATCGGTGGCCGGTTCTTCTGGGCGTCGTTCTCGGATTACCTGGGCCGCAAAAACACTTATTTCGTGTTCTTCGCCCTGGGCTTTGCCTTGTATGCGCTGATCCCGAACCTGGGGCACCTGGGCAGCGTCGCGCTGTTCGTGGCCGCGTTCTGCATCATCCTGTCGATGTACGGCGGCGGTTTCGCCACCGTGCCGGCCTACCTGGCGGACCTGTTCGGTACGCAAATGGTCGGCGCGATCCACGGTCGCTTGCTGACCGCATGGGCTGCGGCAGGCGTGTTGGGTCCGGTATTGGTCAACTACTTGCGTGAGTATCAATTGAGCATCGGTGTGGAACGTGCCGCGGCCTATGACATCACCTTGTACATCCTTGCCGGCCTGCTGGTATTGGGCTTCCTGTGCAATCTGCTGGTTCGCCCGGTCGCCGACAAGTACTTCATGACCGACGCCGAACTGGCCGCCGAACAGGCGCTGGGTCATGACAAGGGTGCCGACAGCACTACCTCTCTGGAATGGAAAGCCGCACCGGGCACCAAGCCCCTGGCAATCGCCGCCTGGCTGGTGGTGGGCATTCCGTTGGCGTGGGGCGTGTGGGTGACCCTGCAGAAGACCGCGGTGCTGTTCCACTAAAAACTTGCCCTGACCCGTCGGGCCAGGGCAAACCCTGTGGGAGCGGGCTTGCTCGCGAAAGCGGTGGGTCAGTCGGCACTTATGTTGACTGACACGCCCTCTTCGCGAGCAAGCTCGCTCCCACAGTTGTTTTAGGTGAAGGCAAATACTTGTATGCACATGTCTATCGCCGCCGACACGGCGTTCAGCCCGTCAGTGAGTCACCTCTTTTGTTTCTGTTTGCCGCTCGCGCCCCTATAATGGCTGCCTTTTTCGCCCAATGATTTTGCGGAGCTGGTGATGGCCGAACGTAAGGCGTCTGTCGAGCGCGACACTCTGGAAACCCAGATCAAAGCCTCGATCAACCTGGATGGCACCGGAAAGGCCCGATTCGATATCGGCGTGCCTTTTCTTGAGCACATGCTGGACCAGATCGCCCGTCACGGGCTGATCGACCTGGATATCGTCAGCAAGGGCGACCTGCATATCGACGACCACCACACGGTGGAAGACGTTGGCATCACCCTGGGACAAGCTTTTACCAAAGCCATCGGCGACAAAAAAGGCATCCGGCGTTACGGCCATGCCTATGTGCCGCTCGATGAAGCGCTGTCGCGCGTGGTCATCGACTTCTCCGGTCGTCCGGGCCTGCAAATGCATGTGCCGTATACCCGCGCCACCGTAGGCGGCTTCGATGTCGACCTGTTCCAGGAATTTTTCCAGGGCTTCGTCAATCACGCCAACGTGACCTTGCACATCGATAACCTGCGCGGGCACAACACCCATCACCAGATCGAAACCGTGTTCAAGGCTTTCGGCCGCGCGCTGCGCATGGCCGTGGAGCTCGATGACCGCATGGCCGGGCAAATGCCTTCGACCAAGGGCGTCCTGTAATGCAGACGGTCGCGGTTATCGATTACGGCATGGGTAACCTGCACTCGGTGGCCAAGGCCCTCGAGCATGTGGGCGCCGGCAAGGTGCTGATCACCAGCGACGCCGACGTGATTCGCGAAGCCGACCGGGTGGTGTTTCCTGGGGTGGGTGCGATTCGCGATTGCATGGCCGAGATTCGTCGCCTGGGTTTCGACAAGCTCGTCCACGAGGTCAGCCAGGACCGTCCGTTCCTCGGCATTTGCGTGGGCATGCAAGCCTTGCTCGAACGCAGCGAAGAGAACGACGGCGTTGATTGCATCTCCCTGTTCCCGGGCCAGGTGAAGTTTTTCGGCAAGGGCCTGCATGAAGATGGCGAGCACCTGAAAGTCCCGCACATGGGCTGGAATGAAGTGAAGCAGACGGTGGATCACCCGCTGTGGCACAACATTCCGGACCTGGCGCGCTTCTATTTCGTGCACAGCTACTACATCGCGGCCGGCAATGCGCGGCAGGTGGTGGGCAGCGGTCACTATGGCGTCGATTTCGCCGCGGCCCTGGCCGACGGTTCGCGCTTCGCCGTGCAGTTCCACCCCGAGAAGAGCCATACACACGGCTTGCAACTGCTGCAAAACTTCGCGGCGTGGGACGGTCGCTGGTAATGGCTCGCAAGAAACCGCCGATCCTCACCCTCACGCCCGAGCAGGAGAGTGAGGCGAACCGCAAGATCCAGCGGTTCATGGAGGAACGTTTCGAACTGGACCTGGGTTCGTTCGAAGCGGCGGAAATTCTTGACTTGTTTACCCGCGAAATCGCGCCGCACTATTACAACAGGGCGATTTTCGACGTGCAGACGCACCTTAAAGAAAGGTTCGAAAGCATTGAAAGCGACTTGTGGGCGCTCGAGAAAAATTGATTTTCGAGCCAAGCTGAATATTCGTATTTGAAGGTTTGCCAGATGCTGATTATCCCCGCTATCGATCTCAAGGACGGCGCTTGCGTACGTCTGCGCCAGGGCCGCATGGAAGACTCCACGGTGTTTTCCGATGACCCGGTGAGCATGGCCGCCAAGTGGGTGGAGGGCGGCTGCCGTCGCCTGCATCTGGTTGACCTGAACGGCGCCTTTGAAGGGCAACCGGTCAACGGTGAAGTCGTCACGGCCATCGCCAAGCGTTATCCGAACCTGCCGATCCAGATCGGTGGCGGTATTCGCTCGCTGGAAACCATCGAGCACTACGTCAAGGCCGGCGTGAGCTACGTGATCATTGGCACCAAGGCCGTGAAAGAGCCCGAGTTCGTCGCCCAAGCCTGCCGCGCCTTCCCGGGCAAGGTCATCGTTGGTCTCGATGCGAAGGACGGTTTCGTCGCCACCGACGGCTGGGCTGAAGTCAGCACCGTTCAGGTGATCGACCTGGCCAAGCGTTTCGAGGCCGACGGCGTGTCTGCCATCGTCTACACCGACATCGCCAAGGACGGCATGATGCAGGGCTGCAACGTTCCGTTCACCGCCGCCCTGGCCGCCGCCACGAAGATCCCGGTCATCGCTTCCGGCGGTATCCACAACCTGGGTGACATCAAGGCGCTGCTCGACGCCAGGGCCCCGGGCATCATTGGTGCGATCACCGGTCGCGCGATCTACGAAGGCACCCTGGACGTCGCCGAGGCCCAGGCCTTCTGCGATTCCTACAAAGGCTGAGGACTCACCATGGCGCTGGCCAAACGCATCATCCCTTGCCTGGACGTGGACAACGGCCGGGTGGTCAAGGGTGTGAAGTTCGAGAACATCCGTGACGCCGGCGATCCGGTGGAGATCGCCCGTCGCTACGACGAGCAGGGCGCGGACGAGATTACCTTCCTCGACATCACGGCCAGCGTCGACGGCCGTGATACCACGCTGCATACCGTCGAGCGCATGGCCAGCCAGGTGTTCATCCCGCTGACTGTGGGCGGTGGCGTGCGCACCGTGCAGGACATCCGCAACCTGCTCAACGCCGGTGCGGACAAGGTCTCCATCAACACCGCGGCGGTGTTCAACCCCGAGTTCGTCGGCGAAGCGGCCCAGCACTTCGGCTCGCAATGCATTGTGGTGGCCATCGATGCGAAGAAGGTTTCCGGACCGGGCGAAACCCCGCGCTGGGAAATCTTCACCCACGGCGGCCGCAAGCCCACGGGCCTCGACGCTGTTGAATGGGCGAAGAAGATGGAAGGCCTGGGCGCCGGTGAAATCCTGCTCACCAGCATGGACCAGGACGGCATGAAAAACGGTTTCGACCTGGGCGTCACTCGCGCCATCAGCGATGCGCTGGGCATCCCGGTCATCGCCTCCGGCGGCGTCGGCAACCTGCAGCATTTGGCCGACGGGATTATCGAAGGCCACGCCAGCGCGGTCCTGGCGGCGAGCATCTTCCACTTCGGCGAATACACCGTGCCGGAAGCCAAGGCCTACATGGCTCATCGCGGTATCTGCGTTCGCTGACCGCTGGACACCATGGCGGGCCCAAGGCACTCTTGGGCACACCATGGATTGCGGTAGCCCGACATGCTCAAACGCCTCGTTCTCGCCTTCGCCGGTGCCTCGTTGCTGCTCGCTGGCGCCGCCCGCGCCGCTGATACATCGCTGGTGTTGCTGACGGAAAACTTCCCGCCATACAACATGGCCAAGAACGGCAAGAACTTCGCCCAGGACGAAAACATCCATGGCATCGCCGTGGACATCGTCCGCGAGATATTCAAGCGCGCCGACATCACCTACAGCCTGACGCTGCGTTTCCCCTGGGAGCGGATCTACAAGCTCGCCCTGGAAAACCCCGGCTATGGCGTTTTCGTGATGGCCCGATTGCCAGAGCGCGAGAAACTCTTCAAATGGGTTGGCCCCATTGGTCCGGACGATTGGGTCATGCTGGCCAAGGCCGACAGCCAGATTTCCCTCGATTCGCTGGAGCAGGCGCGCAGATTCAAGATCGGCGCCTACAAGGGCGACGCGATTGCCGAGACATTGGCTAAGCAGGGATTGAAGCCGATTGTCGTGCTACGCGACCAGGACAATGCGAAGAAGCTGGTCAATGGCCAGATCGACCTCTGGGCAACCGGTGACCCGGCCGGACGTTACCTGGCGCGTCAGGAAGGGGTGAGTGACCTCAAGACGGTGCTGCGATTCAACAGCGCCGAGCTGTACCTGGCGCTGAACAAGGACGTGCCCGACGACGTGGTCGCTCGCCTTCAAACGGCCCTGGATGCGCTGCGCAAGGAAGGTGCAGTGGATGCGATCATGGCGCGGTATCTCTGAGCGCTGGATCGGTACTAGATACACAAACCTGTGGGAGCGGGCTTGCCCGCGAAAGCGGTGGGTCAGCTTGCAGAAATATTGAATGTGCCGCCGTCATCGCGAGCAGGCTCGCTCCCACAGGGGATCTGCTGTGAACACAAATCTTGCGCCCGATGCAGAACTACTGTGGGAGCGGGCTTGCCCGCGAAAGCGGTGGGTCAGCTTGCAGAGATATTGAATGTGCCGCCGTCATCGCGAGCAGGCTCGCTCCCACAGGGGATCTGCTGTGAACACAAATCTTGCGCCCGATGCAGAACTACTGTGGGAGCGAGCTTGCTCGCGATGGCGGCGGCATGGTTATCGCGGTCGATAAACCCCATCTTTCCCATGTCCGGCCATCGCCTGATTGCTGCGCAAGCTGATCATCGACTTGATGTCGATCCACTCGACGCCCTGGGCCTTGAGCCGGGGCAGCTCGCGTTCGAGCACCGCGAGGGTTTGCGGGTAGGGATGGCCGATCATCACTGCCGAGCCCTGTCGGCGGGCCAGGTCGATGGCGGTCTGGAGCTGGTGGGCGATGGCGGCTTCGGTGCGTTCGTCATCCAGGAACACATCCCGCGAGACGCTGGCCAGGCCAATCTTCTGCGCCTCGGCGGCGGCGACGGTCTGGGCGCTGGTGCGGCTGTCGACGAAAAACTTGTGGCGCTGCTGCAAATTCGCCATCAGCCACGCCATCGCGTCTGGTTGGGCCGTCATGCGGCTGCCCATGTGGTTGTTGATTCCGCTGGTGTAGGGCACGGCGGCAAACGCGGCGTCGAGGCGCTTGCCCAATTCTTCGATGGACAGTTCCGGATGCCAGGCGAACGGCCCGGTCGCGGGGTCCATGGGCATGTGCAGCATGACCAGTTTGCCGGCGCGATGGGCTTCGCGGGCGAATTCGGCGGCGTGGGGTGTGTCGGGCATGATCGCGGCGGTGACCGGCCCGGGCAGGGCCAGTACTCGTCTGTCCCGGGGCAGGTTTTGCCCCAGGTCATCGATGATCAGGCTCAGGTAAGCCTTGTGCGGCGAGGAGGGTGCGGCGGGCGCCGCGTTAACGGCCCCCGCCAGCAGGCACAACAGGACGAAGGTAAAACGCAGGCCCATCTCAGCGGCCGGACGTGATGTTCAATCCTTTGAGCAAGCTCAAGGCCTGGGCCAACTGGTAATCATCATCCTGCGGCATCGGCTTGGCTTTGCCACCGGAACCGGTCGGTTTGTCGGCGCCGCCGTTGCCATTGCCCAGGTGACCTTGCAGGTCGGCTTCCTTGAAGTATTCGCTGTCCTGCTCGTTGGTGATCTTGGCCTTGCGCACCTCGATGTCCGGGACGATGCCCTGGGCCTGGATCGAGCGGCCGTTGGGCGTGAAGTACAGCGCGGTGGTGATCTTCAAGGCGCGGTCGTTGTTCAACGGCAAGACAGTTTGCACCGAGCCCTTGCCGAAGCTGGTAGTGCCCATGACCACGCCGCGTTTCTGGTCCTGCAGGGCGCCGGCGACGATTTCCGATGCCGAGGCGCTGCCGCCGTTGATCAGCACCACCAGCGGCACGGCTTCGCTCAGGTCGTTGCCGGTGGCCGAGAAGCGCAGCTCGGAGTTGGCGATGCGGCCCTTGGTGTAGACGATCAGGCCCTTGGTGATGAAGTGATCCACCACTTCCACAGCCGACTGCAACACGCCGCCGGGGTTGTTGCGCAGGTCCAGGACCAGGCCGTTGAGTTTCTTGCCGTTGTCCTTGCGCATCTTGGCCAGGGCCTTGGCGACTTCTTCGCCGGTCTTGACCTGGAATTGAGTGATGCGGATATAGCCATAGCCCGATTCCAGCAGCTGGCTCTTCACGCTCTTGACCTGGATGACTGCTCGGGTCAGGGTCACGTCGAACGGCGTACCGCCGTCTCGCACCAGGGTCAGGGTAATCTTCTGGCCGATCTTGCCGCGCATCTTGTCGACCGCTTCGGTCATGCTCTGGCCGCGGGTCGGCTGGCCGTTGATCTTGACGATGAAGTCGCCCGCCTGGATGCCAGCCTTGGAAGCGGGCGTGTCGTCGATGGGCGATACCACTTTGACGAAGCCGTCTTCGCTGCCGACCTCGATGCCCAGGCCCCCGAACTCGCCGCTGGTGCTTTCCTGCAGCTCGGCAAAATCGTCCGGCCCCAGATAGGCCGAATGCGGGTCAAGGTTGCTGAGCATGCCTTTGATGGCGTTCTCCAGCAGCGTCTTGTCGTCCACCGGTTCCACGTAGGCGGCCTTGATCCGGTCCATGACTTCGGCAAAGGTGCGCAGCTCATCCAGCGGCAGCGGGGCCTTGGTGGTCGCGGCCGAGGCGGCGGGGGCCAACGGGGCCGGGTCGGCGGCGAAAGCCAGCGGCGCACCGATCACGAGGGCGATCGTCAGGGCCAGCGAGGTGAGGCGGGACAAATGCAGCATGTCGAACGAACTCCTTAATAGGATGGGCGCGCTTATCCTTGCGCACGACACCATTGGGCCGGGTCACTGGGGCGACCCTGCTGACGAATAGCGAAATACAGCGCTGGCGTGTCCTGCCCGCCACTGTTACCAACCGTGGAGATGGACTCGCCGGCCTTGACCACATCGCCCGCCGACTTGAGCAGCGTCTGGTTGTGGCCATACAGGCTTAAATAACCGTTGCCGTGATCCAGGATCACCAACAGGCCGGCGCCACGCAACCAGTCAGCGAACACCACGCGCCCGCCATGCACGGCATGCACCTGGCTGCCGGCGGAGGCGCTGATCATCACGCCGTCCCACTTGGTGCGGGTGTCGTCGCCACGGGTTTCACCGAAGCGGGCAAGTAATCGACCATTGACCGGCCATGGAAGTTTGCCTCGGGCTGAGGCAAAAGCACCGCCAAAGGTTTCGCCATCGCTGGAAACCAGTGCGCCAGGACTGGTTTTCGCCGGCTTGCGCGGGGCATCGCCTGCGTCCGCTTCGGCCTGGGCCTCACGCAAACGCTTTTTTTCGGCTTCCTGCTGGGCGATCAGCGCTTTCTGGCGCGCTTCTTCTGCCTCACGAGCCTGGCGGGCCAGGGTTTCCTCGATGGTTTTCAACACGTTTGCCAGCTCAGCCTGATCCTGCTCGCGGGCCTTGAGCTTGCTGTCGCGGGCCTTCACGTCGTCATTGAGCTTGGCCAGCGCCACCTGACGTTCCTTGCGAACCTTTTCGAGTTCGTCGCGCTGGCTGTCGAGGCTGCTTTTCTGCACCAGCAACTGGGCTTGTTGCAGTTCGATGTCTTTTTCGACATTGGCCAGTTGACGCAGGGTTTCGTTGAAGTTCTTGAGCTGTTCCAGGCGGGCCTGGCTCAGGTAATCGTAATAAGTGAGGGTGCGAGCGAATTTCTCGGGATTCTGCTGGTTGAGCAGCAGCTTGAGATACTCCTGGCGGCCGTTCTGGTAGGCGGCCCGGGCCTGGATGGCGATCAGCTTTTGCTGTTCAGTGCGCGCGCCCTGGAGTTTTTTTTCTCTCCATCGAGCCGCTGCAGCTCGGATTCGCTTTTCTTCAGCTCTTTTTGCAAGGCCTCGACCTGCTTCTCCAGCTTGCCCATCTCGGTTTCGGTGCCGCGCAGGTCTTTCTGTACGCTGGATTTCTCTTCCTGCAACTTGCCCAGCAGCTTTTTCAGCTCGGCAATGTCCTGGCGCGTGGCTTCCAACTGCTGTTGGGTTTGCGCGCGCTCGTCGGCAAAGGCCGGTTGGAGCAGGCAGGTCAGAACGAGGGCTATCAGGACGCGAAGCATAGAGGCGGGCGACACCAGGGAAAGGGACGGCCTAGTATGCCCGCCCCACGCTGCAAAAAAAACGCCCATTTGGGGCTGTGTGATAACTGGCCGGAAAAACACTGCAAACCCCGTGTGGGAGCGGGCTTGCTCGCGAATGCGGCGTGCCAGTCGACAGTTATGTGTCTGATACACCGCATTCGCGAGCAAGCCCGCTCCCACACTCGATTTGCGCTGGTTCAGACCAGAATCGAAGTCCCGGTCATCTCGGCCGGCTTTTCCATCCCCAGCAGCATCAGCATGGTCGGTGCCACGTCAGCCAGCACGCCACCCTCGCGGACCTTGAAGTCGCGCTTGCCGACATAAATGAACGGCACCGGCTCGGTGGTGTGGGCGGTGTGGGCCTGGCCGGTGGATTCGTCGGACATTTGCTCGACGTTGCCGTGGTCAGCCGTGATCAGCGCTTCGCCGCCGACCTTCTCCAGGGCCTCGACGATGCGACCGACGCAGGTGTCCAGGCATTCCACGGCCTTGACCGCCGCGTCGAACACACCGCTATGGCCGACCATGTCGCCGTTGGCGTAGTTGACCACGATCACGTCGTAACGCTGGTTTTCAATGGCGTCGACGATGCGGTCGGTCACTTCCGGCGCGCTCATCTCAGGCTGCAAGTCGTAGGTAGCGACTTTCGGCGAGGGGATCAGGATGCGTTCTTCGCCCGGGAAAGGTTCTTCGCGGCCACCGGAGAAAAAGAACGTCACGTGGGCATATTTCTCGGTTTCGGCGATACGCAGCTGGGTCTTGCCGTTCTTTGCCAGGTAATCGCCCAGCACGTTGTCCAGGCTGCCGGCGGCGAAGGCCGATGGGGCAGGGATGCTGGCCGCGTATTGGGTCAACATCACGAAGCCGGCGAGTTTCGGTTGGCGCGCGCGGTTGAATTCCTTGAAATCGTCCTCGACAAACACACGGGTCAGCTCGCGGGCACGGTCGGCGCGGAAATTCATGAACACCACCGCGTCGCCGTCTTCGACCTTGACCGGCTCACCGATGGTGGTGGCCTTGACGAATTCGTCGCTTTCGCCGCGTTCGTAGGCGGCTTGCAGGCCTTCCTGGGCGGTGGCCGCATTGAATTCGGCCTGGCCGTCGACGATCAGGTTATAGGCCTGGGACACGCGGTCCCAACGGTTGTCGCGGTCCATGGCGAAATAACGCCCGACGATGCTGGCGATGCGGCCCTTGCCCAGGGCTTGGAATGTGGCATCCAGCAGTTCGATCGATGAGGTGGCGCTTTTAGGAGGCGTGTCGCGGCCATCGAGGAAGGCGTGCAGGTAGATTTTCTCGGCGCCGCGCTTGAAGGCCAGTTCGGCCATGGCAATCAGGTGGTCCTGGTGGCTGTGAACGCCACCGTCGGACAACAGGCCCATGAAGTGCACGGCCTTGCCGGCGGCGACGGCTTTGTCCACGGAGGCGCAGATGGTCGGGTTTTCGAAGAACTCGCCGTCGCGGATCGATTTGGTCACCCGGGTAAAGTCCTGATACACCACGCGGCCTGCGCCGAGGTTCATGTGGCCGACTTCGGAGTTGCCCATCTGGCCGTCCGGCAAGCCGACGTCCATGCCGCTGCCGGAGATCAGGCCGTTCGGCACGGTGGCCCACAAGCGGTCCAGCACGGGCTTGTTGGCCGAATACACAGCGTTGGATTCGTGGCTGTCACTGTGACCGAAGCCGTCGAGAATCATCAGGACCAAAGGTTTAGGCGTGGTAGTCATGGAATCCACTCGTGGCTGGTTGAAAGAAGACGATGGAAAAGGGACGGGCAGTTTAAAGGTAAGTTCCGGTGGCGTCACCGCCGGGCGGGGTTTGGCCGGCCTTGTGTGCTGTGTATACTGGCCGACATTTTAACGCCCTGGAACCTCCTTCGATGGTTGCTCACCTGATTCAATTTGCCACTAACCACTACATTCTCGTCGGTATTTTCGTCGTGCTGCTGGCGTTGCTGGTTGCTCACACGATGCAGGGCGGCGGCCGCAGCCTGAGCACTGGCGAACTGACCGCGCTGGTCAACAAGGACGCCGGCGTGGTGGTGGACATTCGCCCGAGCAAGGATTACGCCGCCGGTCACATTGTCGGGGCGCTGAACATTCCCCAGGACAAACTGATCGCACGGGCCGGTGAACTGGAAAAACACAAGGCCAAGACAGTGATCCTGGTGGACGCCCAAGGCCAGCATGCAGGCACCTTGGCCCGTGAACTGATGAAGTCCGGCTTCACCGCCGCCAAGCTGTCCGGTGGCGTTGCAAGCTGGAAAGCCGACAATCTGCCCCTGGTGAAGTGAAAATGCCCCACGTTGTTGTCTATTCCAGCGATTACTGCCCCTATTGCTCCAGAGCCAAGTTCCTGCTCCAGAACAAAGGCGTGGCTTTCGAAGAGATCAAGGTCGACGGCAAGCCGCAATTGCGCGCCGAAATGACCCAGAAGGCCGGACGTACATCTGTGCCGCAGATCTGGATCGGCAGCACGCACGTGGGCGGCTGCGATGATCTGTTCGCCCTGGAGCGCGCCGGCAAGCTCGACGCGATGCTCAAGGCCTGAATTCCCTACTCAATAGAACCTGAAAGTAAGAAGGATCTGCGATGACTGACCAACAGAACACAGCTGCCAGCGAAGAAGAAGCCGCACCGCAATTCTCCTTGCAGCGTATCTACGTACGTGACCTGTCCTTCGAAGCCCCGAAAAGCCCGGCGATCTTTCGCCAGCAATGGGAGCCGAGCGTAGGCCTGGACCTGAACACTCGCCAGAAAGCCCTGGAAGATGATTTCCACGAAGTGGTGCTGACCCTGTCGGTGACCGTGAAAAACGGTGACGAAGTCGCTTTCATCGCCGAAGTGCAGCAGGCCGGGATCTTCCTGATCAAGAACCTGGACGCGGCTTCGATGAGCCACACCCTGGGCGCGTTCTGCCCGAACATCCTGTTCCCGTATGCCCGCGAGACCCTGGACAGCCTGGTGACCCGCGGTTCGTTCCCGGCCCTGATGCTGGCCCCGGTGAACTTCGACGCCCTGTACGCGCAAGAATTGCAGCGCATGCAGCAGGAAGGCGCTGCGACCGTTCAATAAGTCGACGCAAACCCTGTGGGAGCGGGCTTGCCCGCGAAAGCGGTGTGTCAGGCGACATTGATGTCAACTGACACTCCCTATTCGCGAGCAAGCCCGCTCCCACATTTGTTATGTGGTGTTACTGAAATCCGTTCTGCCGCCACGCCTCGTAGACCGCCACCGCCACCGTGTTGGACAGGTTCAGGCTGCGACAGCCTTCGCGCATCGGCAGGCGCAGGCGTTGCTCGGCGGGCAGGGCGTCCAGCACCTCGGCCGGCAGGCCACGGCTTTCCGGGCCGAACAGGAACGCATCGCCGGCGACGAAACTGGCGTCATGGAATGGCCGCGAGCCCTTGGTGGTGAAAGCAAACAGGCGCGGATGCCCGAGGCTTTCCAGGCAGCTGGCGAGGTCTGCATGACGCTGCAAAGTGGCATACTCGTGGTAGTCGAGTCCGGCACGGCGCAGGCGCTTGTCGTCCATCTCGAAGCCCAGCGGTTCGATCAAATGCAGGTGGCAGCCGCTGTTGGCGCACAACCTGATGACGTTGCCGGTATTGGGCGGTATTTCCGGTTGAAAAAGGATGACGTGAAACATGCACGGCTCCGCAGATAAAGATGAGCGGCATTCTACGCCGCAAACCGATCGGCGTTCGAAGCTAATGCCTCGGGTGATGGGGTCGCTGGCGATCGTAGGCGTGATGGTCGGGCTGATGATTGGGCGCCTGACCACGCCCGAGCCAAACGAATTGCAGCAGATCGAGGTAACGGAAGGCGAGTTGGTGGCCTGGTTCAACAACGAGCCCAAGTTGCATGGGGAGGTCATCGATGGCTCGGTGGCGCTGTTGTTCGACGCGCAGGGCCGGCCGCAGAATGGCCAGCTCAAGGTCAATGGCAAGGATGTGAATTGGCGGGTGCGTTTGAGCGACAAGGGGTTGTTGCTGACATTGGTGGCGGCGCGCCCGTTGCGCGGGGAATGGACCGCCAGTGAGGTCGATGACCGCTGGCGGGTGGAGGTCCGTCTCCAGGAGCAATAAAAGAGGGAATCCCCGGCCTGCCTGTACCAAGGTCCCCAAAACGGGAGGGCGTGCGGCTGGCGCTGCCCTGGGTGTAAAGAAGGGAAACCTTGACCTGCCTGTATCAAGGCCCCCAAAACAGTGGGCTCGATGAGCCCGGTATAAAATGGGGAATCCCCGGCCTGCCTGTACCAAGGTCCCCGAAACTGGGTAGTGATTGAGTTATTGCAGGGGGCGTGCCAGTTTTTAATGGTTTGTCACAAAATATCCGCCGACAGTGCGAAAAGCCCCGTATTACGGGGCTTTTGTTTTTATTTGTGCGGTTATTTTCGAACTAGGTCGATTGGTTTTAGCTCATTGTGCATGCGCAATTGCGGTTCGCAGTGCATTGATGCGGTGCATGAAGATCCAATGTGGGAGCGGGCTTGCTCGCGAATGCGGTGGGTCAGTCGACACCAATTTGTCTGATACACCGTTTTCGCGAGCAAGCCCGCTCCCACAAGGGGCGAGGAGCCAAAGGCTGCTCAGCCCTCTTCGCTGTCGTCATCATCCCCACCATCAACCTTCATCCCCAATTCCTTGATCTTGCGAGTCAAGGTATTGCGGCCCCAGCCCAGCAACACGGCGGCGTCGCGGCGGCGGCCGGCGGTGTGCTTGAGGGCGGTTTCGATCATGATCCGCTCGAAACTCGGCACGGCGCTGTCGAGCAGGCTCGATTGACCGCGGGCCAAGGCTTGGTCGGCCCACTGGCGCAGGGCTTGTTCCCAGTTGGTCACCGGTGCCGAATCCTGGGGCAGGCTCAACAACTCCGGCGGCAGGTCGCTGATGTGCACTTCACGACCCGAAGCCATCACCGTGATCCAGCGGCAGGTGTTTTCCAGCTGACGCACGTTGCCCGGCCACGGCAGGTTCTTGAGGTATTCCTCGGTTTCGCTCTTGAGCAGCTTGGGCTCTACCGCCAGTTCCTGGGCCGCGCGGCTGAGGAAGTGACGGGCCAGGGTCGGGATGTCTTCGCGACGGTCCGCCAGGCGCGGGATATGGATGCGGATCACGTTAAGGCGGTGGAACAAGTCTTCACGGAACTTGCCGGCGTGAACCAGGGTTTCCAGATTCTGGTGGGTTGCCGCGATGATGCGCACGTCGACCTTGACCGGTGTATGCCCGCCCACGCGGTAAAACTCGCCGTCCGCCAGCACGCGCAGCAAGCGGGTCTGGGTGTCGGCCGGCATGTCGCCGATTTCATCAAGGAACAACGTGCCGCCGTCGGCCTGTTCAAAACGCCCGCGCCGCAGATTGGCCGCGCCGGTGAACGCGCCTTTTTCGTGACCGAACAGCTCGGACTCCATCAGATCCTTGGGAATCGCCGCCATGTTCAGCGCAATGAACGGCGATGCCGCCCGTGGGCTGTGGCGGTGCAGCGCATGGGCCACCAATTCCTTACCGGTGCCTGACTCGCCGTTGATCAGCACGGTGATGTTGGAATGACTCAGGCGGCCGATGGCGCGAAACACTTCCTGCATCGCCGGCGCTTCGCCGATGATTTCCGGGGTGCGGGCCAGGGCGGGCACTTCCTCCAGACCCTGTTGTTCCTGGGCGTGCTGGTTGGCGCGCTTGACCAGCGAGACCGCCTCATCGACATCGAACGGCTTGGGCAGGTATTCGAAGGCGCCGCCCTGGTACGACGCCACGGCACTGTCCAGGTCGGAATGGGCGGTCATGATGATCACCGGCAAACGCGGATGCTGTTCGCGAATCCGCGCGAGCAGGTCCAGGCCGCTGGCGCCAGGCATGCGGATGTCAGAGATGATGACGTCGGGCTGCTGACGGGCCAGGCGACTCATCACCCCATCGGCGCTGTCGAAGCTCTGGGTGGTCATGCCTTCCTGTTGCAAGGCTTTTTCCAAGACCCATCGGATTGAACGGTCGTCATCGACGATCCACACGGTTTCACTACGGCTCATGTCGATGTGGCTCCTTGTTCCAGTGGCAGGAAGATCGAGAAAGTGGTGTGGCCGGGGTGGCTTTCACATTCGATCAAGCCCTGGTGCTGACTGATGATGTTCTGGGTAATGGCAAGGCCGAGCCCGGTACCGTCCGGGCGGCCACTGACCATGGGAAAGAAAATGGTTTCCTGCAGCTCGGCAGGGATGCCCGGGCCGTTGTCGATGATCTCGATCTTGGTCACCAAGCGATGGCGCACATGGCCGATAGTGAATTGGCGCATGGCGCGGGTGCGCAGGCTGATGCGGCCCAGGCGCAGCTCGTTCTGGCTGCTGATGGCTTGCATCGCGTTGCGCACGATGTTCAGCACGGCCTGGATCATTTGCTCGCGGTCGATCAGCACGTCTGGAATGCTCGGGTCATAGTCGCGCACCAGGGTGATGCAACCCTGGCTTTCCGCTTCCACCAGGCTGCCGACGCGCTCCAGCACTTCATGGACATTGCACATCGCCAGCGACGGCAGCTTGTTCGAACCGAGCATGCGATCCACCAGGTTTCGCAAGCGGTCGGCTTCCTCGATGATGACGTTGGTGTAGTCCTTGAGGCTCTCTTCCGGCAGCTCGCGGGCCAACAGTTGCGCTGCACCGCGAATCCCGCCAAGGGGGTTCTTGATCTCGTGGGCCAGGCCACGCACCAGCATCTTGCTGGTTTCCTGCTTGGATAACTGGGCTTCTTCCTTGGTGATACGCAGCAGGCGATCACGCGGATGAACCTCCAGTAGCAGCAAGGTTGCGCCGTTGTTCAGGATCGGCGTGACCGCATAGTCCACGGTCAGGGTCTGACCGGTCAGGGCGGTCAACATCGCTTCGCGCTTGGTGAACGGATGGGCCTGTTCAACGGCCTGGCGCAAGGAATTGAGCGCTTCGGCGGATTCGGTGAACAACTCGCTGATGAACTGTCCGTGGCTGCGCTGGCCGCTGACGGCCAGGAGCATCTCCGCCGCCGGGTTCATGTACTCGAGGCGCAGTTCGGCATCGAGCAGGATGGTCGCGGTGGTGAGATTGTCGAGTAGCAAGCGGTGTAGTGCGTCGCTAATGGTCATCAGGACCTCTTTTGGAGCGTAACAACGGGGGACGGATCCCCAATTGCGCGCGCGATTAATGCGCTGATGCGAGGAAAATGCAAAAACCAAACCAAGGCTCCGAAAAGAAGCGTTTAGAGCCTCAAAAAGGCGTTATTCGCCCGTTTGCGTGGCGTTTTGCCAGTTTTTACGGGTATTTTCGAACCAAAATGGGTGGGTAAACTGGGAAGGGTGCGATTAGGTGCACCAATATAGTGCGCCAACCTGAACGGTCTTAAAAGAAGGGCAGGATGCTGCTTTTTTCTTCTTCAGGTTTTTCGGCGAGGGGGCATTCCGGGCGCTGGCCGTAATCGGCCAAGGCGCAGGGTTTGACGCGGCGCTTTTGCGCCAGGGACATGCGCTGCATGTGAAACGGCTGGTTGGCGGTACGTTCGACGATGCGGTCTTGCTCATCGAGGATTTCCACCGCCAGATGATGAGTGCCCCGGTCGACATTGCTCAGGGCAAATACCGGGCTCGGCCCCGGCGCGCCGGTCGGCTGGCCGTCGAGCAGCAGGCGATAGCGGTGGCCTTTCTTCAGGCTGGGTTCGCTGATTGCCGTGACAATCAGCTGTCCTTCGGTGCTGCGTATCGTCGCGTCCGGCTCTGGAATCAATAGCCGGAGCATTTCGTAATGAAACAGCGGCTCGGGTTGGGCTTGGGCGGTGGGTGCCGAGTTTGTGCTGGTGCGCGGCGTCGGCATTCGGTTGCCGGGTGAAAGTTGTATTTTTTTCGCATTGCTGGGGCGCGGCTGGTCGGTGAAGACGCGATTGCCCTGGGCGTCGATGTAGGTATAGACCTGCGCCACCCCAGGCAGCGCGGCCAGCGACAGCGCCAGCGCTAACAGCCAGCGAATCATGGCTGGTGCACCCGTTGGACGGTGAACATAACGGTCTCGCTCTGTTGCACGAGGTTATCCCCATCTATGACTTGGACCGCCAGGCTGTGCTCGCCCCGATCGACATTCACCAGTTGCAGGCGTGGGACATTGGTCGGCTGGCCGTAGGGTTGCCCGTCCAGGAGCAGCCGGAATTGGTGAGGGCTTTGCAGGCGCGGTCGGGTCCGGACACCTACGGTGAAGGTGCCGTTGTTGGCGCGTAGCGCCTCGTCGGTGGGGATGTCCGTCAGTTCCAGTGTCTCGTAGGCGTTGCCCGGCTCGTCCCTGTCCGCAGGGGCTGGCGGAGCGCCCGGTCCGGCGGGAGCCTGGCGCTCAATGCTGTTGAGCGGCGGCAGTTCCACCGCCTGGGCCGGTACGCCCTGGGGAGGTTGGTTACTGTAGGCGGTGTTGCCGTCGGCGTCGGTGTACTTGTAGATCTGCGCGCCGGCAGGCAGCGCCAACAGCAGCAACAATGCTGTAAAACCACGACCCATAAAATTGACCGAAAACTAAAAGTGTTGGGTTTCAGCATAGGTCAGGGAGGGGCATTGGCCCAAGTTGTTGCGCGCAACCTCTGTGGGAGCGGGCTTGCTCGCGAAAGCGGTGTGTCAGTCACTTGGATGTTGGCGGTACTGGCCCCTTCGCGAGCAAGCCCGCTCCCACACGGGATATGCGTCGCTTGGCTCAGGCTTTTGGCGCGATGCACAGCTCTGCGGTCGCCCGGATAAGCGCGAGCCGGTGCACGGGGTGCTGCTTGTTATGGTGGGTGGCCTGGGCCAGCCACTGCGGGCATTGTGGGTCGGTGCGGTAGGGGGCGAAGTCGGCCAGTTGCTGCAACAGGCGTTTTTGCAACAGGTCGAGTTTCGGCCGAATCTCTTTCACCAAGTCCGGACGCGGAAGGTCCGGGGCCTTTCCTTCCAGGCTCCAGTCGGACAAGTTGATGTATTGCACCAATTTGTTCGCTTCTATCTGGGCGCTGAAAAACGCTTCCACCGTTTCGCCGCTCAGCTTGTAGTTCGGCGCCTGGGCGACGGCGGCGGCAATGACCTCACGCTCGCGCTGACGATCTTCCACCGGTTTATGGCTGTCCCATTTGCTCAGCGCCACTTGATCGGCGATGGCCAGGCGTTCGCCGATGGCGTTAAGCAGCGGAGTCAGGTCGGCGGGGGCTGGGGAGGCTTGGGCGGTGGCGGCCGACAGCGTGGCGCAGAGCGCAAGGCCGAGTTTGAAGCGCAAAGTCATGGGCAGTCTCGTCTTCGATGGGGGAGCGACTAGCCATCATGCACGTAACCTGCACCCATAAAAAAGGCCTCCCGAAGGAGGCCTCTCTTTATTCACGCCGCGTGTTGCGACGCTACCGGATCAGCAGCTGTAGTACAGCTCGTATTCCAGTGGGTGTACGAAGGTACGAACCTTGATTTCTTCTTCGCTTTTCAGTGCGATGTAAGCGTCGATGAAGTCATCGCTGAATACGCCGCCCTTGGTCAGGAACGCACGGCCCTTGTCCAGCTCTTCCAGGGCTTCTTTCAGGCTGCCACACACCTGTGGAATTTCCTTGGCCTCTTCAGGCGGCAGGTCATACAGGTTTTTGTCGGCAGCATCGCCAGGGTGGATCTTGTTCTGGATACCGTCCAGGCCGGCCATCATCAGTGCAGCGAAGGCCAGGTATGGGTTGGCAGCCGGATCCGGGAAGCGCGCTTCGATACGGCGTGCCTTAGGGCTGTTCACGTAAGGAATACGGATCGAGGCGGAACGGTTGCGAGCCGAGTAGGCCAGCATGACCGGAGCTTCGAAACCTGGTACCAGACGCTTGTAGGAGTTGGTCGACGGGTTGGTGAAGCCGTTCAGGGCCTTACCGTGCTTGATGATACCGCCGATGAAGTACAGGGCGGTGTCCGACAGACCGGCATAGCCTTCGCCGGCGAAGGTGTTCTTGCCGTCTTTGGAAATCGACATGTGGACGTGCATGCCCGAACCGTTGTCGCCGTACAGAGGCTTAGGCATGAAGGTTGCGGTACGACCGTATGCATCGGCAACGTTGTGTACGCAGTACTTCAGGGTCTGGACTTCGTCAGCCTTCTTGACCAGCGTGTTGAATTTCACGCCGATTTCGTTCTGGCCGGCAGTTGCCACTTCGTGGTGGTGAACTTCGACAGTCTGGCCCATCTCTTCCAGTGCGTTGCACATGGAGGTACGGATTTCGTGGTCGTGGTCGAACGGTGGAACTGGGAAGTAGCCGCCTTTCACGCCTGGACGGTGGCCTTTGTTGCCGCCTTCCACGTCCTGGTCGGACATCCACGAACCTTGCTCGGAGAAAATCTTGAACATCGAGCCGGAAATATCGGACTTGAATTTCACTTCGTCGAAGATGAAGAACTCAGGCTCCGGGCCGAAGAAAGCGGTGTCGCCGATACCGGTGGACTTCAGGTATTCCTCGGCACGGTGGGCGATGGCGCGTGGGTCGCGGTCATAGCCTTGCATGGTCGAAGGTTCGATGATGTCGCAGACCAGGATCAGGGTCGGCTCTTCGGTGAACGGGTCCAGGACCGCGGTTTCGTCGTCCGGCATCAGGATCATGTCGGAAGCTTCGATGCCTTTCCAGCCGGAGATGGAGGAGCCGTCGAACATTTTGCCGATTTCAAAGAATTCGTCGTCCAGCGCATCACGGGCCGGCATGGTCACGTGATGTTGAGTACCTTTGGTGTCAGTGAAGCGCAGATCAATCCACTTGACGTCATGATCTTTGATGAGTTGAACCGACTTCGACATATGTCCTCCGGGTGGCTTCGGGCGGGTAGTGGAGTGCCCTTAGATATGGGTGATGCCGGCGCGAATACTCTGCCAAGGCAACCTGCCTCACAAGGGAGCAATTTGCATGCCAGTGCCCCAGCATGGGTTTTTTGCACCAAATCCACGCTTTTGAAGGGCGAAAACCGGGATTGTCGAACAATTACGCACTGCAATGTGGCGTGCTTCGGCATTAGTGACCTGTTTTGGTGCGTGCAAAACCGTCTGTACAGAAACTGGTTAAACCTTGAGCAATTTCCGCTATAATCCGCGCCCCCCTTTTTCGGCTGGCCGTTCGCGCGCTGTTTTCATGAAACTAATCGTAAAAGTCTTCCCCGAGATCACCATCAAGAGCCGCCCGGTACGGATGCGTTTCATCCGCCAGTTGGCCAAGAACATCCGTGCCGTGCTCCGAGACCTGGACCCGGCTGTGGTGGTGAACGGCGTGTGGGACAACCTCGAGCTGGAAACCCTCGTCAGCGAGCCGAAGATCCTGAAGGAAATGACCGAGCGCCTGAGCTGCATGCCGGGTATCGCGCATTTCCTGCAGGTCGATGAATATCCGCTGGGGGATTTCGATGACATTCTCGCCAAATGCATGCTGCATTATGGTGACGCCCTGGCCGGCAAGATTTTTTCGGTGCGTTGCAAGCGTGCCGGCAAACACCCGTTCAGTTCGATGGACGTGGAGAAGTACGTCGGCAGCCAGTTGCGCCGACAGTGCGGCGCCGCCGGTATTTCGCTGAAAGACCCGGAAATCGAAGTTCGCATCGAAATCCGCGACCAGCGGCTGTTCGTGATTCACAGCCAGCACGACAGCATCGGCGGATATCCGCTGGGTTCGCTGGAGCAGACCCTGGTGCTGATGTCCGGCGGCTTCGACTCCACCGTGGCGGCCTATCAGATCATGCGGCGCGGGTTGATGAGCCATTTCTGCTTCTTCAACCTCGGCGGGCGCGCCCATGAACTGGGCGTGATGGAAGTGGCGCACTTCATCTGGAAGAAGTACGGCAGCTCCCAACGCGTGTTATTTGTGAGTGTGCCATTCGAAGAAGTCCTGGGCGAGATTCTCGGCAAAGTCGATAACAGTCATATGGGCGTCATTTTGAAGCGTATGATGTTGCGCGCCGCTTCGCGAATCGCCGACCGCCTGCAGATCGATGCGCTGGTGACCGGCGAGGCGATCTCCCAGGTGTCGAGCCAGACGTTGCCGAACCTGTCGGTGATCGACTGCGTGACCGAGAAGTTGGTCTTGCGTCCACTGATCGCCAGCCACAAGCAGGACATCATCGACACGGCCATTGAAATCGGCACTGCCGATTTCGCCAGGCACATGCCCGAGTACTGCGGCGTCATCTCGGTCAACCCGAAGACGGCAGCCAAGCGCGGGCGGGTGGAGCACGAAGAGAAAGAGTTCGACATGGCGGTGCTCGAGCGTGCGCTCGAAAACGCCAGGCTGGTGCCGATCGATCGGGTCATCGACGAATTGGGCCAGGACATACAAATTGAAGAAGTCAGCGAGGCGCTGGCCGGTCAGATCATTATCGACATCCGTCACCCGGACGACGCTGAAGACGACCCGCTGAGCATCGCTGGCATCGAGGTACAAACGATGCCGTTCTATGCAGTGAACGCGCGTTTCAAGGAACTGGACCCTACTCGCCAGTACCTGTTGTATTGCGACAAAGGCGTGATGAGTCGCCTGCATGCCCACCATTTGCTCAGTGAGGGGCATGCCAATGTGCGCGTTTATCGACCGAGCTAAGTGCCCGGGGCTGTTTGCCTGTGGCCTGCGTCACCGGCCCCCCGACGCCGCCGTGAAGCTGTAACGGCTTTCGCGGACGCTACTGTTAATCGCTGCCAAGACTTGTCAGCACACCGAATCCTCTGATCGAGATACACAAGTGATCGAAAATCTACGCAACATCGCCATCATTGCTCACGTTGACCATGGTAAGACCACCCTGGTAGACAAACTCTTGCGTCAATCCGGCACCCTGGAGCGCAACGAGCTCAACGACGAGCGCGTGATGGACTCTAACGACCAGGAAAAAGAGCGTGGTATTACCATCCTGGCGAAAAACACCGCCATCAACTGGAACGGCTACCACATCAACATCGTGGACACCCCGGGCCACGCCGACTTCGGTGGTGAAGTAGAGCGCGTGATGTCGATGGTCGACTCCGTGCTGCTGCTGGTCGACGCCCAGGACGGCCCTATGCCGCAAACCCGTTTCGTGACCAAGAAGGCTTTCGAAGCCGGCCTGCGTCCGATCGTGGTCATCAACAAGGTTGACCGTCCAGGCGCACGTCCGGACTGGGTTCTGGACCAGATCTTCGACCTGTTCGACAACCTGGGTGCCACCGAAGAACAGCTGGACTTCAAAGTCGTCTACGCCTCGGCCCTGAACGGTATTGCCGGTCTGGACCACACCGCCATGGCTGAAGACATGACCCCGCTGTACCAGTCGATCGTCGACGACGTACCAGCACCGAAAGTCGACCGTGACGGCCCGTTCCAGATGCAAATCTCGGCACTGGACTACAACAGCTTCCTGGGTGTGATCGGCGTTGGCCGTATCGCCCGTGGTCGCATCAAGCCGAACACCCCGGTGGTGGCTATCGACGCCGACGGCAAGAAGCGCAACGGTCGTATCCTCAAGCTGATGGGTCACCACGGCCTGCACCGTATCGACGTTGAAGAAGCAGCGGCCGGCGACATCGTCTGCATCAGCGGCTTCGAGCAACTGTTCATCTCTGACACCCTGTGCGACCCACTGAACGTCGAAGCGATGAAGCCGTTGACCGTTGACGAGCCAACCGTTTCCATGACTTTCCAGGTCAACGACTCGCCATTCTGCGGTAAAGAAGGCAAGTTCGTGACCAGCCGTAACATCAAGGAGCGTCTGGACAAGGAGCTGCTCTACAACGTTGCCCTGCGCGTTGAAGAAGGCGACTCGGCCGACAAGTTCAAGGTTTCCGGCCGTGGTGAGCTGCACCTCTCGGTACTGATCGAAACCATGCGTCGCGAAGGCTTCGAAATGGGCGTTGGCCGTCCTGAAGTGATCATCCGCATGGTCGACGGCGTCAAGCACGAACCGTACGAAAACGTGACCATCGACCTGCCGGAAGAATCCCAGGGCGCGATCATGGAGCAAATGGGCCTGCGTAAAGGCGACCTGACCAACATGGTTCCGGATGGCAAGGGCCGTGTGCGCCTTGAGTACAACATCCCGGCCCGTGGCCTGATCGGTTTCCGTAACGAGTTCCTGACCCTGACCTCCGGTGGCGGCATCCTGACTTCGATCTTCGATCGTTACGACGTGATGAAGTCCGGCGACATGTCCGGCCGTCAGAACGGCGTGCTGGTATCGGTTGCGACCGGCAAGGCACTGACCTACTCGCTGGAAACCCTGCAAGCCCGTGGCAAGCTGTTCGTTGAACACGGCCAGGACATCTACGAAGGTCAGATCGTCGGCCTCAACAGCCGCGACAACGACCTGGGCGTGAACCCGACCAAAGGCAAGAAGCTCGACAACATGCGTGCTTCGGGCAAGGACGAAACCATCGCCCTGGTTCCGCCGGTCAAGTTCACCCTGGAGCAGGCGCTGGAGTTCGTGCAGGAAGACGAACTGTGCGAAGTGACGCCGAAGTCCATCCGTCTTCGCAAGAAGATCCTGGGCGAAAGCGAGCGTACCCGCGCTGCCAAGAAAAGCGGCAACTGAGTTTCGACTTAGTTAACGCTTGAAAAAAAACGCCCCCGGTCGTGAGATCGGGGGCGTTTTTTTATGCCTGGAATTTGTGCGGTGCTTGTCAGGGCCCCTTCGCGAGCAAGCCCGCTCCCACAGTGGATCTTCAGCGGACACAGATTTTGTATCCGGCATCAACCAACTGTGGGAGCGGGCTTGCTCGCGAAGGCGATGGATTAGGCGCTAAAAAAAATAAGCAACAGATTAGAACTTGTCCAGCGTCCGCGGATTACGCTCGCGCTCCACTTCCTTGGGCTTGTACGCGCAATACCCCGGCCGTGGCCCCACCCGTGGGTGATTGCGGCAGGTGTCCGGGCGCTTCTCGTAAATGGTGCACAGCCGGCTCTTGCGGTCCAGATAAAGGCAGTCATTGTTGCTCATGCGCTGGAGGGTGAAGATTTCCGACTTCTGGTTATAGCGCTCGACGATGCCTTCCTTTTGCAGGCGCTTGGCGATGTTCTTTGGCGGGTCGCCCAGTTCGAACTCATCGACGATGCCGATCCGGATCAGGTCCTTGATCTTGACCTCCACCGGCAGCGTGCAGCAGCTCGACACGCAGGAACCGCACATCGGGGCGGAGTACTTGGCCCAGGTATCGAGTCGGTCGATCTCCGCGGCGGCGATCAGGTTGGGCTTCATCATCAAGGTGTACCAGCGTGCATCAGGGCGCGCGATCATACCGGGACTGGTGAAATTTTGAACGACCTTCCGCCGGTTTTTTTCTTGTTACGGCAAAATCCTGCGGGAGCGGCACGGCCCCTGCATTCATTCGCTCAAGCGGCAATTGCCTGGCGGCGATTCCCCGTTACCTGTGCAAATCCACCGAACCAAGAGGCTGTACCGTCTGTCAGACCGACTAGGCTCAGACAATTCCATGCTCGTTCGAGGTCTCACCAATGACTCAAGAACCACTTGTTCGCGAAGCTGAAGTTGCGGCATTTCGCGACGCCGTGTTGACCAAACTCACTTATGCCGTCGGCAAGGACCCCGATCATGCGTTTGATCACGATTGGTTCGAAGCCATTGCTCTCGCCGCCCGCGACCACATGGTCGAACACTGGATGGATCACACGCGACAAATCTATCGCAAGGGTCAGAAGCGGGTGTATTACCTTTCCCTGGAATTTCTTATCGGGCGCCTGCTCTATGACAGCCTGAGCAACCTCGGCCTGCTGGACACCGCCCGCGAAGCCTTGACCGAGCTGGGCGTGGACCTGGAGCGCATTCGCCTGCTGGAGCCGGATGCGGCGTTGGGCAACGGCGGCCTCGGCCGCTTGGCGGCGTGCTTCATGGAGAGCATGTCCACCCTGGGTATCGCCGGCCATGGCTACGGCATTCGTTACGAGCATGGCTTGTTCCGCCAGGCCATCGTCGACGGCTGGCAGCAGGAACAAACCGAGCATTGGCTGGACTTCGGCAACCCGTGGGAGTTCGAGCGGCCGGAGGTGGTCTACCCGATCGGCTTTGGCGGTAGCGTCGAAACCGTGACCGACGAGGCCGGCAAGACCCGGCAAGTCTGGTCCCCGGCCGAAACCGTGCGGGCCATTGCCTATGACACCCCAGTGGTGGGCTGGCGTGGTGCCAGCGTCAACACCCTGCGCTTGTGGCGTGCCCGGGCCGTGGAAGACTTGCACCTGGAGCGATTCAACGCCGGCGACCACTTGGGCGCGGTGGCCGAAGTGGCTCGTGCCGAAAGTATTTCCCGCGTGCTATACCCGGCCGACAGCACCGAAGCTGGCCAGGAACTGCGCCTGCGCCAGGAATATTTCTTCGTCGCCGCCTCGTTGCAAGACCTGCTGCGCCGCCATCGCAACATGCACACCTCGGTGCTGACCCTGGGCGACCACGCAGCAATCCAGCTCAACGACACGCACCCGTCGATTGCCGTGGCCGAGCTGATGCGTCAATTGGTGGACGTCTACGACGTGGCGTGGGACGCCGCCTGGCAGATCACCCAGGACACGCTGTCCTACACCAACCACACGCTGCTGCCCGAAGCGCTGGAAACCTGGCCGGTAGGATTGATGGAGCGCATGTTGCCCCGGCACATGCAGATCATTTACCTGATCAACGCCCAGCACATCGATTCGCTGCGGGCCAAGGGCGTGCATGATTTCGACGTGCTGCGCTCGGTGTCGCTGATCGAAGAAGACAACGGGCGTCGGGTGCGTATGGGTAACCTGGCGTTCCTCGGCTCCCACAGCGTCAACGGTGTGTCCGGGCTGCACACCCAACTGATGCGCAGCACGGTGTTCTCCGAGCTGCACAAACTCTATCCGGAGCGGATCAACAACAAGACCAACGGCATCACCTTCCGCCGCTGGTTGTTCCAGGCCAACGCCGAACTGACGTCAATGATGGTCGATGCCCTCGGCCCGAGCGTGCTCGACAACCCCGAGGAGCGCCTGATCGAGCTGGAGCCGTTCGCCGACAAACCGGCGTTCCGCAAACAGTTCGCCGAACAGCGGCTGCACAGCAAGAAAGCCCTGGCCTACCTGATTCATGAGCGTCTGGGCATCGCGGTGAACCCGGCGGCGATGTTCGACGTACAGGTCAAGCGGATCCACGAATACAAACGCCAACTGCTCAACCTGTTGCACACCGTGGCGCTGTACCAGGCGATTCGCGCCGAGCCGGAAGTGGACTGGGTGCCGCGGGTGAAGATCTTCGCCGGCAAGGCCGCTGCCAGCTATCACCAGGCCAAGCTGATCATCAAGCTGACCAACGACATCGCCCGCGTGGTGAACAACGACCCGACCGTGCGTGGCTTGCTCAAAGTGGTGTTCCTGCCCAACTACAACGTCAGCCTGGCCGAGAGCATCATCCCGGCAGCGGACTTGTCGGAGCAGATCTCCACCGCTGGTTTCGAAGCGTCGGGTACCAGCAACATGAAGTTCGGCCTCAACGGTGCGCTGACCATCGGCACCATGGACGGCGCCAACGTCGAGATGCACGATCGGGTAGGCGGTGAGCACATGTTCATCTTCGGCCTGACCGCCGAGCAGGTCGAGGCCCGCAAGCGCAACGGTGAATTCAGCGCCGCACCGGACATCGCCGCCTCCCATCGCTTGAGCGACGTCTTGCAAGCGATCCGCGGCGGTGTGTTTTCGCCGGACGATCCGATGCGCTATACCGGGCTGGTGGACTCGCTGGTGGACTATGACCGGTTCCTGGTTTGCGCCGACTTCGACTCGTACTGGAGCGCCCAGGCCAAGGTCGAAGAGCGCTGGCACGACTCCAAGCAATGGTGGCGTTCGGCGGTGCTCAACACTGCGCGCATGGGCTGGTTCTCTTCGGACCGGACCATTCGTGAATACGCCACCGACATCTGGAAGGCCCTGGAGTAGCCTTTGCTGCAAGAAATGTGAGCGAAGCCCAACGGCGGTTGGGCTTCGTCGATATACTAAGCGCCAGTTTCGCCGGGGGGTGTGGCCGGACTCAGTACTGGAGAAGTCAATAAACCAAATGTGGGAGCGGGCTTGCCCGCGAATGCGATGTGTCATTTAAAGTTTCGGCGATTGACACACCGTATTCGCGAGCAAGCCCGCTCCCACAAGGGTTGTGCTCTTCCACTAAGCTGAGCCAGGCACTAGCCCGGTCATGCCCGCAACGGGCCGCTTAGGGATATCGACCATGCAATGGATCTTGATGCTGTTGGGCCTGGCACTCGGCTGGGTGGTGGACGAGTCGTTCGCCGATGCGCTGATAGGCGCATTGGTGGGGCTTGGCATCGCCCAGGCGTATCGGCTGGGGCGTCTTGGGGCCCAGTTCGCCAAACAACAGGATTTGTTGCAAGGAGCTCAGCGTAGCTTGATCACGCTCGAGGCGCGCCTGCTGGTCCTCGAACGCGCAGCGGTCCCTGGCTCGAGTGAGCCTGTGTCGCGACCCGTCGCGGCCCGGGCCACCAGCCCCGAAGCGCCAGCCAAGCCTGCACAAGAGGCGGAGCCTGAGCCAGCGCTGCTTTGGGAATTGCCGCCCGAGCTTGAACCTGCGCCTGCGATGGCCACCCAAGCCAGCCAGCCGTTGCCCGACGATATCTGGACCCCTGCGCCCGCGACCTCCAGGCCCGCCGCCCGTGAATTCGGCCCTGCGCCCGTTAAACCGCAAGTCTTGGAACCAGCGGCGCCCCGTGGCCCGAACCTGCTCGACCGCGCCATGTTGGGTGCGCGCAACTGGCTGTTCGGCGGCAACACCGTGCTGCGAGTCGGCGTGGTGTTGTTGTTCCTCGGCCTGGCGTTCCTGCTGCGTTATGCCACCGAAGGCATGGTGGTGCCGATCGAGCTGCGTTACGCCGGCGTTGCGGCCTGCGCGCTGGGCCTGCTGGGTCTGGGCTGGTGGTTGCGCCAGCGCAAGAATGACTACGCGTTGATGCTGCAAGGCACGGGCATCGCGGTGTTGTACCTGACGGTATTCGCCGCCATGCGCCTGCACCCGCTGCTCGATTCAAAAGCTGCCCTGGGCTTGCTGGTCGCCGTCACGGTGTTCTCGGCGATCCTGGCGGTCACCCAAAACGCCCTGGGCTTGGCGGCGGCCGCGGCGCTGGGCGGGTTCGCCGCACCGATCCTGACCTCCACCGGCAGCGGTAATCACGTCGCGCTGTTCAGCTATTTCATCCTGCTCAATGCCGGCATCCTCGCCATCGCCTGGTTCAAGGCCTGGCGCTTGCTCAACCTGATTGGCTTCATCGGCACCTTCGGCATCGGTTTCGCCTGGGGCCTGCGCTCCTACGCGCCGCAACTCCTTTGGAGCACCGAGCCGTTCCTGGTCCTGTTTTTCCTGATGTACCTGGCGATTGGCTTGTTGTTCACGCGCCGCAAACTGTTGGAAATGAACGACGCACCCGAAGACGGCAGTCGCGACGCCGTGCTGCGCTGGTCGGCGCGCAAGGGCGATTACGTGGACGGCACGATGCTGTTCGGCCCGCCGCTGGTGGGCTTCGGGTTGCAGTTCGCGCTGGTGCAGCATCTGGAATTTGCCGCCGCCTTCAGCGCCCTGGCCCTGGGCATGATCTACATGGGCCTGGCCCGTGTGCTGATGGGTGGCCGCGCCTTGCTGCTGGCCGAAACCTGCCTGGCCCTGGGGGTGATTTTTTCCAGCCTGGCGATCCCCTTGGGGCTCGATGCCCGTTGGACCGCAGCGGCCTGGGCCGTTGAGGGCGCGGGGATCTTCTGGCTGGGCCTGCGCCAACAGCGGCCTCTGGCGCGAGCCTTTGCCTTGCTCTTGCAACTGGGCTCGGCGCTGGCCTTCCTCAGCGAATTGCGCTCCGGCGAAAGCAGCCTGCTCGACGGCTCACCGTTGGGGGCATTGATGCTCGGCGGCGCCTTGTTGTTCACCTTCTTCCAACTGCGCAAGGCGTCGCCTGAACAAGCGGCGGCTTGGGAGCGCCGAGGCCAGCCGGTGCTGGCCGTGTTGGGGCTGGGTTTCCTCTATCTACTGGCCCCGATGTTTTTCTTCACCCACGGCACCGCCATTGCCTGGGCCTTGGCCGGGCTGGTGACTTTGTTTGTCGGCCTGCGCCTGCAATCGCGGACCTTCCTGTTTACCGCGTTCGCGGTGCAACTGTTGGGCGGCGCGTTGTTCCTGCTGCGCCTGCAAGGCGCCGAGGGAGACTCGGCTGCGGTGTTCAGCGCCGGCTGGAGCGGCTTGCTCAGTGCCTCGCTGATCGGCCTGGCGCTGATCGGCGGCATGCTGTTGGCGGCGCGCGACGACATGGTGCGCAACGATGCCCGATTGCTGCGCGGATTGTCCGTGGTGTTGCTGGCGGGGCTGGTGCTGATCAACCTCGCTGTGCTGTTCGTCCTGCCTTGGCAAACAGCCAGCGGTGTGTGGGCGGCCAGCGGTCTGCTGATCATCTGGCTGAGCCTGTACCTGAAACAGCGCATGAGCTTCGTGTTCGGCCTGTTGCTGCAATTGTTGGGCGGCGCAGCGTTCCTCACCGCCGGACCGGCCCTGTTGGGGCCGCTCGATGCCGAAGGTCTGCGGCCCCTGGCCCATGGCGGATTCTGGACGCCGCTGGTGCTGGGGCTGGCGGCGCTGGTGGGCGCATGGCGACTGCAGCGCGGCCATTCGGCGACGGTATTCGATGCCTTGAACCTGCAACGCTTGTCCCAGTTGCTGTTGGTCTGGGGCGGCGGTTGGTGGGCGCTGGCGTGGGTCAGTGAAGTGCTGCGCTTTGCCCCGGCGAACCTGCAGGGCAGCTTGCTGCTGCTGGTCGCGGCGATCAGCGTGGCGCTGTGGACGGTCCTGTCCCTGCGGTTGAAATGGCCGGCGATGGGGCTGCTGTGCACCCTGTTGATCCCGGCGGCGGGCTGCGTGCTGGTGGCGACGGGGCACAGCCACTATCACCCGGCCGCGAATTTCGGCTGGCTGGCCTGGTTGGCGGTATTTGCCGTGCATTTCCTCTCTCTCAAGCGCCTGGCGCCAACGCTGCCCACCCAGGCGCGCAGTACGGCTCACGTACTCGGTTGCTGGTTGCTGATGGCGGTATTGATGCTGGAGTTGCGTTACGGCCTGCTGTTGCTGTCTGAGCAGTACAACGCTTGGCGCTGGCTGGCCTGGGCGATCCTGCCAGGCCTTTATCTGGTGCTGATGGCCACGCCGCGTAGCTTGCCATGGCCGGTTTCGGCGCAACCACGGGAATACCGTGTCTATGCGGCGGCGCCCATGGCGCTGTTGATGCTCGGTTGGTTCTGGTTGACCAACACCTTCAGTGATGGCAACTCAGAGCCGCTGCCTTACATTCCGTTGCTCAATCCCTTGGAGCTGGGCCTGCTGTTCGCCTTGTTCGGTATCTATGTGTGGGCTCGCAACGCCGTGGAGCAATCGACGAACCGTTGGAATCGTGTCGGGCACATCGCCCAGTTGATCGCCGGTGTGTCGCTGTTCGCGTTCTTCACCGCGCTGGTGATGCGCACTGCCCACCAGTGGATGGGGGTGCCATACGAGCTGGACGCGTTGCTTGAGTCGATGTTCGTGCAGGCCGGGCTGTCCATCGTCTGGACGCTGATAGCCCTGGGCCTGATGATTGGCGGGCATCTGCGGCACCGCCGTGAGGTGTGGCTGGTTGGCGCGGCGCTGATCGCCGTGGTCGTGGCGAAGCTGTTCTTTGTCGAATTGAGCAACCGTGGCGGTCTGGCGCGGATCGTGTCGTTTATCGGCGTAGGTGTATTGCTGCTGGTGGTGGGCTACTTCGCGCCGCTGCCGCCCAAGCGCCCGGAAACGGCCGTCCCGGCCGAACCGCCAATGCCTGTCAGTGAGGGAGTGTCATCTTGAGTCGTATGTTGAGTCGCATCGGGCTGGGAGTGGTCGGGTTGTGGGTGACAATGACGGCTACGGCCCAGGAGCAGCCGGCGGATTTCACCCATCAGGTGCCGTTGTCCTTGAGCGGCGAGGGGCCGTGGTATCGCCTGCCATTGCCGCTGGACGTTCAGTTGCAAGCGCGGCAGACCGACCTGAGCGACTTGCGGGTTTTCAACGCCGCTGGGCAGGCCCAGGCCTACGCCTTGGTTCGCGAGTCGGCCCAGAGCCGGGAAAACCGTACCCTTACAAACGTGAAGTGGTTTCCGTTGTACAACGCCGCCGATGACAACGAGCGCGCCCCCAGCGTCCGGGTGCAATCGAATGCCAATGGCACCTTGGTGGAAGTCCAGCCCTCCAGCCGGCTCGAGGCGGGGGAGGAAGAGTTGCGTGGCTGGTTGCTGGACGCCAGCGCGATCAAGGCACCGTTGCAGCAATTGGTCCTGGACTGGACCAGCGAACGCGACGGCTTCCAGCGCTTCACCATCGAGGCCAGCGACGACTTGCAACACTGGCAGTCGTGGGGCGAAGGACAGGTGGCGCGCTTGACCTTCGCCGACGAGCGGGTCGAACAGCATGAGGTGGAGCTGCCAGGGCAATCGGCGCGTTATCTGCGGTTGTTGTGGGATTCTCCGGCCTCCGCGCCGGTGCTGACTTCGGCCCAGTTGCACAGCGCCAGCCGCGAAAGCCTGCCGTTGCCGTTGGTCTGGTCGCAGCCGTTGGCGGGCAGTACGGTGAAGGGGGGTGAATACGCCTGGCAGTTGCCCATGGGCCTGAATATCGAGCAGGTGCAAGTCGAGTTGAGCCAGGCCAACAGCCTCGCGCCGGTGACCCTGGCCGGACGCCGTGAAAGCAGCCTTCCCTGGCAGCCGATGGGCAGTGGCTTGCTGTATCGCCTGACCCAGAACGGCCAAGACGTGCTGCAAAACCAGTTGCAGTTGTCCGGCCAGACCGTCCAGCAATTGAAGCTCACGGTAGACGAGCGTGGCGGCGGCCTCGGTGCCGAAGCCCCAGCCCTGCGCTTTGCCGTGCGTCCGACCCAGGTGGTGTTCCTGGCGCGCGGCGAAGGGCCTTTCAGCCTCGCCTTGGGCAGTGCGACGGTGAAAGCGGCGAGCTTGCCGCTGACAACCCTGGTGCCCGACTACAAACCGTCGCGCCTGGCGACGCTGGGCACGGCGACGGTGAGCGGCACGGCCACTTCGACACCGGCGACGGCAGCCGTAACCACGCCTGCCACGGTGGATACCAACTGGAAGAAGATCGGTTTGTGGGCCGTGCTGCTGCTCAGCGTGCTGTTTCTTGCGGCAATGGCGTTCAGCTTGCTGCGCAAGCCGCCGGTCAAATCCTAAGTTCGGGACAATAGACAAACCGAGTCGTCTCTTTCGCGAGCAAGCCCGCTCCCACAGAAACCCGCATTCCAATGTGGGAGCGGGCTTGCTCGCGAAAGCGGTCCGCCGACCACCTAAAATCCACAGGCGAACCACCACCCCGTGAACTCAATCCTCCATTCCCCGTCTCATAGGAGGAATTAAGTCCCGACTCGCGCTAAACTGCGCTGGTTTTTCCGCCCCCTATTCTTCGGAGCCGTCCATGTCCCGCGTTACCTTGAGTCGCTATTTGATTGAGCAGACCCGTAGCAACAACACCCCTGCCGATCTGCGCTTTCTGATCGAAGTGGTGGCGCGTGCATGCAAGGAGATCAGCCACGCCGTATCCAAAGGCGCATTGGGTGGCGTCCTGGGCAGCATGGGCACCGAGAACGTGCAGGGCGAAGTGCAGAAGAAGCTCGACGTGCTTTCCAACGAAATCCTGCTCGAAGCCAACGAATGGGGCGGTCACCTGGCCGGCATGGCGTCCGAGGAAATGGACAACGCGTACCAGATCCCAGGCAAATACCCTAAAGGTGCCTACCTGCTGGTATTCGATCCATTGGACGGTTCGTCGAACATCGACATCAACGCGCCGGTCGGCACCATCTTCTCGGTACTGCGTTGCCCAAACGAATACCTGAGCCAGAACGAAGCCTTGAATGAAAAGGCCTTTTTGCAGCCAGGCACCGAGCAGGTCGCTGCCGGTTACGCCATCTACGGCCCTCAAACCATGCTGGTGTTGACCCTGGGCCACGGCGTCAAGGGTTTTACCCTGGACCGCGAAATGGGCAGCTTCGTATTGACCCACGAAGACATCACCATTCCTGAAACCACTCAGGAATTCGCCATCAACATGTCCAACCAGCGTCACTGGGAAGCTCCGGTAAAACGCTACGTCGAAGAATTGCTGGCGGGCGAAGAAGGTCCGCTGAAGAAGAACTACAACATGCGCTGGGTTGCGGCGATGGTTGCCGATGTGCACCGTATCCTGACCCGTGGTGGGTTGTTCATGTACCCACGCGACAGCCGCGAGCCATCCAAGCCAGGCAAGCTGCGCCTGATGTACGAAGCCAACCCGATGTCGTTCCTGGTTGAACAGGCCGGCGGTGCTTCCACCGACGGTCACCAGCGCATCCTCGACATCCAGCCCGAAGGCCTGCACCAGCGTGTCGCCGTGTTCCTCGGCTCGAAGGAAGAAGTGGCACGCGCAACGGCTTACCACAAGGAATAAATCATGGCCCAGCCCTGGCAGCCGTTGCTCGAATGGTGGTTTGGTTCAGCCAGCACACCGGACGAAATAGCCGCTGACAAGGGCAAGCTGTGGTTCGGCAAGCGCCATGATCGCCAGGCGCGCGAGCGCTTTGGCGATCAGGTCGAGCAGGCCTTGGCCGGCGGATTGACCGACTGGGCGCAACACCCGGAAGGTTGGCTGGCCCTGGTGCTGCTGCTCGATCAATTTCCGCGAATGATCTTTCGCGACACCCCCAAGGCCTTTTCCGGTGACCTGCGCGCCCAATCGCTGGTTGCCCAAGGCCTGGCAGCCGGGTTCGACCGACAGCTCAAACCCATCCAGCGCGTATTCATCTATTTGGTGCTTGAACACTGCGAAAACCTGGCGGTGCAGAACGAAGCCGTGTCACGGTTCATCGACCTGGTCCGGGAACAGCCCGAGGCGCAGCGTGCGGTGTTTGAAGACAACCTGGATTATGCCGAGCGGCATCAGAAAATCATTGCCCGGTTTGGACGCTTTCCCCATCGCAATGCGATGCTGGGGCGCGAGTCCACGGCTGAGGAGATGGAGTTCCTGGGTAAACCTGGGTCCCGTTTTTAGCGAAGTTTCAAGCGCTGCTTCGAAGCAGGCGTTTCATCAGCAGTGCGGGCAAGCTCCTGCGACTGTCACAGATGATATGGATGTAGAGCGTTTGGCCTCGCACTTCATAGATTATCCTGTTCATTCCTGAAAGGGCCTGCCGATACTGACCGAGATTGAGCCTTTCTATCTCTTCAGGAATGGATCCTGAATAGGGCAGGGTTGCCAGATGACGGATAGCTGCTTTCAGGCCGGTATAGGTGCTTTGCCATGTTTGAGGGGCGAAGCGCCCGATCAAATAGGTGCGAAGCTCTGTGAGATCGGTTTCAGCCGATTGAAGAATGACAATCTTCAAACTCACTTGAGGTCAGCCCGGTCTAGCTCAGCGAAAACGTCCTCAGCATCCCGAAAATTACCCTCTTCGATTTCCCGGTTGCCGATAGCCAGCAGCTTTAGTAACGCCATGGTCTCTTCTTGCTCTTCAAAGCTTTTGACATCCATGACGACCAGCTTGGCTTCACCGTTTTGGGTAATGACTAAAGGCTCCCGGCTCTCGGTGATGGTCTTTACGATTTCAGCGGCGTGGCTTTTCAAATAGCTGATGGGTTTGATCTGGGATGACAGCTTCATGACGTAAGCCCCCGAAAAGTTGAGTGGACTGATTTTAGTCTTAATTCAGTCTTTTCGTCTGGGCAAGCTGACCAAATGTTTTCCCTGCTGAGCGTACACGTCGTCATCACGAGCAGGCTCGCTCCCACAGTGGATCTTTATCGTACAAAGAATCTTGTGGGTGGGAGCTTGCTCGCGATGGGGCCAGTCCAGGTATTAGATCCTGAAACTACCCACCAACTGCTTCAACCGCGCCGCTTGCTGTTCGAGGTCGGCACAGGCGCGCAAGGTGGCTTGCAGGTTTTCCACGCCTTCCTGGTTCAGGGTGTTGATCTCGGTGATGTCGACGTTGATCGACTCCACCACAGCGGTCTGTTCTTCGGTGGCGGTGGCGACGGACTGGTTCATGCCATCGATTTCACCGATGCGCTGGGTCACGCTGCCCAGGCGTTCGCCGGCCTGGTTGGCGATGCCGACGCTGCTTTCGCTCTGGCGCTGGCTGTCGGTCATGGTCACCACCGCTTCCCGTGCGCCGACTTGCAACTCTTCGATCATCTTCTTCACTTGCTGCGCCGAATCCTGAGTGCGGTGCGCCAGGTTGCGCACTTCATCGGCCACCACCGCGAAGCCGCGTCCGGCTTCACCGGCGCGGGCGGCCTCGATTGCAGCGTTCAGGGCCAGCAGGTTGGTTTGCTGGGAAATGCTGGTGATCACTTCCAGGATCTGGCCGATGTTCACTGTGTTGCTGTTCAGGGTTTCGATATTGCCGCACGAGTCGCTGATCTTGGCCGACAGCTGCTGCATGGCTGTGATGGTTTTATCCACCACCTGTTGACCTTCTTCGGCCAGGCTGCGGGCATCGCTGGAATGTTGCGAGGCGAGGGCTGCGTTCTGGGCGATTTCCTGGGCGGCGGCGCCCAACTCATTGATCGCCGCGGCCACGCTGCTGGTGCGCGACGCTTGCTGATCGGAATTGAACATCGAGGAATTGGAGGCGCTGACCACGCGCAAGGCGACTTCATTGACCTGGCCGGTGGCCGAGGCGACTTCGCGGATCGATGTATGGATACGCTCGACGAAGCGGTTGAACGAGGTGCCCAGTGCGCCGAATTCGTCCTGGCCGTGGATGGTCAGGCGCCGTGTCAGGTCGCCTTCGCCTTCGGCAATGTCATGCATGGCGCGACCCATGGTCAGCAGCGGTTGCATCAATACACGGATCAGCATGCCCAGCAGGGCGATGATGAATACCACGGCGATGGTCATAGCGATCAGCGCCGAGGTGCGGAATTCGCTGAGCATGGCCAGGGCAGTGTCTTTGTCGAGCACCAGAGCCACGTACCAGTCGGCGCCCGGTACGCCATTTACATGGGTGAAGGAGATGAATTGGGCTTTGCCGTCGAGTTCGACTTCCTTCATGCCCGGGCTGACTTGCGGCGCTCCGTTGGGGTAGGCCTCGGCCAGTGTCTTGAGCACGCGCTTGCTGTCAGGATGGATCAGGATCTTCCCTTCGGCACTGACGATGAAGGCGTAGCCGTGGCCGCCGAAATTCAGGGAGTTGATGATGGCGCTGATGCTCGACAAGTCGATGTCTGCACCGGCCACGCCAATCATCTGGTTTTGGTGCTGCACCGGAGTCGCCACGGTGACCACCAGCTTGCCCGACGAGGCGGCAATGTAAGGTTCGGTAACGATAGCCTGTTGTGCATTGTTGGCAGCTTTGTACCAGCCACGGGCACGAGGGTCGTAATCGGCTGCACGGTTACCGGCAGGGACCGAGAACATCACACCGTCCGTACCGCCAAAGTAGCTGAGCTGGAAGTTGCCGGTATACGCCGGCAGACCCACGGCGCGCTTGAGGCTGTCGGCACTGCTGCCGTCTGCCGCGATTTGCTGGGCCAGCGATTGCACCAACTGAATGCGACCATCAACCCAGGTTTGGATATTGCGGCTGGTCAGGCTGCCGAGTTCCTGCATGGACGTCTCGGTACTGATGTTCAGGCTTTGCCGTTGGCGATAGTCGTTGAACAGGATGAAACAGGCGAACGCGACGGCCACCACAAGGGCGGCAGCCAACAGAATTTTGTGGCTGAATTTCATGTTTCTGGTCATTAAGAACGCTACCGCGGAGGGACGGGTCAGGAAAGGGGTGTCAATTTGCCATAGCATTGGTTTTTACGCTGTTACTTTTTATCGGCGCACAAGCCCGGCTCATCAGGTTCCCGGCCCCCGTTCCCGACGAAAGGCACGACCGTGTCACAAACTCTGTGATTCATCCGTGAAACACCTCTGCACCGCCGATAAATACTGGATTCGTCAGGGAACCAGATAGGGGTTTTCTCTTCTAAGGATCAGGTTGGCACCCTGCCACCTCCCTTCCGCTCCAGGAGTTACACCATGTCGCTGCGATCTATCGCCCTGCTCTTTATGTGCGTCGTGTTGACCGCATGCAGCAAGGTCAACCAGGAAAATTATTCGAAGCTGTCGGCCGGGATGCCCAAGGCCGAAGTCGAGACGTTGCTGGGGAAACCGACTGACTGTTCGGGCGCGCTCGGCATGTCCAGCTGCACCTGGGGCGACCAGAAAAGCTTTATCAGCGTCCAGTACGCCGGTGACAAAGTGTTGATGTTTTCCGGCCAAGGCCTGAAGTAAACCGGGGCCAAGTGCCCACGGGAGAATAAAATAATGATGCGGTTAGTTTTTGTGCTTCTGGCTGGCCTGATATTGGCCGGCTGTGCCACTTCTGGCGAAGATCCGTTGGCGCCCAAGACTGTAAACAGTGTCAATCTCAAGCGGTACCAAGGGACTTGGTATGAGTTGGCCCGCCTGCCGATGTACTTCCAGCGCAACTGCGCGCAATCCGAAGCCCACTACACCCTCAAGCCTGACGGCAATGTGGATGTGTTCAACCGCTGCCTGACGTCGGACTGGCAATGGGAAGAAGCCAGGGGCACCGCCACACCACAAGTGCCGGGCAAAACCGACAAGCTCTGGGTCGAGTTCGACAATTGGTTCTCTCGGATCGTGCCGGGCGTGGCGAAGGGGCAATATTGGGTGTTGTACGTCAGCGATGACTACAAGACCGCCATCGTCGGCGATCCGAGCCGTCGCTACCTGTGGCTGCTGTCCCGCACGCCAACGGTCAAGGTCGATGTGCGTGAAGAACTGCTGAGCAAGGCGCGCCAGCAGGGATATGACACCTCACGGTTGATCTGGCGCGCCTCCGATCGGCAGATGGCCAAGACGTCGGAATAAACTACCGTCTTGAATCAAACGTGCCTGGGCGGTCTTGAACCGGCCTGATGATTTGCACGTATCGATAGGGCGCTCTGCGGGCGCCCCGATTCTGAATTTCAAGATCTGCTCGACTGTGCCGATAAATTGCGCAGAGTCTTCAATAACCCTTCCTGGATATATCGCAGGCCACCTGCGCGCTTCGGTTGCGCGCGTCATGTTCGTCGCTGTTGCGTGGATGAGCGTTTTTTTGCGCTCCGCCAAAGCATCGGTCCGGTCAGGCAGAGTCGGGACGTTGGCAATGTATTGAACTCTACGCGTTTTACCCCTGTCGGGCTGAGGCACGGTGGCTGGTATCCCTATTTCCACGGAGTTGTACGATGCCCGTTCCTTACAAGGGTTCCGCTCGCCTGGGCAAGCGTCTGCTGTGTTACGCCGTGGCGCTGGTTGGGGCCAGTGCTGCGCCGTTCGTGTTCGCGCTGAGTATTCCCGATGCAGGACAGTTACTGAACGAGCATCGGCAAACACTGCCGTCCGAGCCTCGCTCTACCGAACCAACGCCGGCGTTGGAACTCCCCTCCGACAGGAGCCGTCCCGCAGCTTCCGGGCTTCGCGTGCAGCTCAAAGAGATTTACTTCAGTGGTGATACTGAGCTGGCGCAAGCGGAGAGTCTTCAAGCGCTGGTCAGGCCGGTCTTGGGGAAGACATTCGATCATGCAGGTCTGCAGCAGTTGGCCGACGATCTCACCCGCTACCTTCGCGGGCGCGGCTATGTGCTGGCCCGCGCCTATCTGCCCCGTCAGGATCTGACTGAGGGTAAGTTGCAGATCGCCTTGGTCAAGGGGCGGCTGCAGTCGGGCACCTCACGCATCGAACTGAACGGCAATACCCGCAGCAGCAACGATCGCTTGCGGCAAATCGCCGATGCTGCGCTCCCGGAAGGCAAGGTGCTGCAAGTCGAAGATCTGGAGCGGGCCTTGCTGCTGATCAATGATCAGCCCGGCGTTAACGCCCAGTCTGCGCTTGAGCGCGGCACCGAGCCCGGCACCAGCCGTCTGTTGATCAACACCAAGCAGGGCGCCCTGTTCGACGGCGGGGTTTCGATGGATAACTACGGCAATCGCAGTACCGGTACTGCTCGTGCCAACGCACAAGTAAACGTCAACGACCCACTGGGTATCGGTGACCAACTGGGCATCGGCTTGAGCAAAAGTACCGGCAGCGACATCGTTGGCGGCTCTTACAATGTGCCGCTGACGGCCTCTGGTCTGCGCCTCAATGCCTCGGCCTCTTATCTGCGGTATGAGGTGGACCAGGAGCAATTCCGTCCGCTGGATCTGCGTGGCACTGCCCGTAGCGGTTCGCTGGGGCTCAGCTATCCGTTGATTCGCTCACGCCTGCAGAATCTCAATCTGTCCGCGACCTATGAATATAAGGCGCTCGAGGACCGTGGCCTGGGTACCAACCTGCGTGATCGTGAGCTGAATAATTTTATCGTTGCCCTGAGCGGTAACCGCTTCGACAGTTTCGCAGGTGGCGGTGTGACGGATGCCATGGTGGCGTTGACCCTTGGCGAACTGGATCTGTCCGGTAACCGCGATGATCAGTTTGTCGACAGCGTAAGTGCCCAAAGCGACGGGAGCTTCCGTAAGTTCAACCTGCGCGTTTCCCGCTTGCAGAGCCTAGGGGTCGCTAGTCCATGGACGTTGTTCGGCGGTGTTTCGGCGCAATGGGCCGGTGACAACCTCGACTCCTCGGAAAAATTCCTGCTGGGTGGCCCTGCTGGTGTTCGCGCCTATCCGGTCGGCGAAGCCTCCGCCGATCAGGGCTGGCTGGCCACCCTCGAGCTGCGCCGCAACATCGATCTGGGTCTGCCAAGCGTCACGATGCAGGGCCTTGGTTTTTTCGACACTGGCCGTGTCTGGCTGAACGAGAACCCTTGGCCGGGCTCGATCAACAACGCTGGCGAGACCAATCGCTATGACCTGCACGCCGTCGGCCTGGGCGCCAATGTATGGGCGAACGATTTCAGTGTCCGTACCGCTGTGGCGCGCACGCTAGGCAACAACCCGGGACGGGGAGAGTCCGGGCTGGACGCGGACGGCCGCGACAGTCGATGGCGCGCCTGGGTCCAGGTCTCATACGCGTTCTGATCAGGCCTGGTACGGCCTCCATGAGTTTAGGAGCTCCCATGAAGCGCGCTTCGTTGAACCATCTTTATCGCCTTGTCTGGAGCGATGCCGATCAGGTATTTGTTGCCGTCGCGGAGCATTCCACCTCAAGGGGCAAACGCGCTGGAGTAGTCGGTGTGCTCGCCGTCGTTGGCCTGCTCGGTAGCGGGGTGGTTCAAGCGGCCGAGCTACCCACTGGCGGGTCCATAGTCGGTGGCAGTGGAGCGATCTCGCAGAACGGCAGCCATATGGTCATCGACCAACACACCGGCAAACTCATCACCCAGTGGAACAGTTTCGATATTGCTGCCGATGCCAGCGTCACGTTCCGTCAGCCAAGTGCGCAGAGTGTCGCGCTCAACCGCGTCATAGGCGGCGGTAACGCCAGTCAGATCCTGGGTAAGCTCGACGCCAATGGCCAGGTGTGGCTGCTCAACCCTAATGGGGTGGTGATTGGCAAAGGCGCCCAAGTCAATGTTGGCGGTCTGGTGGCGTCCTCCCTGAAGACCAGTGATCAGGATTTTCTTGCCGGCAAAACCGCTTTGAGTGGTGGTGCCGGTGCAGGGACGGTGCTCAACCAAGGCACGGTCAATGCGGCGCCGGGTGGTGTGGTCGCATTGATTGGCCCACAGGTTGGCAACAGCGGAACAATCCGTACCCCAGGCGGGAGCACCGTGCTGGCCGCAGGCGATAAAGTCAGCCTCGATTTCCAGGGCGACGGCCTGGTGAGCGTCAACATCGACCGGGGTGTGCTCGATGCCTTGGTCCGGAACGAAGGTCATATCAGCGCCGATGGCGGCATGGTTGCATTGAGCGCACGCTCCGCCGATGCCGCATTGAACAGCGTGGTCAACAACACCGGCCTCATCGAGGCCAAAGGTCTGGTGACGCGCGGTGGCCGCATCCTGCTTGACGGTGATAGCGAGGGCGGTCTGACCCAGGTTGCCGGTACGCTCGATGCGTCCTCCGAGCACGGCCGGGGCGGCGATGTCGTGGTGACGGGTGAGCGTATCGCCATTGCCGATGCAACCCTCAAGGCCAGCGGGACGAGCGGTGGCGGTACGATCAAGGTCGGTGGCGGCTGGCAAGGCCAGGATGCCGGCGTGGCCAACGCCAGGCAGGTGACGGTGGGGCGTAACGTCAAGGTGAACGCGGATGCGACCCTGGGCGGCGACGGCGGTACCGCCGTGTTCTGGGCTGACGGGGAAAACCGTTTTGCTGGCGATATCTCTGTCCGTGGTGGTGCCCAGGGCGGCAACGGCGGCAAGGCCGAAGTGTCCGGCAAGCAGACGCTGCAGTATGCCGGCACGACCGATGCCCGTGCAGCCAAGGGGCGCACGGGTGATCTGTTGCTCGACCCGACCAACATCACCGTTTCCGGCGGGAATGGTGTCAGTGGCAACTGGTCCTCCGGCACCGGTAACGTGACGGTATTCGAACAGACGCTTGAAGCTCAGTTGGCTAACGTGCTGATGCAGGCAACCAGCAACATCAACTTTGCCGATCTGAATCTCAATGGTGGAGACGGCGTCATCTCCATGCAAAACAACGTCAGCTTCCGTGCCGAGGCGCTCGGTGGCAGCAACTCAACCATTACCTTCGCCAACCCGAACAACACGCTTGCTGTTTCCGGTACGGGCAGTATCTACATGCAAGCGGGCGGCACTGCCACCGGCTCTATTATCAATGTGTTCAAACTTTCTGCGTCGGGAGCGGGCGTAAACCCCGCGGTGGCCAGTCTGCCCACTCACAATGTCGCGTCGATCGGTAGCGGTACGCCTGGAGCGGGTAGCATCACCTTACTCGGCGCCGACGGGTTGACCATTGCCGGCGCGCTGACCACCGAAGGCGGTTACGTCAGGCTGTCCAGCGATTCCGATAGCGGCGGCGGTGGCGCATTGACCATCAATACGCCTATCACCACCCACGGCGGCAACCTCTACATGTCGTTCGGAACTGCCGCAAACGCTGACAGCATCGCCACACTTAACAGCAATGTCACGCTCGGCGCAGGTCGGCTGTATTTCGGCGACGCGATGGGCAGCAAAGCGCTAGGCGCCTCCACCGGAGAGAAACGTTTGGCAGGCTTGCTCAGCCTGAGCGGCGACGTCAATTTCAGTACGCCCATGACCATGCTTTCCGGGGCCTCGATCTATACAGACGGGGCGATCAACTTCACCAACCTGCTCAAGCTGGACACCGGCACCGGCCAGCTAACGCTGCGTGCCAAAAACATCGACTTCACCCAGGCGACGCTGCAAAACCTGAGTACTGCCAGCATCCGCCTGGAACCCTTCAACGCGACCACGGATATCCAGTTGAAAAGCATCAGCGGCAATGCCGGTGTCGGCATTCTGCTGGACGCGAACGGGCCGGCTACGGATATCAGCAAGCTGCAGGGGGCCAATAACCTCACTATCGGCCGTGCTGATGGCACCGGCACCACCTCGGTGGATGCCTCTGGCTTCGGTTTTAGTGCCGGCAGTAACCTGAGTCTGCTCAATGGCGACATCCGGATCGATGGACAATTGCGCAACACCCATGCGAACGGGCACATCCTTGCTCAAGCGGGCACCGGGGACGTGGTCATCGGCAGCGGCGGCACCGTGAGCGCACAGGGCACTGGCGATGCCGTCGTATTGGTCGCCGCGCGCAATTTCGTCAACCAGGCCGGTGCCGGCGCATTGACTGCCAACAACGGTCGATGGCTGACCTATTCCACCAGCCCGCTGGATGATATCCGTGGAGCGCTGGCTGCCGCGTTCAAACAGTACGCAGCGCAATTTGGCGACGCGGTGCTGGGTACGGGCAATGGCCACCTCTACAGTTTTGCGCCCAAGGTCCATGTCGAACTGCAGGGCCAGGTGAGCAAGACCTATGATGCAAACGCCACCGCGGCGGTGACGAACCCCAACTTTGCCATGACCGGGGCAATCGATGGGGATACCATCGACGTCCTTTCGTTCGGCAGTGCCTCTTACGCAGATAAGAACGCGGGTGCGGGCAAGCGGGTGACGGTGGACAACGTCGAAGTGTCCGAAGCGACCAATGGTGCTGTCAGGATATTCGGCTATCAAGTCGATGCCTCCAGTGTCAGCGGAAATGTTGGCCAGATCGACCGTAAGGTTCTGACCGCCACTGCCAACGTGGCCGACAAGACCTACGATGGCAGCACCACGGCCAGCCTGAGCAATCTCGCCCTGATCGGCATCATGGGTGGTGATGCCGGTAACGTGAGTGCCAGTGGCACCACCGGCACCTTTGTCGACAAAAACGCCGGCCAGAACAAAGCGGTCAGCGGCTCGGGCGTTGCCTTGACCGGTGTCGAGGCGAACAACTATGCGTTCGACACCAGCGCGCAGATCGGCTCGGGCGATATCGACCGCAAAGTCTTGACTGCCACGGCCAACGTGGCCGACAAAACCTACGACGGCAGCACCACGGCCAGCCTGAGCAACCTCGCGCTGATCGGCGTCGTGAGCGGTGACGCCGGCAACGTGAATGCCAGTGGCACAACCGGCACCTTTGTCGACAAAAACGCCGGCCAGAACAAAGCGGTCAGCGGCTCGGGCGTTGCCTTGGCCGGTGTCGAGGCGAACAACTACGCGTTCGACACCAGCGCGCAGATCGGCACAGCCGATATCGACCGCAAAGTCTTGACCGCAACGGCCAACGTGGCGGACAAAACCTACGACGGCAGCACCACGGCCAGCCTGAGCAACCTCGCGCTGATCGGCGTCGTGAGCGGTGACGCCGGTAACGTGAGTGCCAGTGGCACCACCGGCACCTTTGTCGACAAAAACGCCGGCCAGAACAAAGCGGTCAGCGGCTCGGGCGTTGCCTTGACCGGTGTCGAGGCGAACAACTATGCGTTCGACACCAGCGCGCAGATCGGCTCGGGCGATATCGACCGCAAAGTCTTGACTGCCACGGCCAACGTGGCCGACAAAACCTACGACGGCAGCACCACGGCCAGCCTGAGCAACCTCGCGCTGATCGGCGTCGTGAGCGGTGACGCCGGCAACGTGAATGCCAGTGGCACCACCGGCGCCTTTGTCGACAAAAACGCCGGCCAGAACAAAGCGGTCAGCGGCTCGGGCGTTGCCTTGACCGGTGTCGAGGCGAGCAACTATGCGTTCGACACCAGCGCACAGATCGGCACAGCCGATATCAACCGCAAAGTCTTGACCGCAACGGCCAACGTGGCCGACAAAACCTATGACGGCAGCACCACGGCCAGCCTGAGCAACTTCACGCTGATCGGCGTCGTGAGCGGTGATGCCGGCAACGTGAGTGCCAGTGGCACCACCGGCACCTTTGCCGATAAAAACGCCGGCCAGAACAAAGCGGTCAGCGGCTCGGGCGTTGCCTTGACCGGTGTCGAGGCGAGCAACTATGCGTTCGACACCAGCGCACAGATCGGCACAGCCGATATTGACCGCAAAGTCTTGACCGCCACGGCCAACGTGGCCGACAAAACCTATGACGGCGGCACCACGGCCAGCCTGAGCAATCTCGCGCTGATCGGCGTCGTGAGCGGTGATGCCGGCAAGGTAAATGCCAGTGGTACCACCGGCACCTTTGTCGACAAAAACGCCGGCCAGAACAAAGCGGTCAGTGGCTCGGGCGTTGCCTTGACCGGTGTCGAGGCGAGCAACTATGCGTTCGACACCAGCGCACAGATAGGCACAGCCGATATTGACCGCAAAGTCTTGACCGCAACGGCCAACGTGGCCGACAAAACCTATGACGGCGGCACCACGGCCAGCCTGAGCAACCTCTCGCTGATCGGCGTCGTGAGCGGTGATGCCGACAAGGTAAATGCCAGTGGTACCACCGGCACCTTTGTCGACAAAAACGCCGGTCAGAACAAAGCGGTCAGTGGCTCGGGCGTTGCCTTGACCGGTGTCGAGGCGAACAACTACGCGTTCGACACCGCTGCGCAGATCGGCTCGGCCGATATCAACCGCAAAGTCTTGACCGCCACGGCCAACGTGGCCGACAAAACCTACGACGGCGGCACCACGGCCAGCCTGAGCAACTTAGCGCTGATCGGCGTCGTGAGCGGTGATGCCGGCAACGTGAATGCCAGTGGCACCACCGGCACTTTTGTCGACAAAAACGCCGGCCAGAACAAAGCGGTCAGTGGCTCGGGCGTTGCCTTGACCGGTGTCGAGGCGAACAACTATGCATTCGACACCGCTGCCCGGATCGGCACAGCTGATATCGGCCGCAAGCTATTGAATGCGACGGTAGATATCGCCGATAAACTTTTCGACGGTGCAAATACCGCGACCATTCGGGCCGTCGCTCTTGATGGTGTGATTGCTGGCGATGGCGTCGGGGCCATAGGCAAGGCGCTCTTTGACACGCCGCAGGTCGGTCAGGGAAAGACGGTGAGTGTGATTAACCTGCTGTTGCACGGCGACGATGCGGCCAATTATCAATTGGCTGACCAACTGCAAGTGGCCACGGCCAGTATCGAGCCGTCTTTTCACACTCCGGTTGGGCTGATCAACGTTGCGCCGGGAGCGAATGGCACCGAAGTCGCTATCAATCGCCCCGGAGACTGGGTGGCTGTAGAGGTACAGTCCCCTGCGCAGTCGATCCCGTCTACAGCCTTGTTCAGCGATACGCCGGATCTGACGAATGTTGCCGCCAATTTTGTCGGCGTTAACGAGCTGGTTCTGCAGGATGCTGTACTCAACGGCAATGGCAGGATGAGCTTGGCCCTGGCCGATGGTGTCTCCGAGCCTGCGGTGCAAAAAAGCCTGGCGCTTTACCGCACCCGTGCCGGCGAACCGCTTAGTGGGGAAGGGCAGTATTCGGCGACCGACTTGGGCAATAGCCTAACGCTGGAACTGATCGACGGGGGGAGCCACCAAACGCCTGTGCTGCAAGGCTCCGGTGGCGGCTCGGTCGAAGGTTCAGTCGCAATGGCCAGTGGGCAACGTCTCAATTTGCAGGTGAACCTGCTGAGTGGCGGAGTGCTTATGGTGAAGGTTCCTCCTGCGGCAAGCGACATCGCCACTGACGAGTTGGCGGCCTATGGGCTGGTCGTGGCGAAGAAGCGGCTGGGCATCAGCGTTCGTAACATCGAAGCGGTCATCATTGAACACTCGCTGAGGCAAGCCCGGATTGCCGATAAATCCCCGGCGGTCGTCAGTCGTTGAGGTAGGGCCCCCGTTGTCGTTTGCGGGGGCGCTCTTCACTATCGGTGTCAGCCCAACAGTTCGCGCAAAACCTGGGTGAACGCCCGGCCGCTTTCCTCTTCGCCGGCATGGCGCCCCTCACGTACAACCCACCGTCCGCTGACCATTACATCGCGCACCTGGCGATCGCCACCGGCAAATAGCCAGCGATTGAGGATCCCGTCGCCCTGGGCCGTCGCCAGGTACGGATCGTTGCCGTCGAGTACCAGCCAGTCGGCGCGCTTGCCGATTTCCAGGGCGCCGACCGGTTGTCCCAAAGCCTGGGCGCCACCGTCCAACGCGGCATCGAACAAGGTGCGTCCGACCATCGGCTGATCCGTGCGGTACAACCGGTTGCGCCGCTGGTCCCGCAACCGCTGGCCGTACTCAAGCCATCGCAACTCTTCCACCACGCTCAATGACACATGGCTGTCGGAACCGATCCCCAGGCGGCCGCCCTGGGCGAGGAAATCCACCGCCGGGAAAATCCCATCGCCCAGGTTGGCTTCGGTGGTCAGGCACAGGCCGGCAATCGCCCGGCTCTTGGCCATGAGGCTGACTTCCTGGGCGTTGGCGTGGGTGGCGTGGACCAGGCACCAGCGCTGGTCGACGTCTACGTTTTCGTACAGCCATTGCAGCGGGCGGGCACCGCTCCAGCCCAGGCAGTCATCGACTTCCTTTTGCTGCTCCGCGATGTGGATATGCACCGGGCAATCGCGGTCGCTCGCCGCCAGAACCTCTTGGATCTGCCCAGGAGTTACTGCACGCAACGAGTGAAAACACAAACCCAATTCCTGGGCCGGTTGCCCGGCCAGGATCGGTTGCAAGCGCGCCTGGAGCTTCAGATAGTTTTCAGTGCTGTTGATGAAGCGCCGCTGCCCGGCATTGGGCGCCTGGCCGCCGAAACCGGAGTGGCTATAGAGCACCGGCAGCAAGGTCAGGCCGATGCCGGCGGCGCTGGCGGCGTGACTGATGCGCAAGGCCAGTTCCGCCGGATCGGCGTAGGGCGCGCCGTCGGTGTCGTGATGCACATAATGGAATTCGGCGACCGAGGTGTAGCCGGCCTTGAGCATTTCGATGTACAGCTGCCGGGCGATGATGCCGAGCTGATCGGGACTGATTTTTCCGACGAGACGGTACATCAGGTCGCGCCAGGTCCAGAAGCTGTCGTTGGGATTGCCTGCCACTTCCGCCAGCCCGGCCATGGCCCGCTGGAAGGCGTGGGAGTGCAGGTTCGGCATGCCCGGCAGCAGCGGACCGCCCAGCCGTTCGGCGCCGTCTGCAAGGGAGTCGGCCTGGATATGAGTCAGGACGCCCTGGGCGTTGACTTCAAGACGTACATCATTGGCCCATCCACTAGGCAGCAGCGCGCGTTCGGCAAAGAAGGCGGACATGGTTCAACCTCATCGTGCGTAATTTGTATATACATATACAGACGTTTGCCTGGCCGGTAAACTCCGGCAAGCTAGCAACCTTATTCGCAGAACAGGGAACCGCCGTGCCGACTCCGCCTGCCAAACCGCCGCTGGCCGCAAACATGGGCGACACTCCGGCGCCCTTGTACGCCCGCGTCAAACAGATGATCACCCAGCAGATCGACAGTGGAAACTGGCCGCCGCATTACCGCGTGCCGTCGGAAAGCGAGCTGGTCAGCCAGTTGGGTTTCAGCCGCATGACCATCAACCGTGCCCTGCGGGAAATGACCGCCGATGGCCTGCTGGTGCGCATGCAAGGTGTCGGCACGTTCGTGGCCGAGCCCAAGAGCCAGTCCGCGTTGTTCGAAGTGCATAACATCGCCGACGAAATCGCCTCCCGTGGTCATCGTCACACTTGCCAGGTCATCACCCTGGAAGAAGAGGCCGCCGGTTCCGAACGGGCCCTGGCCTTGGACATGCGTGAAGGGCAGAAGGTGTTCCACTCGCTGATCGTGCATTTTGAAAACGACATTCCCGTGCAGATCGAGGACCGTTTCGTCAACGCGCTGGTGGCGCCTGACTACCTCAAGCAGGACTTTACCCTACAAACGCCCTACGCCTATCTGAACCAGGTCGCGCCGCTGACCGAAGGCGAGCATGTGGTTGAGGCAATCCTGGCCGAGCCGAGCGAATGCAAGCTGCTGCAGATCGAAAAGGGCGAGCCATGCCTGCTGATCCGCCGCCGCACCTGGTCCGGTCGTCAGCCAGTGACTGCCGCGCGCCTGATCCACCCCGGTTCCCGTCATCGTCTGGAAGGGCGTTTTCATAAATGAGCGACTTGAAGGTTTTACGCGCTGCGGATTACCCACGCATGCCGTGGAAAAACGGTGGCGGCAGCACCGAAGAAATCACCCGCGATGCCGGTACCGGCCTGGAGGGTTTCGGCTGGCGTCTGTCGATTGCCGACATCGCTGAGTCGGGGGGCTTCTCCACCTTCGCCGGTTACGAGCGGATCATCAGCGTCTTGCAGGGTGACGGCATGACCCTGAATGTCGATGGCCAGGCCACCCGGCCGTTGCGTCCACTGGACCCCTTCGCGTTCAGCGGCGAAAGCCATGTCCAATGCTCGCTGCTGGGCGGGCCGATTCGCGACTTCAACCTGATTTACGCGCCGCAGCGTTACCGCGCACGGTTGCAATGGCTGGGAGGCCAGCAGCGGTTCTTCAGCGAAGCGGGGACGGTGCTGGTGTTCAGCGCGGCTCCGGGGTTGGCGGTCAGGCTCGGTGAGTCCGACGTGAACCTGGGCCTCTACGACTGTTTGCAATTGAGTGGTAACACCGGGCTGCTGGATATCTCCACCCATGGCCAATGTTGCGTGATCGAACTGACGGCTCGCTAACTTCAGCCTGGATCCCCTGTGGCGAGGGAGCTTGCTCCCGCTGGACTGCGCAGCAGGCCCAAGTTCTTTGTTTCAGCACAAATGCTTGGGGCGGCTTCGCCACCCAGCGGGAGCAAGCTCCCTCGCCACAAAAAGCCCACCTCATTGTTCCCTCCAAGCGCACCAACTTGTTACCGAATGCCCCAGCGTGACGCAATATCACGCATTCCTGCCCGCCCCGACGCCTTCGTAAAAAACCCTCCAGAAATTTCATCCGCCTGCTAGACCCCTCTAGTCAGCGCCTTACAGCCACGCCTCGAATTATTCTTGAACACCTCACCAACAAGTTGGCCGCTTGATTGCATATGCTTGTACATACAAGTAAAGACGTATGCGTATGAGTCACCGATCTTCTACGCAACGTTCGCTAAATCGCTGCCCACTGCCCGGGCTGGTCTGGATTGATCGCTGAGGAGTTTTTGCTGTGACCGACGCTACCCGCAAACCCGAAAAATACCGTGACGTTGAAATTCGCGCCCCACGCGGTAACACGCTGACCGCCAAGAGCTGGCTGACTGAAGCACCGCTGCGCATGTTGATGAACAACCTCGACCCGGAAGTGGCAGAGAACCCCAAGGAGCTGGTGGTCTACGGTGGTATCGGCCGCGCGGCGCGCAACTGGGAGTGCTACGACAAAATCGTGGAAAGCCTGACCAACCTGAATGACGACGAAACCCTGCTGGTGCAATCCGGCAAGCCGGTCGGCGTGTTCAAGACCCACTCCAACGCGCCACGCGTACTGATCGCCAACTCCAACCTGGTGCCGCACTGGGCCACCTGGGAACACTTCAACGAACTGGATGCCAAGGGCCTGGCCATGTACGGCCAGATGACCGCCGGCAGCTGGATCTACATCGGCAGCCAGGGCATTGTCCAAGGCACCTATGAAACCTTTGTCGAAGCCGGTCGCCAGCACTACGACAACAACCTCAAGGGTCGCTGGGTCCTGACCGCCGGTCTGGGCGGCATGGGCGGTGCGCAACCCTTGGCCGCCACTTTGGCCGGTGCTTGCTCGCTGAACATCGAATGCCAACAGGTGAGCATCGATTTCCGTCTCAAGACCCGCTACGTCGACGAGCAGGCCACCGACCTGGACGACGCCCTGGCCCGTATCGAGAAATACACTGCCGAAGGCAAGGCGATTTCCATCGCGCTGTGCGGCAACGCCGCTGAAATCCTGCCGGAAATGGTCCGTCGCGGTGTACGCCCCGACATGGTCACCGACCAGACCAGCGCCCACGACCCGCTCAACGGTTACCTGCCGGCCGGCTGGACCTGGGACGAATACCGTGCCCGGGCCAAGACCGAACCGGCTGCCGTGGTGAAGGCCGCCAAGCAATCGATGGCCGTCCACGTCAAAGCCATGCTGGCCTTCCAGAAAATGGGCGTGCCGACCTTCGACTACGGCAACAACATCCGCCAGATGGCCCAGGAAGAGGGCGTCGAAAATGCCTTCGATTTCCCAGGGTTCGTCCCGGCCTACATTCGTCCGCTGTTCTGCCGCGGTATTGGTCCGTTCCGCTGGGCCGCGCTGTCGGGCGACCCGCAGGACATCTACAAGACCGACGCCAAGGTCAAGGAACTGATCCCGGACGATGCTCACCTGCATAACTGGCTGGACATGGCTCGCGAGCGCATCAGTTTCCAGGGTCTGCCGGCACGTATCTGCTGGGTCGGCCTGGGCCAGCGCGCCAAGCTGGGCCTGGCCTTCAACGAAATGGTGCGCAGCGGCGAGCTGTCCGCACCGATCGTGATCGGCCGTGACCACCTGGACTCCGGCTCTGTATCGAGCCCGAACCGTGAAACCGAATCCATGCAGGACGGTTCCGATGCCGTCTCCGACTGGCCGTTGCTCAACGCCTTGCTCAACACCGCCAGCGGCGCGACCTGGGTTTCGCTGCACCACGGTGGCGGCGTCGGCATGGGCTTCTCCCAGCATTCGGGGATGGTGATTGTTTGCGACGGTACCGACGAAGCGGCCGAGCGCATTGCCCGGGTGCTGCACAACGACCCGGGCACTGGCGTGATGCGCCATGCCGATGCCGGTTACCAGATCGCCATTGATTGCGCCAAGGAACAGGGGCTGAACCTGCCGATGATTACCGGCAAATAACCCCAATCCCTCTGTGGGAGCGGGCTTGCTCGCGAAGGCGGTTTTACATCCGACACATGTATCGAATGACACACCGCATTCGCGAGCAAGCCCGCTCCCACAGGGACGCGGCGCAAACGAATTCCAGAACAATCCACAGAGGTTGAACCATGGCTGTCACCAGCACACGCGCAAGCAGCAAGCCGTTGATCGAAAAACGTTCGATCGACTACATCCCGGAAGCGGAGAGACATGGTCGTCTGTTGAGCCAGTTCACCCTCTGGATGGGGGCCAACCTGCAGATCACGGCAATTGTCACCGGTGCCTTGGCGGTGGTGCTGGGCGGTGATGTGTTCTGGTCGTTGATCGGTTTGCTGATCGGCCAACTGCTCGGCGGTGGCGTCATGGCGTTGCATGCCGCCCAAGGGCCCAAGCTTGGCCTGCCGCAGATGATCTCCAGCCGGGTGCAGTTTGGTGTTTATGGCGCGGCGATCCCGATCGTGTTGGTGTGCCTGATGTACCTGGGTTTCACCGCAACCGGAACCGTGCTTTCCGGCCAGGCGCTGGGCCAGTTGTTTAGCGTCAGCGACAGTGTTGGCATCCTCATTTTTGCCAGCGTCATCGTGCTGGTCACGGTGCTCGGGTATCGGGTGATTCACTTCATTGGCCGTGTCGCCAGTGTGATTGGTGTGATTGCCTTTGTTTACCTGTTCGCTCGCCTGATCAGCCAGACGGACGTTGGCGCACTCCTGCAAATCCGCCATTTCAGCTGGAGCAGTTTCCTGCTGGCGGTGTCGCTCGCGGCCTCTTGGCAGATCGCGTTCGGCCCCTACGTGGCGGATTATTCGCGTTACCTGCCGAGCAAGACTTCCTCGGTAAAGACTTTCTTTGCCGCTGGCGCCGGTTCGGTCATCGGTGCACAGGTGGCGATGATCCTCGGTGTGTTTGCCGCCGCTTCGGCCAACGGGCAGTTCGCCGGTCATGAAGTGGCCTACATCGTTGGCCTGGGGGGTACCGGCGCCACCGCTGCGTTGCTGTATTTCAGCATCGCGTTCGGCAAGGTCACCATCTCGACGCTGAACTCCTACGGCAGCTTCATGTGCATCGCGACCATCATCAGCGGTTTTCGTGGCCACCTGAACGTAACGCGCTTGCAACGTCTGGTCTTCGTGCTGGTCATCGTCGGTACCGCGACCCTGATCGCGCTGCTCGGCCAGCATTCTTTCCTCGGCGCGTTCAAGTCTTTCATCCTGTTCTTGCTCGCATTCTTTACGCCCTGGAGCGCGATCAACCTGGTGGACTACTACTGCATCACTCGCGAGCACTATGACGTGCCGGCGCTGGCCGACCCGAGCGGTCGCTACGGTCGTTGGAATCCCCTTGGCATCAGCATCTATGTCTTCGGTGTCCTGGTTCAATTGCCGTTCATCGCCACCAAGTTCTATACCGGTCCGCTGGTGGAAGCCATGGGTGGCGTGGATATTTCCTGGATCATCGGCCTGGTGGTTCCGGCGGCGCTCTATTACGTCTGCGCCAAGAAATGGCACAGCGCTGTACCTGATCAATTGATCCTGCCGGTCGAGCAGGACGCGGTTGACGCACAACCGAGCAGGGCGGGCCGCATCCAAGCGGTCTGATGGGACGTTGACAGGGCTGGATGCCTCTTGACTGCCGTAAGCCAATTCACTGATTAGGAGCGTCACACAATGAAAACGAACAAGACCCTGCTGACCACGTTGCTTTCCATGGGCCTGCTGGCCAGTGCCGGCGCCACGCAAGCGGCGGGTTGGTGCGAGTCGGGTAAACCGGTGAAGTTCGCCGGCCTGAACTGGGAAAGCGCCATGCTGCTGACCGATGTCCTGCAAGTGGTGCTGGAAAAAGGCTACGACTGCAAGACCGACAGCCTGCCGGGCAACTCCATCACCATGGAGAACGCCCTGAGCAGCAACGACATCCAGGTATTTGCCGAAGAATGGGTCGGCCGCAGCGAAGTCTGGAACAAGGCCGAGAAGGCCGGCAAAGTGGTTGGCGTCGGCGCCCCGGTCGTGGGCGCCATCGAAGGCTGGTACGTGCCGCGCTACGTGGTTGAAGGTGACGCCAAGCGCAAGCTCGAAGCCAAGGCGCCGGGCCTGAAGAACATTGCCGACCTGGGCCAGTACGCTGCCGTGTTCAAGGACCCGGAAGAACCGTCCAAGGGCCGTTTCTATAATTGCCCGGCCGGTTGGACCTGTGAGCTGGACAACAGCGAAATGCTGAAAAGCTATGGCCTGGAAAAAACCTACACCAACTTCCGTCCAGGCACCGGCCCGGCCCTGGATGCCGCAGTGCTGTCGAGCTACAAGCGTGGCGAGCCGATCCTGTTCTACTACTGGTCGCCAACGCCGCTGATGGGCCAGGTGGACCTGGTTAAACTGGAAGAAAAACCCGGCGTGGATAAAAGCGTGAACATCAAGGTCGGCCTGTCCAAGACCTTCCACGAACAAGCCCCGGAGCTGGTAGCGGTGCTGGAAAAGGTCAACCTGCCCATCGATATCTTGAACCAGAACCTTGGACGCATGGCCAAGGAGCGGATCGAGTCGCCGAAACTGGCGAAGATCTTCCTGAAGGAACATCCTGAAGTCTGGCACGCCTGGGTAAGCGACGACGCTGCCAAGAAAATCGACGCGGCTCTGTAGGTCGAATATTTCCCGGCCAACCGTGGGGCTGGTCGGGACGTTCACCGCATCCACTTGATCGAGAGTCTCTTATGTTTCCCGAAAGTTTTACCTTCTCCATCGCCGACTGGGTCAACGGTTGGGTCGACGCTCTGGTGACCAACTATGGCGATGTGTTCCGGCAGATATCCGACACGCTGCTGTGGGCCATCGTCAACCTCGAAGGCCTGCTGCGCATGGCCCCCTGGTGGTTGATGCTGGCCATCGTCGGCGGCATCGCCTGGCATGCCACCCGCAAGGTCGTGGCCACGGCGGTGATCGTCGGCCTGCTGTTTCTGGTGGGCGCGGTGGGCCTGTGGGACAAACTGATGCAGACCCTCGCGCTGATGCTGGTCGCGACGCTGATTTCAGTGTTGATCGGCATTCCCCTGGGCATTCTTTCGGCGCGCAGCAATCGCCTGCGTTCGGTGCTGATGCCGTTGCTGGACATCATGCAGACCATGCCAAGCTTCGTGTACCTGATTCCGGTGTTGATGCTGTTCGGCCTGGGCAAGGTCCCGGCGATTTTCGCCACGGTGATCTACGCCGCGCCACCCTTGATTCGCCTGACCGACCTGGGCATTCGCCAAGTGGACGGCGAAGTGATGGAAGCCATCAACGCCTTCGGCGCCAACCGCTGGCAACAGCTGTTCGGCGTGCAACTGCCGCTGGCCCTGCCGAGCATCATGGCCGGGATCAACCAGACCACCATGATGGCCCTGTCGATGGTGGTGATCGCCTCGATGATCGGCGCCCGTGGCCTGGGCGAGGACGTGCTGGTGGGCATCCAGACCCTCAACGTCGGACGCGGCCTGGAAGCCGGCCTGGCCATCGTGATCCTCGCCGTGGTCATCGACCGCATTACCCAGGCCTATGGTCGTCCTCGGCATGAGGTGAGCAAATGAGCAACGCAGCCATCAGCAAGATCGAAGTGAAGAACGTCTTCAAGATTTTCGGCAATCGCTCCAAGGAAGCCTTGGCGCTGATCCACCAGAACAAGACCAAGGATCAGGTGCTGGCCGAAACCGGCTGCGTGGTCGGCGTAAACGATTTGTCGCTGAGCATCGGCACCGGCGAGATTTTCGTGATCATGGGCTTGTCCGGTTCCGGCAAGTCCACCCTGGTGCGCCATTTCAACCGACTGATCGACCCTACCAGCGGCGCGATCCTGGTGGACGGTGAAGACATCCTGAAACTGGACATGGACGCGTTGCGCGAATTTCGCCGGCACAAGATCAGCATGGTGTTCCAGAGCTTCGGCCTGCTGCCGCATAAAAGCGTGCTGGACAACGTCGCCTACGGCTTGAAAGTGCGCGGTGAGAGCAAGCAGGTGTGCGCCGAACGAGCGCTGCACTGGATCAACACCGTGGGGTTGAAAGGCTACGAGAATAAATATCCGCACCAACTTTCCGGCGGCATGCGTCAGCGTGTGGGCCTGGCCCGTGCCCTGGCGGCGGACACCGACATCATCCTGATGGACGAAGCCTTCAGCGCCCTCGACCCGCTGATCCGCGCCGAAATGCAGGATCAGTTGCTGGAGCTGCAAAAGACCTTGCACAAGACCATCGTCTTCATCACCCACGACCTCGACGAGGCCGTGCGCATTGGCAACCGCATCGCGATTCTCAAGGACGGCAAGCTGATCCAGGTTGGCACCCCCCGGGAAATCCTGCACTCGCCAGCGGATGAATATGTCGATCGGTTTGTGCAGCGGCGCGCGGCGGTGGTTTGAGGTTTTTTGGGTGACTGGACTGGCCTCTTCGCGAGCAAGCCCGCTCCCACATTGGAATGCGTACCCCTGTGGGAGCGGGCTTGCTCGCGAAGGCGTCGGCAAAGCTGCATCTATGTTCAGGTTGCAAGCATGAGGTTGAGGATGTCCCAGGCTGAAAAAATCGTAATCGCCGACGCCCCGTTACGTTGGCAGGATGTGGTCGCCGTCGCCCGCTTCGGCGCGGTGCTCGAGCTGTCGGCCCAGGCCTGGGCGCGGATCGACAATGCCCAGGCCATCGTGCAGCGCATCGTCGAAAGCGGCGAGCGCGCCTATGGCGTCAACACCGGCCTGGGGGCCCTGTGCAATGTCTCGCTCAAGGACGAACAGCTCAGCCAACTGTCGCGCAACACCTTGCTCAGCCATGCCTGTGGCGTCGGCGCGCCGCTGGCCGATGAGCAGGTCCGGGCGATTCTCTGCGCCGCCATCCTCAACTACAGCCAGGGCAAGTCCGGTATTCATCGCCGGGTAGTGGAAGCCCTGTTGGCGCTGCTCAACCAGGGCATCACGCCACAAGTGCCGTCCCAGGGATCGGTGGGTTACCTGACCCACATGGCTCACATCAGCATCGCGCTGCTGGGCGTGGGCAACGTCAGCTATCGTGGGCAAATCGTGTCGGCACAACAGGCCTTGGCCGCCGAAGGGCTGCAAGCGGTACAGCTGGGTGCCAAGGACGGTTTGTGCCTGGTCAACGGTACGCCGTGCATGACCGGCCTCAGCTGCCTGGCCCTGGCCGATGCCACGCGACTGCTCCAATGGGCCGATGTAGTCGGCGCCATGAGTTTCGAAGCCCAGCGCGGGCAAATCGCCGCGTTCGATGCCGAGATCATCGCCCTCAAGCCGCATCCGGGCATGCAACAGGTCGGGGTCAACTTGCGGGCCCTGCTGGACGGCAGCGAAGTCATCGCTTCAAGCCTGGGCATTCGCACCCAGGATGCCTTGAGCATTCGCTCGATCCCCCAGGTGCATGGCGCCGCTCGCGATCAGTTGGCCCACGCGCGGCAGCAGATCGAAACCGAACTCAACGCCGCCACCGATAACCCGCTGTTGCTGGGCACACCGGAAAATTTCCGTGTCATGTCCCAGGCCAATCCCCACGGCCAATCGGTGGCGATGGCGGCTGACCTGCTGGCGATTGCCATGGCCGAGATCGGCTCCATCGCCGAGCGCCGCCTCGATCGCCTGATCAATCCTCATGTCAGCGGCTTGCCGGCCTTCCTGGTGGCCAATCCCGGGGTGAATTCGGGGATGATGATCGTGCAATACGTGGCGGCGTCGTTGTGTGCAGAAAATCGCCAACTGGCGCAACCGGCCGTGCTCGACAACTTCGTCACCTCGGGCCTGCAGGAAGATCATCTGAGCATGGGCACCAACGCCGCGCTCAAGCTGCACAGGGCATTGGAAAACTGCACGCAGATCCTCGCCATCGAATATCTGCTGGCGGCCCAGGCGTTTGAATTTCTTAAAACGCAGCGCTTCGGCGCCGGCACCGATATCGCCTGGAAACTATTGCGTCAGCGCGTTCCGGCTTATGACCAGGATCGCTGGTTGGCGCCGGATATTGCCAGTGCCGCCGAAGTCCTCAAGGACCCCAATCTGCTGCGCAGCGTGTTACCGAATTTGAATTGATCAAAAAAGCGTCAGCGTGCCAAGGCGCCATCGCTCAAAAAGCGCGGGTGACGGATAACGGAACATTCCGGAGCGACTGACGGGTTAAACAACAAAACTCTCAAAAGGAGCAATAAATGACTGCCTTGAACCTGATCCCCGGCCAACTGAGCCTGGCTCAATTGCGTGACATCTACCAACAGCCGGTGACCCTCAGTCTCGACGCCAGCGCCTCGGCGCAGATCGAAGCCAGCGTCGCCTGCGTGGAACAGATTCTCGCCGAGAACCGCACCGCCTACGGCATCAACACCGGTTTCGGCCTGCTGGCCTCGACCCGCATCGCCAGCGAAGACTTGGAAAACCTGCAGCGCTCCCTGGTGTTGTCCCATGCCGCCGGCGTGGGCGAACCGATCAGCGATGCATTGGTGCGCCTGGTCATGGTGCTCAAGGTCAACAGCCTGAGCCGCGGATTTTCCGGCATCCGTCGGCAGGTGATCGATGCGCTGATCGCGCTGATCAATGCCGAGGTCTACCCGCATATCCCGCTGAAAGGTTCGGTCGGCGCTTCCGGCGACCTCGCGCCGCTGGCCCACATGTCCCTGGTGCTGCTGGGCGAAGGCAAGGCCCGCTACAAAGGCGAATGGCTGCCGGCGGTCGACGCACTGAAAGTGGCCGGCCTCGCGCCGCTGACCCTGGCGGCGAAAGAAGGCCTGGCGCTGCTCAACGGCACCCAGGTATCCACCGCGTTTGCCTTGCGTGGCCTGTTTGAAGGCGAAGACCTGTTCGCCGGCGCCCTGGCCCTGGGCAGCCTGACGGTGGAAGCGGTGCTCGGTTCGCGCTCGCCGTTCGATGCACGCATCCATGCCGCACGCGGCCAGAAAGGCCAGATCGATGCCGCCGCCGCTTACCGCGAGCTGCTGGGCGAGCGCAGCGAAGTGTCCGATTCGCACCAGAACTGCGACAAAGTCCAAGACCCGTACTCCCTGCGCTGCCAGCCGCAAGTGATGGGCGCCTGCCTGACCCAGTTCCGCCAGGCCGCCGAAGTGCTGGTGATCGAAGCCAACGCGGTGTCGGATAACCCGCTGGTATTCGCCGCCGAGGGCGACGTGATCTCCGGCGGCAACTTCCACGCCGAACCGGTGGCCATGGCCGCCGACAACATGGCGTTGGCGATTGCCGAGATCGGCTCCCTGAGCGAACGCCGGATTTCGTTAATGATGGACAAGCACATGTCGCAACTGCCGCCGTTCCTGGTGGCCAATGGCGGGGTGAACTCCGGCTTCATGATCGCTCAGGTCACTGCCGCCGCACTGGCCAGCGAAAACAAGGCGCTGTCCCATCCTCATTCGGTGGACAGCCTGCCAACGTCCGCCAACCAGGAGGACCACGTCTCCATGGCCCCAGCCGCTGGCAAGCGCCTGTGGGAAATGGCCGAGAACACCCGTGGGATCCTGGCGGTTGAATGGCTGGCGGCTTGCCAAGGCTTGGACCTGCGGGGCGGCTTGAAGACTTCCTCGAAGCTGGAACAGGTCCGTGCTCTCTTGCGGGCAGAAGTGCCGTTTTATGAAAAGGACCGGTTCTTTGCGCCGGACATCAACGCAGCCACTGAACTGTTGGCCAGTCGTTGCCTGAACGAGCTGGTCACGGCGCAATTGTTGCCGAGCCTGTAAGGGCCTCATCGCGAGCAAGCTCGCTCCCACAAGGTTTTCTGCTGTACTCAAAACCCCTGTGGGAGCGAGCCTGCTCGCGAAAGCGGTGGATCAGCTTGCATCAATGCAAAATCTGCCCACCGTCTTCGCGAGCAAGCCCGCTCCCACAAGTCTTGCGCGTTCCATGTGGGAGCGAGCCTGCTCGCGATACGAACATGAATAATTCGAGGAAACCGGGATGAAAACCCTCTGGCAAAACTGCCACGCCGCCACCATGGCCCAGGGCGTCTACTCGATCATCGAAGACGCCGCCATCGTCACCCAAGGCGAGCACATTCAATGGATCGGTCCGCGTACCGAGCTGCCGACGGGCGACTACCCGGCGGTCAACGATCTCAAGGGCGCCTGGGTCACGCCGGGGCTGATCGATTGTCACACCCACAGCGTGTTTGGCGGTAACCGCAGCGGTGAATTCGAACAGCGCCTGCAAGGCGCCAGCTACGCCGAAATCGCCGCAGCCGGCGGCGGCATCGCCAGTACCGTGCGCGCCACCCGCGCTGCCAGTGAAGACGAGTTGTTCGCCAGCGCCGCCAAGCGCCTGAAAAGCCTGATGCGTGACGGCGTAACCACGGTTGAAATCAAGTCCGGCTACGGCCTGGACCTGACAAGCGAGCGCAAGATCCTGCGTGTCATCCGTCGCCTCGGCGCCGAGTTGCCGGTCAGCGTGCGCAGCACCTGCCTGGCAGCCCACGCCTTGCCGCCGGAATACGCTGATCCCGCTGATGACTACATTGAGCATATCTGCAGCGAGATGCTCCCGGCCCTGGCGGCCGAAGGCTTGGTGGACGCGGTAGATGCCTTTTGCGAATACCTGGCGTTTTCTCCGGCGCAGGTCGAGCGGGTGTTCATCACCGCGCAACGATTGGGGCTGCCGGTGAAGCTGCACGCCGAGCAACTGTCGTCGCTGCACGGCTCAAGCCTGGCGGCGCGGTACCAGGCGCTGTCGGCCGATCACTTGGAATTCATGACCGAGGACGATGCCAGGGCCATGGCCGAATCCGGCACGGTGGCGGTGTTGCTGCCGGGCGCGTTCTATTTCCTGCGTGAAACCCAACTGCCGCCCATGGACGCCTTGCGCAAGCACGGCGTGAAAATCGCCGTGGCCAGCGACCTCAACCCCGGGACGTCGCCGGCGTTGTCGCTGCGCTTGATGTTGAACATGGCTTGCACGTGTTTCCGGATGACGCCTGAAGAAGCCTTGGCCGGTGCGACAATCCACGCGGCCCAGGCCTTGGGCATGGCGGCTACCCACGGTTCGCTGGAGGCCGGCAAGGTGGCGGATTTTGTCGCCTGGCACATCGACCGGCCGGCCGACCTGTCTTACTGGCTCGGCGGTGACCTGGAAAAACGCGTCGTGCGCCACGGCGTCGAAATTGATTAAGGAGAGCACTTGTGGAAAAGGTCCTGAATTTCAAGCAAGGGCGCGTGCCGCTGCTGATCAGCATGCCCCACGCCGGGCTGCGCCTGACACCGGCGGTGCAGGCCGGGCTGATCCCCGAGGCCCAGAGCCTTCCGGACACCGACTGGCACATCCCCAGGCTTTATGAGTTCGCTGCTGAACTGGGCGCCAGCACCTTGGCTGCCGAGTATTCACGGTTCGTCGTCGATCTGAACCGTCCCGCCGATGACAAACCAATGTACGTCGGCGCCACCACCGGCTTGTACCCGGCGACCTTGTTCGATGGCGTGCCGTTGTTTCGCGAAGGGCTGGAGCCGTCGGTTGAGGAGCGGGCGACTTATCTACAACAGGTCTGGATGCCGTACCACCAAGCCTTGCAGCAGGAACTGGCGCGGCTCAAGGCTGAGTTCGGCTATGCCTTGCTGTTCGATGCGCATTCGATCCGCTCGGTGATCCCGCACCTGTTCGACGGCAAGCTGCCGGACTTCAACCTCGGTACATTCAACGGCGCCAGTTGCGACCCGGCGCTGGCCAGCCAGCTCGAAGCCATTTGTGCGCGTCACGGCGCGTACACCCATGTGCTCAACGGGCGCTTCAAAGGCGGGCACATCACGCGGCACTACGGCAACCCGGCTGAAGACATCCACGCCGTGCAGCTGGAACTGTGCCAGAGCACCTATATGGAAGAGTTCGAACCGTTCAACTACCGCGCCGACCTGGCGGAACCGACGCAGGTGGTGCTCAAGGCGTTGCTCGAAGGCTTGTTGGCGTGGGGGCGGCAGACCTACAAACACTAATTTGTGGCGAGGCAGCTGTTGTGGCGAGGGAGCTTGCTCCCGCTCGAGTGCGTAGCGCTCGCGAAATCTTGGGGCCGCTGCGCAGCCCAGCGGGAGCAAGCTCCCTCGCCACAACAGCCTTCACCGCAATCAACCTGTCGCCACCGTGCAAAACCGGGTCGCCACAGGTCACTTCTACCCCCTCGGCGCTGCGTAATGTCTCGGACACGGTGCACAAAGACACCGGCCCACAGTAATCCGCTGCCGCACGAGACCTTCCCGATGAAAAGACTGTTCAAACGCTGTCTGTCGATCCTCTGCGGTACCGTCATATTAAGCGCCGGGGCTATGGCCGCTGAGCCGGCGTCCTGCCAGGCCGTGCGCATGGGCGTGGTCAACTGGACCGACGTGATCGCCACCAGCGGCATGGCCGATGTGTTGCTCACCGGGCTGGGCTACGACAGCAAGCAGACCAGCGCCGTGCAGCAGATCATCTTTGCCGGCATCCGCGACAAGCGCCTCGACATCTTCCTGGGCTACTGGAAACCGGCGATGGACAAGAACATCGCGCCATTCCTGGCCGCCAACCAAGTGAAGGTATTGGACAAGCCAAGCCTGGCCGATGCCCAGGCGACATTGGCGGTACCCGACTATGTGGCTGCCGCAGGGCTCAAGACCTTTGCCGACATCGCGCGGTTCAAGGATCAGCTGGGTGGCAAGATCTACGGCATCGAGCCGGGGAGTGGGGCCAATACCACCATCAAGACCATGATCGAGACCAACCACTTCGGCCTCAAGGACTTCAAGCTGATCGAATCCGGTGAGGCGGGCATGCTCGCCGCAGTGCAGCGGGCGGTGAATCGCAAGGAGTTCGTGGTTTTCGTCGGCTGGACCCCACACCCGATGAACATCAACATGAACATCAGCTACCTGACCGGCAGCGAAGACGTCTACGGTCCGAACGAAGGCGCCGCAACCGTCTCCACCGTGACCGCGCCGGACTACGCCCAGCGTTGCCCGAACGTAAACCGGTTGCTGGAAAACCTGACCTTCACCGCAGCCCAGGAAAGCCAGTTGATGGTGCCGATCATGGAGCGCAAGACGCCTCAGGACGTCACCCGGCAATGGCTGCGCGACCACCCCGAAGATCTCCAGCGTTGGCTGTCCGGTGTGACCAGCTTCGATGGCAAGGATGGCGTAGCGGCGGTCCAGGCCAGCCTCAAGCCTTGATGCCGCTTAGTGGCATCGCAGATCCATGTGGCGAGGGAGCTTGCTCCCGTTCGAGTGCGTAGTGCTCGCAAAATTTTGGGGCCGCTGCGCAGCCCAGCGGGAGCAAGCTCCCTCGCCACAAAAGCTTCTGAGCCGTTTCCTTTAAGCCCATGGGCAAAACCACAATGGCTTATCCACTCTCCCAGGCGATGTCAGCCTTCATCGACAAAACCCTGAGCTTCAGCAGCCCGGACGACAGCCTCGTCGGCATGCGCCAGGCCTACAGCCAGATGTGCCGGGCGTTCACGCCGCCTCGTCCGCAGACGCTGGTGGTCGAGGACTTCGAGCTGGCCGCTGTGGCGGTGCGGGCCTATCACCCGCGAACGGCGGCACCGCTCCCAGGCTGGCCGTGCATCCTCTACTTGCACGGTGGCGGCTGGGTGGTGGGGGACCTGGACTCCCACGACTTCATCTGCATGGAACTGGCCGCCACTCTTGGTGCGCTGGTCGTGGCGGTGGATTATCGGCTGGCCCCGGAGCATCCGTTTCCGGCCGCTCTGGACGATTGCCTCGCGGTGTGGCGGCATCTGGCAAGTTTGCCCTTTGCCATCGACCCGCGTCGTCGGCTGGTGGCGGGGGACAGTGCCGGTGGCAATCTTGCTGCCGCGTTATGCCTGGCCTTGCGCGATGCCGGGCAAACGTTGCCTCGGGCCCAGGTGCTGATTTATCCAGCCCTTGGTGGCCCGGCCCATCTGCCGTCGCGCCGTGAATGCGCCGATGCGCCTCTATTAAGCAGCCGCGACCTTGACGACTATCACCGGCTATATCTGGGCGACGCCCCCTTGTCGCCCGGCGCCATGCCGCTGCTGGCCGATAACCTGAGCGGCCTGCCGCCGGCATGGATTGGCGTGGCGCAATGGGATCCGTTGCGCGATGACGGCGTGCTCTACAGCGAGCGGCTGAACGCCGCAGGAGCAGGCGCTGTGTTGTATGTTGGCGAAGGCCTGGTCCACGGTTGTCTACGGGCGCGGGGCCAGGTGCGCGAGGTCGATCAGATGTATCGCACACTGCTGGCGTACCTGGCTGACACGCTTTGACTGCGCAGGGGACATGCTCATTGATGTCATTCGGGTTTATGATGCCGGACGGCAGACTAAATAGAAGTCCCCACAGGGATGACTCGACCCCTTACGGAGCGCGCAATGCAGACTTTGTACCCGCAGATCAAACCCCATGCCCGGCACGATCTGGCTGTCGATGACACCCACACGCTCTATGTCGATGAAAGCGGCTCCCCGGAAGGCTTGCCGGTGGTGTTCATTCACGGCGGCCCGGGTGCCGGCTGCGATGCGCAGAGTCGTCGCTACTTCGATCCGAACCTGTACCGCATCGTCACCTTCGACCAGCGTGGCTGTGGTCGCTCCACCCCCCATGCCAGCCTGGAAAACAACACCACCTGGGATCTGGTCGAAGACCTGGAGCGTATCCGCAAGCACCTTGGCATCGAGAAATGGGTGCTGTTTGGCGGTTCCTGGGGTTCGACCCTGGCCCTGGCCTACGCCCAGACCCACCCGGAGCGGGTACACGGCCTGATCCTGCGGGGGATCTTTCTTTGCCGCCCGCAGGAAATCGAGTGGTTCTACCAGGCCGGTGCCAGTCGCCTGTTTCCCGACTACTGGCAGGACTATATCGCGCCGATCCCGCTGGACGAACGCGACGACCTGCTCAGCGCCTTCCACAAGCGCCTGACCGGTAACGACCAGATCGCCCAGATGCACGCGGCCAAGGCCTGGTCCACCTGGGAAGGCCGGACCGCGACCCTGCGCCCGAACCCGCTGGTGGTCGACCGCTTCTCCGAGCCGCAGCGCGCGCTGTCGATCGCCCGGATCGAATGCCACTACTTCACCAACAACGCTTTCCTCCAGCCGAACCAGCTGATTCGCGACATGGGCAAGATCGCCCATCTGCCGGGCGTCATCGTGCATGGTCGCTACGACGTCATCTGCCCGCTGGACAATGCCTGGGAATTGCACCAGAACTGGCCCAACAGTGAACTGCAAGTGATCCGCGACGCCGGCCACGCCGCCTCGGAGCCAGGCATTACCGATGCGCTGGTGCGCGCCGCAGCGCAAATGGCCCGGCGCCTGCTCGACCTGCCGCCCGAAGAAGCATGAAGGGGCTGCTGCAACGGGTCAGTGGCGCCCGGGTCGAAGTGTCGGGCGAAATCGTCGGCGCCATAGACCAGGGCCTGCTGGTGCTGGTGGCAGTCGAGCCTGGGGATACCCGGGCCATCGCCGACAAACTCCTGCATAAACTGCTTAACTATCGGGTATTCAGTGACGCCGACGACAAGATGAACCTGTCCTTGGCGGATGTAGGCGGTGGGTTGCTGCTGGTGTCGCAGTTCACCCTGGCGGCGGACACCAAAAGCGGTTTGCGCCCCAGCTTTTCGACGGCCGCACCTCCGGCCTTGGGCGAGGAGTTGTTCGACTATCTCGTAAACCAGGCGAAACAGGTGCATGGCACTGTGGCATCAGGTAGATTCGGCGCCAACATGCAAGTGCATCTGGTCAACGACGGCCCGGTAACCTTCCTGTTACAGGCCTGAAAGCGTTTGAAACAACTTTTCGGTTCTGTTTCGAGGCTAAACAGGGAGTTTTCTCGATAAATACTTTGCTACGCCTGATGCGTTGTCACGCGGCCTACTAGATAATCGCGCGCTACGGGGGATCAGCGTCCGCTGGTCCATTTGACTTAGGTAGAGACTTGTCCTGGACCCTTTGGGGAATCATTTTGTCCCATAGGAGTCGGAACAATGCTCGCCAACTTGGCAAGAGTGTTCCGCAAGATCGGTTTTTCAATGCCGATACCTTGCAGATACTTTATCTGGCCGTTGGTTTTTTGATCTGTTTTCGGCGAGGGTTGCTCGTGATTGTTAGTCCCTGTAATGCACCAAAAATGACTGCCAAACGGTTTAGAAACGCTCTGGTAGCGGGCTCGGCCCTGTTTTGCCTGTTCGGCGCGGGCCAACTGTGGGCATTCAGCCTGGATGATGTATCGGCGAAGGCTCAAGAACTGGCCGGGCAAAAATACGAAGCCCCGCGCAGCAATCTGCCGAACGAATTCCGCGAAATGAAATTCGCTGACTATCAAAAAATCCGTTTCCGCACCGAAAAAGCCGAATGGGCCGACCAGAAGACGCCTTTCAGGCTGTCCTTCTATCACCAGGGCATGCATTTCGACACGCCGGTGAAAATCAACGAAATCACCGCGACGACCGTCGAAGAGATCAAGTACGACCCTTCGCGCTTTGATTTCGACGATGTGAAATTCGATCCAAAGGCCACTGAGCAGTTGGGCTACGCGGGTTTCCGCGTGTTGTACCCGATCAACAAGGCCGACAAACAGGACGAAATCATGACCATGCTGGGCGCGAGCTACTTCCGCGTCATCGGCAAGGGCCAGACCTACGGTTTGTCCGCCCGTGGCATGGCCATCGATACCGCGCTGCCATCCGGTGAAGAATTCCCACGTTTCCGCGAATTCTGGATCCAGCGCCCGAAACCGACCGACAAGCATCTGGTGATCTTCGCCCTGCTGGATTCGCCACGGGCCACCGGCGCCTATCGCCTGACCCTGCGTCCGGGCACCGATACCGTTGTCGACGTGAAGTCGCGCATGTTCCTGCGTGATCGCGTCACCAAGCTCGGCGTTGCCCCGTTGACCAGCATGTACCTGTTCGGCGCCAACCAACCATCCAAGGTGCTGAACTACCGTCGCGAACTGCATGATTCCAGCGGCCTGTCGATCCATGCCGGCAATGGCGAATGGATCTGGCGTCCGCTGAACAATCCAAGACACTTGGCCGTAAGCAACTTCTCGGTGGAAAACCCGCGCGGTTTCGGCCTGCTGCAACGCGGCCGCGATTTCAGCCACTACGAAGACCTCGACGACCGCTACGACAAGCGTCCAAGTGCCTGGATCGAACCGAAAGGCGATTGGGGCAAGGGCACCGTCGACCTGGTAGAAATTCCGACCGCTGACGAAACCAACGACAACATCGTTGCGTTCTGGAGCCCGGAAAAACTGCCTGAGGCAGGCCAGCCGCTGGACTTCAGCTACCGCCTGCACTGGACCCTCGACGAAGCCAGCCTGCATTCGCCGGACAGTGCCTGGGTCAAGCAGACCCTGCGTTCCACTGGCGACGTGAAGCAGTCCAACCTGATTCGCCAGCCGGACGGCAGCGTCGCCTACCTGGTGGATTTCGAAGGACCTTCGCTGCAAGCCCTGCCGGAAGACGCCGATGTGCGTAGCCAGGTGAGCATCGGCGAAAACGGCGAGATCGTCGAGAATAGCGTGCGCTACAACCCTGAAACCAAGGGCTGGCGCCTGACCCTGCGCCTGAAGATCAAGGACTCGAAACAGGCCACCGAAATGCGCGCGGCGCTGGTCCGCCCATTGACGCCTGTCGAAGCCCCGGCCGCCTCGCACTCCGTGACCACGACCCTGGCCAAGGCCGATAAAGTCGCCCGGCAGCAGACCGAAAAAGAACTCGCGAACGAAAAAGCGAAAGACGACGCCAAGGCCGTCAAGGCGGCGGACGCCGCTGTTGAACCGACCCCAACCCAGCAGGAACCGGAACCGACTGAACAAGTCCTGACCGAGACCTGGAGCTATCAGTTGCCAGCCGATGAGTAATACTCCAGTACAGCCAGAGACGCTCAGCGAGTACCTGGCCCATTTGCCCATGACCGACCAGCAGCGCGCCGAACTGGCGGGCTGCTCGTCCTTCAGTGAGTTGCACGAGCGCCTTTCGTCTTCGACTTTCGACGCTCCTGCCGAGGCGGCACAAGCCTCGGTGGGTCGTCGCTTGACCCTGAGCACTGCCGAAGAGCTCGAGGACGCCGAAATGCTGGCGGTCGATGCCAATGGCCGCGTGTGCCTGAAGGCGACTCCGCCGATTCGCCGGACCAAGGTCGTGCCGGAGCCCTGGCGCACCAATATCCTGGTGCGCGCCTGGCGGCGCCTGACCGGTCGCACCAACCCGCCGAAACCGCCCAAGGATGAACGCGTGCTGCCCCATGCACGCTGGCGTACCGTCGGTTCGACCCGTCGCTACATCCTGCTGATCCTGATGCTCGGCCAGACCATCGTCGCCGGCTGGTACATGAAAGGCATAATGCCGTACCAGGGCTGGTCGTTCGTCGACCTGGACGAAGTCCTGCATCAGCCGCTGCTGCAAACCGCCACCCAAGTGCTGCCCTATGCCTTGCAAACCAGCATCCTGATTCTGTTCGGGATCCTGTTCTGCTGGGTGTCGGCGGGTTTCTGGACCGCGCTGATGGGCTTCCTGGAACTGCTCACCGGTCATGACAAATACCGCATTTCCGGTGCCAGCGCCGGTAACGAGCCGATTCCCAAAGAGGCCCGCACCGCGTTGGTGATGCCGATCTGCAACGAAGACGTGCCGCGGGTTTTCGCCGGCCTGCGCGCGACCTTCGAGTCGGTGGCCGCCACTGGCGACCTGGATCGCTTCGACTTCTTTGTCCTCAGCGACAGTAACGAAACCGATATCTGCGTCGCCGAACAGCAGGCCTGGCTGGATGTCTGCCGGGAAACCGGGGGCTTCGGCAAGATCTTCTATCGCCGCCGTCGCCGCCGTGTGAAACGCAAGAGCGGTAACCTCGACGACTTCTGCCGTCGCTGGGGCAGCGACTACAAGTACATGGTCGTGCTCGACGCCGACAGCGTCATGAGCGGTACATGCCTGACCAGCCTGGTGCGCCTGATGGAAGCCACGCCGGACGCCGGCATCATCCAGACCGCGCCACGTGCCTCGGGCATGGACACGCTGTATGCACGCATGCAGCAGTTCGCCACACGGGTATACGGTCCGCTGTTTACTGCGGGCCTGCACTTCTGGCAGTTGGGCGAATCCCACTACTGGGGCCACAACGCAATCATTCGCATGAAGCCGTTCATCGACCACTGCGCCTTGGCGCCGTTGCCGGGTAAAGGAGCGTTCTCCGGGGCAATCCTGTCCCACGACTTCGTCGAGGCGGCGTTGATGCGTCGGGCTGGCTGGGGCGTCTGGATTGCCTACGACCTGCCGGGCAGCTACGAAGAACTGCCGCCAAACCTGCTGGACGAACTCAAACGTGACCGTCGCTGGTGCCACGGTAACCTGATGAACTTCCGCCTGTTCCTGGTCAAGGGCATGCACCCGGTGCACCGTGCAGTGTTCCTGACGGGCGTGATGTCTTATCTGTCGGCACCGTTGTGGTTCTTCTTCCTGGTGCTGTCCACCGCGCTGCTGGCGGTGAATACGCTGATGGAGCCGCAGTACTTCCTTGAACCGCGCCAGCTTTATCCGTTGTGGCCGCAATGGCATCCGGACAAGGCCATCGCCCTGTTCTCGACCACCATTGTCCTGCTGTTCCTGCCCAAGCTGTTGAGCATCGTGCTGATCTGGGCCAAGGGTGCGAAGGAGTTTGGCGGCAAGTTCAAGGTGACGCTGTCGATGCTGCTGGAGATGTTGTTCTCCATGTTGCTGGCGCCGGTGCGGATGATCTTCCACACCCGTTTCGTGCTCGCCGCGTTCCTGGGCTGGGCCGCGACCTGGAACTCGCCGAAACGCGATGACGATTCCACACCATGGAGCGAAGCGGCCAAGCGCCACGGTCCGCAAACCCTGCTGGGCTTCTTCTGGGCCTTGCTGGTGATCTGGCTGAACCCCAGCTTCCTGTGGTGGCTGGTGCCGATCGTCGGGTCGCTGATACTGTCGATCCCGGTGTCGGTCATCTCCAGCCGCGTTGGCCTGGGCTTGAAGTCCCGTGATGAAAGCCTGTTCCTGATTCCCGAGGAATACGCACCGCCACAGGAATTGTTGTCGACGGACCAGTACACCCATGAAAACCGTTGGCACGCGCTGAATGACGGCTTCATCCGGGCGGTGGTCGATCCACAACAGAACGCCTTGGCATACGCATTGGCCACTTCGCGTCACGGCAAGGCCGAGCCGATTGAATGGCTGCGGGTCGAACGTGTTCGTCACGCCTTGAAGGCTGGCCCTGCCGGTCTCAACAATGCCGAGCGCCTGGCGCTGCTGAGCGATCCGGTGGCCCTGTCCCGCCTGCATGAGCAGGTCTGGGCCGAGGCACATCCGGAGTGGCTGGCGGCGTGGCGTGAGTCGGTAAAGGCTGACCCTCACGCGCCATTGCTACCGCTTCAGCCCGTGGGCGTACAGCCTCAACTGGCCTGATGCACAAAAAGCCCCGCTTCTGAAAGGAAGCGGGGCTTTTTGTTGGGCGCTGTTGTGAACACGACCTGTGGCGAGGGAGCTTGCTCCCGCTGGGGGGCGCAGCCGCCCTCGCTTTTTGGCGTCCGCTGCGCGGCCGAGCGGGAGCAAGCTCCCTCGCCACATTGTGTGGTGCGGTCAGGCTGGTGTGTTGACGTTATCCAGCACCCGGTTCGCCAGCAAGCCGCTTAGCTCGATCAGTTGCTGGATGCCAAGGGCTACATGGCGTCGTGAGCCTTCCAGGTCGAATGCCAGGTCGCTGACCATGGCATCGGCTGAGGCCAGGGTTTCGCTGAGGTTGGCTAGGAGGCTTTCGGTGTCGATGCCGTTCACGACGGTAAAGAGCGGCCCCTGCGGCTGTTCGTTCTCGGATTGGGGCTGTTTGGGTTTGAGGTAGAAATCGAGCGCGCGGTCGGTGGCTTCCTGGAGTTTCTTGGGGTCGGTTTCGGGTTCTGGTGGGTTGGGTGTGACTTTGGGCATGGTTGACGCTCCTTGATTGATGGAGCCGCCAGACATCGCTGCTAAACGAAAGGGTGACGGCAGTACGCGGGTTAGCAGACCAGGAATCAAGGAACCCGGCGCACCGAAGTGCCCCACGCACAGCCGCCATAAAGCGGACCTGCGTGCCTTGATATTGTGCCGAGCTGCTAAACCCGATCGCTGAACTGACAGCGACCGGCAAACATTAGAACCCGGGGCCAAGGCGCACAAGCCGGCGGATTCTGGCGTAGTTGTAGGCAATGGCGCAAGGCTCCGTAGCCTTGGGATGACGGATTGTGGGGCTCAGGTATTTTTGTATGTATATCCGTTATTTAGGTAACGGCTGCTTACGGTTCCGCTCTTACAGCGGCTCACTTTTGAGAAGCGCAAAAGTAAGCAAAACGCTATATGCCCCACCACTCGGCACCTCGCCTAGGCTCGGTGTGCCCTCACTCCGGCATTGCTCCGTGGGCCCGCCGCGAAGGGCCATCCATGGCCCAGCGCGGCTATCCCGGCATCCATGCCGGGATGCCCACTCCACAATGCCTGCGTTCGGCCAGCGTGGTTAACGGGGCGCCGAGATCAACGTCCGCCGCGAGGCGGCCTAGTAGCCGACCTGGTTTGGGTGGGACTGTGTTTCTCCTGTGGAGCGGGCTTGCCCGCGAAGGCGCCAGTAGCCGGCCTGTCTCTTGCGGGTGTACCCCGATCCAACTGTGGGAGCGGGCTTGCTCGCGAAGGCGGTGGTTCAGTCACATAGATGTTGGGCTGCCGGCCTCATCGCGAGCAAGCTCGCTCCCACAGGGGGGCTGTGTTGGACATGAATTTTGTTTTCCCTGGAGGTTGAATGTGGGAGCAAGCTCGCTTGCGATGGCGGTTGTCATAGCCGATGAAGATGCTGGATGTGCCGGCCTCTTCGCGAGCAAGCCCGCTCCCACAGGAGGAATGCGGTCCCCATCAAGAACCAGGTCGGCTCTAAGGCCGCCTCGTGGTGGATGTTGATCTCGGGCGCCCCATTAACCACGCAGGCCGAACGCAGGCATTGCGCAGTGGGCATCCCGGCATGGATGCCGGGTTAGCCGCGCTGGGCCATGGATGGCCCTTCGCGGCGGGCCCACGGAGCAATGCCGGAGTGAGGGCATGCCGAGCCTAGGCGAGGCACCGAGTGGTGGGGCAGAAGCGCTTTGCTTACTTTCGCGCTTTTCGAAAGTGAGTCGCCGTAAGGGCGAAACCAAGTTCGCCGTCACCGCAGAAACGGATATACACACAATACCAAAAGGGCGACTGCGTCACCCAGCGGGAGCAAGCTCCCTCGCCACGGTGTGAGCCGCCCCCTCAGGCATCAAACCCGAAACCGCCCCACCAACGCCTGCAAATGCCCCCCCAACCGCGCCAGCTCAGCACTCGAAGCGGCCGTTTCCTCGCTGGACGACGCCGTCTGCTCCGACACATCACGCACATTCAGCACACTACGATTGATCTCCTCAGCCACCGAACTCTGCTGCTCGGCCGCCGCGGCGATCTGTTGGTTCATCGACTGAATGGCCGAGACCGTGCGGGTGATGTTTTCCAGTGAACCACCCGCCCGACGGGTCAGTTCGACACTGTTGTCAGTCAGGCTACGGCTGTTATCCATGATGGCCGCGACCTGCTCAGTGCCCGACTGCAGGCCGACAATCAGTTCTTCGATTTCTTCGGTGGACTTCTGGGTGCGTTGGGCCAGGCTCCGGACCTCGTCGGCCACTACCGCGAAACCTCGCCCGGCTTCACCGGCCCGGGCTGCTTCGATGGCGGCGTTGAGGGCCAGCAGGTTGGTTTGCTGGGCCACGGACTTGATCACGTCCAGCACGCTGCCGATCTTGTCGCTTTCGCGCTTCAGGTCGCCCATTGCTGCGGTGGAATTACCCACTTCGAGGGCCAGGCGTTCGATTTGGGCAATGGCTTCGCCGACCACTTTTTCGCCTTCGCGGGCCTGCTGGTCTGCCGCGACGGCCGCTTCGGAAGCCTCCTCGGCATTGCGCGCCACTTCTTGCACCGTGGCGGTCATCTCGTGCATGGCGGTGGCGACTTGGTCGGTTTCCACCTTCTGGCTGTTGACCCCGGCGCTGGTCTGTTCGGTAACGGCGGAGAGTTGTTCGGCCGCGCTGGCGATTTGCGTGACGCCTTCGCTGATGCCGCCGATCAATTGCCGCAGACCCACGGTCATGCTCTGCATGGCGCGTTGTAGCTGGCCAAGCTCGTCGCGGCGGTCGGAGGTGAGGTTGTGGGTCAGGTCGCCTGCGGCTACGCGTTCAGCCACCTTCAAGGTCTCGCCGAGCGGGCCGACGATCTGTCCGGTGATGAGCAGGGCCGCGATGACGCCGAACAACAGGGCCAGCGCGGCGGCTGTGATCAAGACAGTCTTGGCCTGGGTAGCATCATGATCACGCACAGCCGTCTGCGACACAGTCAGCTTCTGGCTGGCGTCAATCAGCACCTGGCCTTGCTCGGTCATGCGTTGGAGTGCGGCGCCATTCTCGATCTGCGAGTCACGGAACTGGGCGACCGCCGCGCGATAGAGATTAAACGAGTCGCTAGCCTGTTGCAGGTTGGCGGCATGCTCCTCGGGCAATTGGTCCGGTAGGCGTGCGAGCAGCTTGAGGACCGTGTCGATGGCCACGATCGCTGGTTGCTGCGCTTCGCTCTTACCGCTGTAGGTGTAGCCGCGGACCTGATAACGCGCCTGCTGAACAGCCTTGCTCAGGGTCACTACGCTATTGAACAGCGTGATATCGCCGGCTTGCAGCAGTGCCTGTTCCACATCGCCAACGCGGGCCACGGCGTTGTCGGCGCTGGCGCCGAGTTTGCTGCGGGCATCTTCGCGGTTGACGGTGGCCTGGGCCATCATGGCGAAAGCGCTCTTGTATTCAGCGACTGCGGCCAGTTCCTGGTCGATCAGGGCCACATCGGCCGGTTGTTCGATCAACTGGCGAGCGGTCTTCAGCCCGGCGTCGAGCTTGCCCAACAGGTCATTGACCTGTTGCGGTCCTTTTTCACCACGGGTGGTGTTGTAGTCGTCGCTAGCCTGGAGCAGGTCCTTGCTCAAATCGTTCAGGCTGGCAATGAAGCCCAGCTTGTCGCCACGGCTGATCACGTTACCCAAGCCGCTCCAACCGGTGAAGGCGATCATCACGGTCAGGAAGAGCACCAGGCCGAAGCCGAAACCTAGTTTGCGGTTGACGCCAACGTTACCCAGCCATCGGAACATACCGTTACTCCTGCAGCGTTGAATTTATATGCTGGGAGTTATATCGGCCGGTTGGTACGGATCTAAAGGAAATAGGCGTCAGATGCACCGTTGGGCCAAGTATGCGTGTTTTTAAAGTTAGACCTTGAAGCGTCCTACCAGCGTTTGCAAATGCACCCCCAGTCGCGCCAGTTCAGCACTGGACGCAGCCGTTTCCTCACTGGAGGCGGCAGTCTGTTCGGACACATCGCGCACGTTTACCACGCTGCGGTTGATCTCTTCGGCCACGGCACTCTGCTGCTCGGCGGCGGCGGCGATCTGTTGGTTCATCGCCTGGATCGCCGAGACGGTACGGGTGATATTTTCCAGCGAGCCGCCGGCGCGGCGGGTCAGTTCGACGCTGCTGTCGGTCAGGTTGCGGCTGTTGTCCAGGGTGGTCGCCACCTGTTCGGTGCCCGATTGCAGGCCGAGGATCAGCTCCTCGATCTCTTCGGTGGACTTCTGGGTACGCTGGGCCAGGCTGCGAACTTCGTCGGCCACCACCGCGAAACCACGCCCGGCCTCACCGGCCCGGGCCGCTTCGATGGCGGCGTTGAGGGCCAGCAGGTTGGTTTGCTGGGCGACGGACTTGATCACGTCCAGCACGCTACCAATCTTGTCGCTCTCGCGTTTGAGATGGCCCATGGCTTCGGTGGAATTGCCCACTTCCTTGGACAGGCGCTCGATCTGGACGATGGCTTCGCCGACTACTTTTTCGCCTTCACGCGCCTGCTGGTCCGCCGCGACGGCGGCTTCGGAGGCTTCCTCGGCGTTACGCGCCACTTCCTGCACCGTGGCGGTCATTTCGTGCATGGCCGTGGCAACCTGGTCGGTCTCCACTTTCTGGCTGTTGACCCCGGCACTGGTCTGCTCGGTGACGGTCGAAAGCTGTTCGGCGGCGCTGGCGATTTGCGTGACGCCGTCGCTGATACCTCCGATCAGTTGCCGCAGGCTGATCACCATTCGCTGCAGGCTGCCTTGCAATTGGCCCATTTCGTCACGACGGGTGACCACCAGGTTGTGGCTCAGGTCCCCGGAGGCGACACGTTCGACGGCAACCAGGGTCTGTTGCAGGGGAACAACGATCTGCCGGGTAATAATCCATGCGGCCATCAGGCCAAACGCCAGCGCCAGGACGGTGACGACGATCAGTGTTTGTTTCGCTTGATCCGTCTCCTCGTTGCGTTTCTCAATCTGTGAGGCAGTCAAATTACTGTTCAGCTCATTGAGGCGGGCATCCTGATCGAGCATTTTCTTGAGGGCTGAGGTGCTGGCAACCTGCGACTCGCGGAACTGACTGACGGCCGCGCGATAAGCCTTCATCGATTCGGTGGCTTGTTGCAGGTTGGAAGTGTGTTCCGGGAGCTTGCCCGGCAGGCTTTCGAGGTTTTTCAAGACATTATCGATGGCATCCAGCGCTGGCTGCTCGGCATCGGCCTTGCCGCTATAGGTGTAGCCACGAACTTGGTAGCGCGCTTGCTGGAGCAATTTGCTCAGCTCGACCACGCTGTCGAATTGCGGGACGCTGTCGCCTTGTCGCAAGGCATTTTCGACGCCTGTCACTTTGGCGACGGCGTTGTCGGCGTTGGCGCCAAGCTTGGATCGGGCCGATTCGCGGTTCTGCGTCGCTTGTGTCAGGTCGGTAAAGGCGCGTTTGTATTCATCGAGGTTAGCCAGTTGCTGATTGAGCAACTCCTGATCCGCCGGACGCACAAACCGTTTGAGGGCAGCTTGGATGCTCTCCTGAAGCTTGCCCATGAACTCGTTGACGGCTGTCGGCCCTTGTTCGCCGCGCCGCATTTCATAGTCGAGACTGGCGACTCGCAGGTCCTTGGCCAACTCATTGAGACTGGCGATGGAAGCCTGTTTGTCGGCGCGGCTGATCACGCTGCTCAGGCTGTTCCAGCCGGCGAAGGTGCTCAGGAGGGTGAGGAGCAAGACGAGGCCAAAACCAAAGCCCAGTTTGCGATTGACGCTTACGTTTCCCAGCTTTTCGGTCAGCCAACTGAACATGATATGTCCCTCGAGCCTTTTTATAGGTTTTGTAGAAAACGTATCGACCATTTGGCTGTGATCTGTAGGACGTTGGTCGGCAAGACTTCCATGGCGAGCCTGTTATTGCGTGGCTGCGAATGGGTTGCAATCCGGCGCGACGGGTGGCCGCTGCGCGCCCAAGCGGGAGCAAGCTCCCCTCGCCACGGGGATTGACTTGCTCTACGGGTCTCTAGACCCTGAAGCGACCCACCAGCGTCTGCAAATGCGCCCCCAAACGCGCCAGTTCAGCACTGGAGGCGGCGGTTTCTTCGCTGGAGGCGGCGGTTTGTTCCGACACATCGCGCACGTTCACGACGCTGCGGTTGATCTCTTCGGCCACGGCGCTCTGCTGCTCGGCCGCGGCGGCGATCTGTTGGTTCATCGACTGGATGGCCGAGACGGTGCGGGTGATGTTTCCCAACGAGCCACCGGCGCGGCGGGTCAGCTCTACGCTGCTGTCGGTCAGGTTGCGGCTGTTGTCCAGGCTGGTCGCGACCTGTTCGGTACCGGTCTGCAAGCTTAGGACCAGTTGCTCGATTTCTTCGGTGGACTTCTGGGTGCGCTGGGCCAGGCTGCGGACTTCGTCGGCCACCACCGCAAACCCACGCCCGGCTTCGCCGGCCCGGGCTGCCTCGATGGCGGCGTTGAGGGCCAGCAGGTTGGTCTGCTGGGCGACGGACTTGATCACGTCCAGCACGCTGCCGATCTTGTCGCTTTCGCGCTTGAGGTGGCCCATGGCTTCGGTGGAATCGCCCACCGCGTTGGAGAGGCGCTCGATCTGGGCGATGGCTTCGCCGACCACCTTTTCGCCCTCGCGCGCCTGTTGGTCCGCGGCGGTAGTGGCTTCGCTCGCTTGCTCGGCATTGCGCGCCACTTCCTGCACCGTGGCGGTCATCTCATGCATGGCCGTGGCGACCTGGTCGGTTTCCACTTTCTGGCTGTTCACCCCGGCGCTTGTCTGTTCGGTGACGGATGAGAGTTGTTCGGCCGCGCTGGCGATTTGCGTGACGCCGTCGCTGATGCCGCTGATCAATTGCCGCAGCCCCACGGTCATGCCCTGCATGGCACGTTGCAGTTGGCCCAGTTCGTCGCGGCGCTCGGAGCTGAGGTTGTGGGTCAGGTCGCCCGCCGCCACGCGTTCGGCGACCTTGAGGGTCTGCTCCAGCGGCCCGACGATCTGCCGGGTAATCGCCAGGGCGGCAATCACGCCTAACAGAAACGCCAGCGTGGCGGCCGAGACCAGGATGATCTCGGCCTCGGCGGCGTCATGGTCACGCACGGCCGTCTGGGACAGGGTGAGATCCCGGCTGGCGCCACGTAGCACAACCCCCAAATCGGACATGCGCTGGATGGCGGCCGCGCTGGCGGTCTGGGCGTCTTGGAATTGGCTGACCGCGGCACGATAGCTTTTGAACGATTCGCTGGCCTGTTGCAGGTTGGCGGCGTGTTCACCGGGCAGTTGGGCCGGCAGGCTGCCGAGGGTTTTCAAGGCATTGTCGATGGCATCCAAGGCCGGTTGCTCGGCATCGGCTTGGACGCTGTAGGTGTAGCCTCGAACCTGATAGCGGGCTTGCTGAATCGCCTTGCTCAAGCTGACCACGCTGTCGAATTGAGCCAGGTTGTCGCTTTGCCGCGTGGCGTTTTCAACGTTGGCGACGCGGGTCACGGCGTTGTCGGCGCTGGCGCCCAGTTTGCCGCGTGCGTCTTCACGAGTGGCCATGGCGCGGGTCAATGCGGCGAAGGCCATTTTGTAATCAGCGACCGCAGCCAATTGCTTGTCGACGATCGCCACATCGGCTGGCTGTTCGATCGATTGACGGGCGGCCTGGAGCCCGGGCTCCAATTTGCCGAGCAGATCGTTGATTTCCCCGGGGCCCTTTTCACCACGGGTCGCGTAGTAGTCCATGCGCGCGGAGCGCAGGTCCTTGGTCAAATCGTTCAGGCTGGCGATGAGCCCCAGCGTATCACCGCGTGCAGTCACTTTGCCCAGGCCGATCCATCCGGTGAAGGCGATCATCAAGGTCAAGACCAGTACAAGACCGAAGCCGAAGCCGAGTTTACGATTGACGCCTACGTTACCTAGCCATCGGGACATGCTGGTACTCCCTCGAAGGGCGAAACTGCTTTTTGTATAAGCACTATAGGCCCAAAGGGAAAAACCGGAGGGAGCCAGCTTGGAATAAGCTGATAAGCCAGTGAAATCAGAACAGGCGGGCGAGCAACGCGGTGACCGCAGTCTCGACCCGCAGGATGCGTTCGCCAAGCTGCACCGGTTGCAGGCCGGCCTTTGCCAGCAGGTCGATCTCGTAGGGAATCCAGCCGCCTTCCGGGCCGATGGCCAAGGTAACCGGCTCCGTCTGTGCGCGAGGGCAGGGCGGATAGTTGCCAGGATGGCCGACCAGCCCCAGGGTGCCCTCTGCCAGGGCCGGCAGGCGGTCCTCGACGAAGGGCTTGAAGCGTTTTTCTATGATGATTTCCGGCAGCACGCTGTCCCGGGCTTGCTCCAGGCCCAAGATCAACTGTTCACGAATCGCCTCGGGCTCCAGGAATGGCGTCTGCCAAAAGCTCTTTTCCACGCGATAGCTGTTGACCAGCACGACGCGCGGCACGCCCATGGTGGCGATGGTCTGGAACACTCGACGGAGCATTTTCGGGCGTGGCAGGGCCAATACCAGCGTCAATGGCAGCTTGGCCGGTGGCGGTTGGTCGAGGCTCACCTGCAGCTCGGCCTCGCGGGCTTCCAGGCGCAGCACCTGGGCGGTGCCCATCAAGCCGCCAATACGCCCGACCCGCAGGCTGTCGCCGACGGCGCTGCGGTGGACGTCCTGCATGTGGGTCAGCCGGCGATCGCTCAATACGACTCGGTCCGGGCCGATGAAATCGGCCTCTTCGAGCAGCAGCAGGTTCACGCTTGGGTCGCTGGCGGCTGGTCGTTGTGATCGTCGGCGGACTGCTCATCCGGTTCTTCACTGCGCTTGCGCACCAGGGCACCGAACAGGATGCCGATCTCGAACAGCAGCCACATCGGCACGGCCAGCAGGGTCTGGGAGAAGATATCCGGGGGGGTCAGGATCATGCCGACCACGAAGCAACCGATGATCACGTAGGGGCGGATCTTCTTCAGGTACTTGACGTCGACCACGCCGATCCACACCAGCAGCACCACGGCCACGGGAATCTCGAACGCCACGCCGAAGGCGAAGAACAGCGTCATGACGAAGTCCAGGTAACTGGTGATGTCGGTCATCATTTCCACGCCCGCCGGCGTGGCTGCGGCGAAGAACTTGAAGATCAGCGGGAACACGAAGAAATAGGCGAAGGCCATGCCGGTATAGAACAGCAGGATGCTGGAGATCAGCAGCGGCACGGCGACACGTTTTTCATGCTTGTACAGGCCCGGTGCGATGAAGCCCCAGATCTGGTGCAGGATCACCGGGATCGCCAGGAACAGCGAGACCATCATCGTCAGCTTCAACGGCGTCAGGAACGGCGAGGAGACGTCGGTGGCAATCATCGTCGCACCCGCCGGCAGGTACTGGCGCAGCGGTGTGGAGACGAAGGTATAGATCTGCTGGGTGAACGAGAACAGCCCGGCGAAAATGATGAAGACCGCCGCGACGCAACGCAGCAGGCGGGTGCGCAACTCGGTGAGGTGCGATACCAGCGGCATGGGCTGGTCGTGTTCCGGAATATCGCTCATGGGGCTCGCGGCGGCAATGTAGGGTCGTTGGGAGCGGCAGGCGTCGTCACCGTGGAGGCTGGGTCCACCGCTTTGACGGGCTCGGTTGCAAGCCCCGGTGCCGGCTCGGCCACTGGCGCTTGCGGCGCGATCGTCGGCTCGACTGCAGGCGCGACTGGCGTCGGTTCCTGCTGGGTCGGGTTTAATATCTTCCGGGCTTCCTGCTCCAGGGAGAGGATGTGTTCGTTATGCAGTTGCCGACGGATGTCGTCGGCACCGATTTCACGTTCAACTTCCTGTTTGATCGCATTGAAGCTGCGCTTCAGCCGCCCGATCCAGAGACCTGCGGTGCGCGCAGCACCCGGCAGCCGTTCGGGGCCCAATACCAGCAGGGCGACGAGGCCGACGAGCAGCAGTTCAGTGAAGCTGATCCCAAACATTAGTCAGTGCTCACGAGTCTTTGCGGATTGGCTCTTCGACTTTCTGGGCCTGCACGTCGATGGTGTTCGGCGCGTTCACCGGCTGGGTGGCCTGTGGGTGTACCGGTTGGGCCGGTTGTACGGGCTGAGCCTGGGTTGTCGCCGGGTCGGCCGGTTTTTCATCATCGTTCATAGCCTTGCGAAAGCCCTTGATCGACTCGCCGACATCGGTGCCGAGGTTTTTCAGTTTCTTGGTGCCGAACACCAGGACCACGACTACCAGGATGACGATCCAGTGTTTCCAGTCAAAAATACCCATGGGGCTATTCCTCTCAAAAGTTGATCAGGCGGACGGGCGTGAGGCTTTCTCGACATGCCCGGACAGACCGAAACGACGGTCCAGTTCATCCAGTACGGCCTGCGGATGCTGCCCCAGTTGGGCGAGCATGACCAGGCTGTGGAACCACAGGTCGGCGGTCTCGTAGATCACGTCGCTGCAATCGCCGCTGATGGCGGCGTCCTTGGCGGCGATGATGGTCTCGACGGACTCTTCGCCGACTTTTTCCAGAATCTTGTTCAAACCCTTGTGGTACAGGCTGGCGACATAGGAGCTGTCGGCGGCGGCGCCCTTGCGCTCTTCCAGCACCTGGGCCAGGCGGGTCAGGGTGTCACTCATGGGAATGTCCTGAATAAATGGCGTGCGGGTCCTTGAGCACCGGGTCGACGGTTTTCCAGTCACCGTTTTCGAAGACGCGATAGAAGCAGCTTTGACGGCCCGTGTGGCAAGCAATCTCACCGACTTGTTCGACCATCAGGATGATGACGTCGCCGTCGCAATCCAGGCGCATCTCATGCAGATGCTGCACATGCCCGGACTCTTCACCTTTGCGCCATAGCTTGCCACGGGAACGTGACCAATAGATGGCGCGGTTCTCGGCGGCGGTCAGGGCCAGCGCTTCGCGGTTCATCCAGGCCATCATCAATACGCGCCCGGTCTTGTGATCCTGGGCGATGGCCGGCACCAGGCCGTCAGCGTCCCATTTGATCTCGTCCTGCCAGTTTTTCATCTTGAGTCCTGACGGCAGCGGCAAGCTTTAAGCTTCAAGCTGCAAGTAAAAACAATTCTGTGTCGTGCTGCGTTGGTAGGTTCAACCCATGAACTTGCGGCTTGCAGCTTATCGCTTGCAACTGATTCGTGCTATCGGCGAACGACCAGATACAAACCCACCACAATCATGACACCGGCCGGCCAGTGGCCCAATTGGCTCAACGGCCCGCCAGTCGCCAACACCGCGCCGCCGCCCAGGTGAGCCGCGCCAAGCAGGCGCAGGATCCAATCATCCTTGCGTCGATGCCAGGGCGGTGCCGGGTCGTGGGCGTGGGGCTGGGACATGCGTTCGAGCAGGTCGCGGGTCATGTTGGCCAGGTGCGGAATCTGCTCGAACTGGCTCTGCACATTGCCTAGCAAGGTGCGTGGGCTGACGCGTTCGCGCATCCAGCGTTCGAGGAAGGGCTGCGCGGTGTTCCACAGGTCCAGGTCCGGGTATAGCTGGCGACCCAGGCCTTCGATATTCAACAGGGTTTTCTGCAACAGCACCAATTGCGGCTGGACTTCCATGTTGAAGCGCCGGGCGGTCTGGAACAGGCGCATCAGCACCTGACCGAAGGAAATATCCTTTAACGGTTTTTCGAAGATCGGTTCGCACACAGTACGGATCGCCGCTTCGAATTCGTTGAGCTTGGTCTCTGCCGGTACCCAGCCCGAATCGATGTGCAGCTGTGCCACACGACGGTAGTCGCGCTTGAAAAAGGCGAACAGGTTGCGGGCCAGGTAATCCTGGTCCTCCGGGGTCAGGCTGCCGACGATGCCGCAGTCGATGGCGATGTACTGCGGGCTCCACGGCTGCACGGTGCTGACGAAAATGTTGCCCGGGTGCATGTCGGCATGGAAGAAACTGTCGCGGAATACCTGGGTGAAGAAGATCTCCACACCGCGCTCGGCGAGCATTTTCATGTCGGTGCGCTGGTCGGCCAGGGTCGCCAGGTCGGTGACCTGGATGCCGTAGATGCGCTCCATCACCAGCACTTTCGGGCGGCACCAGTCCCAATAGACTTGCGGCACATAGAGCAGCGGCGAGCCTTCGAAGTTGCGGCGCAACTGGCTGGCGTTGGCGGCCTCGCGCAGCAGATCGAGCTCGTCGTAGATGGTTTTTTCGTAGTCCTGGACCACATCCACCGGGTGCAGAAGGCGTGCATCGGCGGACAATCGCTCGGCTGCGCGGGCGAGGATGAACAGCCAGGCGAGGTCCTGGGCAATGATCGGCTTGAGGCCCGGGCGGATGACCTTGACCACCACTTCTTCGCCGCTTTTCAGTTGCGCGGCGTGAACCTGGGCCACGGAGGCCGAAGCCAGCGGCTCGACATCGAAACGGCTGAAGACTTCGCTGATTTTCTTGCCCAGTTGCGCTTCGATCAACGCCACGGACAGCTTGGAGTCGAAGGGCGGCACGCGGTCCTGGAGCAGCATCAATTCATCGGCGATGTCTTCGGGCAGCAGGTCGCGACGGGTCGAGAGGATCTGCCCGAACTTGATGAAAATGGGGCCCAGGTCCTGCAAGGCCAGACGCAGGCGCGCGCCGCGACTCAGGTCCAGCGTGCGGCGGGGAAACCAGCGCCACGGCAATACGAAGCGCAGTGCCAGCAGAAACCAGGGCAAAGGCAGGGCGAACAGCAAGTCATCGAGGCGGTAACGGATCACGACGCGCTGGATGCGCAACAAACGGCGGACGGCAAGCAGCTTCATGCGTTATCGCTTGGTTTCAAGGGATCGGGAAAGGCGCTCGAAACGCGCCTCGAGACGTTCCAGGTCGAGTTTGATCTGGTCCAGTTCATTGAAGCGGGCTTCGGCTTCGCGTTGGCCTACGAGAGTACGCGATTCTTCGGCCAGGTATTCACTCAGATTCTGTCCCAGGCTGGCGAACCCTTGGCGGTACCAGCGGGTGCGGCTGCGCAGGTGGCCGCTGAGCAACTGGGTGGCCACCGGACCGAGCCAGCGCGACACTTCATATTCCCAGTCCAGCTCCAGGTCCTGGAGAATGGCTGCCAGTTCCAGCAGCACGCCGCTGTCGCCGTCCAGCGCCACCTCGGGGCTGTGCAGCACCGCGGTCTTGTCCTTGTTCAGGGCCAGGTTCAGCAGGCTCGACGCCGGGGCGCGCAGGGTGCAGTCCGCATCGGCCTCCCAGTGCGCGGCGAGCATCAGGCCTTCGTCGCTGGGCAGGATGAACAGACGCAACGCCGGGCTGCGACAATCGACGGCGATCACCTTGCCGCTCAAGTGCGCCAGGCGCGGGAGCGCCGTGCCGTCCAGGCGCAGCACGCGGTTGATACCGAGTTCCACGCTGGCGAGCAGGCCGGTGAGCAGCATCAGGGCTTGATGCCGCGGTGCAGGGCGACGATGCCTGCGGTCATGTTGTGGTAGGTCACCCGGTCGAAACCGGCGTCGACCATCATCGACTTCAGCGTCTCCTGGTTCGGGTGCATGCGGATCGATTCGGCCAGGTAGCGATAGCTTTCCGAGTCGTTGGTGATCAGCTTGCCCATCAGCGGCATGAAGGCGAACGAGTAGGCGTCGTAGGCCTTGGACATCAGCGCGTTGGTCGGCTTGGAGAACTCCAGCACCAGCAGGCGGCCACCGGGCTTGAGCACCCGCAGCATCGAGCGCAGGGCGTCTTCCTTGTGGGTGACGTTGCGCAGGCCGAAGGCGATGGTCACGCAGTCGAAGTGGTTATCGGGGAACGGCAGTTTTTCAGCGTCGGCCTGGACGAACTCGACGTTGCCGGCCACACCGAGATCCAGCAGGCGATCGCGACCGACCTTGAGCATGGATTCGTTGATATCGGCGAGCACCACCTGGCCGGTCGGCCCGACGATGTGGGAGAACTTCTTGGTCAAGTCGCCCGTGCCGCCAGCGATGTCCAGTACGCGATTGCCGCTGCGCACGCCTGACAGTTCGATCGCGAAACGCTTCCACAGGCGGTGCATGCCACCGGAGAGCAGGTCGTTCATCAGGTCATACTTGGCGGCTACCGAGTGGAAAACCTCAGCGACTTTTTCCGCCTTCTGGCTTTCCGGCACGTTCTTGAAGCCGAAGTGAGTGGTGGGTTCGGCATCGCTGCCTTTGCGCTGATCAGTCATATCGCGGTCACCAAAAAAGAATGCGGGACATTCTAATCCCGGTAGAGGGCTTTGTCTTGGCAAGGCTGAAGGTAAGATGGGCTACCGCCGGGACGTTTTGACGCAGCCAGTGTCCGAAACGTACCGGCAAGTCCCGATCAAACAGGAGTCACCCGATGGCCCGTATAACGGTTGAACGTGCCCATGGCCTGGGCAAGGAAGTGGCACGAGAGAAAGCCGACAAGCTGGCACAGAAGCTGTCCGACAGCTATGGCCTGGAGCCGCAGTGGGCGGGCGACACCTTGAAACTCAAGCGTTCCGGGGTCAAGGGCGAAGTGCACGTGGGCGAAGACTCGATCCGCGTCGATGTGGAACTGGGCCTGTTGATGTCAGCCATGAGCGGCACGATCAAGGCGGAAATCGAGAAGGCGCTGGATAAAGCGTTGGCCTGATTTATCGGAAGGGCGGCGAATGCAGAATTAAAGTTCACCACCAACCTCTGTGGGAGCGAGCTTGCTCGCGAAAGCGGTGGATCCGTCGACATCAATAGTGAGTGGTCCACCGCATTCGCGAGCAAGCCCGCTCCCACATGAAGTCTGTCACCCTCAGGATGTGTATCAGTTGTTAGGGTGCCCTTTCTAATTATTGTCACTACTTTGTGCCTGAGCCCGTCCATGTGCGGGCAGTTCCTCAAACCTGTCTTCCAGTGAGGTGCACCATGGCCAAAGTTATTCTGAAGAAAAAAACCGACGTTGAATCTTCCACGCTGGGCGACGTGAAAACGTACGCGCGCAAGATCTGGCTGGCTGGCCTGGGCGCCTACACCAAGGTCGGCCAGGAAGGCAGCGGGTATTTCCAGGAGTTGGTAAAAGCCGGCGAAGTTGTTGAAACCAAAGGTAAAAAGAAGATTGCCGGAAAACTTGAAGCGGCCAACAGCGAATTGATTGAAGCCAAGACCGATGTCAGTACTTTCAAGGCTCGGGTTGAAGTACAACTCGATAAGGTCGAGAAAGTATTTGATGCCCGTGTTGCAAGTGCCTTGAATCGTATCGGCATTCCGTCTAAACATGACGTTGAGACACTCTCTGCTAAGCTCGATGAGCTGACAGCATTGCTCGAACGTGTCGCGCGTAAACATTAAGGAGAACGGGATGGCTGGTAAAAAAATCACCGAAAAAGAAGGCAGCTCGTGGGCCGGGAAGATTGAAAAATATTCCCGCAAAATCTGGCTTGCCGGTTTAGGCGTGTACTCGAAGATCGACACTGACGGCAACAAGCTCTTCGAGTCCCTGGTAAAGGACGGCGAAAAAGCCGAAAAACTCACCAAGACAGCAGTTGGCAAACAAGTCGATGCCGCCAAGGGCTCTGCCGAGTCCGCCAAGTCGCGAATCGGCGGTGTGAAGGATCAGGCATTGGTCAAGTGGAGTGAACTGGAAGGGGCTTTCGACAAGCGCCTGAACAGTGCGATCTCTCGCCTGGGCGTGCCGAGCCGTAACGAAGTGAAGGCGCTGCACAGCAAGGTCGATACCCTGACCAAGCAAATCGAAAAGCTTACCGGGGCGAAAGTCGCACCGGTGGCCAGCAAGACTGCAGCGGCTAAACCGGCCACCAAGGCGGCCAAGCCATTGGTCAAGGCTGCGGCAAAAACCGTCGCCAAGCCCGCGGCAAAAGCGGCGGCCAAGCCAGCGGCTAAAACCGCAGCGGCCAAGCCTGCAGCCAAGGCAGCAGCCAAACCGGTAGCGGCCAAGCCAGCGGTCAAAGCAGCAGCCAAGCCTGCCGCCAAACCCGCTGCTAAAACCGCAGCGGCCAAACCGGCTGCTAAACCCGCCGCTAAGCCCGCCGCCAAACCTGCGGCAAAGGCAGCGGCCAAACCCGCCGCAGCGAAAAAGCCTGCCGTGAAAAAAGCGGCCGCACCGAAAACTGCCGCCCCCAAGGCGCCGACCGCGGCCGCCAAACCGGCTACTCCGACGAGCACAGCGAACTCCGCCTCGGCTCCGACCCCAGTGGCCACCCCGACTATCGCGCCGGCTCCATCGACGCCAAGCACCCAGTCCTGATACAGCAGGACACGCAAAAACGCCCGGCCTGTGAAGGTCAGGCGTTTTTGTTTGAGGGATATCTCAAGGCGTCACATATCCATGTGGGAGCGGGCTTGCTCGCGAATGCGGTGGGTCATTCAATAGTGATATTGACTGACCCACCGCATTCGCGAGCAAGCCCGCTCCCACAGGTCGTTATTCGTGTTCTTCCAGATACCGCAACGCCAACTGCTCGGTCGCCACCTTGGTCGCGGGCGGCAAATGCGGGGCCACCAGCATCATGACCTGATAGACCACCAGCCGAACCTCGCCTTCGCGACCGAGGATCCGTTGATAGTCCAGCGAGAACAGCAACGTCAGGGTGATCTGCTCCACCAACTGCCCCAGCGCCTGGGTGTCGCTGACCAGCATGCCCTGGGCCTTGAGCTGCGCCAGCAGTGAAGCGAGGGTTCGTTTCAGGGCATTGAGCAATTGGCGGATGCCCTTGGCCAGCTTCGGCAGGCGCCCGGCCAGGTTCGACAGGTCCTGGAACAGGAACCGGTATTGGGCCAGGCGTTCGACGATCAGGTGCAGGAACAGCCAGTAGTCTTCCGGCGCCAACTGCACGTTTGCGGGAGGGTCCAGCAGCGGTGCCAGTTCGGCCTGGAAACGCTCGAACAGGCCGAGGACCAGCGGCTCCTTGCCGTGAAAGTGGTAATAGAGGTTGCCAGGGCTGATCCCCATTTCATTGGCAACTTCCAGGGTGGAAACGTTCGGTTCGCCCTTTTCATTGAACAACTGCAGGGCACATACAAGGATGCGGTCGCGGGTTTTCATCCGGTCTTCTTAATGATCGAGTCGTGCCACGGCCAACAGCCTGACCGTGGAATGAGGTGTTCAGCGCACGCGAACATAGGTTCCGGGAGCGGCTTCCAGGGGCGGGTAATTCGCATTGCCCAGGGTCATCAGCGTTTCGTGCTGGGCGCCAGAGCGTGCCTGGATCCACTCCAGCCATTGGGTCCACCAACTGCCCTCGGTGTGCTTGGCGTCGTAGTACCAGGCGCGCGGGTCGCTGCTTAGCTTGGGGCTTTCGATGAAGTTGGCCTTGGGGTTGCCCGGCGGGTTGAGGATGCTCTGCACATGACCGCTGTTGGACAGCACGAAGCGTTTTTCGCCGCCCAGCAGCAGGGTCGAGCGATACACCGCGTCCCACGGCGTGATGTGGTCATTGATGCCGCCCACGCTGAAGCTGTCCACGGTCACTTTCTGCAGGTCGATTGGCGTGCCGCACACTTCCAGGCCGCCAGGATGGGTCAGCGGGTTGTGCTTGAAGAAGTCCAGCAGGTCGCCGTGATAGGCGGCTGGAAGCCGGGTGCAGTCGTTGTTCCAGTAAAGGATGTCGAAGGCCGGCGGCTCCTTGCCCAGCAGGTAGTTGTTGATGAAGTAAGTCCAGATCAGATCGTTGGGGCGCATCCAGGCGAATACCCGAGCCATGTCGCGACCATCGAGGACCCCTTTTTGATAGGAGCGGCGCTTGGCCGCTTCCAGGGTCTGTTCGTCGATGAACAGCGTCGCCGGGCTGTCGATCTGGCAGTCCAGCAGGCTCACCAGGTAGGTGGCGCTGGCGACCCGGCGCAACTGGCGCTTGGCTTGAAGATGGCCTTGCAGGGCGGCGATGGTCATGCCGCCGGCACAAGCGCCCATCAGGTTGACTTCCCGGGCGCCGGTGATCGCCCGGCAGACGTTCATGGCTTCTTCCGTGGCCTCGACGTAGCTGGACAAGCCCCATTCACGGTGGCGTACGTCAGGGTTGCGCCAGCTGATGATGAAAACCTGCAGGCCGTTTTTCAGGGCGTACTGGACGAAGCTGTTGGAGGGGCTCAGGTCGAAGATATAGAACTTGTTGATCTGCGGCGGCACGATCAGCAGTGGCTTGGCGTACTGCTTTTCGCTCATGGGCCGGTATTGGATCAGCTCGAGCAATTCGTTGCGAAACACCACGGCACCAGGTGTGGTCGCCAGGGTCTTGCCGACTTCAAAAGCGTGGGGGGTGATCTGCCGCGGCAGTCCATCGTTGTGCAGCAGGTCATCTACCAGGTGGCTGATGCCGCGAATCAGGCTGGTGCCGCCGGAGTTGAACAGCTCCTTGACGGCCAGCGGGTTGAGCAAGGTATTGGAGGGCGATACGGCATCGTTGAGCAGGGCGAAGACGAAGTGGGCGCGGGCTCGATCGTCCTCGCTCAGGGTGCTTTCGTCGATCCAGCTCCTGACCTGCTTCTGCCAGCTCAGGTACGCTTGCAGGCTGCGCCGGTAGAACGGGTTGAGCTGCCAGGTGGGATCGGCGAATCGCTGGTCGTTGGGGTTGGTGGGGTGCAGGGTTTCGCCCAGCAGCACCCGGCCCAGCTGTCCGCCCAGCTTCAACGCGTGCCGGGCACTGTGCACCGGGTTGCGCAAACCCTGTGCGACCACACTGTGCAGCGTCGACAGCAAGTCTCTCCCACGCAGGCCGGTAACCGCACTCTGGACATTGATGAAGCTGGCAGGGGCGGAAATGGAACCCTTCGCCGGTTTGTCGCGCATGAGTCAACTCCTTCGTCATCAGGCTAAAAACAAACACACCGAACCAGACAACATAGTCGCTGTTTCGGGTCGCTGCGCGATCCGGCGTCCTGCCAGGCGCTAACGGGCGGTGTCAGCCGCCACCCAGCGGCGAAGGATGCGGGTGCATCACGGCGCGCTGACGTTCTTCCTCGAGGAATTTCATGATGATCGGTGCCACGGCCTCGGCCCGAGTGATCAGGAACAAATGGCCGTCATCGATGATGTGCAGTTGGGCATTGGGGATGCGCCAGGCCAGCATGCGCATGTTGATCAGCGGGATCAGCGGGTCGTCGTCGCCAGCCAGCACCAGGGTCGGCTGGTGGATCTTGTGCAGCCAATGGATGCTGGTCCAGCCCAGGCCGGCGAACAACTGCCAGTAGTAACCGAGCTTGCCCGCCGAACGAACCTTGGCCGCATGGCTGGCCGCCAGGCTTGGATCGCGACGGAACGAGCCGCCATAGATCAGCGGGGCGATGCGCATCACGTGGGACGGCTGGACGTAGCGCCGGGGGCTGGCCATCATCCACAACACTTTCGGCTTGCCCGGCACCATCACCGCGCCGGCGGCAGTGGCGGCCAGCACCAGCTTCTTGCAGCGCTCCGGATAGTCGTAGGCGAACTGCTGGGCCAGCGCGCCGCCCCAGGACACGCCGATGACATTGACCTGCCCGTAGTCGAGGTAATCGAGCATCCGCGCGGTGAGTTTCGCCAGGCCGGGAAAACGATACGGCCGGTTGGGCGTCGATGAACCGCCGACACCGGGCACATCGAAGGCGATGACTTCCAGGTCCGGATCCAGCGCCTGGATGAACGGGAAGACCAGTTCCAGGTTGGCGCCGATGCCGTTGAAAATCAGCAGGGGCGTCAAGTGAGGCTTGCCGGGACGTACCGCGGTGCGCAAGGTCTGGCCATCCAGATCGACGGTACGAAAAATGTACGGTTGCGGCATGCTTCAAGCCCTGTGGGTCATGTCTCGGGTGTGTTCGGTCTGTCGGACCGAGTCGCGACCTTCGCGAGCAAGCCCGCTCCCACACTTGATCGGTTGCGAACTCCAAACACATGTTCGCAGCAAAACCAATGTGGGAGCGGGCTTGCTCGCGAAGACGGCCTTGCATTCAAAAATAAATGTCGGCTGGCGGGATGTATTCGTGAGCAAGCCCATCCCCGCAGCAGACGAGTTGCATCCGTTACCGCTCATGCACATAAGTGCCCGGCGCCGCTTCACCCGCCGGATACGCCTTGTTGCCCAATACCGTAGGGGCTTTCTTGAGTTTGCCCGAGCGCTCGGCTTGCCAGGCCTGCCAGTGCAGCCACCATGAATCGGTGTGCTTGGTGGAGTTTTCCTGCCAGTCCTCGGCCTTGGCCGGCATGTCATCGCTGGTCATATAGCGTGACTTGGGGTTGCCCGGCGGGTTGAGGATGCTCTGGATGTGACCGCTGCTCGACAGCACGAACTCCACTTTTCCGCCGAACAGCTGCGCCGACTTGTAGCAGGACTTCCATGGAGTGATGTGGTCGTTGGTACCGGCCAGGGAAAAGATATCGGCGGTGACCTGCTTGAGGTCGATCGGCGTGCCGCACACTTCCAGTGCATTGGGCCGGATCAATGGGTTGTTCTTGAACATTTCGATGAGGTCGCCGTGGAACGCCGCCGGCAGCCTTGTGGTGTCGTTGTTCCAGAACAGGATGTCGAACACCGGCGGCTCGTTACCCAGCAGGTAATTATTGACCCAGTAGTTCCAGATCAGGTCGTTGGGGCGCATCCAGGCGAAGACCTTGGCCATGTCCCGGCCTTCGAGCACGCCGGCCTGGTAGGAATGGCGCTTGGCCGCTTCCAGGGTCTGCTCATCGACGAACAGCGCCACGTCGGTATCCAAGGTGGTATCGAGTACGCTCACCAGCAAGGTCAGGGCATTGACCTTTTTTTCGCCGAGGGCGGCGTAGTGGCCCAGCAGCGCAGTGCAGGTGATGCCACCCGAGCAGGCGCCGAGCATGTTCACGTCCTTGCTGCCCGTGATGGCGGTGACCACGTCCACCGCTTCCTTGAGCGCCTCGATGTAGGTCGACAGGCCCCATTCGCGCTGTTCCTTGGTGGGGTTGCGCCAACTGACGATGAACGTCTGCACGTTGCTGCGCAGGCAGAAGCGCGCCAGGCTCTTGTCGGGGCTCAGGTCGAACACGTAGAACTTGTTGATCTGTGGCGGCACCACCAGCAACGGCCGCTCGTGGACCTGTTCGGTGATGGGCCGATACTGGATCAGCTCCAGCACATCGTTGCGAAACACCACGGCGCCTTCGGTCACGCCCAGGCTCTTGCCGACTTCGAATGCGCCCATGTTGACCTGGCTCGGCATCCCGCCGTTGTGCACCAGGTCCTTGGCCAAGTGAGACAGGCCGTCCAGTAGGCTTTTGCCGCCGGTTTCGAAGAAGCGCTTGACCGCTGCCGGGTTGGCCGCCGAGTTCGTCGGGGCCATGGCTTCGGTCATCAGGTTGATCACGAAGTGCCCGCGGCTGATGTCCTGGGGCGAAAGGCTGCTGTCATCGATCCAGGCATGCAGCTCCTTGCGCCACGCCAGGTAGGTTTGCAGGTAGCGCTTGTAGAGTGGGTTCTGGCTCCACGCCGGGTCGGCGAAGCGGCGGTCATCGCTGGCCGGTTGCAGCTCGGATCTGCCAAACAGCACGTTCTTGAGTTCGATGCCGAAATGGGTGACGTGCTTGACGCTGTGCAGCGGTTGCTTGATGGCCTGGGTCAGCACCATACGGGCTGAAGCCAGCAGGTCTTTCCTGCGCAAGCCGACGACAGGATTCAACCCCAAGGTGTTTTCCGAGGCCTGGTACTTCAGGTCATCGTTGTTCTTGTTGCTCATCTACGACGCTCCATTGTCCTTCAGACGAGTACCCGGACCGTGCCGTAAAGCCCACAGCCAATACCGGATACGCTGCTCGGGTGACCATTAATTCCGCATCGAGGGCCAATGAGGAAACGTGTGCCAGAACTCGCCGGTTCCTTTGCAGGGACCTTGCCAGCTCCATTGGTTACCCGAGTTTGATTTATTTCGCAAGCAGGCCAGTCATTGACGTTGCTGCGCGGGCATTCAAGCAGATGAGTCTAGAAAATTCGCCCTAAAGCGCCAGCCCTTGAGTTAGAGCATCAGTTTGACGACGGACTGGTCCGGGTCGCGGGTTTTTCCGGCGGCCTTGAGTTCGGCGAGATAATCGTTCCACAGGTCTTGCTGGCGCACGGCCAATTGATAGAGGTAATCCCAAGTGAACAGTCCGCTGTCATGACCGTCGTCGAAGGTCAATTTCAGTGCGTACTGGCCGGCGGGTTCAACCTTGCTCAGGCCGACGTTGAGCTTGCCATATTGAAGGATGGGCTTGCCGTGACCCTGGACTTCGGCGGAAGGCGAATGCACCCGCAGGAATTCGGCGGGCAGGTGGTACTCCTCGTCTGGCGCGTATTTGAGCGTCAGGGTCTTGGAGGCTTTGTGCAGGTTGATGGCGGTGGGGAGTTTGGTCATGGCTTTGGATCCGTATATGAAGGGAGCCTTGATCTATTAAACGACACCGACAGATGTGGGAGCGGGCTTGCTCGCGAATGCGGCGTGTCAGTCACTGCAATATTGACTGATACATCGCATTCGCGAGCAAGCCCGCTCCCACAGGTCCGCGTTCGCCTGTAATGCTGGGTTACAGGATATAGCGCGACAGGTCCTCGTTCTGCGCCAACTCACCCAGGTGGCTGTTGACGTACTCGGCGTCGATGCGGATCGGCGCTTCGTCGTGGGCGCTGGCCAGGTCGCCGGCGCTGAACGACACTTCCTCAAGCAGGCGTTCGAGCAGCGTGTGCAGACGACGGGCACCGATGTTTTCGGTCTTCTCGTTGACCTGCCAGGCAATCTGCGCCACGCGCTTGATGCCTTCTGGCGTGAACTCGATGTTCAGGCCTTCGGTCTTGAGCAGTGCGCAGTACTGTTCGGTCAGCGACGCATGGGGTTCGCTCAGGATGCGTTCGAAGTCTTCCGGCGTCAGGGCCTTGAGCTCGACACGGATCGGCAGGCGGCCTTGCAGTTCCGGCACCAGGTCGCTTGGCTTGCTCAGGTGGAACGCGCCGGAGGCGATGAACAGGATATGGTCGGTCTTGACCATGCCCAGCTTGGTGTTGACCGTGCAGCCTTCGATCAGCGGCAGCAGGTCGCGTTGCACGCCTTCGCGGGACACGTCGGCGCCGCCGACATTGCCGCGCTTGGCGACCTTGTCGATTTCATCGATGAACACGATGCCATGCTGCTCGACCGCTTCCAGGGCCTTGGCCTTCAATTCTTCTTCGTTGACCAGGCGGCTGGCTTCTTCATCGCGCACCAGTTTCAGCGCTTCCTTGACCTTGAGCTTGCGGCTTTTTTTCTTGCCCTTGCCCATGTTGGCGAACAGGCTCTGCAACTGATTGGTCATCTCCTCCATGCCCGGCGGCGCGGAAATGTCGACGCCGGCCATCTCGGTCACTTCGATCTCGATTTCCTTGTCGTCCAGCTGACCTTCACGCAGGCGCTTGCGGAACAGCTGGCGAGTGTTGGAATCCTGCGTCGCGGCGGCGTCGGCGTTGAAGCCCATGCGCGCCGGCGGCAGCAGGGCGTCGAGGATGCGTTCCTCGGCGGCGTCTTCTGCACGATGACGGACTTTGGTGATTTCCTGCTCGCGCAGCAGTTTGATGGCGGCATCGGCCAAGTCACGAATGATCGACTCGACGTCGCGACCGACGTAGCCAACTTCGGTGAACTTGGTGGCTTCGACCTTGATGAACGGCGCATTGGCGAGCTTGGCCAGGCGACGGGCGATCTCGGTTTTACCGACACCGGTCGGGCCGATCATCAGGATGTTCTTGGGCGTCACTTCGACGCGCAGCTCTTCAGGCAGCTGCATCCGGCGCCAGCGATTACGCAGGGCAATGGCGACGGCGCGCTTGGCATCGTCCTGGCCGATGATATGACGGTTGAGTTCGTGGACGATTTCGCGGGGAGTCATGGACATAATAATTGGCGGTTCTCGAGCGGGAATGAGCCGTGGCGCAGGTGGCCGGCTTACTCCGCGAGATCCTGCTCCTCAATGGTCTGGGTGTGGTTGGTGAAGACGCAGATGTCGCCGGCAATGCCCAAGGCTGTCTCGACGATTTCGCGGGCCGACAGGTCAGTCTTTTTCAACAGGGCGCTGGCCGCAGCCTGGGCGTAGGCACCGCCGGAACCCATGGCGATCAGGCCGTCTTCTGGCTCGACGACATCACCGTTGCCAGTGATGATCAGGGAGGCGTCCTTGTTGGCGACCGCGAGCATGGCTTCGAGGCGGCTCAATGAACGATCGGTGCGCCATTCCTTGGCCAGCTCAACGGCGGCGCGGACCAAGTGACCCTGGTGTTTTTCCAGCTGGCCTTCGAAACGCTCGAACAGGGTGAAGGCGTCGGCAGTGGCCCCGGCGAAACCGGCGATGACCTGGCCGTGGTACAGGCGACGGACTTTTTTCGCGTTGCCTTTCATCACGGTGTTGCCCAGTGAAACCTGGCCGTCGCCGCCCATGACGACTTTGCCATGACGGCGGACTGAAACGATGGTGGTCAAGGGAGAGTCTCCACGCAGCGGGGCGAAAATGCCCGGATGGAACTCATATGGGGGTGGCGTGGGGTTTTTCAACTGCCGGGTGGGAGAGGGGACGAGTGGTGCCCCGGGGTTGTCGATCAAGTTTGTGGCAAAGGCATTCACTGTGGCGAGGGAGCTTGCTCCCGCTGGAGCGCGTAGCGGTCCCAAGCTTTTGGGGCTGCTGCGCAGCCCAGCGGGAGCAAGCTCCCTCGCCACAAAAGCCCACAGCCACAGGTGTCCTTGGCGAAATCAGCGGCTCTGGCGTTGTTGTAACAACAGGTTGCTGAAGCCGCTGCCGGCCAGTTGTTTCTGGGCCTTGGTCAGCTCCTCGCGGTTACTGAACGGCCCCACCAATACCCGATACCAGGTTTCGTCCTTCACGGTCCCTGACTCCACCGACACCGACTGGCCCAGCAGAATGATCTGCGCCCGGACCTTGTCGGCATCAGCTTCCTTGCGGAACGAGCCGGCCTGCAAGAAGAACTTGGTCACCGGCGCGGCTTTCTGAACTGGCGGAGCCGGTGGCGGCGTGATGCCGGCCAGCGCCGCCTGGGCGCGGGCGGTGTCGATTTTTGCCGCTTCGGCTGGCGTCACCGGCGTGGTGGGCACTTGCGGGGTCGGCAGGGTTTTTTCCGGCACCGCATCGGGTGGCACGATGACTTCCGATTCCGGCAGCAAGGTATAGAAGTCGTACTTCGGCTTCACCGGTTGCGTCGGGCTCGGCGGAGTCTTGTTCGCCTCGGCGATGCGCGTGGCTTTCTGTTGCTCTTGCCGGACACGCTTGACGTCATCGCCCTGGCCCGGGTCGAGCTTCATCAGGAACACAATGAATGCGCCGACGGTCAGGCCGATGGCCATCCACAACCAGCCCGGAATCGGCTTCTTGGCCGGGGCCTGGTAACGACTGGCGCCGCGTTTGGGTGCAGGTTTTTTCTTGGCGGCCAACTTACATGCGCTCCAGGGTTTCCAGGCCCAGCAATTCCAGGCCTTGCTTGAGCGTACGCCCGGTCAGCGCGGCGAGGCGCAGGCGGCTCTGTATTTGCGCTGGGGTATCGGCGCTGAGGATCGGGCAGTTCTCATAGAAGCTGGAGAACAGGCCGGCGACATCGTACAGGTAAGCGCACAAGGTGTGCGGGGTGCCTTTGTCGGCGACGTTGTTCAGCACTTCGCCAAACTGCGCCAGTTTCGCCGCCAGCTCCTGCTCGTGGGCCGCCTCAAGCACGATCTGGCCGTCCACTTCGTCGAAGCGCTTGCCGAGCTTGCGGAACACCCCGGCTACGCGGGTGTAGGCGTACAGCAGGTACGGCGCGGTGTTGCCTTCGAAATTGAGCATCAGGTCGAAGTTGAAGCTGTAGTCGCTGGTGCGGTGCTTGGACAGGTCGGCGTATTTCACCGCGTCGATGCCCACCACCTTGGCGATCTTGCGCAATTCGTCTTCGGCCAGGTCCGGGTTCTTGCCCTTGACCAGGGTATAGGCGCGGTCCTGGGCTTCGGTCAGCAGGTCGATCAGCTTCACCGTGCCGCCGTCGCGGGTCTTGAACGGGCGGCCGTCGGCGCCGTTCATGGTGCCGAAGCCCATGTGCTCCATCTCCATCGGATGGGTCACGAAACCGGCCAGGCGCGCCACTTCGAACACTTGCTGGAAATGCAGGGCCTGACGCTGGTCGACGAAATACAGCACTCGATCGGCCTTGAGCACGCCGTTGCGGTAGCGCACGGCCGCCAGGTCGGTGGTGGCGTAGAGGTAGCCGCCGTCGGCCTTGACGATGATCACTGGCAGCGGCTCGCCATCGGCGGTCTTGAACTGATCGAGGAACACGCACTGGGCGCCGTTGCTCTCCACCAGCATGCCCTTGGCCTTGAGGTCGTTGACCACGTTGACCAAGTCATCGTTGTAGGCGCTCTCACCCATCACGTCAGCCATGGTCAGCTTGACGTTCAGCAGTTCATAGATTTTCTGGCAATGGGACAGGGAGATGTCCTTGAATTTGGTCCACAACGCCAGGCACTCGGCATCGCCGGCCTGCAGCTTGACCACCAGGCCACGGGCGCGGTCGGCGAACTCGGGCGACTCATCGAAGCGCTGCTTGGCGGCGCGGTAGAAGTTCTCCAGGTCCGACAGCTCGTCGCTGGTGATCGGGTTTTCCTGCAGATAGGCCATCAGCATGCCGAACTGGGTGCCCCAGTCGCCGACGTGGTTCTGGCGGATTACGGTGTCGCCGAGAAACTCGAGTACCCGGGCCACGCCGTCGCCAATGATGGTCGAGCGCAAATGGCCGACGTGCATTTCCTTGGCGAGGTTGGGCGCCGAAAGGTCGACCACGGTGCGTTGTAACGGACCGGCCTTGCGCACGCCGATGCGTTCATCGGCCAGGGCTGCGTCCAGGCGCGAGGCCAGGGCCTGGGTGTTCTGGAAGAAGTTGATGAAACCAGGGCCGGCAATGTCAGCCTTGCTGACGTTTTCGTCGGCGGGCAGGGCGGCGATGATTTTTTCCGCCAGGTCCCGCGGTTTCATGCCGGCCGGTTTGGCGAGCATCATCGCGATGTTGCTGGCGAAGTCGCCGTGGGTCTTGTCGCGGGTGTTTTCGACCTGAATCGCCGGCGACAGGCCTTCTGGCAGCACACCTTCGGTGACGAGTTGGGCGATGGCTTGCTGGATGAGCTGGCGAATGGTGTCTTTCATGGTCATCTCTTTCAACCGCAGGCGCGGCGGCGCTTCGATGCGCTGGTGGAAAAACTGGGCATTATCCGTGGCCCAGACGAGCTTGCCAACTGTAGCGGGTCGGTTGGAGTCTTAATGTTGCAGAATGCTTTTCAATTCCCTGTGGGGGCGGGCTTGCTCGCGAAAGCGGCGTGTCAGTCGACACACGTATTGATGGTTCCATCGCATTCGCGGGCAAGCCCGCTCCCACAAGGGTATCGGTAGCGGCTATATGAGCAGCGCCAAATCAATACAAATCCACCGGATCCACATCCAGCGACCAGCGCACTGCGCGCCCGCTGGGCATCTGTTCCAGCACCAGCAGCCAGGCACTCAACAGCCGATGCAACGGCGCTCGGGCATTGGCCTGCAATAGAAGCTGCGCCCGGTAACGCCCGGCCCGCCGCTCCATTGGTGCGGGCACCGGGCCGAGCAGTTCGATGCCGGTGAGGTGCTGCTCGGCCAGCAAGCGCTCCGCCTCGCTGCAGGCTTCGTCGAGGAAGCTCTCGGCCTGGCCGGGTTTATGGGCTTCGGCGCGCAACAATGCCAGGTGGGCAAACGGCGGCAGGCCGGCGCTGCGGCGCTCGCTCAAGGCCTGTTCGGCAAACGCGAAGTAGCCTTGCTCGGTCAGCTGTATCAGCAGCGGATGGTCGGCCAGGTGTGTCTGGATGATCACCTTGCCCGGCTCCTCGGCCCGTCCGGCGCGGCCCGCGACCTGGACGATCAACTGCGCCATGCGCTCGCTGGCGCGGAAATCGCCGGAAAACAGCCCGCCGTCGGCATCCAGGATCGACACCAGCGTGACCCGGGGAAAGTGATGGCCCTTGGCGAGCATTTGCGTGCCTACAAGGATGCACGGCTGGCCCTTCTGGATCGTCGCGAACAGCTGGTTCATCGCGTCCTTGCGCGAGGTGCTGTCGCGATCCACCCGCAGCACCGGGTAATCCGGGAACAGGATGCCCAGCCGCTCTTCGGCGCGTTCAGTACCGGCACCGACCGGGCGCAAGTCCACTTTGCCGCACTGCGGGCAATGCCTCGGTACCCGTTCGGCGTGGCCGCAATGGTGGCAGCGCAGCTCGCCGTGGCGTTGGTGCACGGTCATCCGTGCGTCGCAGCGCTCGCAGCCGGACATCCAACCGCAGTCGTGACACAGCAGGGTCGGGGCGAAGCCTCGGCGATTGAGAAACACCAGGACCTGCTGGCCGGCCGCCAGGGTCTGGCCGATGGCTTGCTGCATCGGCCCGGAAATACCGCTGTCCAGCGGGCGGCTTTTCACATCCAGGCGCAGGAACCGCGGCTGCTTGGCGCCGCCGGCCCGCTCGTTCAGGCGCAGCAAGCCGTAGCGCCCGGTGTAGGCGTTGTGCAGGCTTTCCAGGGACGGCGTGGCCGAGCCGAGCACGATCGGGATGTTTTCCTGGCGAGCGCGCACCAGCGCCAGGTCGCGGGCGTGGTAGCGCAGGCCTTCCTGCTGTTTATAGGAACCGTCGTGTTCTTCGTCGATGATGATCAGGCCGGGGTTCTTCATCGGCGTGAACAGGGCCGAGCGAGTGCCAATGATGATATCAGCCTCGCCGTCCCGGGCGGCAAGCCAGGCTTCCAGGCGTTCGCGGTCGTTGACCGCCGAGTGCACCAGGGCAATCCGGGCGTTGAAGCGCTGTTCGAAGCGCGCCAGGGTTTGTGGGCCCAGGTTGATTTCCGGAATCAGCACCAGGGCCTGCTTGCCGGCTTCCAGGGTCTGGCGGATGAGTTGCAGATAAACTTCGGTCTTGCCGCTGCCGGTGACGCCCGCCAGCAGGAACGCATGATAGCTGTCGAAACCGGCACGAATGGCTTCGCAAGCGGCCCGCTGTTCAGCATTGAGTGGCAGTTCCGGCTGGGCCAGCCAATGTTCATGGCGAATGCCTGGGGCATGCCGGCGGACCTCCACCTGAACCAGCTCCTTGGCCAGCAGGAGATCGAGGCTGTCCTTGCTCAGCATCAGCTTGCTCAGCAGTTGATGGGCAACGCCGTGGGGATGCTGCGCCAGGGTCGCCAGGGCTTCGCGCTGGCGTGGAGCGCGGGCGATGCGCGGATCGTCCAGCGAAGCCCCGGGGGTCACGGACCAGAATCGCTCCTGGCGCGCCTCGGCCGGTTCGCCCTGGCGCAGCAGCACCGGCAGCGCCCAGCTCAAGGTGTCGCCGAGGCTGTGCTGATAATACTGGGAGGTCCACAGGCAGAGCTTGAACAGCGACGCCGGCAGCGGCGGCGTGGCATCGAGCAGGGCCAGGGCCGGCTTGAGCTTGTCGGCCGGCACCTCGCTGTGGTCGGTGACTTCCACCAGGATCCCGATCATCTCCCGCCGGCCAAATGGCACCCGCAGGCGCATGCCTGGCTGCAACTGGGCGCGCAGGATCCCGGCCGGGGCGCGGTAGTCGAACAGGCGGCGCAGGGGCGATGGCAGGGCGAGGCGCAGGATGGCGTTGGGCACGCGGGGAATCTCGGTAACAGACACGTTCTAAGGCTGGGCACGATTCTCGTGGGAGCGGGCTTGCTCGCGAAGACGGCGGCACAGTCACAATCAGCCCAAACTGACCGACCGCCTTCGCGAGCAAGCCCGCTCCCACGCAGGACGGGTGCTTGAGGGCGCGAGCCTAGCAGACGGTTGGTATAAGCGACAGCTTGCGCGAATGACGATGTCTGGTAGAATCCGCGGCCTAATTACGTGCGGTATTCAACAATAGTGTTGGGTGGCGGCACGCTAGCCTGAGGAAAACAGCATGAAAACCGATATCCATCCGGACTACCCAGTAATTGCCGTGACTTGCAGCTGCGGCAACAAGTTCGAAACGCGTTCGACCTACGGCAAAGCCCTGGCGATCGACGTTTGCAACGAATGCCACCCGTTCTACACCGGTAAGCAAAAGACTCTGGATACCGGCGGCCGCGTTCAGAAGTTCGCCGATCGTTTCGGTGCTTTCGGCAAAGTTACTCCAAAAGCCTGAGGCTAATCATTTTGGATGCTCGTCTCGACGGCTCCAGACTGATAAAGAAGGCGTCCCTTGCGGGCGCCTTTTTTGTGTCCGCGATTTGGCTCACGGGAGCCCAGGCCTTTTGTCCCGCGCCGGCGAACCTTTCCCAGGTGACGGTCAGGCGCGTGGTGGATGGCGATACCCTGCGCCTGGCCGATGGCCGCAGCGTGCGCATGATTGGCCTCAACAGCCCCGAGCTGGGCCGACAAGGGCGCTCCGACGAACCTTTCGCGGTTGCGGCTCGCCGGCGCCTTGAAGCGCTGATCGCCGGCAGTGCTGGGCGCGTGGGTTTGCTGGTGGGCAAGGAAGGCAAGGATCGCTACGGCCGCACGCTGGCCCATGTCTATGGCGCCGACGGTAAAAATGTCGAAGCGCAATTGCTCGCCGAGGGCCTGGGTTTTCATGTGGCTGTGGCGCCAAATGTCGATTTGGTGGCCTGCCAGCGCGCCGCCGAACGTCAGGCGCGTGATGCGGGCCTGGGGTTGTGGAAGCGCTCGCCTGTGCGCAAGGCAGGGCAAATCAACGCGCCGGGCTTCGCCGTGCTCAGTGGTCGGGTGAGCGAAATCAGGCGTAATCGCGGCGGCGTTTGGCTCCAATTGCAGGATTCGGTTGTATTGCGTATTGCCCCTGGTCTGGTGGGTCGCTTTGACAGGGCATCGCTTGAAGGGCTAAAGGGCAAGCGGATTGAGGCGCGTGGCTGGGTCATCGATCGTTCGCGGCGTGACGGACTCAAGCAAGGACAGGCGCGCTGGCTCTTGCCGTTGACCGACCCGACCATGTTGGGTCTGGCGCAGGAATAAAAAATTGTAGACATTTTTTGTTTGGATTGTATGCATGCAGCCCTTGTGTTTCGCGGCCCTTGGTCCAAAGTCGTAGGGCAGGGCGCTTGACAGCGGTGACTGGTCAGTCTTGTAGGGACTTTGCGAGGCGCGTATCCTCGGCGGTCCGTCTGTCCAACACAGTAAAAGCGGAATGCCCACATGTCTGATCTGAAAACTGCCGCTCTCGAATATCACGCTCACCCTCGTCCGGGGAAGCTGAGTGTCGAGCTCACCAAGGCCACCGCTACTGCCCGCGATCTGTCGCTGGCCTACAGCCCCGGCGTAGCCGAACCAGTCCGCGAAATCGCACGCGATCCTGAGCTGGCCTACAAATACACCGGCAAGGGCAACCTGGTTGCAGTCATTTCCGATGGCACCGCGATTCTCGGCCTGGGTAACCTCGGCCCACTGGCTTCCAAGCCGGTCATGGAAGGTAAAGGCGTGCTGTTCAAGCGCTTCGCCGGCATCGACGTCTTCGACATCGAAGTCGACTCCGAAAGCCCGCAAGCCTTCATCGATACCGTCAAGCGTATCTCCATCACTTTCGGCGGCATCAATCTGGAAGACATCAAGGCGCCTGAGTGCTTTGAGATCGAGCGCGCCCTGATCGAACAGTGCGACATCCCGGTGTTCCACGATGACCAGCACGGCACCGCCATCGTGACCGCAGCCGGCATGATCAACGCCCTGGAAATCGCCGGCAAGACCCTGCCAGAAGCCAAGATCGTCTGCCTGGGTGCCGGTGCTGCCGCCATCTCGTGCATGAAGTTGCTGGTGAGCATGGGTGCCAAGATCGAAAACATCTTCATGGTTGACCGTACCGGTGTGATTCACTCCGGCCGTGACGACCTGAACCAGTACAAGGCCGTGTTTGCCCACGCGACCGATAAGCGCTCCCTGGCGGACGCGCTGGACGGTGCCGATGTCTTCGTCGGCCTGTCGGGCCCGAACCTGCTGAGCGCGGAAAACCTGCTGCGCATGGCGCCGAACCCGATCGTGTTCGCCTGCTCCAACCCGGATCCGGAAATCTCCCCGGAGCTGGCCCACGCCACTCGCAACGACGTGATCATGGCCACCGGCCGTTCGGACTACCCGAACCAGGTCAACAACGTACTGGGCTTCCCATTCATCTTCCGCGGTGCCCTGGACGTTCGCGCCAAGCGCATCAACGAAGAAATGAAAGTCGCGGCCGCCAACGCCCTGCGCGAACTGGCCAAGCTGCCGGTGCCTCAGGAAGTGTGCGACGCCTACGGCGGCATCAAGTTGGAATTCGGTCGTGAGTACATCATTCCGAAGCCTATGGACGCCCGCCTGATCACCCTGATCTCCGACGCCGTGGCCAAGGCCGCGATTGAGACCGGCGTGGCGACCCTGCCGTATCCGAAGAACTACCCGCTCAAGAGCGTGGATGACGTGTTCAACGGCTAAGCTGTTGTAGCGCTTCAACGAAAAACCCCGGCTCTTGTGAGTCGGGGTTTTTTATTGTCTACGAAGATTGTCTGGGGCGGCATGGCCCTTCAGGGAAGCCAGATGACTTGTGGCGAGGGAGCTTGCTCCCGCTGGGCTGCGAAGCGGCCCCAAAAACTTGCGGTCGCTGCGCAACCGAGCGGGAGCAAGCTCCCTCGCCACAGGTGGGTGTGCGTGCTCTTTAGAACAAATCGATCGGCGCCGCTTCGTCTGCCGGCAGCGGGCTGCCCGGTGCGGAGCCATTGCCCAGTTCATTGACGGACGGTGGGGTGTCTTCGCTCTTGAACAGTTCGAAGTACGCGCCCGGAGTGCCGGGCGTGGCCGCGCGGCCGCTGACCGGGTCGACACGCAGGCTGAGGATGCCTTCCGGCTCCGGCTGGGTGTGTGGCGGTTTGTCCTTTAGGGCCGCGCCCATGTAGCTCATCCAGATCGGCAGCGCCACGGTGCCGCCGAATTCGCGACGACCGAGGCTTTCGGGCTGGTCGAAACCGGTCCAGACGGTGGTCACGTAATCGGCGTTGTAGCCGGAGAACCAGGCATCCTTGGATTCGTTGGTAGTACCGGTCTTGCCCGCCAGGTCGGTTCGACCCAAGGCCAGGGCGCGGCGGCCGGTGCCGAGCTTGATCACGTCCTGCAGCATGCTGTTGAGGATGTAGGTGGTACGTCCATCGACAATGCGTTCGGCGATGGCCGGCGCTTGCGGTACCGCTGGTGCCGTCGTCGCTTCACCCGGTGTCGCATTGACCGTAAAGGCCTGGGTGGCCGGCGCGGCGACGCCATCACTGGCCTGCTCGCCAGTGGGGACGCGTGGCGGGTTGGCGACGAACAGCGTATCGCCGTTGCGACTTTCGATCTTATCGATGATGTACGGGGTGATCTTGTAGCCACCGTTGGCGAACGTGCTCCAGCCCGTGGCGATTTCCATCGGCGTCAGGGTTGCGGTACCCAGTGCCAGGGACAGGTTGCGCGGCAGATCCTGCTTGTTGAAGCCGAACTTGCTGATGTAGTCGATGGTGCGATCCACGCCCAGGGCTTGCAGCAGGCGGATCGACACCAGGTTGCGGGACTTGTACAGCGCTTCGCGCAGGCGGATCGGGCCCAGGAAGGTGTTGGTGTCGTTCTTCGGTCGCCAGACCTTGTCCAGGTATTCGTCGACAAAGACGATTGGCGCATCGTTCACCAGGCTGGCGGCGGTGTAGCCATTATCCAGGGCGGCGCTGTAGACGAATGGCTTGAAGCTCGACCCCGGCTGGCGCTTGGCCTGCAATGCCCGGTTGTAATTGCTCTGCTCGAAGGCGAAGCCGCCCACCAGCGAACGGATGGCACCGTCCTGCGGATCGAGGGATACCAGCGCGCCCTGGGCGGCCGGGATCTGGCTGAACTTGAGGGTGTTGTCCGCCTGGCGCTGCACGCGGATCAGATCGCCAACCTGGGCGACGTCCGATGGCTGGCGCGGCGCGGCCCCCATGCTGTTGGTATTGAGGAACGGGTGCGCCCATTTCATGGTGTCCCAGCCCACGTGTTCTTCCAGTTCGCCGTTGCGGGTCAGAACCTTGAGGCCATCCTTGTCCACCGACGTGACGATCGCCGGCTCCAGGCTACTGATGGTGCGCTGCTTGGTCAGTTCCAAGGCCCAGGCCTGCTTGGTCTTGCCTGGAAGGCGCGATTCAGGGCCCCGGTAACCGTGGCGCTGGTCGTAGGTCATCAGGCCTTCGTGCAGCGCGGTGTTGGCCATTTCCTGCAGGTTGCTCGGCACCGTAGTGGTCACGCGAAAGCCTTCGGTGTAGGCATCGCTGCCATAGCGCCCGACCATTTCGGCACGGGCCATTTCGGCGATGTACGGGGCGTTCACTTCCGGGGTCGGCACGTGGTAGCTGGCGTTCAACGGTTCATTGATCGCGGCGGTGTAGTCGGCCTCGCTGATCTTGCCGAGCTTGTACATGCGCCCCAGGATCCAGTCGCGACGCTCCTTGCTGCGCGCCGGGTTGGCCAGCGGGTTGAAGCGCGATGGCGCCTTGGGCAGGCCGGCGATCATCGCCATCTGCGCCAGGCTCACGTCGCGGATCGACTTGCCGTAATACACCTGCGCTGCTGCCTCGATGCCGTAGGCGCGGTTGCCCAGGTAGATCTTGTTCACGTACAGCTCGAGGATTTCATCCTTGGTCAGCTGCCGCTCGATTTGCAGGGCCAGCAAAATCTCGGTGGTCTTGCGCGAGAAGCTGCGCTCGCTGGTCAGGAAGAAGTTCTTGGCCACCTGCATGGTGATGGTGCTGCCGCCGGACTGTATATGTCCGCTCTTGACCAGCTGGCTGGCGGCGCGCATCAGGCTGCCGGGATCGACGCCATAGTGATTGGCGAAATTGTCGTCTTCAGCACTTAGTAACGCATTGATGAAATTGGGCGGAATGTCGGCGAAACGGATCGGTGTGCGGCGCATTTCGCCAAATTCGGCGATCAGCTTGTTGTCGCTGCTGTACACCCGCAGGGGAATCTGCAACTGAATGCTTCTCAGCGCCTCCACGGACGGCAATCCCGGACTAAGGTAAAGATACGCACCGCTCAGGCCCAAGAGCAGTCCGCAGAAAACGGCGACGATGGACCATCCGAAAAATTTCAGCAGACGAATCAAGGCTTTTGGATATCCAGGCAAAGAATGAAAAAAGGCGCCAGGTGCAGGGAAGGACCCGTGCTTGCAACAAAGCGAAAAAAACGCTGGGCATTATAAGCATTTTTTTTCGTCAGGAATGCCATCCGGACGTCTGTCGGACCGCGGTGATGGAACGCAACGCATATTAGAGAGTCCGTAACTCACGGATAGTCATAGGGAATTGGTAGTGCTACGACTCTTCAATAAAAAAGCCCATGCGCTTCTGGGAATCGACATCAGCTCGACGTCGGTGAAACTGCTCGAGTTGAGCCGTCAGGGGGACCGATACCGCGTCGAGTCCTATGCGGTCGAACCGTTGCCCGCCAACGCTGTGGTCGAGAAGAACATCGCCGAGCTCGAAGGCGTGGGGCAGGCATTGTCGCGCGTGCTGGCCAAGGCCAGGACGCCCTTGCGTAGCGTCGCGGTGGCCGTGGCGGGTTCTGCAGTCATCACCAAGACCATCGAGATGGATGCCGGGTTGTCCGACGACGAGATGGAAAACCAGCTGAAGATCGAGGCTGATCAATACATACCCTACCCGCTGGACGAGGTGGCCATCGATTTCGAGGTCCAGGGCGTATCGCCGCGCAACGCCGAGCGAGTGGAAGTGCTGCTGGCTGCCTGCCGCAAGGAAAACGTCGAGGTCCGTGAGGCCGCGCTGGCCCTGGCCGGGCTGACGGCGCGCGTCGTCGACGTGGAGGCCTACGCGCTGGAGCGTGCCTTCGGCCTGCTGGCCACGCAACTGGCCGCTTCCCAGGAAAGGCTGACCGTCGCGGTCATCGATATCGGCGCCACCATGACCACCCTCAGCGTGCTGCACAACGGGCGCATCATCTATACCCGCGAGCAGCTGTTCGGCGGCCGCCAGCTCACCGAGGAAATCCAGCGCCGCTATGGCCTGACGCCCGAGCAGGCGGGCCTGGCAAAAAAGCAGGGCGGCTTGCCGGACGATTACCTCGCCGAGGTACTGCAGCCCTTTCGCGAGGCGCTGGTGCAGCAGGTGTCGCGGTCGCTGCAATTTTTCTTCGCGTCGGGCCAGTACAGCGCGGTGGATCACATCCTGTTGGCCGGCGGTACGGCTTCGGTGGCCGGCCTGGATCGGCTGATCGAGCAACGCCTGGGGACGCCGACCCAGGTGGCCAACCCGTTCACCAACATGGCGCTGGGCAGCAAGGTCAATGCCGGCGCCCTGGCCAGTGACGCGCCCGCGCTAATGATTGCCTGTGGGCTGGCCCTCAGGAGTTTTGACTGATGGCGCGGATCAATCTGCTTCCGTGGCGCGAAGAACTTCGCGAAGAGCGCCGCAAGCGTTTTCTGCTGGCGTTGGTGGGGGCATTGGTCGGCGCGGTGGGCCTGACACTGATCGTCGTCCAGTACCTCGACAGCGCCATTGACCATCAACTGGCTCGCAACACTCATCTCTCGGAACAGATCGCCGTGCTGGACGAGCGCATCAAGCAGATCAGCGAACTGAAAGCCCGTCGCCAGCAACTGCTGGAGCGCATGCGGATAATCCAGGACTTGCAGGGCAACCGGCCGGTCAGCGGGCGCATCTTCGACCAGTTGGCGAGGACCTTGCCGGACGGTGTCTATTTCACTGAGGTGAAGATGGAAGACCGGACGCTTTCAATCAAGGGCGCTGCGGAGTCGAACAACCGCGTCTCGGACCTGATGCGTAACCTGGATGCGTCGGACCTGTTCGATGCCCCCAGCCTGACGGAGGTCAAGGCCACCACGGCCGGCCAGGTCGACCAGGCCAACGTTTTCCAACTGACGGTTCGCCAGACCCGTCCGGCTGATGGGGAGGACGCCCAATGAAGCCGGGGGAATGGTTTGACGCGCTGCGCAAGATCGAACTCAGCGACCTGGACACCAACAACATCGGTTCCTGGCCGGCGCCCATCAAGTGGCTGGCCGGCATCCTGCTGGTGATCCTGGTATTGGGGCTGGGCTATAACTTTGCCTTGAGCGACCTGCAAGATCGGTTGCAGCAGGTGCGGGAGGAGGAAAACACCCTCAAGGCGCAGTTCGAAGGCAAGGCCCACATGGCTGCCAACCTCGAACGCTACACCGAGCAGATGAAGCAGATGGAAACCTCTTTCGGTGTGCTGCTGCGGCAGTTGCCCAGCGACACCGAGGTGCCGGGCCTGCTGGAAGACATCACCCGGACCGGCCTGGGCAGTGGCCTGGAGTTCGAGGAAATCAAGTTGCTGCCCGAGGTCACCCAACCGTTCTACATCGAGCTACCGATCCAGATCACCGTGACCGGCGGCTACCACGACCTGGCGACGTTCGTCAGCGGTGTGGCCGGCCTGCCCCGGATCGTCACGTTGCACGATTTCGAGATCGCGCCGATGGAGCCCGAGGCAGGAACGAAGCTTCGCATGAGTATCCAGGCCAAGACCTACCGCTATAACGAGCAGGAGGCGCAGCCATGAAGCCGGTCTGCCGCTTTTGCCTGCTGGCAGGCCTGGTCGCGCTGGCGGGCTGTAACGACGACAACGGTTTCAGCGACCTGGACGCCTACATGAACGAAGTGCGCCTGCGCCCACCGGGCAAGATCGAGCCAACGCCGACCTTCAGGCCCTACGAAACCTTCACTTACAGCGCCGCCAACCTGCGCAGCCCCTTTTCCAGGCAGGTTCGGGTGGACCAGGCCGAGCGGCAGAAGGGTTCGCGCAACGTCCGGCCCGACCCCAACCGAGTCAAGCAGTACCTGGAAGGCTTCAACATCGAACAATTCGAAATGGTCGGCACGATCGCCAACGCCAGCGGTTCCTTCGCGCTCCTGCGGGGGGCGGGCGGGGTGCATCGGCTCAAGGTCGGTGACTATCTGGGGCGCAACGACGGGCGGATCACCGCCATCGGCGCGACCCAGGTCGATGTGATCGAAATCGTTCCCGATGGCGAGGGTGCCTGGCTGGAGCGACCGCGAACCATTCCCTTGAAAGAGCACTCAATCGTGGAACCCCAACAATGAACAGGTTTATATCAGCCTTCGGTATTTCGCTATGGATAGCGCTGGTGTCGCCGATGGTTCATGCGGCCAGTCTGAAGACGCTGGACGTCGCGGCATTGCCGGGGGACCGCGTCGAGTTGAAACTCTCCTTCGACGCCCCGCCGCCCACGCCCCGGGGCTACACCACCGAACAGCCGGCCCGGATTGCGCTGGACCTGCCGGGCGTGACCAGCCAACTGGCCAGCAAGAGTCATGATCTCGGCGGCGGTAACGCACGCAGCGCCACCGTGGTCGAGGCCGGTGACCGCACCCGACTGATTATTGGCCTGACCCAATTGGCACCGTATAACACCCGAGTCGAAGGTAATAACCTGTTCGTCGTGGTTGGCAAGGGCGCCGCACCGAAGGCTGCCGCCCAGGCACCTCGTCCGGCGGTTGCGAGCGCGGCGCCGGTGAAAAGCAACGCGCCGGTGGGCAAGGCTATCCGTGGGGTGGATTTCCAGCGCGGGACCCAGGGCGAAGGCAACGTGGTGATCGATCTGTCAGATCCCTCCATCGCGCCTGATATCCAGGAGCGCGAAGGCAAGATTATCCTCAGTTTTGCCAGGACGCAGTTGCCCGAGCCGCTGCGGGTGCGCCTGGACGTCAAGGATTTCGCCACCCCGGTGCAGTTCGTCAACGCCAGCGCCGGCAGCGACCGGGCGACCATCAGTATCGAACCCAGCGGCACGTTCGATTACTCGACCTACCAGACGGATAACAAGCTCACCGTCAGCGTTCGTCCGATGACGGTCGAGGACCTGCAAAAACGCAATACCGATCGCGCCGCCTACAGTGGTGAAAAGCTTTCGCTCAACTTTCAAGACATCGAAGTGCGTTCGGTCCTGCAACTGATCGCCGACTTCACCAACCTGAACCTGGTGGCCAGCGACACGGTGCAGGGCGGCATCACCCTGCGGTTGCAGAATGTTCCCTGGGACCAGGCGCTGGACCTGGTGCTCAAGACCAAGGGGCTGGACAAGCGCAAGGTCGGCAACGTGCTGCTCGTGGCTCCGGCCGACGAAATTGCCGCGCGTGAACGCCAGGAGCTGGAGTCCCAGAAACAGATCGCCGACCTGGCGCCGCTGCGGCGCGAGTTGTTGCAGGTCAACTATGCCAAAGCGGCGGACATCGCCAAGCTCTTCCAGTCGGTGACCAGTGCCGAGGCGAAAGCCGATGAGCGCGGCACGATCACAGTCGATGAGCGAACCAACAACATCATTGCCTACCAGACCCAGGATCGACTCGACGAACTGCGGCGGATCGTGGCGCAGCTGGATATTCCGGTGCGCCAGGTGATGATCGAGGCGCGGATTGTCGAGGCCAACGTCGACTACGACAAAAGCCTGGGCGTGCGCTGGGGTGGTTCGGTACAGAACCAGGGCAACTGGAATTCCTCCGGCGTCACCAACGGCAGCTCCACCACCATTGGCACGCCGGGCAGCACCAGTACCAACCAGCCGTTCGTCGACATGGGCGCCTCGGGTAACACCTCGGGGATCGGCATCGCCTTCATTACCGACAACGTCTTGCTGGACCTTGAGCTGACGGCCATGGAGAAAACCGGCAACGGCGAAATCGTCTCCCAGCCCAAAGTGGTGACATCCGACAAGGAGACCGCGAAAATCCTCAAGGGCACCGAGATTCCCTACCAGGAAGCCAGCTCCAGCGGTGCCACGTCGGTGTCGTTCAAGGAGGCCTCGCTGTCACTGGAAGTCACCCCGCAAATCACCCCGGACAACCGCATCATCATGGAGGTCAAGGTCACCAAGGATGAGCCGGACTACTTGAACAAGGTGCAGGAAGTACCGCCGATCAAGAAAAACGAGGTCAACGCCAAGGTGCTGGTCAATGATGGCGAGACCATTGTGATTGGCGGGGTTTTCTCAAATACTCAGAGCAAGGTTGTAGATAAGGTGCCATTTCTTGGCGATGTGCCGTATCTTGGCCGCCTTTTCCGGCGTGATGTGGTTTCGGAGAAAAAATCCGAGCTGCTGGTGTTCCTCACTCCGCGTATCATGAACAACCAGGCGATTGCTGTGAGTCGTTGATTCTGTGCGAAATTTGATTCTTGTAGGGCCGATGGGCGCTGGAAAAAGCACCATCGGCCGTTTGCTGGCCAAAGAGCTGCGCCTGCCATTCAAAGATTCCGACAAGGAAATTGAATTGCGCACGGGCGCCAATATCCCATGGATTTTCGACAAGGAAGGCGAGCCAGGCTTTCGTGACCGTGAGCAGGCGATGATCGCCGAGCTGTGCGCGTTCGATGGCGTGGTGCTGGCCACCGGCGGCGGCGCGGTCATGCGCGAAGCCAATCGTCGGGCATTGCACGCCGGCGGTCGGGTGGTCTATTTGCACGCCTCCGTCGAGCAGCAGGTTGGCCGCACCGCGCGGGATCGCAACCGGCCGTTGTTGCGCACCGCCGACCCGGCCAAGACCCTGCGCGATCTGCTGGAACTGCGCGATCCGCTGTATCGGGAAATTGCCGACCTGGTGGTGGAAACCGACGAGCGGCCGCCGCGAATGGTCGTGCTGGATATTCTCGATCGCCTTCAACTACTGCCGCCCCGTTAATGCGCCTGGCGAAATGCGCTATCCTCGACGTCCCGTTTTGGTCCGCCTGGGGCGTGGCGGTTGGCTATCACTTGGCGTCAGAACAAGCACCGTGGACTTTCGTTAATTGCAGGCAGGACGCCTGATTCCATCTTCACTGTGGGGACACATGCAGACACTTAAGGTCGACCTGGGCGAGCGTAGCTACCCGATTCACATTGGCGAAGGCTTGCTGGACCAGCCCGAACTGCTGGCGCCGCATATCGCCGGACGGCAAGTGGCGATCATCTCCAACGAAACCGTCGCCCCTCTGTATCTGGAACGCCTGACCCGCAGCCTGTCGGCCTACTCGGTCATCTCCGTGGTGTTGCCCGATGGCGAAGCCTTCAAGAACTGGGAAACCCTGCAACTTATTTTCGATGGCCTGCTGACTGCACGCCATGACCGCCGGACTACGGTGGTCGCCCTGGGCGGCGGGGTGATCGGCGACATGGCCGGCTTTGCCGCCGCCTGTTATCAGCGTGGCGTCGATTTCATCCAGATCCCTACTACGTTGTTGTCCCAGGTCGATTCGTCGGTGGGCGGCAAGACCGGCATCAACCATCCGCTGGGCAAGAACATGGTTGGCGCTTTCTATCAGCCCAACGTGGTGCTGATCGATACCGCCACCCTCAATACCTTGCCGGCGCGGGAGCTGTCTGCGGGACTCGCGGAAGTCATCAAGTACGGGCTGATCTGCGACGAGCCGTTCCTGGGTTGGCTGGAAGAGAACGTCGACCGCCTGCGGGCGCTGGAGCAAGTGGCCCTGACCTATGCGATCCAGCGCTCTTGCGCCGCCAAGGCTGCCGTGGTCGGCGCCGATGAGCGTGAGTCGGGGGTGCGCGCCACGCTCAACCTGGGCCACACCTTTGGCCATGCCATCGAAACCCACATGGGCTATGGTGTCTGGCTGCATGGTGAAGCGGTTGCGGCCGGTACGGTCATGGCCCTGGAAATGTCCGCGCGCCTGGGCTGGATCAGCGAACAGGAGCGTGATCGCGGCATTCGCCTGTTCCAACGCGCCGGGCTGCCGGTGGTTCCGCCCGAGGAAATGACCGAGGCGGATTTTCTTGAACACATGGCAATCGACAAAAAAGTGATCGACGGTCGTCTGCGCCTGGTGCTGCTGCGCCACATGGGCGAAGCGGTGGTGACCGACGATTATCCGAAAGAGGTTCTACAGGCCACGCTGGGAGCGGACTACCGCGCCCTGGCTCAGCTTAAAGGTTAATAAGATTCCGATGACTAGTTTGCATGCCGACGAGGCGTTCCTCGGCCATTTTCAGTTGAGTCATGACCCTTTCGCTCCTCGGGTTCCGGGCTTCAAGTTCTTCCCTGCCCAGCGCAAGCCGGTGCTGGGTCAGTTGCATCACCTGGCGCGCTACAGCCAGTTGCTCCTGGTGGTCACCGGCCCCCAGGGCAGCGGCAAGACCTTGCTGCGCCAGGCCCTGGTGGCCAGCACCAACAAGCAGTCAGTGCAAAGCGTGGTGGTGTCTGCCCGCGGTGCTGGCGATGCCGTCGGAGTGTTGCGCCAGGTGGCCCAGGCACTGAATGTCGGCCAAGCCGAGGTCGGCGCGATTGTCGACCAGATCGTGCAACTGGCGCTGACCGGGCAGGAAGTCTATCTGCTGGTGGACGACGCCGAGCAACTCGACGAGTCGGCCCTCGAAGCCCTGCTGGCCCTGGCGGCCGGTGCGCCGGAAGGCCGTCCGCATGTGTTCCTGTTCGGTGAGTCGTCGTTGATCGCCGATCTGGATCAATTGAACCTCGAAGAAGAGCGCTTCCACGTCATCGAGCTGGCGCCCTACACCGAGGAAGAGACCCGCGAATACCTTGCCCAGCGTCTTGAAGGTGCTGGCCGGGGTATCGAACTTTTCACCGCCGATCAGATCTCTGAGATTCACGAAAGCTCCGACGGCTGGCCTGGGAACATCAACCAGGTTGCCCGCGATGCTCTGATCGAAGTCATGATTGCCAGCCGCTCTGCGGTGAAGCGTCCAAGTATGGGGTTCAATATGCCGAAGAAACACGTATTGGCGATTTCCGCCGTGGTCGTGGTCGCGGTCGCCGCCGCCTGGCTGATGCCGGGTCGCAACAAGGCGCCAACCACGGGTACGCCAGCCAACGAACAGGCACAACTGCCCCTCGGCCAGGGCACGCCGAAACCCAACGGTGGGGCGCCGGCAGTGGAATTTGCCGGTAACACCCAGCCGATGCCGCTACCGCTGGTCGGCCAGTCGCAGCCGGTAATGCGTGGTCCCCTGGCCGAAGCTGCCGGCGGCATCACCGAAGGCGACGACGGCGCAGCCCCGCCAATTGACGACAGCAGCGACACCCCGCCAACCGTGACCACTACGGCACCGCCTGTGGGCGTGCCGGCCGGCCCAGCGCCGACGCCCGCTCCGGCGCAGCCTGCCAAGCCGACCCCGGCGCCTACCCAAGTGGCAACCGCCAAGCCTGCACCGGTTCCGGCGCCTGCGGCCAAACCGGCGGCACCGGCGCCAGCGGCCAAGCCAGCTGCCCCGGCCAAGGCCGCTGGCGGCAACTGGTACGCCGGTCAGGCGCCAGGCAACTACGTGGTGCAGATCCTCGGCACCAGCTCTGAAGCGACGGCGCAAAACTTCGTCAAGGAACAGGGCGGCGAGTACCGCTATTTCAAGAAAGTGCTCAATGGCAAGCCGCTGTATGTCATCACCTACGGCAGCTTCGCCAACCGTGATGCAGCCGTTTCCGCCATCAAGGCCTTGCCAGCGAAGGTTCAGGCTGGTAAACCTTGGCCTCGCACTGTCGCCAGCGTCCAACAGGAACTGGCAGCAACTCGCTGAAGATTCGGCGGCCTTACCCAGGCCGCCTCTCCCGGCAACCTCAAAATTTCCACAAGGGCGAGCGACCTTTCAGGCCGCGCGCCTTGTGGTGTCTGCGTCACAGTAGCGTTTGAGTCGTAGCGGTCGAACCCAAAAAAGTTTTGACTAGCACAGCATATAGCTTTAAACCTTTCACAAATGCGACATGGATTTGCGACAGTTCGTCGTCAAATTTGTGAGCCCCTGTGTCGGTGTGTACAATGACCTCCCTTTTGCCCCCGCAAAGCTGGCGTACGTTCGGCGCGGTATGCAACTGGTTGAATTGAAAAGAAATTTGCCTCGATGAGAGGCAGCCTGGTGAGAAAGTGTCTATGAAAGCAGGTCTGTACCAACCAGATGAATTCAAGGATAACTGCGGTTTCGGCCTGATAGCTCATATGCAGGGCGAGCCCAGCCATACCCTTTTGCAAACGGCCATTGAGGCCTTGACCTGCATGACCCACCGCGGTGGGATCAACGCCGACGGCAAGACCGGTGACGGTTGTGGCTTGCTGATTCAAAAACCCGACGAGTTCCTGCGTGCCGTTGCCCAGGAAACGTTTGGTGTGACCCTGCCCAAGCAGTACGCCGTGGGCATGGTGTTCTTCAACCAGGACCCAGTGAAGGCACAGGCCGCTCGCGAAAACATGAACCGCGAGATCCTGGCTGCCGGCCTGCAACTCGTCGGCTGGCGCAAAGTGCCGATCGACACCAGCGTCCTCGGCCGCCTGGCGCTTGAGCGCCTGCCGCAGATCGAACAGGTGTTCATCGCCGGCGAAGGCCTGAGCGACCAGGACATGTCGATCAAGCTGTTCAGTTCCCGTCGTCGCTCGTCGGTGGCCAACGCTGCCGACACCGATCACTACATCTGCAGCTTTTCCCACAAGACCATCATTTATAAAGGCCTGATGATGCCGGCGGACCTCACCGCCTTCTATCCAGACCTGAGCGACGAGCGCCTGAAAACCGCGATCTGCGTGTTCCACCAGCGTTTCTCCACCAACACCCTGCCGAAATGGCCGCTGGCCCAGCCATTCCGCTTCCTCGCCCACAACGGCGAGATCAACACCATCACCGGCAACCGCAACTGGGCCGTGGCTCGTCGCACCAAGTTCGCCAACGACCTGATGCCGGACCTCGAAGACCTCGGCCCGCTGGTCAACCGCGTGGGTTCCGACTCTTCGAGCATGGACAACATGCTCGAACTGATGGTGACCGGCGGCATCGACCTGTTCCGTGGCGTGCGCATGCTGGTACCGCCGGCGTGGCAGAACGTCGAGACCATGGACCCGGACCTGCGGGCCTTCTACGAATACAACTCCATGCACATGGAACCGTGGGATGGCCCGGCCGGTATCGTCATGACCGACGGTCGCTATGCCGTGTGCCTGCTGGACCGTAACGGCCTGCGTCCAGCGCGCTGGGTCACGACCACCAATGGCTTCATCACCCTGGCGTCGGAAATCGGCGTCTGGAACTACCAGCCTGAAGACGTCATCGCCAAGGGCCGCGTAGGCCCGGGCCAGATCTTTGCCGTGGACACCGAAACCGGCCAGATCCTCGACACCGACGCCATCGACAACCGTCTCAAGTCCCGTCATCCGTACAAGCAATGGCTGCGCAAGAATGCCCTGCGCATCCAGGCGACCATGGAAGACAACGACCACGGCTCGGCTTTCTACGACGTCGACCAGCTCAAGCAGTACATGAAGATGTACCAGGTGACGTTCGAAGAGCGTGATCAGGTGCTGCGTCCGTTGGGCGAGCAGGGCTACGAAGCGGTCGGCTCCATGGGCGATGACACGCCGATGGCCGTGCTATCCCAGCGTGTGCGCACGCCGTACGATTATTTCCGCCAGCAGTTCGCCCAGGTGACCAACCCACCGATCGACCCGCTGCGTGAAGCGATCGTGATGTCCCTGGAAATCTGCCTGGGTGCCGAGCGCAACATTTTCCAGGAGTCGCCGGAGCACGCCTCGCGGGTAATCCTCAGCTCGCCGGTCATCTCGCCCGCCAAGTGGCGCTCGTTGACCAACCTCGACCGCCCGGGCTTCGCGCGCCAGGTCATCGACCTGAACTACGACGAAAGCGTCGGCCTGGAAGCGGCGATCCGCAACATCGCCGATCAGGCTGAAGAGGCCGCTCGCGCGGGTCGTACCCAGATCGTGCTGAGCGACCGTCACATCGCGCCGGGCAAGCTGCCGATCCACGCTTCGCTGGCCACCGGCGCGGTGCACCATCGCCTGACCGAAAAAGGCCTGCGCTGCGACTCCAACATTTTGGTAGAGACCGCCACCGCCCGCGATCCGCATCACTTTGCGGTGCTGATCGGTTTCGGTGCCTCGGCGGTGTATCCGTTCCTGGCCTACGAAGTGCTGGGCGACCTGATCCGCACCGGTGAAGTGCTGGGCGACCTCTATGAGGTGTTCAAGAACTACCGCAAGGGCATCACCAAGGGCCTGCTCAAGATCCTGTCGAAGATGGGCATCTCGACCATTGCCTCGTACCGCGGTGCGCAATTGTTCGAGGCCATTGGCCTGTCCGAAGAAGTCTGCGAGCTGAGCTTCCGTGGCGTGCCGAGCCGCATCAAGGGTGCGCGTTTCGTTGACATCGAAGCCGAACAGAAAGCCCTGGCCGCCGAAGCCTGGAGCCCGCGCAAACCGATCCAACAGGGTGGGCTGCTGAAGTTCGTCCACGGTGGCGAATACCACGCCTACAACCCGGACGTGGTCAATACCTTGCAAGCCGCCGTGCAGCAGGGCGACTACAGCAAGTTCAAGGAATACACCGCGCTGGTGGATAACCGTCCGGTGTCGATGATCCGTGACCTGCTCAAGGTCAAGACCCTCGACACGCCGCTGGATATCAACGAAGTGGAACCGCTGGAATCGGTGCTCAAGCGCTTCGATTCGGCCGGTATTTCCTTGGGAGCCTTGTCCCCCGAAGCCCACGAAGCCCTGGCTGAAGCCATGAACCGCCTCGGTGCGCGTTCCAACTCCGGCGAAGGCGGCGAAGACCCGGCGCGCTACGGCACCATCAAGAGTTCGAAAATCAAGCAGGTCGCCACCGGCCGCTTCGGTGTGACGCCGGAGTACCTGGTCAACGCTGAAGTGCTGCAGATCAAGGTTGCCCAAGGCGCCAAGCCGGGTGAGGGTGGTCAACTGCCTGGCGGCAAGGTCAACGGCCTGATTGCCAAGCTGCGCTATGCGGTACCGGGCGTGACCCTGATCTCGCCACCGCCGCACCACGATATCTACTCGATCGAAGACTTGTCGCAGTTGATCTTCGACCTCAAGCAGGTCAACCCGAAGGCGCTGGTCTCGGTGAAACTGGTGGCGGAAGCCGGCGTGGGTACCATCGCTGCTGGTGTGGCGAAAGCCTATGCCGACCTGATCACCATCTCCGGTTATGACGGCGGTACCGGTGCATCGCCGCTGACCTCGATCAAATACGCGGGCGCGCCGTGGGAACTCGGCCTGGCCGAAACCCACCAGACGCTGCGCGGCAACGACTTGCGCGGCAAGGTCCGGGTGCAGACCGACGGCGGCCTGAAAACCGGCCTGGACGTGATCAAGGCGGCCATTCTCGGCGCCGAGAGTTTCGGCTTCGGCACCGCACCCATGATCGCCCTGGGCTGCAAATACCTGCGCATCTGCCACCTGAACAACTGCGCCACCGGCGTGGCCACCCAGAACGACAAGCTGCGCAAGGACCATTACATCGGTACTGTCGACATGGTGGTGAATTTCTTCACCTACGTGGCCGAAGAGACCCGTGAATGGCTGGCGAAGCTGGGCGTGCGCTCCCTCGAAGAGCTGATCGGTCGTACCGATCTGCTGGAGGTGCTCGAAGGCCAGACCGCCAAGCAGCATCACTTGGATCTGACTCCGTTGCTGGGCAGCGATCTGATCCCGGCGGACAAGCCACAGTTCTGCCAGGTCGACCGCAACCCGCCATTTGACAAGGGCGAGTTGGCCGAGAAGATGGTCGACATGGCCGCTTCGGCGATCAACGACCTGAGCGGCGCCGAATTCGCCCTGGATATCTGCAACTGCGATCGTTCCATCGGCGCGCGGATCTCCGGCGAAATCGCCCGCAAGCACGGCAACCAGGGCATGGCCAAGGCGCCGGTCACCTTCCGGTTCAAGGGCACCGCAGGCCAGAGCTTCGGCGTCTGGAACGCTGGCGGCCTGAACATGTATCTGGAAGGCGATGCCAACGACTACGTGGGCAAGGGCATGACCGGCGGCAAGCTGGTCATCGTTCCGCCCAAGGGCAGCGTCTACAAGACCCAGGACAGTGCCATCATCGGCAACACCTGCCTTTACGGCGCCACGGGCGGCAAGCTGTTCGCCGCCGGCACCGCAGGCGAGCGTTTTGCCGTGCGTAACTCCGGGGCCCACACGGTGGTGGAAGGCACGGGTGATCACTGCTGCGAGTACATGACCGGTGGTTTCGTCTGCGTCCTGGGCAAGACCGGTTACAACTTCGGCTCTGGCATGACCGGCGGTTTTGCCTACGTGCTCGACCAGGACAACACCTTCGTTGACCGGGTCAACCACGAACTGGTGGAAATCCAGCGGATCAGCGGCGAGGCGATGGAAGCCTATCGCAGCCACCTGCAAAACGTGCTGAACGAGTACGTCGCGGAAACCGACAGCGAGTGGGGTCGTGAACTCGCCGAAAACCTCGATGACTACCTGCGTCGTTTCTGGCTGGTCAAGCCCAAGGCTGCCAACCTGAAGTCGTTGCTTTCCAGCACTCGTGCCAACCCGCAGTGATATGCGCCTGAAGAGTTTGATGAGGTTTTAACAATGGCTGAACGTCTGAATAACGACTTCCAGTTCATCGATGTCGGGCGCAAGGATCCGAAGAAGAAACTGTTGCGTCAACGCAAGAAAGAGTTCGTGGAAATCTACGAGCCTTTCAAACCCCAGCAGTCGGCCGACCAGGCCCACCGCTGCCTGGGTTGCGGTAACCCGTATTGCGAATGGAAGTGCCCGGTGCACAACTTCATTCCCAACTGGCTGAAGCTGGTGGCCGAGGGCAACATCCTCCAGGCCGCCGAGCTGTCCCACCAGACCAACACCCTGCCGGAAGTTTGCGGCCGGGTGTGTCCCCAGGATCGCCTGTGTGAAGGTGCTTGCACCCTTAACGACGGTTTTGGCGCGGTGACCATCGGTTCGGTGGAGAAGTACATCACCGACACCGCGTTCGCCATGGGCTGGCGCCCGGACATGTCCAAGGTCAAGCCGACCGGCAAGCGCGTGGCGATCATCGGCGCAGGCCCGGCGGGCCTGGGCTGTGCCGACGTGCTGGTGCGTGGCGGCGTGACCCCGGTGGTGTTCGACAAGAACCCGGAAATCGGCGGCCTGCTGACCTTCGGCATCCCCGAGTTCAAGCTGGAAAAGACCGTGCTGAGCAATCGCCGCGAAGTCTTCACCGGCATGGGCATCGAGTTTCGCCTGAACACCGAGGTGGGCAAGGACGTGACCATGGAGCAACTGCTCGAAGAATACGATGCGGTATTCATGGGCATGGGCACCTACACCTACATGAAGGGCGGCTTTGCCGGCGAGGACCTGCCGGGCGTCTATGACGCATTGGATTTCCTTATTGCCAACGTCAACCGCAACCTGGGCTTTGAAAAGTCGCCGGAAGATTTCGTCGACATGAAAGGCAAGAAGGTCGTGGTGCTCGGCGGCGGCGACACGGCAATGGATTGCAACCGCACATCGATCCGCCAGGGGGCCAAGTCGGTGACCTGCGCCTACCGTCGTGACGAAGCCAACATGCCCGGCTCGCGCAAAGAGGTGAAGAACGCCAAGGAAGAAGGCGTGAAATTCCTCTACAACCGCCAGCCGATCGCCATTGTCGGTGAAGACAAGGTCGAAGGCGTGAAGGTGGTCGAGACCCGTCTCGGCGAACCGGACGCCCGTGGCCGTCGCAGCCCCGAGCCGATCCCCGGTTCCGAAGAGATCATCCCGGCCGACGCCGTGGTCATCGCCTTCGGTTTCCGCCCAAGCCCGGCGCCGTGGTTCGAGCAGTTCAGCATCCAGACCGACAGCCAGGGCCGCGTCGTGGCCCCGGAGCAAGGCCAGTACAAGCACCAGACCAGCAACCCGAAGATCTTCGCCGGTGGCGACATGGTCCGGGGTTCCGACCTGGTGGTGACGGCGATCTTCGAAGGCCGTAATGCGGCGGAAGGGATCCTGGATTACCTGCGGGTCTGACTTCGTCCCTGGATTGAAATGCACTAAAAGTGTGGGAGCGGGCTTGCTCGCGAATACGGATTTTCAGTCAATATTTATGTTGTCTGACACACCGCTTTCGCGAGCAAGCCCGCTCCCACAGGTATTTTGTTGTGTTGCGAATATTGCGTACCACCGCGACAAATTGCCCCGATAGATAAAAGGCACGGCTCTTGCCGTGCCTTTTGCGTCGCGCTCTGAGAAAATGCCCGCACTTTTTTTGCGGATGCCGACATGACTGCCCTGAAGAACGACCGTTTCCTTCGCGCCCTGCTCAAGCAACCTGTGGACGTCACCCCTGTTTGGATGATGCGCCAGGCCGGTCGCTACCTGCCGGAGTACCGCGCCAGTCGCGCCAAGGCCGGCGACTTCATGAGCCTGTGCATGAACCCGCAGTTCGCCTGCGAAGTCACGATGCAGCCGCTGGATCGTTATCCGCAGCTGGACGCGGCGATCCTGTTTTCCGACATCCTCACCATCCCCGACGCCATGGGCCAAGGCCTGTATTTCGAAACCGGCGAAGGCCCGCGCTTCAAGAAAGTCGTCAGCACCCTGGCTGACATCGAAGCCCTGCCGATTCCTGATCCGCAAAAAGACCTGGGCTACGTCATGGATGCGGTCAGCACCATTCGCCGCGAACTCAACGGCCGCGTGCCGCTGATCGGTTTTTCCGGCAGCCCCTGGACCCTGGCCACCTATATGGTCGAAGGCGGCTCGTCGAAGGACTTCCGCAAGACCAAGGCGATGCTCTACGACAACCCGCAAGCGATGCACCTGCTGTTGGACAAGCTGGCCCAGTCGGTCACGTCCTACCTCAACGGCCAGATCCTCGCTGGTGCGCAGGCGGTGCAGATCTTCGATACCTGGGGCGGCAACCTGTCGGCGGCGGCTTACCAGGAATTTCCCTGGCCTACATGCGCAAGATCGTCAGCGGCCTGATCCGCGAGCACGAAGGTCGCAAAGTCCCAGTGATCCTGTTCACCAAAAACGGCGGGCTGTGGCTGGAAAGCATCGCCGACGTTGGCGCCGATGCCCTGGGCCTGGACTGGACTTGCGACATCGGCAATGCCCGCGAACGGGTCGGCCATAAAGTCGCCCTGCAGGGCAACATGGATCCGACTGTGTTGTACGCCAAGCCTGACGCCATCCGGGCTGAAGTCGGACGTATTCTCTCCAGCTACGGCAGCGGCAGCGGCCATGTGTTCAACCTCGGCCATGGCATCACCCCGGAAGTCGACCCGGAACACGCCGGTGCTTTCCTGCGGGCGGTGCATGAGCTGTCGGCGCAATACCACGTCTGATTCAACCTGATTGCCCCAGCCTGTCCGGCCCAGTGCCCGACAGGCTTTTTATTGCCTGCCTTGTCGTCGAGCCATTCAACATGAGCGCCGTCCGCTATTTGATCGGGCGTAGCTGTTTGTTGCGTTTAACAAATATTTCTCTTGATAAGAAGTTTCTCTTTTTATGTAAGAGAAATAGATTCAGAGATCATTCCTTCTGGTTTGAGAGATTTATCCTACATAGAGAAAGTTCGACTTTCTATAAGGTTCGGCGCTTGTGAGGTGTGGTGCTGAACGGTCCAGTGCGCCCTCGCAAGTTGACGGTAATACGTCGTTCAAACTCGATGAATAGTCTGGAACTTATATGAAAAACAACTTCAACAAGAGTGCTGTTTTAACGGGGGGCGCATCGTCATTGGTTTTGTTGTCGGCCCTGCTGACGTCGCAAGGCGTGTTCGCCCACGGGTACCTTGAAGTACCGCCTTCGCGCGCATTTTTGTGCCAGAAAGGTGAAAACAAGAATTGTGGTGGCGCGCAGTACGAGCCTCATAGCACTGGAGAAACGTTCAAGGGCTTCCCGAATGGAGCAGGCGGCGCCCCGCTGCAAGGGCCAATCGACGGTAAAATCGCCAGTGGCGGTAACTCGTTGTTTTCCGCCCTGGATGCGCAGTCGGCAACTCGCTGGCAACTGACCGATATCCGAGATCGCAACATCGACTTTCAATGGCGATACATCGCCCCGCATCCGGCGACCAAACACGAATATTTCATTACCCGCGACGGGTGGAATCCGAACGTGCCGCTCAAGCGTGCATCGTTCGATAGCGCACCGTTCTGTACGATCGATGGCGGTCATCAAAATCCAGTAAGTGGTGCCAAGCACAGTTGCGTGATTCCCGACGGCAAGACGGGCCACCACGTCATCCTGGCGGTCTGGACCGTTGGCGACACCGACGCCGCATTTTATAACCCTGCGGATGTGAACATCCTCGCTGAAGCCGCGTTGCCGGGTGGCTGGTCGCCGGTAGGCAGCATCGCTCCGTCGACCCAGTTGCTGGTGGGCGACAAGGTCAAGGCGCGGGCATTCTCCGCCTCTGGCGAGAACACCGAATACAGCGTGCAAATCAGCATCGACAACGCTGAAGAAGGCAAGTCTGAAAACTGGTCGTTCAAACTGGCCGACGCCATCAACAAAGCCCATCCTCTGATTCGTGCCGGTATCCGTGACGACGACGGCAATATCACGCCGATCAAGGGCACCAACAAGCTGTACGCTCAGAAAGAAAGCGGCGTGACCCGCTATGAAGTGCAGTTGGACATGCGTGAAGACGCCGCCGCCAGCATGAAGATCTCCTCGCTGCAGCCAGAGTACGTGCTCGACAAAGGTCGGGTCAGCATGACGTTCACGGCGCAGACCAACCGCAAGATGAACCTCGAAGCCACGTTGTTCGATGAGAAGAACAAGCAGGTGGGTGTCGTGAGCCAGACGGCGAATGACGGCAGCACAGGCCTGAACCTGGACGTGCGCAGCGCCCCGGGCGCTCACACCCTGACGTTGGTAGGAACGACTGAAGACGGACGTACCACTCGCCAGGACACTCAGTCGGTGACCCTGACCGGCGAGGGCGCAGGCATCGAGTACGACTTCGTTTTCCCTGAGGGCATCTCTGACTACACCGTCGGTACCAAAGTGCTGCAACCCAAGACTGACGAAGTCTTCGAGTGCAAGCCGTTCCCCGCGTCCGGCTATTGCAAGCAGTACAGCCCAACGTCGAACGGTTTTGAACCAGGTGTCGGCGCCTCCTGGCAAAGCGCCTGGGACAAGCTGTAAGTCCTGACAGGCACGGCTCCAGGCAGTCCGCATGGGTTGCCTGGAGCCTTTAGGTGAGCGCGCTGATGCATTCCAATTATTCCAGGCGACGGGTGCTGCTGCATTGGCTGTCGGCCGTCATTATTTTATGGGCGCTGGTGTCCGGTTTTTACGTGGCTTACCTGCCGGTGTCGGCTGCGACCGAACATTGGGTCGGGTCGCTGAATGTGTCGCTGACAACGTTGTTCATTCCGTTGTTTGCGTGGCGAGCGTGGCTGTTTGTCCGCGCTCCAAGACCCTGTGTCAGTGTGCTTTCATCGGTTCAAAGGCTGGCCTTGGCGGTACACGCGCTGATCTACCTGACCATTGGCGTCGTGCTGGTGACCGGCGTGCTGATGATGAAAAGCCCCATCAGTATTTTTGGCCTTGTTCGAATACCCCAGCCGCTCGGCGACCCGTCGTTGATCGAATTGGCCAACACGGCCCACGTCCTGTCTTGCGTGGTGCTGTCGATACTCGTCGCGCTGCACCTCTGCGCGGTGGCCTGGCATGAGTATTCCGGGCGTAGGGTGGTGCGGCGAATGACCTTCGCCAAGCCCGCGGGCGCGACCACCGGGCGAGCGCAAAAGTGAAGTGTTCTTTCAAGGCCGGCAGCCGTTTGTCAACGGCACTACTGGTGCTCGCCCCGCTGTTGTATGGGGGATTCCTGGCCGAGCAGGAGTGGCGATATCGCCAGGCATTGGCCCGTGATATGCCGGTGATTGCCGACGCACCGACCGTTGCGGTTCGCGAGCTGCCGAACGTGCAAGCGGTGGCGACGGTGCTCGGTCTGGTCCCTGAAAGTGCCCGCGCGCCCAGCGCCGAGCCGATCACCTTGCAGGCCAGTTTTGTCGTCGGCGAAGGCTTGTCGCGGGCGCTGCTGGCGGATGCCACGGGCTCGCGCATGTATCAGGTAGGCGAACGTTTGCCCGGTGGCAGCGTGCTGCGGCGGGTCGAGGCCAGTCATGTGACGTTGTGGCGCAACGGGCGCGAAGAGCGCTTGCCCTTGAAGCCAGAGGCCCAAGCCATGCTGCGCCGCTTGGGCACCGAAGAGGGACGCCCGGCAATGCTTGCTTCCCCGCAATACCTACGCCCGGTGGCCGGGCAATCAGAGCGATCGAATAAATGAACAGTTTTATCCGGGGCCGCTTATCGCGTGTCCTGTGCTGCCTTGCCGTGGCTTGTCCATTGATATTCCCGGGTGCGCTGCGGGCTGAGCAAGCCCAATGGCAACTGGCGATGAACAACGCGGAATTGCGCGACGTGGTCGAGGAGTTCTCGGCGATCCTGGGCAAGACCGTGGTGCTCGATCCTCGGGTGTCAGGGCGCATTACCGTCATGTCCCGCGAGGCACTGGATCGCGAGGGCGTGCGCCGGTTGTTCTACTCGGTGCTCGATGCCCACAACTTCACCGTGATCGATGAAGGCGAGCGGATCCTGATCACTCCCGTCAGCGATGCCAAGACGCGCGCCGGTAACGATGCCAAAAGTGCCACGCCGTCGCAGTTCGTCACCCGAGTCCTCGACCTGCAATCGAGCATTGCCGCCGACATCGCCGGGCTGGTGCGGCCGTTGGTATCGGCCAATGGCTACGTCGGTCCCTCGGTTTCGTCCAACGCCTTGGTGGTCACCGACACGGCCGCCAACGTCCAGCGCATCGCCGCAGTGGTGCAGCAGTTGGACGCTGGCCGCAACCGCAACCATGTGGTGGTGCGCTTGCAGCACGCCCAGGCCGCGGACATCGGACCGCTCATGGAGGCCTCGGGTGGCAAGCGCGAGGGCGACACCGCAGGCCTGGTGATTGCCGACGTACGCAGCAACCGCCTGGTGATCATCGGCGCCCCGGCGGTGCGCCAGCGCCTGGTCGACCTCGCCCGGACCTTGGACGTCCCGGCGGTCGCCTCCCAGGACAACGCGCGGGTCATTCGCCTGCGCCACAGCGATGCCAAGCAATTGGCCGAGGTGCTGGAAACCATCGGACAGGATAGAAAAACCGCACCGACACTGGCTGGCCAACGGGAAAAGAATCCGTCGAGCCCATTCATGATCAAGGCTGACGAAAGCCAGAATGCCCTTGTGTTGATCGCCGAACCGGCCCAGATCCGCACCATCGAAAACATCGTCCGTGAGCTGGACCAGCCTCGGGCGCAGGTGCTCATCCATGCGGCAATCGTCGAGGTCTCCGGTGATATCGCCGAGGCGCTGGGCGTGCAGTGGGGGCTCAACAGCGGCAGCGCGACCGGGTTCGTCAATTTCCCCGGAACCGACATCCCCATCATCGGCGGGCTCAAGGAACTGGATAAAACCACGGAAGGCGCGCTGCTGCGGCTCGGCACAGACCGCTTCAGCGCGCTGGTGACGGCGCTGGCGAGCGATACCCACAGCAATCTGTTGTCGACCCCCAGCTTGCTGACCCTGGATAACCAAGAAGCGGAAATCATCGTCGGCCAGAACGTCCCGTTCAAGACCGGCTCCTACGCCACCAGCGGCAATGGTGCGGACAACCCCTTCACCACCGTGGAGCGCAAGGACGTCGGCATCAGCCTCAAGGTCAAGCCGTATATCAACGAAGGTTCCACCTTGCGTCTTGAAGTCCAGCAGGAAGTCTCGGACATCGCGCCGTCGGTTTCCGGCGTGGCCTCTTCGGACTTGATCACCAACAAGCGCGCCTTGAAGAGCACGATCCTGGCGGACGATGGCGAGATCATCGTGATCGGCGGCCTGATCCGCGACAGTGTCCGAACCCAGCAAAGCGGTGTGCCGCTGCTGCGCAGTATCCCTTACCTGGGCGCGCTGTTTCGCTGGAACCGCGACACCCAGACCAAAAGCAACCTGATGGTATTCCTGCGCCCGACCATCGTGCGCAGCCACGCGGACCTGGCCGAAGTGAGCCAGCAGCGCTACGACGCGCTGCGGGAATTGAGCAAGCCGGGCTCGCGCAAGAACAATTCGCTGCTGCTGCCCCGGGACGCCCGCCAGCTGTTCGAGCCGTCCACCCCGGCGGCCGATTCGCGTCCCCAGCACTCGGGTGACTTGTGAGTGAGTCGTTGCCCTTTGGTTTTGCCAGGCGCCAGGGGGTGTTGCTGGAAGGCCAGGGGCCAACCTTGAGCCTGGTCATGCGCCGCGACACGCCCTTGAGCGCCGTCGCGGAAGTCACGCGCCTGTGTGGTCGGGATTTGCCCATCCAGGTCCTGGAGCCGGCGCAGTTCGCCGCGCGCCTGGCCAGCGTCTACCGCCAGGGCCAGAGCGCCGCCGAGCAGGTTGCCCAAGGCCTGGACGAGGAACTGGACCTGCTCAGCCTGGCCGACCAGATACCGCAGACAACCGACCTGTTGGAACAACAGGGCGATGCGCCGATCATCCGCCTGATCAATGCCCTGCTCAGCGAAGCGGTGCGCGAACACGCTTCGGACGTGCACCTGGAAACGTTCGAGCAATACCTCTCGGTGCGCATGCGCATCGACGGCCAGCTTCAGGAAATGCTCCGCCCTCGGCGGGAGTTGGCGAACCTGTTGGTGTCGCGGATCAAGGTCATGGCACGCCTGGATATCGCCGAGAAACGCGTGCCCCAGGACGGGCGAATGGCGTTGCGGTTGGCCGGCCATGAAGTCGATGTGCGTGTCTCCACCCTGCCTTCGGCCCATGGCGAGCGCGTGGTGTTGCGCCTGCTCGACAAGCAGGCCGGTCGCCTCGATCTACAGCGCCTGGGCCTGCCCGACGACACCCTGGCGAGCCTGCGCCAGTTGCTCGGCAAACCCCACGGCATCGTGCTGGTCACCGGCCCCACGGGCTCGGGAAAAACCACCAGCCTGTACGCGGCGCTGAGCAGCATCAACGATCAGACCCGCAACATCCTCACGGTCGAGGACCCGATCGAATATCACCTGCCGGGCATCGGCCAGATGCCGGTCAATCCCAAAGTCGACATGACGTTCGCCCGTGGCCTGCGGGCAATTCTGCGCCAGGACCCGGACGTGGTGATGGTCGGCGAAATACGCGACCGCGAGACCGCCGAAATCGCCGTCCAAGCTTCCCTGACCGGTCACTTGGTGCTCTCGACCCTGCACACCAACACCGCTGTTGGCGCGGTGACGCGGCTGGTGGACATGGGCGTGGATGCCTATCTGTTGGCGTCTTCCCTGGCCGGCATCGTCGCCCAGCGATTGCTGCGCACCCTGTGCCCGTTTTGCAAGACGCCCTATGTGGCTGATGCCGCCACGTGTCGGCGCCTGGGGCTTGAAACCAATGCCGCGCCACGGTTGTTCAAGGCCCGGGGCTGCGAGCAATGCCAGAAAGGTTATCGGGGACGCTTTGGCATCTATGAGCTGGTGACTGTGAGCGCTGCCCTGTCGCAATTGATCCATCAAGGCGCCACTGAGCAGGCGCTGGCCCTTGAGGCGCGCAAGAGCTCCCGCAGCCTGTTCCAGGACGGACGGCAACGGGTGCTGGAAGGCCTGACCAGTGTCGATGAACTGCTGCGCATCACCCAGGAGGATTAGCGCCATGCCGACCTTCGACTATCGGGCCGAAGACGCCCAAGGCCGGCGCTGCAAGGGGCGGCTGGACGCCGACAGCCCTCGCCATGCCCGGCAACTGTTGCGCGAGCGTGGCCTGCTGCCGTGGGAACTGCACGAAGGCGGGCCACAACGGGCCTTGGGGGCCGGTCATGCCGGAGGACGCCTGAATGCGGCGGACCTGGCGTTGCTCACGTTGCAACTTTCCACCTTGATCCAGGCCGGCCTGCCCCTTGAAGAATCACTTGGGGCCGTGGCCCAGCAGAGCCAGAAACGTCGTATTGCCCATCTCTTGTCGGCGGTGCGCAGCCGTGTGATGGAAGGCCATGCGTTGGCGACGGCACTGAGGACATTTCCCCAGGCGTTCCCCGAGCTGTTCTGCGCCACGGTTGCGGCGGGCGAACAATCCGGACACTTGGGCCAGGTGCTGGAACAGCTGGCGACCTACACCCAGGCACGCCAGGCATCGCGCCAGCGCATCCAATTGGCCCTGGTGTATCCGCTGATCCTGATGCTGGCCTGCGTCTCGATCGTCGCGTTCCTGCTGGGTTACGTGGTGCCGGATGTGGTGAAGATTTTCATCGACAGCGGCCAGCCCTTGCCCTGGCTGACCCAGGCATTGATCGCCGTGAGCGATGGGCTGCGCCGCTATGGACTGTTGTTGCTCGGGGCGCTGGCTGGGCTGATTGGGCTATGGCGCTGGAGCCTGCGCCAGACGGTGTGGCGCCTGCGCTGGCATCGCCTGCTGCTCAGGCTGCCCTTGTTGGGCGACGTACTGCGGGCGATGGAAGCGGCCCGGTTCGCCAGCACTCTGGCGATCCTGAGCAAAAGCGCCGTGCCGCTGGTGGAAGCCTTGCACATCGCCGCGCAGGTGATCGGCAACCTGACCATTCGCGCCCGCATGGCCGACGTCGCCCGTTCGGTCCGTGAAGGCGGGACCCTGACCCGTGGCCTGGAGCTGGGCGGCGATATCCCGCCGCTGATGCTGCACATGATCGCCAGCGGCGAACGGGCCGGCGAACTCGACCGCATGTTGGCCAAGGCTGCCGAACAACAGGAGGCCAGCCTCGCGGCGCGCATTGCGCTGGTGGTGAGCCTTTTCGAACCAGCCATGTTGGTCCTGATGGGTGGCGTGGTGCTGCTGATCGTCATGGCCATCCTGCTGCCTATCTTGAGCCTCAACCAATTGGTGAACTGACCCATGAAACTTCAAAACAACCGACCTGCACGTCGCCAACGCGGCTTTACCCTGATCGAAATCATGGTGGTGGTGGTCATCATCGGCGTGCTGGGCGCCATTGTCGTGCCGCAGTTCATGAGCCGGCCCGACCAAGCCAAGGCCACGGCGGCGCGGACCGATATCCAGGCGATTGCCACGGCGCTGGAAATGTATCGCCTCGACAATTTCCAATATCCCTCGACCCAGCAAGGCCTGGAGGCGCTGAGCAAACGCCCGTCCGGCACGCCCGCGGCAAGAAACTGGAACCCCCATGGCTATTTGAAAAGCCTGCCGATCGACCCCTGGGGCACGCCTTACCAGTATCTCAATCCTGGCCACAAATCTGCCGATGGCAGCTATGACCTGTACTCGCTGGGCGCCGACGGCTTGCCGGGTGGGGATGGAATGGCAGCCGACATCGGCAATTGGGCCGAGTGAAGATGGGCCGTCGTTGTCGGGGCTTTACCTTGCTGGAACTGATGGTCGTCATCGTTCTGATTGGCGTATTGGCGAGCATGGTCAGCCTCGCCCTCGGCCCGAGCCCGGCCCGTGAGTCCCGTCAGCAAGCCGAGGACTTCGTCCGTGCGGTGCAGCAATTGCGCGAACGAGCGGTGCTGGAGGGGCAGGAATATGGGCTGCGGATACAGCGTGGCGGCTATCAGGCCATGCGATTCGAGGCCAGGGATTGGACTGCCGTGGCGGCGATTTACCGGTTGCCCGAAAACCTGACCCTTGGGCTGGAGCAGGACGGTCACGTCGTGCCCCTCGATGATGCCCAGGGCCCGCCGCAATTGCTGATGCTCAGCAGTGATGAGATCAGCCCGTTCAGATTGTTCATCCGAGCCTTCGGCCAGCCGGTTGCGCAGGTGTCGAGTGATGGTTTGGCGGAGCCGTCGATCGATGCGTGATACTCGCAGGCTGGCCGCCGGTTGCCAGGGGTTCACTTTGTTGGAGGTCATGATTGCCCTGGCGATATTCGCCACGGTGGCGGCGGCTGTGCTCTCGGCCAGCCAGTTCGTGCTCAAGCAAAGCGCCGGGCTCGAGGATCGCCTGTTCGGCGCCTGGCTGGCGGACAACCAGTTGAGCGAACTGCGCCTGCAAGCCGCTACGTCGCCAGGGCAACAGTTGCTGGACCGACACCTGGATCGTCGCGACTGGACCCTGCAACAGCGAATCGCGCCAGCCAATGACCCGCGTCTGCTCCAGGTCGAGATCCAGGTCAGCCGCGCCGGTAGCCCGATGGTCGTGCACCGCACCACCGGGTGGATCCGCAATCGCCATGAATAAACAGTCGGGCTTCACCTTGTTGGAACTGGTCATCGCCATCGCCATTTTTGCCCTGCTCGGCCTGGCCGGTTGGCGTTTGTTCGATGGCGCGGTGCGTGCCCAGCAGGGCGCTGGCCAACATGAGCGCGAGATCCGGGCCTTGCAGCGTGCCGTGGCGGTGATCGAACGGGATGTGTGGCAGGCCGTCGACGGTACTGTCGTGCTCACGCAGGGACATCTGCAACTGCAGCGCAGCCATTGGCGCAACCCACTGGACCAGCCGCGCAGTGAGCGACAAACGGTGGACTATCGACTCGAGGGCGCCGCGTTGTGGCGCGACAGTGTCGGTGAAGGCACGACCCGCGAGCAGCGGCAAAAACTGCTCGAAGGCGTACACAGCCTCGATTGGCGTGTGTTCGATCCGCAACGGGGTTGGCGCGGCGACACGGTGCGTGATACACCGCCGTTGGCGCTGGAATTGATCCTGTCGACGGGGCGTTTCGAACAGGTCCGTCGCGTGCTGCTGTTGCCGGGGGCGTTGCCATGAATCGACAACGAGGCGTGGCGCTGATCAGCGTGTTGCTGGTGCTGAGCCTGGCGCTGCTGCTGGTCGGTGGCATGCTGCGCAGTCATCGCCTGTTGCTCAAAAGCAGCGCGCAGCAGTTGCAACAGGTCCAACTGCGGCAGTTGGGGTTGGCCGGTGAAGCCTGGGCCCAGGCGAAGCTGGAAGGCAGTGCGATTACGCCGTCCGGGCCCGTGGACCTGAGCCAGGATTGGGCTCGGTTCGAGCCGGTATTCGAAGTGGAAGACGCCAGGCTTCATATCGATATCGAGGATTTGTCCGGGCGCTTGAACCTCAACGCGTTACTGGCCCGGGGCCAAATCGACCCAGTCACCCTCGGCCGTTGGACGCGGTTGCTCGCTTCGCTGGATCTACCGCCGCTGGTGTTGCCTCAGGTCGGGGCGGTCAAGGAGTTGAGTCAATTGCGTTTGTTGCCAGACATGGATGGCCAGACGCTGCGCCGCCTGGAACCCTGGGTGGTGCTGCTGCCCAAGGAGGCGCGACTGAACATCAATACCGCACCGCAGCGATTATTGATGACCCTGGACGGCATGGAGGCCGAGCCGGCCAAGGCGTTGATCAGCCAACGCGCGCAAGCGCCCTACACCAGTGTGCAGGCCTTTACCAACGACCCGTTGCTGTCCGGATTGGGCCTCAGCAGCCATGGCCTGGGGGTCAGCAGCCGCTGGTTCCGCATCACCGTGAGCGTGACGCACGCAGGCAGCCGCCTGCGCCTGGCCTCGGATATCGAGCGTAACCCCTTAACCGGACGCTGGACGGTGCTCCAGCGTCGTTTCCTGCCCATCAGCCCCAACGAGCGTCCTTGATGAAAACCTGGCTTTACCTGACCGCTGACGGCTTGAGCGCGCCTTGCGCCAATTGGCCCTGCTGCGTGTGGTCGCCAGCGGGCGAACGGCGTTGCATGCCCTTGCACGAAGCGGCCCGCGAGCTGCATGGGCATGTCGTCGATGTGTTGTTGCCGATGGAAATGTGCAGCGGGTTGCGCAGCGAGCCGTGGCCCTCACGGCGCCATCCCCGACCCCAGGCGCTTGCGTTCGCCATCGAAGAGCAACTGAGTGAGAACCTGGAGGCGCTGCACATCAGCGTCGGCCCACGGGATCGTCAACAGCGCTATCCGCTGATCGTGACCCAGCGAGCCCGATTCCAAGCGTTGCTGGCCCTGCTCGCTGAGCAAGGAATCGATGTGGGTACAGTGCATGTCGATGCCGATCTGTTGCCTGACGACAAGGCGTATGGCGTGCGCTGGTTCGGTCGCTGGTTGCTGGGCGGCGCGCTGTCGGCGCGGCTGTCGTTGTCCGCCCGAGCCTTGGCGGCGCTCAAGCCGGGCTTGCCCGAGGACATGCATTGGCTGGATGAAACACGAGATTGCCAGGGCATCGATGACTGGCTACTGAGCAGCGGTGGACATTCCATCGATCTGTTGCAGGGTGAGTTTCGTCGGCGTCGCCGGCCTCTGCCTTGGCGCGGTGCGGCGGTGGCTGCGCTGGGAGCACTGGTGCTCAGTTGGGCTTTCAATGAGGCCCGGGTGCGGTTCCTTGAGAGCGAAACCCGGCGCCTGTATGCCCAGGCGGAGCAGCAATTCAGGTCGCTGTATCCCGGGCAAAGCCGGATCGTCGACCTGGCGGCACAATTCCAGGCCTTGCAGAGCCGAGGTGGGCCGCCTCGGGACACTCAAGTTGCGCGGCTGGTGCGTCTCACGGAGCAGGTCATTGGCGCCAGCAATGTCGAGGTGCAGCGCATCGATTTTCGTGAAGGCGAAGGCTGGAAGATCCAGTTGACGGCCAATAGCTTCATCGAACTCGAACAGTTGCGCGAGCGCGGACAGCAAAACGGGCTGCCCCTCGCATTGGGCAGCGCCAGTAAGCAGGACAATCGGGTGCAGGCCATCCTCACGCTGGAGGACAGTTGATGAACGTCAATGCATGGCGGGGCTTGATGCAGGCGTGGGGGAGGTTGTCACGTCGTGAGAGAGGTTTGTTGCTGGGACTGGCCGCTCTGGTGTGGGTGGCGGTGGGTTATACCTCGATCTGGCAACCCACCCGGCAACGGCTGGACATTGCCGAACGACAGTATCGCCAGCAGGCCGAACTGAGCGCCCGGATCCAGCGCGCCGAGCCCGTCCGGGACATGAGCGCCGCTACACGGCCCTTGTCGGTGCGAGCCAGTGACAGTGCGACGGCGGCGGGGTTGGACATGGCCGAAATGCAGATCGACGGCGACTCGTTGCGACTCACCGTCAGCGGCGATGCCAGCCGGTTGCTTCATTGGTTGGATCAACACGAGCGGGACGGCACGGCGTTGCAGTCGTTGAGCCTGGAAGCGCGGGACGGGGTGCTTGAGGCGCGGGTGGTGTTGGGCCAGATCAACTAAAACTGTTCGAATTGGGGACCTGGTCTAAACCTGAACATTCCCCGGCAGCAACGGCAATTTCGCCAGTTTTACCGCCACCCACAACGCCACCGCGAGCAAGCTGCCGATGAACAGGCCGATCCCGTTCCAGCCTGCCAGATGCCAAGCTACGCCGCCTGCCGTGCCCGCGACGCTTGAACCGGCGTAATAGCTGAACAGGTAAAGCGACGAGGCCTGCCCCTTGGCTTTGAGGGCACGACGACCGATCCAACTGCTGGCGACCGAGTGGGCGCCGAAGAAACCGAAGGTGAACACCAGCATGCCCAGGACAACCAGCCACAGCGGCGTGGCCATGGTCAGCGCAAGGCCGGCGAGCATCAGGGCGATGGTTGCCCAGAGCATCTTGCGACGACCGAGCTTGTCTGCCAGCGCGCCGACTTTCGCCGAGCTGTAGATGCCCGACAGATACACCACCGACAGCAAACCGACGAAGGCCTGATCCAGGTGATACGGCTCGGCCAGCAGGCGGTAGCCGATGTAGTTGAACAGCGTGACGAATGCGCCCATCAAGACGAAGGCTTCCAGGAACAGCAGCGGCAGGCCGGCGTCGCGAAAGTGCATGGTGAAACCGTCCAGCAGGCTGCGCGGGTGCAGCGAGCGGGGACGGAAGTTACGCGACTCGGGAAGGATCCTCCAGAACACCGCCGCCGCAATCAGGGCCAGGCCGCCGATCACCAGCATTGCCGTGTGCCAGCTGACAAAATCGATCAATACCCCAGTAATCAGGCGTCCGCACATGCCGCCGATGGCGTTGCCGGCGATGTACAGCCCCATCGCCAGGCCAATGTGTTTGGGATGGATTTCTTCACTCAGATAGGTCATCGCCACCGCCGCCAATCCGCTCAACGACAGCCCCACCAAGGCGCGTAGCAGTAACACGCCGTGCCAGGTCGGCATCATCGCGCTGGCGATCGTGCACACCGATGCGGCGAACAGCGCCGCGACCATCACTGGCTTGCGGCCGATGCGGTCGGAAATCGGGCCGGTGATCAACAGGCCGATGGCGAGCAGGCCGGTCGCCACCGACAGGATCAGGCTACTTTGCGCCGCATTGACGGAGAACTCCCTGGACAACAGCGGCATCATCGGCTGCACGCAATACAGCAGGGCGAACGTTGCAAAGCCACCGCTGAACAGCGCCAGCACCGTGCGCATGAACTTCGGCGTGCCTTTTTCGATGTAAATGTCTTTGAGTTCGGCGACGGCGTCATCCTGCACACGAGGCGGGATTTCATGGGCCAATGGAGCGAGAGCAGTTTTCACGGTGGACCTCAGCGAAGCACGGCCAGGCAGGCAATGGAAAAAGCATATAGCCGGGTAATCTTTCTATCCAATATATTGTTCGACCTGTTTAAGACGTTTTACGACCTATTGGATTGCCCATGGAATTGCGTCACCTGCGCTACTTCATCGCCGTCGCCGAAGAACTGCATTTCGGCCGGGCCGCCCTGGCCCTGGGTATTTCCCAGCCTCCTTTGAGCCAGCAGATCCAAGCCCTGGAGCAGGAGATTGGCGCGCGGTTGTTCGAGCGCACCAATCGTCGGGTCGAATTGAGCGAGGCCGGGCGATTGTTCCTCGAAGAGGCACGCCGGGTATTGGCCCAAGTCGACAAGGCGGCTGACGTGGCCCGCCGTGCCCAGTTGGGGGAACTGGGCGAGCTGAAAATCGGCTTCACCTCTTCGGCGCCATTCAACTCCACCATTCCCCAGGCGATATTCGCCTTTCGCCAACGCTTTCCGGCCGTGCACCTGAACCTGCGGGAAATGAGCAGCACCCAGGTGGCCGATGCGCTGCTGGATGACGCGATCGAGGTGGGCATCATGCGTCCGCTGCCATTGCCCGACTCCCTCAGGGAAATCGAACTCAGTCGCGAACCCCTGGTGGCTGTGCTCAGTGCCAAGCATCCCCTGGCCCAGGGCAATGAAGAAGGCCTGTTTCTTTCGGCATTGGCCCAGGAACCGTTCGTGTTCTTCCCCCGCAGCTACGGCAGCGGCCTCTATGCCCAACTCCTGAGCCTGGCCCGCGACGCTGGCTTCAGCCCGCATTTCGCCCAGGAAGCCGGCGAAGCCATGACCATCATTGGCTTGGTCGCGGCGGGGCTTGGCGTTTCGGTATTGCCAGCGTCTTACCAACGCATGCGTATCGATGGCGTGGTCTACCGGCCGCTGCTCGACCCGGCGGCGGTCTCGGCGGTGTGGCTGGTGCAGCGCAAGGACCAGCGCTCGCCGATGGCGAAGGCGTTTGTGGCGTTGTTAAACGATGGGGTGGAGTTATCGACGCAAGCATCTCTCAATCTTGCGGAACGCTCCAAGTGATCCGGGCTCTGGCTAAGTGTGAAAAAGGGCTCAGACTTTTTTGTACAGGCTGTACCGTCCGATCATTATCTATTTCGCAAAAACGCCAAAATCGCCTCGCGGGTAGCCTGCGTTTGTTCTTCCAGCACCCAATGCCCGGTGTCTACCAATATCAATGAATGCGGTTGTGTAGCGATGCACAAGGCCTGCTCGGCCAAGGTCTTTCCTCTCGAATGGTCACCGCCGATGGTGAGCACAGGAACAGTCAGTTTATTCTTGGAAAACTCCTGGTTGTCATTCGCATCATCCGTTATCCAGGCTGAATACAGCTTGAAGGCGGCTTCCATGCGTCCGGGCCGGGAGTAGTCTTCCACCAGCGCCTGTCGCACCTCATCTGGCACTTTGTCGTTGCCTTCGAAGACAAAATCATCAAAAAACATGTCCAAGTAGGTTTTTTCCTGCCCTCGGATCATGCGGATGGCCGTTTCGCCAAAAAAGCGGAAGTGCCATTTGCTCGCAATGCCGGCCGCAGGGTTCCCGTTATAAGCGGTTTCCCAGCCGGGGATACCTGGAATGAATCCATCCATCAATATGATGTGTTTGGTTTCTTCGGGATATAACGCTGCGTAGGCGTAGGCAATGATTAACCCCATGTCGTGACCTACGATATCGACCTGCTTGATATTCAGCAGCGTTACCAGCTCGTGTAAGTCATGTGCCATGTTTTTTTTGTCGTAGCCACTGATGGATATATCTGTTTCTCCAGCACCGCGATAATCAGGAATGATCAGCGTAAAGTCGGCACGCGCCAGTGCACCTACCAACGGCTCCCAATTACGCCAGCTGCCTGGAAACCCATGCACCAGCAGAACTGGGTGTTGGCCATCACCGCTCATAAGGTAGTGCAGGCGAATGCCGTTCACGTATGCATAGGCACGTGTAAGTTCCACGCCGTCAATAACGACGCTGTTTTGTTTCCCCGAAGAGGATGTGGCGTGGTTGGTAGACATGGCTGCGCGGCCGGACCAGGCTATTGTGTCCATCAATTTTTTATCCATGTCTGGAGCCAGGTTAATGTTTCTGAGGCGCGTGTTGCGGCTCATAAGGCCGAGCGGTTTACCGACTGTTGCCCCAACGATGTCTAAAAGACTGGAGCTATCCCGGATCCCCTCGATACTGTCAGAGCTGACAGTTCCGACAAGTGGCAAAAAAAGCGCTGCTCCAATTGAATCAGCAGAAGAGGGGCGGGTGGAAAATAAGGTGTAACTTGCGTAAGGCTCCTCCCGACTGTAGGAAATCGCGCGTTCCTAGTTACGACGTTTCCTGTTCGCTACAGATGCCGTGTTTTTGGGGTTGCGACTCGCCAGCGCTGCAATGTTTTATTCATTATTTCGAGTCATCCGGCTCAGTGCGCCTTCCCGACGGAAAGGGACGCTGCCTGAAACCCCTGAATAAGGCCCCTGGAAATGCGTCCATCTTTGCATGCCCCTTACACCAACGAAATCTCTCATGAATCGCTCCGCCATTTGGATGACTTGTATTTGGTGCAACGGCAACTGGAGGGTTGCGACGAAACAGTCGTGGCCTTTATTAATCGTCAAAAATCTTAAGTCGAAGCTCATCCTCCACTCGCTATTTACCGAGTAGCCACTGAGGGTAGCCAGACTCGTAACGGCGGAACGGTCCAGCAAGCGTCATCGTCGTTGCGGTTCACCTTGGATAATGGCTGGAAAATACGAGCAGCGCAGAAAGGCGACCAGGTTGTGTACGCCGATGGCAGCACGGCGCGGATCGTAACCGCCGCCGGGGAAGCCAACAGCAACATTGCGCTGGTCGGCAGCCGCCTGAGCAATGGCGACGAGATCATCAATACGCTCCAGAGACGTTTCTTTATCATCGTGCGTGAAGGCGTGCCGATGGCAGAGGATTTCTTGCCCGCGCTTAAGCTGGCGGATGTTCACCGCCTGCACTCGAAGACGATGAGGGGGGAGTCCAATGAATGAGGAATGCCTGTGAGAGCGAGCCTGCTCGCGATGACGGCACAGCCATTCTCACCGGTACTGACCAGGCGCTCCCCCAAAGGTATTTCGCTTAATTGATCGGCATCCTCCCAACGGCTGGGTCACGGCATGGACACAGTACGGTAGGCCGCGATTTCATCTCAGCGTTGGTTGTTCAACAGTGCGTCAGCGCGCCCTCGGGGCGGGGCCAGGTTGTCCAGGGCGCGGTTGACCAGTAACTCGCCCAACACGGCCAGCTGTTGGATGGCCAGCGCCACGTTGCGCCGTGGGCCTTGCAATTCGCAGGCGAGGTCGGCGGTCATGACGTTGAGCGAGGTAAGGGTTTCGCAGGCGTGGCAAAGCAGGGACTCGGTGTCGACATCCGGAATGATCATGAACACATGACTGGCAGGCTCGGGACGGCCAGGGTCGTACATTCGGGAGTCGTCGAAGTCTGGGGACTCAGGGAGGTTGGGGGGTGTCCTGTTCATGTTGAGCTCCTTGCAAGATTTAAGGGGCGTCACTCTTATTTGTCCAGCCGGACTATGTATTGACTGACGGTCAGTAATATTTAGCAGAAAAACCTTTGGCACCCATCAAATTATTTAACATCTATGTAAAAAAATGATTCATTTGTATTGAGTCTATGAAGTTCCTTCAGGGTTTTCTTTTTGTGGTGTAAGAAATATCGCTCGATTCGTAGTCGAAGATCTTTGTGTGTAGGAAATACCCTGCATTTCAAATATAAGTATTTTTTCTGAGAGGCAGGGTGTGTAACATGCCCCACCCTATGAAAATCACTTTCGAAGGTGTTTCGTCAAGGTGTTTGATTTGTTGTGATTATAAGGAAGTAGCGAGGCGTAGATGTTTAAAAGAGATCGGACAGAAAAGCTACGGAATAATATTAGATACCTTATAAAAAGCCGTGGGGAAACACAGCTGTCCTTGTGTAATGCGAGCGGTTTGACCAGAACAACTATCTACAACATCCTAGAAGGCCGGGTTGTTAACGTACAGCAGTCCACTATTCGTAAGATATCCGATTTTTTTGGTGTTTCTTATGAAGAAATAGAGACGGTGGATTTTGAAGAGAAGGAGATTATAGAGAGCAGTGTGTCCTTGTATGGAAATATGAACCCTGCTGCGGTGCCGATCATCAAGGAAAGCCAGGTCATTCAGAATATGAATAAGCGAATTGGTGAGCTGATTATCAGTCATTCCTTGACTTATTATTTTGGCACGGCGTGTAATTTGATAGGCGTTTTATTGGAAAACAAAATCAATGGGATGAATGATGCTGGTGATTTACTGATAGTGAAGAAAGGTGCATGGACCAGAGAAAGTGAAAAGCTGGTGTACGATAAAGTAATCGACAGATTTTTCGTCGTTGCTGAGATTTGCGTTGATCCGGATGTAGTTGTTGTGATTGGAGATATAATAGAGGAGCGTTTCAATGGCTGATGGCCCAGGAATGGAGAACAGTAGATATAAGCTGTTGGGCTTTGACAACCATAAAAGCCTCGCGATCATCATGGTGATAGCAACCGGACAAGTCATCAGAATAAAGTTGGAGAATTTATTGCGTAGTGAAGTTGTGGATGATTTAAATAAGTCGGAAATTCGGGAGGTTTATAAGAAATACTATTCGGGCGGAACAGCACTGACTGCTTACGAGGTCAGGGATCGTCATGAACGATCATGGTTGATTTACGTGGTTTTGAATTTGATGCTGTTTGCGATATATATTTTTACTAATATTTCCGCCGCAAAGCTTGTCTATATAGAATATTTCGATGTGGTGGTTACTCCAGGTGTTTTTTATATCCGTTGACTTTTCTTATGGTGGATATGCTGAATGAGTTTTATGGGTTTAGGCTGGCACGAAAGGCGATACTGTTTGGGTTTGCAAGTAACGCGTTTATTCTTGTTTTATTAAGTGGCAGCAGTTGGCTTCCGGGACTGTCGGGTTGGAAGCTTGACGGTCCCTACAGTGAGGTTGTCTCTCATGTGCTAGCTGTGTTAGTAGCGTCGTCGGTTTCTTTCGTTTTTTCTGAGTATGTGAATTCCTATTTGTTATGTCGAATAAAAGAACTCACAAATTCTAGATATTTATTCTTGCGGGTTTTTCTCAGTACCTTCTTTGCGGTGATAATAGATAGCTATATTTTTTGCTTTATTGCATTTTATGGAAAGATGCCAGTTTCGGAAATCTTAAACATAGTCTATGTTCAAATAGTGATAAAGATGTGTTTTGCTGTTTTTAATGTACTACCCGCCTATGGCGTCAGGGCGTTGTTTAGAAAGTACGTAACCGGTGCCCAGCCTGCATAAGAGCTCAATGGGCTATTGCCTCATAGCCCATTACCCTTCGAGCGTTGGGCCTATAAATCCAGTTTTGTCTTCAGGCTGTTCATGATCTCCACCCGGCTTTCAAGGTAGTGGCTCAGGCCCTTTGCGCGCAGATGACAGGCGGCGCAGTCACCGCAGCCACTGCCCTTGATGCCGTTGTAGCATGTCAGTGTCTGTTGATCGATGAACTCCAACCGCCCGTGATAATCGGCCAGCGCCCAGATTTGGGCTTTGTTCAGCCACATCAAGGGCGTCTCGATGCGCAAGGGATAGTCCATGCCCAGTTCAATGGCGTTGTTCAGCGCCTTCACAGACGCATCGCGGCAATCCGGATAGCCCGAGAAGTCGGTTTCACACACACCGGTGATAAGCGTTTTCGCACCCACCTGATACGCATAAATAGATGCCAGGGTCAAAAACAGAATATTGCGCCCGGGTACGAAAGTGCTAGGCAGGCCATCGCCTTCGTTTGCCGAAGGTACTGGAATGTTATCGCGGGTCAGGCTGCTGATGGCCAGTTCCTTGAGTAGCGTGGTATCCAGTATTTTATGTACGGTCACGCCAAGGGTTTTGCAGAGCCGTTTCGCCACTTCAATTTCTTCACGGTGGCGTTGGCCGTAGTCGAACGTGATGCAATGAACTTCGTCGTACCGGGGCAAGGCGTGAATCAGGCAAGTGGTTGAATCCTGGCCGCCGCTGAAAACGACGACTGCTTTTTTTCTCATTTCATTCATTTTGGACCTGTCCCAATAGGTGTTGAAGAAGTGACCGTAGCTCGAAGCTCAACACCTTGTTGTGGGACGTTTCCGAAATTGCGTACTCCGCTTTCTCTATTTGGTTTTTCGGTGGCAGGTGAAGCGGTTTGAGGATCGCTGCCACGGCTGGCGCCGCATATTCAGAATTATCCGTGTGGGGGGCGGCGCTTGCCGTGGCAATCGGTGCTCACCTCGATCCTTTATTTTTCCACTTAGCCTTCCCAGACCGTCGCAGGTTTATTCGCGTGGTAGTCGTAAAACCCTTGAAGCACCCAAGTATCGCCCTTGCGTTCAAACGCAGCGCGCCATGCGCCTCTGCCGCTGCCGGGGGATAGCTGGGCCATGTCGTACCAGTAATATTTGTTGATGCGTTTTGTCGTGGCCCGGCCGGCTCGGATGTCATCCATGATTTCGGTGATCTTGGCCCTGGCTGCTTCGGGGAAGTTGTCATAAGACATCTGGGTTTCAGCCAGTGTGCTGAGGCTCACCGTGAATTTATCGGTGGCAATCGACGCCTGCGCGGTGGCCGGAGGGGTACTGGTGGTGGGCGACTTGCCGGGAACCTTTTTCGTCCGGACCTGGGTCACGACCTCGATATCGAAGGCGTCGTAGTTCGAGAGGTCTTTCGTGAAGTTGCTAATGTCCTCTCCCGTCACCAGCAGGGTTTTTCGTTGCGACTTGCCCCTGTTGGCAATGACGTAGGGAATCCTGTTACTGCGCAGTTCTGTCAGCAGGCCGGGCTTGTGCCGTTTCTTCATCTCGTCCCTGAAGGCGCTGAGCTTGTTCTTTTTGTATTCCAAGAAGTTTTCGGGCGTCGCTTTGTACTTATTCCTGGCGGCTTCAACTTCGGGCCCCTCCCCCGAATACAGAGCGCCCAGCTCTGCCCAGACTCGCTTCTCCGCTGCTTTGACCACGTCGTTGATGTCGTTCTGGATCTTAGTCATCGCCGCTTTCTTTTTTCCCTGGTCGGGAATGATGGTGATGAATAACGCGCCGGTAAGGTTATCCGGCAACGAGGACATCATCATCTTGAAGTTACCCTCGTTGTCGAAAAGCTCTTTCTTGAGCGGCAGGGTCATGTCGAATATTTTTATTTTCTGGGCGGAAGTAAGCTGGATCCCCCGTACCTGTGAGTCGATGTCTTTGGTGCAGTAATCGATGGCCTGCCAGACGTTGAATTTATAAAGCAATTTTTCGTGGGCGATTTTATGGTGGGCGAGGCCTCGCAGGCGCCTGTTGATTTGACTCAAGAGCGAGCGATAGGTGTCGATGTCGTTGACGCCGAGGTCATTCATGCTCTCGTGCAGGATGCGTTCGGCCAGTTCACCGGGCATCGTATGGATGACACTTCTTGCCGTATTCATCACTTCCCAAGAAGGCCAATGATGATCGACCAGCACGCCTTCCAGCAATGCGTTGTAAGTCCTCTGCTGCGACGTTTCCGGGGTCCGATTCAATAGGCTCTGTACGATTCCGCCACCGAGCAACCGTTGCGGCGCCTCGATCTGCCAGCGACCGTTTTTCCACGTCACGGTCCGCTGGTGGGTACGGTTGTTTGGCGAATAGATAATCCGCTGGCTTTCTTGCACTGCGGTTTTGCAGTAGTCATTTTCCAGCTTCAAGTAACCTTGCCCGTTCGCGTCCCTGAACAGGTTGCGACCTTCGGGAATCAGCCCCTTGCCGTCAAAGCCTCTTAAAAGGAATGGCCCGAGTTCCGGATCAGGCATGCGGAGCAGGGGAGACAGTTGGGGTCGAGTGTCGCCCCGGCGTCGTGCCGCGCGAGCCATGATCAAGTCCTGTCCGGCCTCTACCAGGACTTCACCCAGCCCACTGATGAAATCGCTCGTCCACTGGCTGAAACTGCCGCCCTCGTCTTTTATTGCCGACACCGCGGCGCCACCGGCCATAACGGGCAGTATCGCGCGCCCGAGTACCCCGCCCAGGCGGCCGGCATAAAACATGGCCATCGCGCCCGTCAGCAACGCGACACCATTCCTGCGCCCCTCCTGGGCTGCCGCGCTGTTGCGTTCGGCGTTTGTTACTGTCAGTGCATCAACTGTCTTGAGCGCGTGGCTGATTTGCGTCTCGTGCAGCGTTTTGAGCAGGTTGCCTTTAACCACCGGGGACCCGACTTTCAAGGCGAAATCATCCTGTACCCGGTGTTTTATCCACGAGAGGGTGGGCTGCGTGACTTTCTTGATTTTCTCGTTGAGTGTCAGGTTTTCCGATGCAGGCACCAGGCTGGAAAGCTGATCGGCCTGCTCCATCAAGGGCAATTGCGCAATCAACCAGCGGGTCATTTCCAGCGAAGCCGTGAGCGTCTTTACCAGGGCGGCTTCCAGCTCCCGGTCGCTTCCGGCGTCTATGTCCCTGAACATTTTGCCGTCCGGCGCACCAGGTGTGTACAGCGTCAACGAGGGCCGGCTGGCGAAGGTTTTGACCCCGAAGGCCAGCAGCTCTTTCAACACGCTATCGCCCCATTGAATCTGTCGGACCACCACCTCGTGCCCATTGACCTTGCGGCGATCCTCGGGGGCCGGACTGTCGAGTGCCGAGAGCACCAGGTTCAGCCCGGTGTTGTCCTTGTCTTGCGTAAAGTCGCCTGAGATATGGGCTGCCCATGCCTGCGCACGCATTTGCCTGGCCTTCAGCAGCATCCATTCTGCCTGGCGCTCCCGGGCCGCGACCTGCACTGCGGCCGGTAGCCGGGCGCCGACGTTCGCCCGTTCGATGACTTCGACAATCTGCGCGAAGGACAACGGCCCTTCGACGGTCGTGTGAGCCGCATTGCGTTCGTCCGGCGTCAGGTTGGACATCGCCCACTCGGTCATGGAACGGCGGTCTTCATACATTGCCTGCGCCTTGCCCAGCGCTACCCCGGAGCCAAATGGCGACTCGCCCGTCGGCGCGTTGGGGTCGATGATCTGCTTGCGAATACTCAGCGACACCGAATCAGGATCGACCGGGGCGTATTTATCCTTGATGAAACCGGCGAGCAACGTGCGGGTGCGGTCCGCAATGGCCTCAGGGGTGGCCAGTGTCACCGGGTCCGGCAATGGTGGCGCATCCACCGTGGTGAATTGCAGGTCTTGCACCGCCCGCCACCAGGCCACGCGATCATTGCCAGTGACGTTGGGATTGCCGCGCAGCCAGTCGTCGAGTTTTTTCTGATACAACCGTAACGCGCGCTCGTCCATGGCGCCCGCCAGGTCCAGCCTTTGCCCGACGTCTGCCGCAGTGTCCACCCTGGCGATCCAGGCAGTGATGTCCTCGCCTTCTGCCGGACCGTTCAGCATTGCCTCGGCCACGGCTGTTTTTTGCACTGATCGCAAGTCCATGACCAGGCGGGCGAGGAAGTCTTCGGAAATGGGTGTGAGATTCACCGCGTCCACAGCGCTGTCTTCATCCTCCGCCAGACTGGCCTTGAGTGCCGCCAAGTCTTCGTACACTCGCAGCGGATTACCCGGCCTATATAGCACCGCGCTTCCCGAGTCCTCGACACGGTCATGCCGGGTCAGCGCAACGGCTGCCGGCATCGATACGCTGGCCCACCACCCTTTGGGAGTAATTTCCAGGCTGTACACCCCAGGCCGATCGCTGTCGGGCATCCTCGCGCGAGACGCCGCGTCCAGCCCCGACAGCGCATGGTCCGTCACCGCCTTGTGCATCGGCAGGCTCAGCGTTCCGTCCACCCGATGAAGATCCGCCTGGGCCTTGAGTTGCATGCCCAGTTCAAAAGTCAGCCAATCGTTGATGTTGAGGTTCGGGCTGAAATCGGGCGGCTTGTTCCAGAAATCATCCAGTGCGCCTGTCAGCAGTTGTTCATGCACAACGGGTGAAGTGCTGATGAGTTGTTTGATTGCCGCTTTTGCTTCAAGGCTATTGAGGGCCATCGGCATCTGCGTGGCATCGTCTTTGTTCGTGACGATATTGATATTGGCCAAATCGTCGAAGAGCTCTCGCGCATTCACCTTACCGGCGACCGAGCGCCAGAAAAGTGTGTCGAGGGCGACCGTGTCCATTACCGTTCGCTGCGACGCGGGTCCATCGCCGGTTTGCAGCCGGCAGACGAGTATTTCGTTGAGGGTGAACTGGCCCGATAGGGCGGGGAAAGCTCTCTTGAGCCAGTAATCCAGATGTCGCGTCGCTACCTTCGAGAAGCGTGGGACGGCGTCGTTCAGCCGGATCATTTGCTGCTGCGAGGCCTTCAGCTGATGCATCAGCAGGGCGCTTGGGTCTGTGGCGCTGGCGGCCTGTAGCGGGTTGTCTTGCGGCATGTTCTCTTCCTGAGAAATTGTTTGGAAGAGACAACCTATTGAAAAAAGGCGAAGGCGAGGTGGTACATAGATACCGCACGCAACGGTGCCGGCAAGGGTATGAAAATTCCTTCCGCCAGGACGCTACAGGCCTGCGGAACCACAATTGCTGTGGGCGCGAGCTTGATCGCGATAGCGGTGGTTTGGCTTGCAAGGATGTTGGATGTGACGGCCTCTTCGTGAACAGGCTCGCTCCCACACTGGACTTTCAGCGGACAAGGAATCTGTGTTCGACACAGGTCCCCTGTGGGAACGAGCTTGCTTGCGATAGCGGTCGGGCTTATTGCACCTTCGCCAAGTCCCCTTTCAACGCAACGCCCGCCATGATCGCGCCGGCGTGGCATTCGTAGGTGGTAGGGTCTTTGCGCTCGTTGCTCTTGTAGAAGCTGACGATGTTGGTGACGGCGTTGGCGCCCGCATTCTTGGCGGCCTGGTGCAGGGTGATCAGGGCCGATTGCAGCACCCATTCGCAAGCCACTTCATCGGACTTGTTGAACGCGTTGGTTTTCTTGTTGGTCACGGCACCCGGGCTGATCACGGTGACGGTGCCGGCCGGTTTGTTGCCGGCCAGGTAGAACTTCACGCTGCCGTCGATCTTGCCGGTGCGGATGGCTTCGGCGACGACTTTGTCGAACGGCAGGTACAGGGCGGTATCACGAGCCTGGCTGAGGGTCGGCAGGGTGCTGAGCAACAGGGCGGCGGTTACGGCGATCTTCTTCAACGACATCATGGTCTCCTTGACGAGGGTACGGGGTTTTGAATCCGATTCAGTGCCAGCGGCGGAAAATCAGCGAGGTGTTGACCCCACCAAAGGCGAAGTTGTTGTTCATCACGTATTCGTTGCTCATCGACCTGAATTCATTGCGCAGGTAATCGAGCTTGCCACATTGGGGGTCCACCTCGTCGAGGTTGAAGGTATGCACGTAGAGGTCGCGGTTGAGCATTTCGATGCTGAACCAGGACTCCAACGCCCCGCAGGCACCCAGGGTATGGCCGAGGAAGCTCTTCTGCGAACTGATGGGCATGCGTTCGCCAAACAGGCTGCTGGTGGCCAGGGTTTCGGCAATATCGCCCTGTTCGGTGGCGGTGCCGTGGCCGTTGACGTAGCCGATGGCGGCAGGCTCGAGGCCGGCGTCTTCCAGGGCCAGCTCCATGGCCCGGCGCATGGTGCCCAGTTCTGGCCGGGTGGCGTGCTGGCCATCGGCGTTGCTGCCAAAGCCAACGATTTCGGCATGGATATGCGCGCCACGCGCCAGGGCGTGCTCCAGTTCTTCGAGCACCAGCATGCCGGCGCCTTCACCGATCACCAGGCCATCGCGGTCCTTGTCGTAGGGACGCGGGCTGGTTTGCGGCGCATCGTTTTTCAAGCTGGTGGCGTAGAGCGCATCGAAGACCATCGCTTCGGTCGGGCACAGTTCTTCCGCACCGCCGGCAAGCATCAAAGGCAGGCGGCCGAACTTGATCGCCTCGTAGGCGTAGCCGATGCCATGGCTGCCGCTGGTGCAGGCGCTGGAGGTGGGAATCAGGCGCCCGGTCAGGCCGAAGAAAATGCTGATATTCGCCGCTGTGGTGTGGGGCATCATCCGCACATAAGAGTTGGCGTTCAGCCCTTCGGCCACGCTGTTGAGCAGCATGTTGCCGAAGGCCTTGATCTCGTCGGTGCTGCCGGTGGACGACCCGCAGGACACGCCCATGCGCCCATCCTTGATCGACGCGTCGCCCAGCAGGCCGGCGTCGGCCAGGGCCTGTTCCGCCGCGCCCACCGCCAGGCGCGAGACCCGGCCCATGCTGCGCAGTTGCTTGCGCGTCCAATGGGCCGGGACCAGGAAATCGTCGATAGGCCCCGCCAGGCGGGTGTTCAGCTCGGTAAAGCGGTCCCACTCAGCCATGCGCCGGATACCGCTGCGGTTGGCAGCGAAGTTCGCGGCGATGGTGTCCCAGTCGCTGCCCACCGAGGTGATGCCGGCCATGCCGGTGACGACAACGCGCTTCATCAGCACAAGCCTCCATTGACGGCCAAGACCTGCCGAGTGATGTAGCCAGCTTCGGCGGACATCAGGAAATTCACCGCGCCAGCCACCTCTTCAGGCGTGCCCATGCGCTGGGCGGGGATCATTTTCATCAGTTCTTCCACGGGTACGTTTTCATCGAGCATGGCGGTGTCGATCAGCCCAGGCGCGACGCAATTGACGGTGATCTTGCGCTTGCCCAACTCGATTGCCAATGCCTTGGCCGCGCCGATCAAACCGGCCTTCGAGGCGCTGTAGTTGACCTGGCCGCGGTTGCCGATCAGGCCGGAAACCGAGGTGATGCAAACGATCCGTCCGGCGGCGCGACGACGAATCATCGGCATCATCACCGGGTGCAGCACGTTATAGAAACCGTCGAGGTTGGTGCGCATCACCGTGTCCCAGTCGTCCTCGCTCAAGGCCGGAAAGGCGCCGTCACGAGTCAGGCCGGCGTTGAGCACCACGCCGTAATAGGCGCCATGGGTGTCGACATCGGCTTCGAGAATGGCCTTGCAGGCGGCACGGTCGGCCACATCGAATTGCAGCACTCGGGCGTTGCGGCCCAGGGCCTGGATCTGCGCCTGGACGGCTTCGGCCTCGGCGCGGCCGCTGCGGCAGTGCAACACAATGTCATGCCCGGCCTGCGCCAGGCGCAGGGCGATGGCGCGACCGATGCCACGGCTGGAGCCGGTGACCAGTACGGATTCAGTCATGGCGGGTTTCCTGTTGCGGTTTATCGTTGAGGTATTGGGCGGCCTGGGGTGGGCGGAACACGTTCAGCCGGGCCGTGGCATGGATGCCGGGGGCATTGATGTGGCATTCGAACACGCCCATGCCGTTGTCGTCTTCCAGGGAACGCACGCCGTGGATGGTCAGTTCAGTGCCGACCGGAAAACATTCGACGTTGCATTCGAACTTGCGCGTGCCGAGCAAAAAGCCCAGCTCCACGGCATCACCGCGTTGGCGCGCATGGCAACCGGCAAACGCCGCGACGCTCTGGGCCATCAACTCGATGCCGACCCAGGCCGGCAGCGCGCCGTCCTCACGGTTGAACAAACCACCGGGTTTAACCGTGGTCTGGGTATGGATCTGCTCGTCATCGAAGGCCAGGATCCGGTCGATGAGGATCATGTCGCCTGCGTGGGGCAGCAGCTCGGCGAGCGGCCAGTCAATCATGGGGCGTCTCCGATTATCAGGCTGACGTTGTTGCCGCCGAAGGCAAACGAGTTGCTCATCAGGCGACGCGGCGATGTCGGGTTCAGGCGGGTATTGGCCGTTACCCAATCCAATGCCGGCAGCCCAGGATCGGCCTGGCCGTCCCAGACGTGGGGTGGCAGCGCCCGGGCGGGGTTTTCGCTGCTCAGCGCCAGCCAGCAGAACGCGGCTTCCAGCGCCCCGGCTGCGCCGAGGGTATGGCCGGTCATGGGCTTGGTGGATGAACACGGCACACCTGCCGGAAACAGACCGGCCACCGCCTGGCTTTCCATGGCGTCATTGTGTTGCGTGGCGGTGCCGTGCAGGTTCAGGTAGTCGATCTGGCCGGGCGCCAGGCCTGCGCAGTGCAGGGCTTTTTCCATGGCCTGGCGGGCGCCACGCCCACTGGGTTCAGGGGCGGAAATATGGTGGGCGTCGGAACTGGCGCCGTCGCCCAGCAAGGCAATCGGTGTGCCTTCAGAGGGTGTCTTGCTCATGAGAAACAGCACCGCTGCTTCGCCAATATTGATGCCGCTGCGATTCACTGAAAACGGGTTGCAGCGATCGCTCGACACCGCTTCCAGGGCGGAGAAACCGTTGAGCGTCAGCTTGCACAGGCTGTCGACGCCACCGCAGAGCACGGCATCGCACAGACCCAGGTCCAGCAGGCGGCGGGCGCTCATCAACGCCCGGGCGCTGGAAGTGCAAGCGGTGGAAATCACGTAGGAGGGGCCGCTCAGGCCGAGCCAATCGGACAGGAAATTGGCCGGTGCACTGAGTTCCTGCTGCTGGTAGTCGTAGCCGTCGGGGAAACGCTGTTCGCGCAAGTAATGGGCAATGCCATGGCTGGCTTCATCGATGCCCGAAGTGCTGGTGCCCAGTACGATGCCGATGCGGGCACGGCCGTATGCCTGAATGGCCTGATCGATCTCGGCGCGAATCTGCAGCCCTGCTTCCAGCAGCAATTGATTATTGCGGCTGCGCTGCGCCTCCAGTCCTTGCGGGATGCTGGCGAGTTCGCCTGACACCGAGGCCACCGGCAACGTTCGCTCGGCCACCCAGCTGTCTTCGATGCGCACGCCCGAGCAGTCGCCGGCAAACAGGTTGCGCGCAACGGTGCGCTTGTCGCGGCCCAGGGCACAGATCACCCCGAGCGCATTCAGGTAGGCGGTCATGGGGCGCTCTCGGTCAACGATGTGATGCGGTAATGCGGGCCTTCGGGCAGGCTTACTTCGAAGTCCAACGGCCGCTCGTAACGTACCTGCCAACGCGTATCGAGGGTCCGTTGCGAGGCCTGTTGTCGGGCGCTTGGGTAATTGCCCGGCAGTTCGGTTTCGGGGGTCAGGGCAAACAGCAGCGCGGCGAACAGCTCCCGGGCTTCGGCGTTGGGCGGTAACAGGCCGTCGGCCTGCCACTGGCCGTCGACCAGGCGCTGGCGGGCCACGGGAATGCCCAGCGGGTCCATCATCGACCAGCGGATGCCGGCCTCTTCACGCTGGATTACCAGCAACCAGTCCTGGCGCTGGCCGTCGAGTTTTCGTTCGATGTGCAATTGCATGGGCAGCGCCAGGGTCGGTGTGCGCTCGGGCAGTGGCGCCTGGCTGGCGCAGGCGCCAAGCAGCAGCAGGCAGCCGATCAGCAGGCTACGGATCATTCGGCGGCCCCTTCGAGCGGCTTGCGGGCCACCACGTTGACCAGGGTTTCCTCGCGCTCGCCAAACGGTTTGGGCCGGCGCAAGCCAAGGCGTTCCAGCAAGCCGAAATCCTTGGCGCGGCTCCACCACAGGTACGGGTAGGACACGTTGCGCGCCTCGAACTCGAAACCCTCGCTGCGGATCATCTCAAGGTATTGCGCGGCACTTTTTTGTACATGCATGGGGTGGCGGAACAGCCAGCGGATCACCCAGGTGTCGATGTAGGCTTCGGTGGACTCGGCGAACATCAGGTAGCCGCCGGGCTTGAGTACACGGTAGAACTCGGCGAGGGCTTTTTCCTGTTCCACCAGGTGATGGAAAGTCTGATGGCAGAACAGCAGATCGACGCTGGCATCCGGCACGGCCAATTGTGCGCAGTCGCTGCCGATCAGTTCCACCGTGATGCCCTGGCGTGCGGCTTCGCCAGCGCTCAGTTCGAGGCTATGAGGGTCGGCGTCCACCCCGATCAGGCTTTTCGGCGCGAACGCCTGGCGCAGGTATTGGAATGACTTGCCTTGGCCGCAGCCGGCATCCAGCAACACTGGGTTGGCCGGCAGCGGATGGCTGAACAGACTGCGCAGGTCATTGATCGCCACGCGCAGCACATGGTGCTGCCACGTATGGCTGCGCAGGAACCAGAAGCCGAAGCGCGTCTCTTCGACGTAGTTGTCGCTCAGGTAGCTCATCGCAGGGCACTCATGATGCCGGGCTCGCACAGATTTCCGAAAGCATGCGCAGGCGCCGCTTGGGTTCGCTGACGAACGGGTTGCGCTCGTCCCAGGCGTAACCGGCCAGGATCGAACTGATCATGCGGCGGATATCATCCGAACCTTCGGTATAGAAAATCACGTCCTGGAAAGTCCCGGCGTACCAGCCCTCGACATAGCAGCGGAAGGTATCTACGCCGCGCTTGAGGGGGGCGGCGAACTCGCTTTGCCAGTCCACGCTTTCGCCTTGCAACTGACGATGCAGCACGCCAGCGGCCATGCTTGCCGAGCGCATGGCGATGGTCACGCCGGAGGAAAACACCGGGTCGAGGAATTCCGCGGCATTGCCCAGCAGGGCGAAGCCAGGGCCATGCAGGGTTTTGACATTGGCCGAGTAGCCGCCGATGGTCCGCGCCGGGGTATCCCACACAGCGTTCTTCAACACTTCGGCCAGGCTTGGGGTTTCGTCGATGAAACCACGCAGGCAGGCGTCGAGGTCATCGGTGCGGCTGGCGAAGTGTTCCGCCGCCGCGACCACGCCCACCGAACAGCGTCCGCCGCTGAAGGGAATGGTCCAGAACCACACGTCGCGCTTGCTCGGGTGGGTGGTGATGAGGATTTTTTCGCGGTCGAAAGTCGGCGCGTCGATGCGATCCTCGATGTGGGTGAACACCGCCTGGCGCACTGGGAAGTTCGACGGCGCCTCAAGGTCGAGCAGGCGCGGCAGGACCCGGCCATAGCCGCTGGCGTCGAGCACGAAGTCGGCTTCCACGCGGTATTCGCTGCCGTCTTCACGCTGCACGCCCAGTTGCGGCTTGGCGAGGGTGAAATCGGCGCTGGCGATAGCTTCGCCATAACGGATCTCCACGCCTTGCAGCGCGGCCTGGTCGGCCAGTAATTTGTCGAAGTCGGCGCGCTGCACCTGGAAAGTCGTGGGCTTGCCGTGGCTGAAGGTGTCGCCGAAATCAAAGGCGCTGTAGCGCTCGCGCCAGGCGAATGCGGCGCCGTTCTTGCGCTGGAACCCGGCGGCATTCACGGCCTCGAGCATGCCGGCTTCTTCGACGAAGTCCAGGCAATGGGACAACAGGCTTTCGCCGATGGAGAACCGGGGGAAATGCTGGCGCTCGATGACCAACACATCGTGGCCCTTGCGCTTGAGCAACGCGGCGGCGATGGCGCCGGAGGGGCCCGCACCGATGATGACGACCTGGCGACTTTCCATTTCAACGCTTGGCACTTGAGCTCCTGGCCGGGACGGCAATCGAGGGAATACGGTGGAAACCGGCCGCGGCCGGTAGCAGTGTTGCGATCAAACCCATCAGCATCAGCATGAAATACAACGCCGGGCTGATGAGCTGTTGTTGCAATAACAGGTTGAGGAAGACGATTTCACTCAAACCGCGAATATTCAGCAAGACACTTTCACGCCAGCGGCTGGCGCCCGCGAAGGATGCGCCGGCCCAACCCAGCCCCAGCCAGTTGCCGAGCAATTTGCTGGCAATGGGCAACAGCAGCAATGCCGCCAGTTGCACCCCGTTGAAGCTGTTCAGGGCGCTGTGGACGTTGATCTGCACGATGCCGAACGTCAGGATCAGCGGGATCGCCAGGTACGTCTGCAAACCCTGCATCCAGGCGGCGTTGAGCGGCAATTTCAACGGCACTTTGAGCGCGGCCATGCACAACAGGTAGCCGATTCCGACGATCAGTGCGTTGAGCCGGTAATGCTCGGCCACCACCAGCAGGGCAAAAAATACGCCGCTGTGCAGCAATGGCTGGCGCAGGCCAACCAGGCGCAGCAGCAACGGCACGCAGGCGCCGGCCAACGGCAGCAGCAGGCTACTCAGATGCAGGCTGCCCTGGGCCAGGCCGAACAGGCTCCAGCAGGTCAGGTCGATCAGGATCGCCGTTTGCACCAGTCGCCGAGTGGCGGCGGGCGGGTAGTCGATATGGCGCAAGTACAGGTACAGCACGGGTATCGCCGTGATTGCAAACAGCAGGCCCACCGCCAGGGAACTGATCCACGGCTGTGGCGGCAGCAGCCAGAACGCCGTCGCCAGGCCGCAGGCAAATGGAACGATGAAGCTTGGCAGGGCGATCTTCATGCTCTGGCGGTCCAGGCGCAGGTCGATCACGTCGCTGAGGATGTGCCCCAGCAAGAGCGCAAATGCGAGGCTGTAGAAATTCTTCAACCACACCGGCGACACCAGTTGCGCACCGCTGAGCTGCCAGCCCGGCTCGATCCAGAAATACATCAGCAGCGGCAGGCCGAACGTCGCCAGCAGCAACTGACTGACAATCGGGATCAGCCCGAAACGACGACCCACGAATGTTGCCGCCGCGAACAATCCCAAGGCCATGAGCCAGAACACCGGGACCATCATTGCAGAGCCTCGTGCACGACAGGCGCGTGTGCCTGGCGTCCGGCCCACGGCGCCAGCATGAAGCTGAAGGCCAGCCCCAGGCTCACCGCCAGGCCGAAGTTGCTCACTGCCGGTGTACTGGACAGCGCCAGCAGGCCGAACGATAGCCAGGTGGTGACCGCCGCCAGCAGGGTGCCCAGCAGGCTCACGGCGGCGCCGCCGATTTGCTCGCGCATGAGAATGGCGTAATCGACGCCGATGGCCGTTACCAGCAGCAGGCCGAACAGGCTGAACAGCGTCAAGGGCTGGCCCAGCCAGCCAAGGCTCGCCAGGCTGCACAACGCGGCCAGCAGCGGCAGGGCGACAATGCGCAGGGCGGCGCCGACGCCGAACGGCCAGATCAGCACCAGCACAATCAGCACGCAGGAGGCCAGTTTCAGTTCGGCGGCGCTGACCTGGGTAGCTGCGAAGACCCGGTTCAGGTCCCCCAGGCGATCCACCAGTTGCACGCCCGGCAAGTCCACCGCCTGCACCCGCAGCAGCGCGGCATCGTTCAGGCCTTGCAGGCTGATCGTGGCGGCCACGCCTTGTGCGTTCGGTCCGAGCCAGAGCGTGCGGTACGGCTCGGCCAAGGGCCCGGTCAACGCGGCATCGATGTCTTGCACCGGCAACGCCTGCAGTTGCGCCAGCTCCGCTTGCAGCGCGGCGACCGGCACGCCCAGGTCCAACAGCGGTTGCCAGAACGTCGGCAACCGGGCCAGGCCTTCACGCACTTTCTGTTGCTCGGCCGGTGGGCTGACCAATTGGTTCAGCGACAGGTAGCCCTGGAGTCTTTCCAGGCCGATCAACTGGTCGAGCCGTTCATTGAGGGCTGTCTGACGCTCAAGCAGTTGTGCCTGATTGGCGGCGCGGATCAGGAAGAACTGGCTGGTGGGCTGGAATCCGGTGATGCGGGCGATGTCCCGGGCTTCATCGGTCAGGTGCTGGGGCGTGCCGATCCATTGGCGGATATCGTTTTTCGTGGTCAGGTGCCAGAGCCCGCCCGCGCAGAAGGCCAGCAGCAATACCAGCAGCACGGGTGTAGGCAACCGCGTGAGCAGCGCCTCGCGCACCTTGAGCAGGTTTTCACACAGGCGCAGCGGCCACTGGGCCGGACGCAAGTCGGCGCCCTTGAGCAGCGCCGGCAGCAGGCAGACGGCCGTCAGGTAGGCACCGACGAGCCCGGCGGCAGAAAATATCGCGATCTGGGTCAGCGCCGGGAATGGTGTCCAGGCCAGGGCGAGATAGCCGATGCAGGTGGTCGCCAGGCTCAGGCTCAGCCCTGGCAGGGTCAGGCGCAAGGCCGGCCAACTGCGCCACGGCTTGAGGCTCCAACTCTTGGACAGGTAATGCAGGGGGTAATCCACCGCCACGCCGATCAGGCTGGAACCCAGTACCAAGGTCATCACGTGCATGCGGCCAAACAGCGCCACGCACGCCACTGCACCGAACAGCATGCCCACCAACACCGGCACGAACGCCAGCCACACCCGCAGGCGCCGGAAGGCCAGCAACAGCAGCAGCAAGATGCCGACCGTCGCGCCACCGCCGACCCAGGTAATTTCCCGCGAAGCCTGTTGCTGGCCGCTGGCGGCATAGAGCAAGCCACTGGCGGCCAGCAGTTGCCCTTGGGCCTGCTCCGCCTGATCACGGCTGCGTTGCAGCAGCTCGGCCACTTGCAGCGGCAGGTTCATGTCGAACGCGGTGCCCTGGGCGCGGGCGCGCAGCATGACCCAGCTTTTGCCGTCGGCATCGGCTATCAACGCACCGCTGCCCACGTCCAGCTGTATCGCGCCGCGTTGTGGCTGGCTGTTCTGGATACGCCCGGTCAGGCCCAGCCAGTCGTCCTGGTTCGGCACCAGGCTGAAGCCGGTGAACGGATCGAACAGCGCCTGCACCCGTTGCTGGATGAACGCCTGGGGCTGGTCGATCAATTGCTGGCGGTCCGCCGCCGAAAGCATCGCCAGCCGCCCGTTGAGCAGTTGCGTGCGCAGGGCCGGCAAGTCGGCTTGCAATGTCCACTGGACCTTGTCGAACAAACCGCTGGCTTGCCATTGCTCGCCCAGGGTTTGCGCCAGGGCGATGGCTTGTTGGCGGTCCGCATGACCGACCAGCACCAGCACCTCGCGATTGAGCGGCTCCTGCATGCGCTGTTCGGCGACGAGCTCCAAGGCATCGGGCGAGGTGCCCGGCACCAGCTCCATGAGGTTGGCCGACAGCGGCGCACCGTTGCGCCATTGCCAGCCGGCGAGCGCCAGCACGGCCAGCAGCAGGATCAGGAACAGCCGGGGCAGCATCCGTTCACTCGGCAAAATCATGTTGCTCCGCTTCGCTCAAGGGTTGCGCGCGGGTAGCGTCTTGCATGCGCAGGACCGTGCTGTCGCCCTGGGTTTCCAGCAGTTCGATGCGTTGCACCAGTTCGCCGCCGTCGATGTTGATCTGGTTGAAGACCTGTTTGAGCAGCACCGAGCGCGGGGTCAGGGTGAGCTTCCACTGCTGCGGCTCGCCCGCCAGGCTCAGTTCGAAGTCCCGCTGCAAGCCACTGCTGTCGCCCTGCAATACGGCCAGGAACAACCGGTTCTGTTCGGCGCCGGCACTCTTGTTCGGCAGCATCTGCCAGGCGCTGCCGTCCCGTCGGGCGATGCCTTGAGCGGTGATGCGATAGTCCTGTTGCAACGGCGTCTGCAACAGCCAGAGCAGGCCGTGGTTTTTCGCCAATACGAAACGGCCCTTGCTGGTCAGGGGCTGGGGCAGGGCGCGCAGGTGTTTTTCCTGGATGAACTGCCCGTGGATCACCTCCGGGCGGGCCAGTTGGTCGCTCAGCTGTTGCAGGTCGAACGCCTGGGCCAAGGGCGCCAGGCCGCACAGCAACAGCCAGACACACAGGCGCTTCATGGCAACGTCCTTTCAACGGCTTCGACAAATACCCGCGGCGAGGCCAGCAGCATTTCGCGACTGGCGACGTCCACGGCCACTTGCACTGAACTGGCACGGGTAAGCCGTTCCCCGGTGGCGGCGTCGCTGATCAGGTAGTTGATCTTCAACCGGTTCTCCCATTCCACCAGGCTGGCACGTACCATCAACGCCTGTCCGAACACGGCGCTGCGCACGTAGCGCAGTTGCAGGTCGATCACCGGCCACGCATGGCCGGATTCGAGCATGTCGGTGTAATTATGGCCGATGTGATCGAGCAAGGCGCAGCGGGCCACTTCCAGGTATTTGACGTAGTGGCCATGCCAGACCACGTTCATCGAATCGACGTCGAAAAACGGCACCACGATCTGCGTCTCGACATGCAACACGCCTTGGCTACGCATGCAGCCTCCAGTGTTGCTCGGCGATGCGTTGCAGGCACAGGCGCAGTTCGCCTTCCAGGGCGCGGTCTTCGATGACCGGCGCGAAGTCCTCGGCCAGTTGCGCGTGCATGGCGGCCAGGGCCGGCGGCAAGGGGCGTGCGTCTTCGGCGCGGCTGCGCAGCCACACGCCCTGGTTGGCTGCCAGCAGCGTGGCGGCGGCGACTTGCTCGGTCAATTCCAGCACACGGATCGCATCCCGGGCGGCGATGGTGCCCATGCTCACCTTGTCCTGGTTGTGGCACTCGGTGGAGCGCGAGAACACGCTCGCCGGCATGGTGTTTTTCAGCGCTTCGGCGGTCCAGGCGCTGGTGCCGATCTGCACGGCCTTGAAGCCATGGTTGAGCATCGCCCGCTCGGCGCTGGCGCCGGACAGGTTGCTCGGCAGGCCGTGGTTGTAGCGCTCGTCCACCAGCAGCGCGAGCTGCCGGTCCAGCAGGTCGGCGACATTGGCCACCAGGTTTTTCAGGCTGTCCATGGCGAAGGCGATGTGCCCGCCGTAGAAATGCCCGCCGTGCAGCACGCGCTCGGCTTCGGCGTCGATGATCGGGTTGTCATTGGCGCTATTGAGTTCGGTTTCGATGAACGAGCGCAGCCAGTTCAAGCTGTCGGCCAATACGCCAAGCACATGGGGCGCGCAGCGTAGGGAATAGCGATCCTGCAGGCGATGCAGCGGCGCGGTCGGCGCGTCGATGGCCAGGTCCTTGCGCAGCCACGCGGCGACTTGCATCTGCCCCGGGTGCGGCTTGGCGGCGAACAGGCGCTCGTCGAAGTGTTCCGGATTGCCTTGCAGGGCAACGACGTTCAGCGCAGTGATGCGGGTCGCCAGTTGCAGCAGGTAATCGGCCCGGGCGAAGGCCAGGCAAGCCAGGCCGGTCATCACGGCGGTGCCGTTCATCAGCGCCAGGGCTTCCTTGGGCCGCAGCACCAGCGGGGTCCAGCCCAGTTCACGATGCACATCGGCGGCCAAGCGGCGCTCGCCGCGGAACATCACTTCTCGCTCGCCGGACAGCGTGGCGGCGACATAGGACAGCGGCGTCAGATCGCCGCTGGCGCCCACCGAGCCTTCTTCCGGGATCAGCGGCAGGATGTCATGTTCGAGGAAGGCCTGGAGCCGCTCCAGCAATTCCACCCGCACCCCGGACACGCCATGGCACAGCGACTGCAAGCGCGCGGCCAGTACCGCGCGCGTGGCCTGGGCGTCCAGCAGCTTGCCCAGCCCGCAGCCATGGAACGTATACAGATGACGCGGCAAGGCCTCGACGTGGTGCAACGGCACGGCCACTACGCAGGAATCACCGTAGCCGGTGGTCACGCCGTAGATCACGCCTTCCTTGTCCAGCAAGGAGTCGAGGAATTGCGCACCCTTGGCAATGCGTTGGCGGAACGCCGGATCATCCTGCAACTGCGTCGGTGCCTGGCGGTTGGCCAGGGCCAGCACATCTTCGATGTGCAAGGGGCGTTCGCCGAAGGTTACCGGCTCAAGAGTGGGCATCGTCATCGGTCTTCCAGAAAGGGTAAAAGTTGAACCACTGTTGTGGGCCCTGGAGGCAGTACTGCGCCAGGCGTTCGGCATAGCGGCCGGCCCAGTGGGCGATCACTTGTTCGCGGTCGTTGCGTTTCCATGTCACGGCATCGGCGAAGGGCTCGAGGGTGACGCGATAGCGGCCCTCGTGCTTGAGACACATCAGCAGATTGACCGAGCATTTGAGCAGGCCGGCCATCAGCCAGGGGCCTTGGGGGAATGCAGCCGGATGGCCCATGAAATCCACGGTCACGCTGCGCCCGCCGTGCAGCGGCACGCGGTCGCCGGCAATCGCCAGCCACTCGCCGCGCTCCAGGCGTTCGCTCAGTTGCAGCATGATCACCGGGTTCAGCTCGCTGACCTGGATTAGCCGCAGGTGCGTGGCGCCGGCTTCGCCCAGCAAGCGATTGAACTGCTCGGCGTGCTTGGTGTGCACCAGCACGTTCATGGTCACTTTCTCGCCCAACTCTGCCAGCGCCCGACACATTTCCAGGTTACCCAGATGCGCGCCCACCAGCATTTGCCCGCGCGCATCGCGAAGATGATTGCGCAGCAGCGCGGTATCGACGATTTCGATCTGCTCGATGCTCAGCTTGCCGTTCCAGACGTCGAGCTTGTCGAGCAGTGAGTCGGCAAATGCCATGAACTGCCCGAACACCCGCCAGCGGGTCGGGCGCAACTCGGCGCGGCCGCTCCAGTCAGCCAGGCGCTGCTGGTATTGCCAGGCGGCTCGGCGAGCGCTGCGACCAAAAATGAAAAAGTACAGGACGATGCCGTACAGCACCGGGCTCAGCAACCGTCGGCCCAGCACTTTGGCGGCAATTGCCGTGAGTTTCATCAGCCAGAAGCTGCCGCGTTCCTGGCGGTCGGCCCAGTGTTGCTTGTCGGCCTGAAGGCTCATGCTCGCCACCGTCGCCAGAGAATCAGGGGGAAACGCGCCAGCATGCCGAAGAACAACCGGGTGTGCATGCTGGAGATCAGGACGTTGTCGTGGAACAGGCGAAAGTGCGATACGCCGTCCTGGGGGTAGTGGACACGGGTGTGCAGCCAATGCATCGGCTGATTGCGCCAGGCCAGGCGCACGAGGATGTCCGAATCGAAATCCATGCGCTTGCCGATATTGGCCGAGTCGATCAGCGCCAGGGTTGGCGGCAGGGGATAGACCCGAAAGCCGCACATGGAATCGCGAATCTGCAGGGACAGGCTGTTGATCCAGACCATGACGTGGGTCAGGTAGCGTGCGTACAGGCGACCTTTCGGCACGCTGGCGTCGTAGTGGGGATAACCACAGATCACCGCGTCCGGATGGGCCCGGGATTGCTCGATGAAAGCCTGGACGTCGCCCAGGTCGTGCTGGCCGTCGGCGTCCACCTGCAAGGCGTGGCTGAAGCCCAGGCGCGAAGCCTCTCGCAAGCCGGTCATCACCGCGCCGCCCTTGCCCTGGTTGACCGCCAGCCGGACCAGGTGAACCCGCTCGCCCTCTGCCAGCCGATCAAGCACGGCGGCGCAGGCCGGGCTGCTGGCATCGTCCACCAGCACGCAGGGCAGGCCATTGGCGAGCAGCGCCTGGACCACAGCCGAGATGGCGGTTTCGTGGTTGTAGACCGGGATGATGGCGCAGGGGTTATGCATGGTTTGCACCTTCCACCGATCTACTTTGCGTCGCTATCCTGTGGCGAGGGAGCTTGCTCCCGCTGGGCTGCGAAGCAGACCCTAGTTCTTGAGAACCCTGGGCGAGCGCTGCGCGCTCGAGCGGGAGCAAGCTCCCTCGCCACAGGAGGGCGGTGTGAGCATTAATCATCGGCCATCCCCAACACAATCCGCCCACTGGAACACGCTGCCGTGTCATTGCGATAGGCGAAATACAGCTTGCCGCGCTCGCGGTCGAAGCGCAGGTGCAGCTGGATTTCATCGCCGGGACGCACCAGTTGCTGGAATTTCAGCACCTCCATGCCGACGAACCGGGGCGGAAGGTCCAGCAATTGCTGGCCAAGGCTCATGGCCCAGTCGACCTGCACGACCCCCGGCAGTACCGGCGCGGTGGGGAAGTGACCGCTGAAGTACGAAAGATCCGGCGGTACGACCAGCCGCAGGTTCCATTCGCCGTCGGTTTCAGTTTGCTCCAACACTTCGGGGGCTTTGGGGCGTGGCGACATCAGCAGGGCTTCGACCTCGGCCTGGGGCAGCTTGCCCTGGGCGTTGAGCGGCAGCTGCCGCAGCCAGCGCCAGCGCCTTGGCAAGGCCAGGGTTTCGCAATGGTCGCTCAGGTGCCGGCGCAGACCTTCGGTGACGGCGCGCCGGCCCAGGTTGCGCAAGGCTCGCAGGCCGTTTTCGCTCAGTACCAACAGCGCGCCGAGGGAGGCGCGACTTTCCTGGACCACCCCCAGTCGCGCTTCGCTGACCCAGTCGTGGGCCGCCAACGCCTGTTCCAGCATCGGCAGGGAAATGCGCTTTTCCTCGAGCTTGACGATGCGGTCCAGTCGTCCGAGCAGCTCAAAGCGCCCGTCTTCGGCGATGCGCGCTGCGTCGGCGGTGTGCTCCACATGGCCGACCGGCAAATAGGGCGAGGCGATCAGCAAGGCGCCGTCGCTGTCCTGGCTCAGCGTCACGTCGGCAAAGGGTTGCCACAATCCGCCGCCCTGGCGCCAGGCGATGCCGCCGGTTTCCGAGCTGCCAAAGATTTCCGTCGGCCATTGCCCCAGGCGCTGCTGCAAAGCCTGGGCGGCCTCGGTGGGCAAGGCGCCGCCAGAGGAGAACACCCGACGCACGCAGCTCAAGGCCGGCCAGTCGAGGTTATCGCCCATGCGCTTGAGCAGGGCCGGACTGGCGACCCAGGCGAAGGTGGGGTGCTCTCGGCTGGCGCGTTGCAGGTCTTCCGGGAAGGCCAGTTGCCGACGCACGAAGGGACGTCCAGCACACAGCGGCCACAGTACTCGGAACAGCAGTCCGTAGATGTGCTGGGCGGCGACGCTGCCGATCATGCAGGCCGGGCCAAGGTCGGCGCCCCACAGGTGTTCCAGGGCATGGACCTCGTTGCTCATCTGGCGCAGGGTTTTCTCGATGCGCTTAGGCTCGCCGCTGGAGCCGGAAGTGCACAGGCTCAGCCAGCACTGGTCGAGATCCAGCTCGGCGGCGTCCATCGGCTCCTGTTGCAGATCGCCTGGATGAGTATCACCGGGTTGGTCGGTCAGCCACAGGTCGACGTCCGTCGCCCAGCGCTGGCGTGTCTGCGCTTGGAGGTCGGCGGGAAGCAGGACGCGCACACCGGCGCGCCAGGCGCCGAGCAGGGCGACGGCCAGGTCGGCGGCATCGTCCAGGTGCACGGCCACATGCCGCACGCCCAGGGCCTTGAGGCGGGCAGCCAGGCGCAGTGCCGCATCGCGCAATTGCGCGTGATTCAACGCCGGATCGACAGCGACTGCGCGCTCCGGCTGAGCCTCGAGCAGCATTTGCTCAAGTGTTATCCAATTCATGGGCGGCCTCTTACCCGTTGTCGTATGAGCCATTCAATGGCAAACAGCAGCCCCATCAATCCGTAGGAAATCAGGCCGGTGTACAACATCCACCAGCTCAGCGGCGCCCAGAGGGTCAGGGCGGCGGCGAGCAAACCGTTACACAGGAAAAACACACTCCAGGCCACCGTGACCTGGCGGGTATACACCACCGCTCTGGCCGGCAGCTGCGGCTCGCGCAAGCGGGCCAGGCGTTCGGCTACCGGCGGGCCGTATTTCAGGCTCAGGGAGAACAGCCCGAGCATGAACGCGCTGATCAGCACCGGATACCAGCGCAGCAAGAGTGGGCTGTCGAACAAAGCGAGCAATCCACAGAACACAATCGCCGTGACCGCCATCCAGCGGCTGCCTGCCCCACCTTTGCCGAGCAAAGCCCGGGCCAGCCACAGGCTACCCAGCAGCAGGCCGAACTGCCACGGGGCGAAATGCTCCATGCCGAAATACACCGCAAAAGGGTACAGCAGGCCCGCCAGCAGCAGGCCAAGGCCAATCAGCCGGGTCATGCGGCCGGTTGGACCAGTCGATAGACCGCCTCGACCACGTCATTGACGGTGCGCACGGACTTGAATTCCTCCGCGGCGATTTTCTTGCCGGTCTGGCGCTTGATGTGGTCGATCAGGTCGACCGCGTCAATGCTGTCGATTTCCAGGTCCTGGTACAGGTTCGATTCCAGCGTCACACGCTCTGCGTCCAGCTCGAAGAGCTCGACCAGAGCATCGCGCAGGGTGTTGAAAATATCGTCACGAGTTTGCATGGTCTGGTCTCAGGCTTCGCTTTTTGCAGTGACGAAGGCCGCAAGGCTTGCCACATTGCTGAAGTGGTTACGGGTGTCCTTGGCGTCGGCGTCTATCTTGATGCCGTACTTTTTCTGGATCGCCAGGCCAAGCTCCAGGGCGTCCACCGAATCCAGGCCCAGGCCTTCGCCGAACAGGGTCTGGTGGTCGCCGATGTCACCGACGCCAATATCCTCCAGGCCGAGGGCGTCGATGATCAGCTGTTTGATGTCACGGTGCAGATCGCTCATCTTCGGCGAGCTCCTTGATGAAATAGTGATGCAGAAAATCGTTGAGCCTGCGCGAAGCCTGGGGTGGTGGGCCGAGCGCGGCGAACGCCTGTGGGTCTATATCGGCCCCGATGCGAAAACTGAAGTGCACGCGGCGTTTGGGAATGCGATACCAGGGTTCGGCCTTGGTCAGGGTGGTTGGGTAGACCTTGATGGTGACGGGTGTGAGAATTTTCGCACCCCGCAAGGCAATGGCCGCAGCCCCCCGATGAAAGGCCGGCGCCTGGCCTGGCTGGGTGCGCGTTCCTTCGGGAAAGACGATCAGGGTCTGCCCCCCTTGCAAGGCATCGCTGGCGGCGTCGAGCATGTCCATGCTGCCGTCGTTGCTGATGTATTCGGTCGAGCGCAGCGGACCACGGGTAAAGGGGTTGTCCCACAGGCTCTGCTTGACCACGCAGTTGGCGTTGGGCACCAGGCCGATCAGGAACACGACATCGATCAACGAAGGGTGATTGGCGATGATCATCTGCCCGGGCCGCCCGAGTCTTTCGGCGCCATCGATCTGATAAGTCAGCACCCCGGTGCGGGCCATGAACCGGATAAAGAACCAGAACAGCCGCCCGACCGTGCGGCGAGCCCTTTGCCGGTGGGCCTGGGCATCGCCGGGCAACCAGGCCAGCACCGGAAAAACCAGCAAACGCAGGCACAGCCCGCCCAGCCCGAACAGGGCGAAGCTTGCGGCGGTCGCGATAAGGCGCCAGTAATAGGCGTCGCGATGTTTACCGGTCACCGGTTGCGTTGCCAGGTCCATACGCGATTCTTCCAGGCATGTTGGCAGGTGGTTTGGTTGTTCAGCAGCGTACGCAACAGATCCAGGGCATGGGGCCAGTCATTGCCCGGCGACTGGCCGGCCTGTGGGGCCAGGTCCAATTGCCAATCATCGCCAGGGGTTAGCAACAAGCCCACCGCATAGGGAAACGGCACGTCATCGACCCACGGTGCATAGACCTGCGGCGGTTGTTCCTCGGTGATCACCAGCAATACCGCAGGCGATCCTTCATTCAACAGCGCGGCAGCTTCCAGCACGCCGTGTTCCAAGCCGTCGCCATTGGCGGCCAAGGCGGTCATTTCACTGGTTTCGCCGCGCATGATCGACCACAGGCCAATCACCGCGTTATGCACCGACAGGCTGAACTGAGTCGGCGACAAGGGTTGGTCGGCGGCCAGGTCCTTGAGAATCTCGAAAGTGCGCGGGGTTTCGCCGTGGCGGGAAATAAAGACCAACGGTAGGTCCGGTCGGCCTTCGGCCAGTGGCCAGCCAACGCTGAAGGCCATCCGCGCCAGGCGGCTGAGGCGTCGACGCTGCATGGCCGGCAGGAACGATACATCGGGGGCGGCATCGCTGACGGGCAATACGACCGGCTGTCGGCTCCATGCCAGCCAATCGTCCACGCTTTCGAGCCCAGGGGCCCACGCGCGCCATTGGGCGATACTGAAATTGATCACAGATTCCATCCCACCCCTGCGGGCTTTTTTTTGTCACGGTTCAGTGGTTTGACCCGCGTCCAACCCTGCATGGCCTTGCGACCCAAGTGGCGCGCATTATCCCGGTGCGGTTGGCTTGTAGCAAATGTTGGTTACATTTTGCCCAGCAAAATGTACGGGTTTGTTCGTTGCAGGTCCTGCATCGGCTATTGTCCTGATCATGAAGCGCCTGTCTGTCGCCTATGTCTGTCATTCTCCGGGCGAATTGACGCTCCCATTGTGGGAAAAGCCACCAATGCTGTAGTCCTTCTACGCAGAAGGTAGCTAAGCGGTGTAACGGCCTACTACACTCGGGAATCTTTGATACACGGAGGTTTTGACATGCGGCGCGTGGTGTTCAATCAGAAAGGGGGCGTGGGCAAGTCCAGCATCGCCTGCAACCTGGCGGCGGTCAGCGCCAGCGAGGGGTATCGCACGCTGTTGATTGACCTGGATGCCCAGGCCAATTCCACTCAGTACCTGACAGGCCTGACCGGCGATGACATTCCCATGGGCATCGCTGATTTCTTCAAGCAGACCTTATCGTCGGGACCTTTCTCGAAGAAGAACAAGGTGGATATCTACGAGACGCCGTTCGACAACCTGCACGTTATCACCGCCACTGCGGAGCTGACGGATCTGCAGCCCAAGCTCGAGGCGAAACACAAGATCAACAAGCTGCGAAAATTGCTTGAAGAGCTGGATGAGGATTACGACCGGATTTACCTGGATACGCCGCCGGCGTTGAATTTCTATGCCGTTTCGGCGCTGATTGCCGCCGATCGAGTGCTGATTCCCTTCGATTGCGACAGTTTCTCCCGCCAGGCGTTATACGGCCTGTTGGCAGAGATCGAAGAGCTCAAGGACGACCATAACGAAGGCCTGGAAGTCGAAGGCATCGTCGTCAACCAGTTCCAGGCCCGCGCCAGCCTGCCACAGCAAATCCTCGACGAACTGATTGCCGAAGGCCTGCCGGTGTTGCCGGTATACTTGAGCAGTTCGGTGCGCATGCGCGAATCCCACCAGGCGAGCCTGCCGCTGATCCACCTGGACCCACGGCACAAGCTGACCCAGCAGTTCGTGGAATTGCATGGGTTGCTGGAAAGCGCCTGACTTGCTGGCTATGCAAACCCAATGTGGGGGCGAGCAAGCCCGCTCCCACTGTTGTGAAAAGGCTTCAGATTCCCTGGCTACGCAACCACTCCATCAATTGCGGCAGCGGAAATGCACCGCTCTGGCGCGCCACTTCCCGACCGTCCCTGAACAGGATCAGGCTGGGAATCGAGCGAATCCCCAACTGCGCCGATAATTGCTGATTGGCCTCACTGTCGAGCTTGGCCAACCGGCATTTACCCGTCAGCTGCGCGGCGGCCTGCTCGAACACGGGGGCGAAGGACTTGCACGGCCCGCACCAATCGGCCCAGACGTCCACCAGCAATGGCAGGTCGCCCTTGATCTGGCTGGCGTAGTCGCCTTGCTTGAGTTCGAACGGTTTGTTCAATAGCACTTGGGCCTTGCAGCGCCCGCACTTGGGCTGGTCGCCCAGGCGTTCGGCGGGGATGCGGTTGAGCCCGTTGCAATGGGGGCAGGGGATCAGCATCGGGTCGGTCTCCAGGAAAAATCGTTGGCACAGATTGAACACTATATACAGACCACCACAAAACCTGTGGGAGCGGGCTTGCTCGCGAAGGCGATGTATCAGACACATAGATGTCGACTGATACTCCGCCTTCGCGAGCAAGCCCGCTCCCACATTTAGTACAGTGTTGCCGATTATTTCCCGTTGGTCAGGGTGTTATAGCTGGTCATCAGGTTGCGGTAGTCCGGGATGTGGTTGGAGAACAAGGTTGCCAACCCTTCCACATCGTTGCGCCAGTCGCGGTGCAACTCACAGGCCAGGCCGAACCAGGTCATCAGTTGGGCGCCCGAGGAGGACATGCGGTCCCAGGCCGATTGACGGGTCAGTTCGTTGAACGTGCCGGACGCATCGGTGACCACGAACACATCGAAACCTTCGGCCAGGGCCGAGAGTGCCGGGAAGGCTACGCAGACTTCAGTGACGACGCCGGCGATGATCAGTTGCTTCTTGCCGGTGGCCTTGATCGCCTTGACGAAATCTTCGTTGTCCCAGGCGTTGATCTGGCCAGGACGGGCGATGTACGGCGCGTCTGGAAACAGGGTCTTGAGTTCTGGCATCAGCGGGCCGTTAGGGCCGGTTTCGAAGCTGGTGGTGAGGATGGTCGGCAGTTGGAAGTATTTCGCCAGGTCCGCCAGGGCCAGCACGTTGTTTTTGAAGCGGTCCGGATCGATGTCACGTACCAGGGACAGCAGGCCAGCCTGGTGGTCGACCAGCAGAACGGCGGCGTTATCTTTGTCGAGACGGTTGTAGGAAGTAGTCATGGCGTAGCCCTCATTAAGTTTTGGTTGCCGAAGGTTTCGGCGTGGTTAAGGTTTTTAATGTCGGTATAGCGATTGATCGGTGACTCATCCGGTCGAAGCGCCCGGCTTCAATCCGTGTTGCGTTTCGATGGGTGTAGATTAAAACTCGCACCTTTGATGCGCTAGACTGCGAAAATCCGCCTTAGCGTTCTATTTGGAGAACGGTCATCGAAGACCTCAATACGCTGTATTACTTCACCCAGGTGGTCGAACACCGCGGTTTCGCCGCTGCTGGCCGTGCGCTGGACATGCCCAAGTCCAAGCTCAGCCGACGCATTGCCCAGTTGGAAGAACGGCTCGGCGTGCGGTTGCTCCATCGCACCAGTCGCCACTGCACGTTGACGGAGATCGGTCAGGCCTATTACCAGCGCTGCCTGGCGATGCGGGTCGAGGCCGAGAGCGCGGCCGAAGTGATCGAGCGCAACCGTTCCGAACCCCAGGGGTTGGTGCGCATCAGTTGCCCGACAGCGCTGCTCAACAGTTGGGTCGGGCCGATGCTGACCCGCTACATGCAGAAGTACCCGCGGGTTGAGTTGTTTATCGAGAGCACCAACCGCCGGGTCGACCTGATTCATGAAGGCTTTGATATCGCTTTGCGGGTGCGCTTTCCGCCGCTGGAAAACACCGACATGGTCATGAAAGTGCTGAGCAACAGTACCCAGTGCCTGGTGGGCAGCCCGGATTACCGCGAGCGCCTGTCGTCCCCCGCGTCCCCGGCGGACCTCAACGGTTTGCCAAGCGTGCATTGGGGCGGGGCGCAGCGTGAATACCAGTGGGAATTGTTCGGCCCGGACGGTACCCGGGCGTTGATCCGCCATGAGCCGCGCATGGTCACCGATGACCTGCTGGCCCTGCGTCATGCCGTGCTGGCCGGCATCGGCGTCGCTCACCTGCCTACGGTGGTAGTGCGCGAGGACATTGCTGCCGGGCGGCTGGTGGAACTGGTGCCGGGCTGGACGCCGAAGTGCGGGATCGTCCATGCGATCTTCGCTTCACGACGCGGGTTGCTGCCGTCGGTGCGTACGCTGATCGATTTCCTCGCCGAGGAATTCAGCCACAGCGACATGGCTTAGCGTGGAGGCAGCCAAACCACTGCGTTTTCCATGTGGGAGCGGGCTTGCTCGCGAAGAGGCCGGCACATTCGATAGAGATACCGTCCATCAGGCCGTCTTCGCGAGCAAGCCCGCTCCCACAGAGGCTTACATTCCGGGTTTGTACCAGATTCATCAAGGTTGCCATTCATCAGGTGTGCCGCACTGAAAAGGTGTCGCGGCCTCAAAAAGACACAACGTACCTGTTTGCAACCTCAGGAGGTCCCATGAACCATTCTCAAGACCCAACCACCCCACAGGCAGTGGATAGCCCCAACGACGACGGCTTTGTCCTCGGCACCGCCGGCCGCGACGAAGACCCCAACGCCGCCCCGGCCTACGCCATCGATAGCCGCCACGACCGCGATGAGCTGACTCCCGAAGATGCCCGTGGTATGCCCGGTTACCCCGAGGAAAAACCGTCGGAAAAACCGGCCGACAAGGACAATGCCGAAGCCGAGCCGGGGATCGAGACGCCGGAGCAAGGGAACGATAAGGTGGGGTGAGCTGGGCTCACATCCACTCACATTTTTTAACGAAGCTCGAAGCATTGGCTAACTAGGCTAAAACGAATTCGGGCGGGCGTCCGTCTGAAGGAGTGTATCGCAACTTGCGATATTTGCGATCTGTGTTTAACTCTTCCATAGCAAAATGCGATAAGGACGTTGCATGCATGTGATCACTGAGAAACGCATTTGGGAGGCCAAGGAAAAATGGCCGCGCTCAGCTGGCGCGCTGGATCAATGGTATCGGCTTATCAAGCGCAACAGCCCTGCTGACTTCGCTGCGATGAAGTCCATTTTTCCCGCAACCGATAAGGTCGGTCCGTTACATGTGTTCGATATTGGTGGCAATAAGTTGCGACTGATCGCCGTGGTTCGCTACCGGCCGCAGCGCTTGTACATCAAATGCGTGCTGGATCATCACGAATACGATAGAGGCAAGTGGAAGGAGGAAAAAGGATGAGCGCACTGATAGAACAAGTCGCCGCCCATTGGGAGTTTGTGTCGCCTCTGCTGCGCAAGCCCAAGAGCGAAGAGGATTATGACCGGTTGGCTGCTGCTCTTGATGAATTGTTGGCCTTGGTGGGCGATGACGAAGCCCATCCGCTCATGAGTCTGGTGGATATTATCGGTGAATGGATCGAGGCATGGGATCACGAGCATCGACCGATGCCCAGGGGGAGCGGCGTCGCAGCGCTTCGTTACCTGATGCGTGAACATGGCTTGAACCAGAGCGATTTGCCGGGTGTTGGTACTCAGTCGGTGGTGTCGGAGGTATTGAGCGGTAAGCGTCAGCTCAATTTGAGGCAGATCCGTTGGTTGGCGGAGCGCTTTTGTGTCTCGGTTGAAACATTCATTTGATGACCTGAAATACCAATTCGCTTTTGTGGCGAGGGAGCTTACTCCCGCTCGGCGGCGCAGCCGTCGTAAAGCCGGTTGACGCGGTCTGCCTGGAAGTCCGTGTCAGTCCAGCTTGGGGCGGCTGCGCCGCCCAGCGGGAGCTAGCTCCCTCGCCACGGGGCTATGTATTTGGCAGGAAGGTTACGACGAGCAGCTGATCTCCAGATGCTTGCCCCACTCCGGCGGACGTTGCGCGTAGTTGTCCATGCCCGGTTGTTCTTCGAATGGTCTGCTCAGAACGGTATGCAAGCGGCGCACTTCGTCGTAGTCGCCTGATTCGGCGGCGTCGATGGCTTTTTGCGCCAGGTAGTTGCGCAGCACATACAGCGGATTGACGGCGTGCATGCGGATGCGGCGTTGGTCTTGATCAACAGGGCCTTCGCGATTCACCCGGGCGACATAAAGCTCGCCCCAGGCATCGAAGCCCTTGAGGTCGACGAAATCATCACGCAGGGTGGCGACGGCTTGTTCGGGAGACTGATCGCCCAGCCGACGGAAGAACAGGCTGTAGTCGACGCCGCTGTTTTGCATCAATTGCAGCAGCCGCTCCAACAGTTTCTGGTCATCCTCCTCGGCACTCGTCAGGCCGAGGCGACGGCGCATCAGGTCCAGGTAGTGAGCCTGGAAGAGTGGCAGGTACAAACCGAGGGTCTCGCGCAGGGCTTCGACACTGATGAAGGGCGTCAAGGCCTGGGCCAGGGCGCTGAGGTTCCACTGGCCGATCGGCACCTGATTGCTGAAGGAATAGCGGCCCTGATCGTCGGAGTGATTGCAGATGAAGTTGGCGTCGAAATCGTCGAGGAAAGCGAACGGCCCAAAATCGAAGGTGATGCCCAGGATCGACATATTGTCGGTGTTCATCACGCCGTGACAAAACCCGTAGGCCTGCCATTTGGCAATCAGTTCGGCGTTGCGCTCGACGATTTCCCGGAACATCGCCAGGTACGGCTCCGGTTGTTCGCGACACTCGGCGAAGTGCAGGTTCAACACATGCTCGGCGAGGGCCGCTTGCAGCTCGGGCTTCTTGGTGTAGTAGAAATATTCGAAATGCCCGAAGCGCACGTGGCTGGGTGACAGGCGCAGCACCATGGCGGCGCGCTCTTGTTTTTCGCGCCATACCGGGGTGTCCGAACCGATCACGCACAAAGCGCGAGTGGTTGGGATGCCCAAGGCGTGCAAGGCTTCGGAGGCGAGGAATTCGCGGATCGAGGAGCGCAACACCGCGCGCCCGTCGCCCATCCGCGAAAATGGCGTCTGGCCGGCACCTTTTAGGTGCAAGTCCCAATGTTCGCCGGCCTCGTTGTACACCTCACCCAACAGCAACCCACGGCCATCGCCCAACTGCGGGTTGTAATGGCCGAACTGGTGCCCCGAATACACCATTGCCCGGGGTTCGGTTTCGGCCCAGAGCTTGTGGCCGCCGAAAATCTCGGCGAACAGCGGCGTCTCGGCTTCTGCCGGGTCCAGGTCCAGCAGCGCCATGGCGGCTGGGCTGGCAACCACCAGGCGCGGATTATCGATGGCCTCGGGCAGCACATGCGCCGAAAAACCGTCGCCCAGGCGGGCAAAACGGTTATCGAAGGTCAGCGTTTCCAGTGTCTTCATGGGCGTCTCCGGCGGGGCGCCCTCAGGCAACCCACGATCAATCGAGAGTGCCTTGCGGCGGCTCGGGCACCGGTTTGATGCTGGCGACCGCCGAAGGCTCAGGCGTAATGGACTTTTTATCGGGCTCGGCAGGCACCAGTTTGTACTCCTGGCCTTGCATGTTCTTCAGATAGATTTCCATCTGACGGAAGGAGATGTTGATATGTTCCTTCTTGAACTCCCGGTTGATGAAGCGGTTGATCTCGTCCAGCACCGGGTTGCGGTCGCCAAGGTCGCGCACATGCATGCGCAGTTCGTGGTCCAGGGTACTCTCGCCGAAGTTCAGGAAGTACACGATCGGTTCCGGTTCCTTCAATACCCGTGGGTTTTCACGGGCCGCTTTCAGCAGCAACTCGCGAACCCGATCCAGGTCCGAGCCGTAATCCACGCCCAGTTTCAGGGTCACCCGGGTGACGGTGTCGGTCAGCGACCAGTTGATCAGTTGTCCGGTGATGAACGTCTTGTTCGGGACGATGATGTCCTTGCGGTCGAAGTCGGTGATGGTGGTCGCACGGATGCGAATCTTGCTGACCGTGCCCGACAGGTTGCCGATGGTAATGGTGTCGCCGATCCGCACCGGACGCTCGAACAGGATCATGATCCCGGAGATGAAGTTGGCGAAAATCTCCTGCATGCCGAAACCCAGGCCCACCGACAGCGCGGCCACCAGCCATTGCAGCTTGTCCCAACTCACGCCGAGCGTAGACAGCGTGGTGACGAAACCAACGCCGGCGATCACATAGGACAGCAGCGTGGTGGTGGCATAGGCACTGCCCTGGGCCAGGTTCAGCTTCGACAGTACGAACACTTCCAGCAGACCTGGCAGGTTGCGCGCCAGGGCGAAGGTGATGCCGATGATGATCAGCGCCCCGAGCATGTCGCCAATGCTGATGGGCACCATGCTCATGTTGACGCCGGTGCCGCTGGTGTATTCGTAGAGGGTGATGTTATCCAGGTAGGAGAACACACTGATCAGGTCCGACCACACCCAGTACAGTGCGGCCATGAAGCCACCCAGCAGGGCGAGACGGATCAGGCGCAGGGACTGTTCGTTGACCTTTTCGATGTCCAGGGTCGGTTCCTCGACCACCGCTTCGCCGTCGCCGGCCTCCTTGGCCGCTTGGCGCTTGGCCAGGGCCCGCTGGTACGCCAGGCGCCGCGCCGCGACTGACAGGCCGCGCACGAAGGTGGCTTCGATCACCAGCCAGAACATCAACAAGTACAGGGTGTTGATCAACCGGTCGCTGAGCTTCAGCGCGGTGTAGTAGTAACCGAAGCACACCGCCACGAACAGCGCGATGGGCAGCGCGGTGAACATCACCCCGACAGCCTTGCGAAACAGCGAGGTGTTCTGGTGCGTCGGGCTGCTCAGTAGCAGGCGGCTGAGTAACCATGCCATCAGGGCGTAGCAAGTCAGCACCACCGGCATGCCGAGTACGTCATCGGCCAGGGTTGCAGGTTGCAACTCGGCCACGGCCACCACGGCCACCAACGCTAATACCACCAGCCCGAGTCGACGGATCCAGCCTTGGAGGAATTCGACCTGGGGTTTCTCCCAGCGGAAATGCAACTCGGCCACACCGCCCGGCGCCAGCACTCGATAAGCGGTGTAGAACACCAGCCAGGCCTGGCCGATCTGCAGCAGCGCTGCGCCGAGGTTGGCGTTCTGGCCGCGGGCGTCAATCTGCAACGCATAGCCACAGAGTGTCAGCGCCAGGGCCACCGGCATCGCCAGCAGGATATTGATGAGGATCGCCTGGGGGGTGTGCCATTGGCTGTCGCGCTTGAAGTGGCCGACGTCCTGGTGAACCTTGTTCAAGCGAGCATAGAGATTCTTGCGCCGCCACAGCAGCGCGCCGATCAGCAGCGCCAGGGGCAGGAACAGCAGGGGGCGCTGGGTCAGGCCATCGGCCAGCTCGCTGAGGCTCGAAGCCCAGGGCAGCGAGTCGATCTGTTTTTCCAGGCGTGCCGGCACGGCACGCATCCATTCGAAATCCAGCGGCTTGTTGCTGGGAATCCAGAACATCTGCTCTTCGAGGGTCGCCCGCAGGCTCTGGGCCGTGCTGAGCAACTGCTTCTGATTGAGCTGCAAGGTGATGGATTCGTTGAGTACCGCGCTCAATTCACGGTTCAGGCGTTCCAGCAAGTCGACACGGGTCAATGCCAGCTCAAGCAGCGCCTTGCGCAGTTGCGGTGTGGCTTGCTCCGATGGCTGAGAGGCCAGCAGGCCGTCGACGTAAGCGCTTGGGTTGCTGAGCAATTCGCGTTGTTGGCTGACTTCGAACTGGTACAGACGGATATCGGCGATCTGGTCGGCCAGGTTCTGGTCCAACTTCAGGCGCGGCAATGTCTGGCGCTGCTTATACAGAATCTTGGAGAGCAACAGGCTGCCCTTCAGCACGCTGATCTGCTCGTCCAGGGCGGCGTCGGTCTGGGTGACGCTGTCCAGCAATTGCTTGGTCTGCAAATTCTGCTGGGTGACCTCGTTGAGGCGGTCGGTGCTTTTGAGCAAGTAGTCGGAGAGCTTCAGGTTGGTCGAGCTTTCGGTCGCCAGCAGACTGCTGCCACCGGCCTTCTGGGCTTCGATGGATTGCTGGGTCACGGTTTGCTGGGACTGGGCCAGGCGCTTCTGGTTGATCAGGTTTTGCAGGTCCTGTATCTCCTGCTCCATGCGGGCGATTTTTTCCATCAGCAAGTCATGCTGGCCGTTGCCCAGGTCCTGCAGTTGGCTGTTGCCGGCCAGTTCCTGGCGGCGCAGCGGAATCAGCGCATTGAGCGCCGCCAGTTCGGCGTTGAGCTGGTCGCGCTGTTCGCTGCTCAGGGCTTTGCCGGCGTCGCGGCCGGCCTTGAGGATGGTGTTGATCTGCTGAATGCGGGTCTGGCTGCTGGAAATTTCCGCCTGCGCGCGCTCGGGACGGGTCTGGGCCGTGATGATCAGGCTGTTGGCGTCGGCCAAGGCTTTTTGCAGATCGCTCTGCTGGGTGGAGCGTTCCGTCAGCATCTGTTCGAGCTGGGGAATCGGCAGGTTGGCGTAGCGTTGCGCCACCGGCACCACCATGGTGCCCTTGAGCCGCGCCAGCTCGCGCTGATTCTCGATGTTCTGCTTGGGCGCATTGGCCAGTTGCTGTTTAAGGGCGAGCAGCTTCTGCTCGTAGTCGGCCTGGTTGGCGAGCTGGGTCAGCGTCCCTTGCAATACGGCCTGCAGGGCTTTCTGGTCGGCTTCCGGCAGCTTGCGGTCGGCGATCTTGTCCAGGCTGGCCTGCACCGAGGCACTGGTGGGCTGTTCAGCGGCTTGCAGCGTGCAGACAGAGAGACTCAGGCCCAGCAGGGCGATGGCAAAGAAGGAGCGCAGGGTAGGCATAGAGACCGGTCAAGCAAGTGAGAGTGGGAGCAGTTTAGAGGAACAAGCCGGGACCCGGGCGACTTCCTTCGGGGAATCTGACGCCCACTTTGCCGATCTTGTTCCCGTCCATGGCCGCGACAGTCCAGAGGGTGTTGTTCCAGTCCACCTGGTCACCGACCACGGGGGCACCGCCGACTTTCTGGGCGATGAAGCGGCCCAGGGACATGTCCGGATCGATACCGTCCAGCTTCAGCCCGTACAGGGCAGCAACCGCAGCCAACTGGGCGTCTCCTTCGAGTACGAAGTCGCCGAAGAAGCGCAGATCCAGACCCCGTTGCGGTGCCTGGCTGAACAGTTTTCCGAGGGCTGGCAAGTCGTGTTCATGGCCGATAACGCACAGTAAATCATCGACTTCCAGCACCGTACTACCCGACGGATGGAGCAATTGCTGGCCGCGAAACAGTGCCGCGATGCGCGTTCCGTCGGGCATTTTCAGGTCTCGCAGGGGCGAGCCGATGCACCATTTTTCGGCGCCGAGGCGATAGATGAACAACTCCCACTCGCTGGTGACGTGCACTTCCAGCGCCGCCCGGGAAATCGGCAGTGGCTCCGGCGGGACAGTCACATGCAGCAACTTGGCGACCCATGGCAGGCTCGTGCCCTGTACCAGCAGCGAGACCAGCACGATAAAGAACGCCAGGTTGAAATAGAGCTGGGCGTGAGGCAGGCCGGCCATCAAGGGGAAGACTGCGAGGATGATCGGCACCGCGCCGCGCAGGCCGACCCAGGAAATGAACGCCTTCTCGCGGCCATGGAAAGCCTTGAACGGCAGCAGGCCCACCCATACCGACAAAGGACGGGCGAACAGGATCATCCACAGCGCCAGGCCCAAGGCAGGCAGGGCAATAGGCAGCAGGTCATGGGGCGTGACCAACAACCCAAGCACCAGGAACATGCCGATCTGTGCCAGCCAGGCCATGCCATCGAGCATATGCAAGATGCCATGACGGCTGCGCACCGGGCGGTTGCCGATCACCAGGCCGCAGAGGTAAACCGCCAGGAAGCCGCTGCCATGCAAGGCGTTGGTCAGGGCGAACACGGCCAGGCCACCGCTGATGACCAGGATCGGATAGAGACCGTTGGCCAGGTTGATACGGTTGACCAACTGCAGCATCACCCAGCCGCCGCCCAGGCCGAGCACCGCACCGATGCCGAACTCGCGCACCAAATGTCCGAGCAGGCTCCAATGCAGGCCGGTTTCACCGCTGGCGAGCATGCCGATCAGCGTGACGGTGAGGAACACCGCCATGGGGTCGTTGCTGCCGGACTCGATCTCAAGGCTGGCGCTGACCCGTTCGTTCAGGCCCTTGCCACCCAACAGCGAAAACACCGCCGCGGCATCGGTCGAACCGACGATGGCGCCAATCAACAAGCCTTGGATCAGGTTCAGATTGAACAGCCACGCCGCCGCCAGGCCGGTCAGCCCGGTGGTGATCAACACGCCAACGGTGGCCAGCGACAACGCCGGCCACAGCGCCACGCGGAAACTCGACACCCGCGTGCGCAAGCCGCCGTCCAGCAGGATGACCGCCAGGGCGAGGTTGCCGACCAGGTAGGCCGTTGCGTAGTTATCGAAAAGAATACCGGCGCCGTCGACACCGGCCACCATGCCCACGGCCAGGATGATCACCAGGATCGGGATGCCCAGGCGGGATGAAAGAGAACTCACCAGAATGCTCGCACCTACCAGCAACGCGCCGATCAAGAACAGGCTGTTGATGGTCGTCGCAGTCAAAGGCAGTACTCCGGAAAGCTGAGGGCGGGCGCAGACTGACCATGCAGTCTGCGTGCCAGCGATTCTAACCTGTTGAAATGTGATGCTGTCAAAAAAGGTTTGGGATTGAGGTACAAGCGCGGCAGCAATACTGTGGCGAGGGAGCTTGCTCCCGCTCGGCGGCGAAGCAGTCGTCGCTTTTGAGGTCCTGGGGCCGCTTCGCCGCCCAGCGGGAGCAAGCTCCCTCGCCACAGAGCGGGTCGATCAGCGATCAACCCGGCAGGTAGGTCAGAGGCTGAACCGTCCGACCATGCTGTTGAGGTCCACGGCCAGGCGCGACAGTTCATTGCTGGCGGCGCTGGTCTGGTTGGCGCCGGTGGCCGATTGCACCGACAGGTCGCGAATGTTCACCAGGTTGCGGTCCACTTCACGGGCCACCTGGGCCTGTTCTTCGGCGGCGCTGGCGATCACCAGGTTGCGTTCGTTGATCTCGACGATGGCCGAGTTGATCGTGTCCAAGGACATGCCGGCACCGCGGGCGATGTTCAGGGTCGATTCGGCGCGTTCGGTGCTGTTGCGCATCGAGTCCACGGCCTGTTCGGTGCCGCTCTGGATGCTGCCGATCATGCGCTCGATCTCGCTGGTCGACTGCTGGGTGCGATGGGCGAGGGCGCGAACTTCGTCGGCGACGACCGCAAAACCACGACCGGCCTCACCGGCACGGGCGGCTTCGATGGCTGCGTTCAACGCCAGCAGGTTGGTCTGGTCGGCCAGGCCGCGGATGACGTCGAGCACCTTGCCGATGTCGCGGGATTCTTCGGCCAGGTTGCCGATCAGCGTGGCGGTGCTTTGCACATCGCCGCTCATGCGTTCGATGGCACTGACGGTTTCCTGCACCAGGTCGCGGCCGTCGCCTGCCGAGGTAGTGGCGTTTCTCGAGGCTTCGGAGGTGCTGACCGCGTTACGCGCGACTTCTTCCACGGCGCTGGTCATCTCGTTGACTGCGGTGGCGGCCTGTTCGATTTCATTGTTCTGCTGGGTCAGGCCACGGGCGCTTTCGTCGGTGACGCTGTTGAGTTCTTCAGCGGCGGAGGCCAATTGCGTGGCCGAACCGGAAATCCGCTGCAAGGTGTCGCGCAGCTTTTCCTGCATGGTCGCCATCGCCCGCAGCAGGCGCCCGGCTTCGTCGCTGCCATCGACCGTGATCGGTCGGGTCAGGTTGCCCTTGGCGATTTCTTCAGCTGCATCCAGGGCGCTGCTGATCGGACGGGTAATGCTGTTGGTCAGCAGCCAGGCGAACAGCAGAGTCAGACCGGTGGCGATGACCAGCAGCGTGACGACCCAATTAAACGCCGACGAGTACTGCTGTGCAGCGCCTTGGTTAAGCGCCTCGGCTTGTCGGTTGTTGATTTCCAACAGGCGATTGATCGCCGCATTGATTGCGTCGGAGTTGGTGAGCATTTCGGAGTTGAGCAGCGCTTGCAACTGGTCGATCTGATTGTTGCGCGAGAGGGTCTTCATCCGCTCTTCTAGCTGACGGTACTGATTAAGCAACTGCGCATATTGGTCGTAGGCGGTTCGCTCGTCCGGCGCGCTGATGAGCTTTTCGTAATTGGCCTGCGCTTCGCGGATCTGCTGGTTGCGTTGCTCGAACAGCTCATAGGTCTTTTGCTGGACGTCGGGTTCGCGATTGGTCAGCAGGCGATAGGACAGCACGCGAAGGCGCAGGGTGAGTTGGGTGAACTCGTCCAGGGCCTTGATGCTGGGTACGCTGTTCTGGACGATGGTGTCGCCCGATACGCGGATTTTGCTCATCTGGGTCAGGGCAAATACCCCAAGCGCCAGCATCAGGGCGCCGATCAGGGCAAACCCCAGGAACGCCCGCGGCGCGATGTTCATATTACGTAGAGACATGGAAAGTACCGTGAAGAAGCGCGTCCGTGCGGGGCTGTGACTGGTTACCTGGCTTATCGGTCCTGCGACTGGAGTCTTGAGGGCGATGCGTGCTTTTGTCGCACCGCAACGCGGTCGGCGCGACGAAGGGTAGGAACCAGAATCCTTGTTTACAGTCTTTACAGCTCGCGAGGGAAACACCGCTGCCCTCTGAGCCGTGGCGCTGGCGGTGACTTTTCTTTATCGTACGCGCCCCTTGAAAAAGACTGGAAATCAATATGTTGGAAGCATCCCTCAGCCAGCTGGAGCAACTGGTCAACGACCTGGTGCAACAGAACCGTCACCTCGCTGGACTGAACGAAACCCTGAGCGCCGAACTGGCGAAGGCCAAGGATGAAAACGAAAGCCTGCAACTGAACCTGATGGAACAGGAAGAACTGCACGGCGCCACCGCCGCCCGTATCCAGGCGCTGATCGAGCGCGCCAGCAGCGGTCCCGTCAGCGCATGAAGCATGCCGCCGATGGGGTGACAGTCGTTTCGATCCTTGGGGAAGATTATTCGATCAAGGCACCTGCCGGGCAGGAACAGGCCCTCCTGGACGCCGCTTCGATGCTCAAGGCTGCCCTGGCCGATACCAAGAGGAAATACCCGACGCTGATCGGTGATCGCCTGTTGGTGCTGGCGGCGATGAACCTGTGCTCGCAGCAGATGGAAATGCACAAGCAACATCAGGCGGAACTCGTCCGTTATGAAGAGCAAGTCAGCGCCACGGTCGAGGTGATTGCCAAGACGATCCAGCAAGCCTGAAGTCTTTCAGGACTAAGGGTTGTCGGTGATCCAAGTGTGGGAGCGGGCTTGCTCGCGAAGGCGGTGTATCAGTCGCAATTGATTTGCCTGATATACCGCCTTCGCGAGCAAGCCCGCTCCCACAGGTTTTTCAGGTGGATACAGGATCTATATTCACCCCGGCCTTCTGTGGGAGCGAGCCTGCTCGCGATTGGCCTTCAGCCGCGCCACAAGTCTCGCCTCAGAACCACTCATCCCGCATCTCCAGGCACGTATCATCCCGCGCCTCAAGAATCGCCAGGTCATGATGACAGCCCGGCACTTCCCACGTCAGGAAGTACCGCGCGGCCTGCAGCTTGCCTTTATAGAAGTCGCGGTCCGCGGCATTGCCCTTGGCCAGGCCTTCCTCGGCGCGAATCGCCTGTTCCAGCCAACGCCAGCCAATCACCATGTGGCCAAACACCTTGAGGTACAGCGCCGAGTTGGCGAGGCTGCTGTTCACTTTGCCTTGGCCCAGGTCCGTCAGCAGGCCGAGGGTGACCGTCTGCAGGCGTGCCACGAGGGTTTCCAGTGGCTGGCGCAAGGGTGTCAATGATTCGCGTGCTTGGGCGCGTTCAGTGGTGTCGGCCACCAGGCGGATCAGTTGCTTGAGCCCGGCGCCGTCGTTCTGCGCCAGTTTGCGTCCCAGCAGATCCAGGGATTGGATACCGTGAGTGCCTTCATGGATCGGGTTCAGGCGGTTATCGCGGTAGTACTGCTCCACCGGATATTCGCGGGTGTAGCCGTGGCCGCCAAGAATCTGGATCGCCAGCTCGTTGGCCTTCAGGCAAAACTCCGAAGGCCAGGATTTGACGATAGGGGTCAGCAGGTCCAGAAGCTCATGGGCACGTCGGCGCTCGGCTTCGCTTTCCAGTGTGGTGGTGTCGTCGAATAGCCGCGCCGCGTACAACCCAAGGTCAAACGAACCCTCGACGTAGGCCTTCTGGGTCAGCAGCATGCGGCGCACATCGGCGTGCTGGATGATTGCCACCGGGGCGGTGGTCGGGTCCTTGCTGTCGGGCACCCGGCCTTGCGGGCGCTCGCGGGCGTACTCAAGGGAATACAGGTAGCCGGCATAGCCCAGCATCACCGCGCCCATGCCGACACCGATCCGCGCCTCGTTCATCATCTGGAACATATAGCTCAAGCCGTGGTGCGGTTTTCCTACGAGGTAACCGACGCATTCACCGTTGTCGCCGAAATTCAACGCGGTGGAGGTGGTACCGCGCCAGCCCATTTTGTGGAATAGACCGGCCAGCAGCACGTCGTTGCGCTGGCCGAGGCTGCCGTCATCGTTGACCAGGAACTTGGGCACGATAAACAGCGAAATGCCCTTGACCCCCGGCGGCGCGTCCGGCAGTTTCGCCAGGACCATGTGCACGATGTTTTCCGACAACGGATGATCGCCGCCGGAAATGAAGATTTTGTTGCCTTTGAGCCGATAGGTGCCGTCGGACGCCGGCTCGGCGCGGGTCCGAATATCTGACAGGGATGAGCCCGCATGGGGTTCGGTCAGTGCCATGGTGCCGAAGAAGCGGCCGTCGATCATCGGTTGCAGGAAGCGCTGTTTCTGCTCCTCGCTACCAAAGCTTTCGATCAGGTTCGCCGCGCCCATGGTCAGGAACGGGTAAGAGGTGGATGCGGCGTTGGCCGACTGGAAGTGTGCGAAACAAGCCTGGGACAGCAGCGTTGGCAGTTGCATGCCCCCCGCGTCGAAGCTGCGCGCAGCGTTGAGAAAACCCGCTTCCAGGAACGCGTCCACCGCCGGCTTCACTTCCGGGATCAGAACGGCTTGGCCGTTTTCGTAGCGCGGTTCGTTTTCATCATTCTTGCGGTTGTGCGGCGCGAAATATTTCTCGGCGATGTTGCGGGCCGTCGCGAGGGCAGCGTCGAAGGTTTCACGATTATGTTCGGCAAACCGCTCGCGCTGGGTCAGGCCCTCGGCATCAAGGACTTCGTACAGCTCGAAAGCCAGATTGCGGGAACTGAGCAGCGTCTCGGACATGGCGGCCTACCTTTTTGGGAATGGGCCGAGTCTAGGCGTGGGGATAGAGGCTGAACAGGAAGATTGATGGCGGTGATGGAGGGGCGAGGTCGACACTAATCCAATGTGGGAGCGGGCTTGCTCGCGAAAGCGGTTGGTCAGCCAATCAATTGCGACTGATACACCGCTTTCGCGAGCAAGCCCGCTCCCACAGGACTCGATTGCCAGGCACCCATTGCAGGTGCCTGGTCTACAGCGCTTAGCCGATCGTCATCAGACTGGCGTTGCCACCCGCAGCAGCGGTGTTGACGCTCAAGGCCCGCTCGATCACCAGGCGCTCCAACGCAATGTTGGTTTCGCCCTGGGACAGACCATGGACCCCGACGATGGCGCCGGCGCGCTTGGCCACTTGCTGGCAAACGCCGCGCAGTTGGTCCGAGTCGCCGTGATGCAGGACGGCGTCGAACAGCACATCGTCCTTGGCCCAGTCGGACACCCGCTGGATGCGTGCCTGAATCACTTTCGGCAAGCGTGCGAACAAGGCTTTGCTGGTGTCGGTTTCCGGCCACACGGCCGAGCCGCCCACGGCCAGTACGGCGGCCAGTTGCGTCAGCAGGTCGCCTTCGACGTCGGCCAGGCACAGCACGTGTTCACGCGGCAGGATGGCGTAGCTGTTGCGCTCACCGGTCGGGCCGGTCAGTTGGCGGGTGATGCCGCTTTGCGATTGGGCCGCGAACTGCACGCACAGGGCGCTCAGTTCGGCCAGCTTCTGGCTGTCGGCCCAGGCTTGCAGGGCGGTCAGCGGTTTGCTCATGGCATCGCGCAGGCGCAGGTCCGGTGCTGTCAGGGCATCGCCACGGACGAAGGATTGCTGGATCGCATCGGTAGGACGGGTCGACAGCAGGCGGTACAGGTACAGCGGACCACCGGCTTTAGGGCCGGTGCCCGACAGGCCCTCGCCGCCGAACGGCTGTACCCCGACCACGGCACCGACGATGTTGCGGTTCACATAGACGTTGCCGGCATGGACGTTGTCGATCACTTTGGCAATGGTTTCGTCGATGCGCGTGTGGACGCCCAAGGTCAGGCCATAGCCGGAGGCATTGATCTGGCTGATCAATTGATCCAGTTCCTTGCGCTTGTAGCGCACCACGTGCAGCACCGGACCGAAGATTTCCCGTTGCAGTTCGTCGAAGCTTTCCAGTTCGATCAGCGTCGGCATTACAAAGGTGCCGCGCTTGCACTCGTCGCTGTCGGCAATTGCCATCTGGTACACGGTGCGACCTTTGTCGCGCATGGCCTGGATGTGTTTTTCGATGCTGGCCTTGGCTTCGGCGTCGATCACCGGGCCGATGTCCACGGACAGGCGCTCAGGGTTGCCGAGGCGCGATTCAGCCATGGCGCCCTTGAGCATTTCGATGACGCGGTCGGCGGAATCTTCTTGCAGGCACAGCACGCGCAGGGCCGAGCAACGCTGGCCAGCGCTGTCGAACGCCGAAGACACCACGTCGATGACCACTTGTTCGGTCAGCGCCGAAGAGTCGACGATCATCGCGTTCTGGCCACCGGTTTCGGCGATCAGCGGGATCGGACGGCCCTGGTTGTCCAGGCGGCCGGCGATGTTGCGCTGCAACAGGCGCGCGACTTCGGTGGAGCCGGTGAACATCACGCCTTTGACCCGATCGTCGCCGACCAGGCGGGCACCCACGGTTTCGCCACGGCCCGGCAGCAATTGAAGCACACCTTCCGGAATGCCGGCTTCGAGCATCAGGCGCACCGCCTGGGCGGCCACCAACGGCGTCTGCTCAGCAGGCTTGGCCAGCACCGGGTTACCGGCGGCCAGGGCAGCGGCCACTTGGCCACTGAAAATCGCCAGCGGGAAGTTCCATGGGCTGATGCAGACCACCGGGCCCAATGGGCGGTGGGCGTCGTTAGTGAAATCGTTGCGTGCCTGCACCGCGTAGTAGCGCAGGAAGTCCACGGCTTCACGCACTTCGGCGATGGCGTTGGCGAAGGTCTTGCCGGCTTCGCGAGCCAGCAGACCCATCAGTGGCTGGATCTCGCCTTCCATCAAATCGGCGGCACGCTCCAGGATCGCAGCACGTTCGGCCGGCGGCGTGGCCTGCCAGATCGGCGCTGCATTGAGGGCGCACTGGATAGCATTGTCGACGTCGACGACCGTAGCTTCCTGTACATGGCCAACCACGTCGCGCTGATCGGACGGGTTCAGCACCGGCAGCGGCGTTTCTTCGCTGGCGGCGCAGCCGAGCATCGGCACGGCTTTCCAGTCGTTATGGGCGGTGGCCAGCAGGGCGCACGACAGCGAGGCCAGGCGATGCTCGTTGGCCAGGTCGATGCCGCTGGAGTTGGCGCGTTCGCTGCCGTACAGGTCGCGCGGCAGAGGGATGCGCGGATGCGGCAGGCCGAAACCGCCTTCCAGGGTTGCCATTTGCTCGATGCTGGCCACTGGATCGGCCACCAATTCCTGGATGGAAATGGATTGGTCGGCGATACGGTTGACGAACGAGGTGTTCGCGCCGTTTTCCAGCAGGCGACGAACCAGGTAAGCCAGCAGCGTCTCGTGGGTCCCCACCGGGGCGTACACACGGCACGGACGGTTCAGCTTGCCTTCGGAAACCTTGCCTACAACTTGTTCGTACAGCGGTTCGCCCATGCCGTGCAGGCACTGGAATTCGTACTGTCCCGGGTAATAGTTCTGACCGGCGATGTGATAAATGGCCGACAGGGTATGGGCGTTGTGCGTAGCAAATTGCGGGTAGATGACTTCCGGCACCGAGAGCAACTTGCGGGCGCAGGCAATGTAGGACACGTCGGTGTACACCTTGCGGGTGTACACCGGATAGCCTTCCAGGCCTTCAACCTGGGCGCGCTTGATCTCGCTGTCCCAGTACGCGCCTTTTACCAGGCGGATCATCAAGCGATGACGGCTGCGGCGAGCCAGGTCGATCACATAGTCGATCACGTACGGGCAACGCTTCTGGTACGCCTGGATCACGAAGCCGATGCCGTTCCAGCCGGTCAACTGCGGCTCGAAGCACAGGCGCTCGAGCAGGTCCAGGGACAGTTCGAGGCGGTCGGCTTCTTCGGCGTCGATGTTCAAGCCGATGTCGTATTGCTTGGCCAGCAGGGTCAGCGACAACAGGCGCGGGTACAGCTCGTCCATGACACGTTCGTATTGGGCGCGGCTGTAACGCGGGTGCAGGGCCGAAAGCTTGATGGAAATGCCCGGGCCTTCATAAATCCCACGACCATGGGAGGCTTTGCCGATCGAATGAATGGCTTGTTCGTACGAGGCCAGGTATTTCTGAGCGTCATGTTCGGTGAGCGCGGCTTCACCCAGCATGTCGTAGGAATAACGGAAACCCTTGGATTCGAACTTGCTCGCGTTGGCCAGGGCTTCGGCGATGGTTTCGCCGGTGACAAACTGCTCGCCCATCAGGCGCATGGCCATGTCGACGCCCTTGCGGATCATCGGCTCGCCACTCTTGCCGATGATCCGGCTCAGGGAGGAGGTCAGGCCTGCTTCATTATGGGTGGCGACCAGCTTGCCGGTCAGCAGCAAGCCCCAGGTGGCGGCGTTGACGAACAGCGACGGGCTGTTGCCCAGGTGTGGTTGCCAATTGCCGGTGCTGATCTTGTCGCGGATCAGCGCATCGCGAGTGCCCTTGTCCGGGATACGCAGCAGTGCCTCGGCCAGGCACATCAGCGCCACGCCTTCCTGGGAAGACAGGGAAAATTCCTGCAGCAGGCCCTGGACAATGCCTGCACGGCCGCCAGCGCTCTTCTGGTTACGCAGTTTTTCAGCAATCGAAGCCGCCAGCTTGTTGGTGGCCTCGGCCATTTGCGCCGGCAGGCGGGCCTGCTCGATCAGCATCGGCACGACTTCCGGCTCCGGTCGACGGTAAGCAGCGGTGATGGAGGCGCGCAGGACCGATTGCGGCAGGATGCTCTCGGCAAACTCCAGGAAGCACTGGTGAGCGTGGTCGACTTGGACCTCGCCTGCGTCATCGCTGTCGGCACGGGTCGAACCGTTCAGCTCGGTCAGGGTTGCACCACCCTCGAGTTTTTCCAGGTAATTGAAAATTGCCTGCTTGATCAGCCAGTGAGGCGTGCGATCAATCGAGGTTGCGGCCGCCTTGAGGCGTTCGCGGGTCGGGTCGTCGAGTTTGACCCCGAGGGTGGTGGTAGCCATATTTTTATCCTCATGTTTGCCACGTATGGCGTGGCATCAGCTGGCGGCAAGATTAGCTGCGCGCTGAACGAGGTGCAACCGGGTGCAACCCTTTTTTTCTCGAAATGACCGGCTGTTCATCAGGAAGCGGGTGAGGGGCTGTCGAGCCTGCACTGCCTTAGTGCTTTAACTGATAAGTCGGGCGTGCGAACTGCACTAAAAGGGAGCAAAAAACACAGTTTTCGGGAGAAAACCGATCAGGTGCAACTGATTCGAGCGAAACAGGTTGCACCTCATTTCATTTGTTGAATAGCATTCGCGGCCAAGGTGCAACCGGTTCGTAACCGAGGGGCATCGGCTGATGGCTTTCCTGGGGAAACATCAGTCATAAATTCGCGGGACTGCAAATCGTCGCTACAACGTCTGTGTTGTCGGCGCTTTCAACTGCCACCGCTACATAAAAACAAAGCCAGGGCGTAATTCAATGAGTGTTAGCAATCCCACCCTGATCACTTTCGTGATCTACATCGCAGCCATGGTCCTGATCGGCCTGATGGCTTATCGCTCCACCAACAACCTTTCCGACTACATCCTGGGCGGCCGTAGCCTCGGTAGCGTGGTGACGGCGCTGTCCGCCGGTGCCTCCGACATGAGCGGCTGGTTGTTGATGGGTTTGCCTGGCGCTATCTACATGTCCGGCCTGTCGGAAAGCTGGATCGCCATTGGCCTGATCGTTGGCGCCTACCTGAACTGGCTGTTCGTGGCCGGTCGCCTGCGGGTGCAGACCGAGCACAACGGCGACGCACTGACCCTGCCGGATTATTTCTCCAGCCGTTTCGAAGATAAAAGCGGCGTGCTGCGGATCATCTCTGCCGTGGTGATCCTGGTGTTCTTCACCATCTACTGTGCCTCCGGCATCGTGGCCGGCGCCCGTTTGTTCGAAAGCACTTTCGGCATGTCCTACGAGACCGCGCTGTGGGCCGGTGCCGCCGCGACCATTGCCTACACCTTTGTTGGTGGCTTCCTGGCCGTGAGCTGGACCGATACCGTACAAGCCACCCTGATGATCTTCGCGCTGATCCTCACGCCGATCATCGTGCTGCTGGCGACTGGCGGCGTGGACACCACGTTCCTGGCCATCGAAGCGAAAGATCCTTCGGCCTTCGACATGCTGAAAAACACCACATTCATCGGTGTGATCTCGCTGATGGGTTGGGGCCTGGGCTACTTCGGCCAACCGCACATCCTGGCGCGCTTCATGGCGGCCGATTCGGTCAAGTCGATCGCCAACGCTCGTCGCATCTCCATGACCTGGATGATCCTGTGCCTGGGCGGCACCGTGGCCGTCGGTTTCTTCGGCATCGCCTACTTCTCGGCGCACCCGGAAGTGGCCGGTCCCGTCAGCGAAAACCATGAACGCGTGTTCATCGAGCTGGCCAAACTGCTGTTCAACCCGTGGGTTGCCGGTGTGTTGCTGTCGGCGATTCTCGCGGCGGTGATGAGCACCTTGAGCTGCCAGTTGCTGGTGTGCTCCAGTGCCCTGACCGAAGACTTCTACAAAACTTTCCTGCGTAAAAGCGCTTCCCAGCTGGAACTGGTTTGGGTCGGCCGCGCCATGGTGCTGTTGGTGGCATTGATCGCCATCGCCCTGGCCGCCAACCCGCAAAACCGTGTGCTGGGCTTGGTGAGCTACGCCTGGGCCGGTTTTGGTGCTGCGTTCGGCCCTGTTGTCCTGATCTCCGTGATCTGGAAAAACATGACCCGTAACGGCGCGCTGGCCGGCATCCTCGTGGGTGCGATCACCGTGATCGTCTGGAAGCACTTCGAACTGCTGGGCCTGTACGAAATCATCCCGGGCTTCATATTCGCCAGCCTGGCCATCTACTTCGTCAGCAAGATGGGCTCGCCTACCGCCGGTATGCTGCAGCGCTTCGAAGCGGCTGAAAAAGATTTCCGCCTGAACCAGTAAGGTTTTCAGCGAGGTCTTGATGGCTCGCTTGAGGGCTTGACCAAAACGGCCCGTCTCCCATGGAGACGGGCCATTTTTTATGGGCGTCAATTACAGGTCTGTTCTACATCTTCATAGGTGGTGCCTATTTTCAGACCGGAAATGTAATTTTTGACATCGTCCATGACGCCCGGCTGGTGCTTGTTATAGGCACCCCATTTAGGCTCGTTTGCACTCCTGTTCGCACCGTCCCAGGTCCTACCGAAAAATCGCTCCAGGCCATTGCTGAATGTCTGCACTTGACCCTCGAACCACAGCTCTGCCCAGCCGCGGGCCGATTGATTGGACGTATGGATGGCCAACACGACGCAATACCATTTGAACGGCTCAATCGGCTTGGTCCAGATCACGCCGGAGATATCGTCTGGCGTGCCGTAGTAGAACAGTCTCAAGTAGCCGTCCTTGGCATTCATCAGAAACGGATAGTTTTGTTGATGGCCTGTTTCATAGGACTTCCATTGGAAGGGGTGATGATTGCTGTGGGTGTCATTCAGCTTGAATGACCAGCCGATGAAGTAGGTTTTGTCTTGCTCGAATACATAAGGGGTGTGATTGGGGCCGGTTCTTATGCTGCGTGCCTCGCAGCGGGGCTCCCCGGCGCTCTTGTGGAACAGCCAGGCTTTGCCCCGGACGGCATCGTCGGTCACGGTGATGCTGGACGGGGCCGGGCATTCGCTTACGGCGTTCAGGAAGATTTTTTCCTTACCGATGGGGTTGGCAGCGTCGCCATCCCAGATCAATTGAGCCTCTGCGCGGGGGCAAAGGTAGAAGACCGCGATCAAACACGCAGCAAAAAGCGAGGAATGTGTCATCGATGATGATTCCTGAAGTTCCGGATCTTGTTTTGATGTATGGATTTCAACGCTGGAGCGCGCGGGCGGAAGAGCCTCCGCAACGCTCTGGCCACTCATGCCCTGTCGGGGTCCGCCTGGTTGAGGAATATCAACACGCCGAGGATCGCCATGTAGAACCTGAACGCGGCGTCCTGGCCATTCCAGGTGTCTGACTGCCACATCAGGAACCATTCGCCGCCGACAACCATGAAGCCAAAGAACCAGACGAAGAAGCCCACCGTCAAACCAGCCACGGTCCATCCCTTGGCGCGTTCGAACACCTTGGCCTCGGCCTTGCGCGCCTGCCACAGCTTCAGCGCGCCGTAACCCAGCAGCCCGGCCGTCGCCGCTTCGCCGAAAATGATCGACCAATAGGCGCTGTGCCACAGCCATGGCTGGTCGATGGCGCGGTACCGGGCGGCGTTGTCAGGGAAGGTGGTGTCCATGCTCAGCACGTGATGGACGAAATTGAAGTTGGAGCCATAGTCCGTGATGTTGTTGAACACGGTCAGGAAGGCGAATGCGGCGAGCGCCAGGGTCATGGCGATCTTTGCGTAGCGAATGGTCATGCGTCGCGTCCTTTGCTTTTTCCGAGCCAGGAACGTTAGCACGCCCTGTTGCGGTCCGAGCCTCGTCACGTTGTAAGACCTTGCTGATTGATATGTACGAAGGTTTCCGGTGGTCACGGTGCATGGAATGTCTATCGGAAAATACAGCACGTGCCGCGGCTTTTGGCGTTCAGCATGTAAGGCAAATCTGTTTTTCGTGAGCGTCGATCATCTTCCCCAAGCACTCATGCAGAATCGCTCGCCTTCATTCAGCAGAGGCACATCGGATGTTCGCACCTGCCAACCAACCCAGTTTCACGCTGACCCTCGACAGCGAGCCAAGTGAATTCCGGGTACTTGAGTTCAAGGGCAAGGAAGCCATCAGCCAGCCCTATCGGTTTGTCGTGGAGCTGGTCAGCGAGCGCTCCGACTTGCCACTGGAAGAGCTTCTGCACCGCCAGGCGTACCTGGCTTTCGACGACCAGGGGCATGGCGTGCACGGCCAGGTCTACAGCGTGGCCCAGGGGGACTCAGGCAAACGCCTGACCCGTTACCAGATCCGCCTGGTGCCGCGCCTGGCCTATCTGCGCCATCGCATCAACCAGCGGATTTTCCAGCACCTGACCGTGCCCGGCATCGTCGAGCGGATCTTGAAGGATCACGGCATCCAGGGTGATGCGTTCCAGTTCAGCCTGCGCGGGCAGTACCCTGAGCGCGAGTATTGCGTGCAGTACGGCGAGAGCGACCTGGCGTTCATCGAGCGGATTTGCGCCGAGGTGGGCATCCATTACCATTTCAGGCACAGCCCCCGCGGCCATTTGCTGGTGTTCGGCGACGACCAGACGGAGTTTCCCCGTTTGACCGAGTCGACCCTGTATTTGCCGGGCAGCGGCATGGTTGCCGACGAACCGGCGATCAAGCGCCTGTCGGTGCGGCTCCAGGCCCGGACCAGCGCCGTGACGCGGCGCGACTATGACTTCCGCAAGCCTGGCCTGTCGCTCCAGGCCAACCTCGACAATCAGCAGCAACCGGTGCTGGAGGATTATCGCTATCCGGGCCAGTTTTCCGACCGTGATCATGGCCGTCACCTGACCCGGCGCGCACTCGAGCGCCACGTGGCCGACTACCGCCTGGCCGAGGGCGACAGCGATCAACGTGCATTGGTCAGCGGGCATTTCCTGCCTGTTCACGGGCACCCTCGGGCACAGTGCAATGATCTCTGGCTGCTCACGCAGGTCACCCACCATGGCCGTCAGCCCCAGGTCCTGGAAGAAACGGCGCCTGGTGGCCCGGACGGTTTCCAGGGCTACAGCAATACGTTCATGGCCACGCCATGGCAGGTTTTCTATCGCCCACCTCTGCACCACCAAAAGCCGGCTGCCCATGGCTATCAGTTGGCGGTGGTAACCGGGCCTGTCGACAGCGAGATCCATTGCGACGAGTTCGGACGAGTGAAGGTGCAACTGATCTGGGATCGCGACGGCAAGCGTGACGAGCATTCCAGTTGCTGGCTGCGGGTCGCCTCCGGTTGGGCCCATGATCGTTATGGCGGTGTGATGATTCCCCGGGTCGGCATGGAAGTGCTGGTCGGATTTATTGACGGTGACGTGGACAAACCCGTGGTGGTGGGCTGCTTGCCCAATGGTGCCAATCCGCCGCCGCTGGACCTGCCAGCGGACAAGACCCGCAGCATCTTGCGCAGCCAGAGCAGCCCTGGCGGAGGCGGCTATAACGAATTACGCATCGAGGATCGCCAGGGCGCCGAAGAGATCTACCTGCGGGCCCAGCGCAACTGGACCCAGCATGTGCTGCATGACCTGCGGGTGCAGGTCGATCATGAGCGCAGCATCGTGGTTACCGGTACGGCGCGGCATGAGCTCAAGGCCGATGAGCAGCGTATTACCCATGGCCGGCGCCAGGCGGAAGTCAGGCAAGACGATCATTTGCTGGTGACCGGCGAGCGGCATATCCGCGTGAACAGCCAGGCCGTCAGCGCCAGCCAGCAGTTTCACGTCAGTGCCGGTCAGCAGGTTGTGCTGGATGCAGGTGTCAGCGCGACCATCCAGGCCGGCGGGCATTGGATCAATATCGGCGCGGGCGGGATTTTCAGTAGCGTACCAATCCAGGTCGGCGGTGGGCCGATGCCGGCCATGAGCGCGGCTTCCGGCAGTGCTGGAAAACCGTTGGCTGCGTCGCTGCCCCGCCTATCCCTCGCACAAATGCTCAGCCTGCAAGGCCAGGCGCCGTTCTGTGAGGAGTGTGAGCGTTGCCGGAGCGGCGTTTGCCCTATGCCGCCAACCGCCCGTCCAGCGGTCGACCTGCGAGGCCGGCCATGAGTGGCGGTCAATCGCCCCGCGCCTGGCTGCAGGATCATCCTCTGCAAACGTCAGAGCAGCTTTTCGCGATTCTCGGCAACGCCAGCGCCGCCGAGCCGTTGCCGGCCTGGAGGCGTTCGATGACGCTTGCGCCAAGTCCAATTTGGGCCGATACGCCTTATGCCGAGTGGGAATCGGTCATGCCCTATGTCGCCTCTGTCAGCCCCGACAGTGAATTCCTCGACTGGATAGCGTCGACCGACTCGCTCGACTGGGGGTGGCTGGCGGTGGCCTCGGTAAGCCAGCAAACCCTTGCCGAGCATCTGCGCGGGCTCACGCAGGTGCTATTGCCGGGTGGCCGGTCGGTTTTTTTCCGGTTTTGGGACGGGTGTTTTGTGCTGCCGATCCTGCAAGCGGCCGACGTTGATGCCGGTCAGCTTTTGCCGGTCGTCAGCCGCTGCCTGATAAACGGGCAATCGCTTGAGGTGGTGGGCAACGCCCGACGGCCGGCTCGGGCGTTTCCATGGTGGCAAGTGCCTGACGGGGTGCTCCAGGCATTGGCCGAGCGTTCGACCGACGCCCTGTTGAATAATCTGCTTGGGTGGTTGAGCGAGGAGCATCCAGACCTGTTCGAGCGGGTCGATGAACGCATCCTGCGGCGCAAGATCCTGCATTTTGTCGAGACGCCCGGGTTGGTCCCGGCGCCGAGGGCGCCATTACTGGCGTATCTGACGCAGGAGTTGGTTGAGCTTCGCGCACAGCCCTCCGCTCGGCTGCGACCCCCTGACGTTGAACGCACTTCAGGGTAAACTCGTCGCCCTTCGCAGGAGCCGCCATGAATTATCGTCACGCCTTCCACGCCGGCAATCATGCCGATGTGTTCAAACACCTGACCTTGACCCGCCTCATCGCCCTGATGTCGCGCAAGGACCAGCCCCTGGCCTACCTCGATACTCACGCCGGGATCGGGCTGTACGACCTGCAGGGGGATCAGGCCAACCGTACCGGCGAGTACCTGGAAGGTATCGCGCGGTTATGGGGCGCGAGCGATCTGCCGCCGCTGACCGCCGATTACATGAAAGTGCTGCACGAGATGAACCCGGATGGGCAATTGCGCTATTACCCCGGTTCACCGGAACTGGCGCGGCGCCTGACCCGGCCCCAGGACCGCGTGCTGCTCAACGAAAAACACCCTGAAGACGGCGTGCTGCTCAAGGACAACATGAAGGGCGACCGTCGCGTGGCGGTGCACCTGGGCGAAGGCTGGCATGTGCCCCGGGCGCTGCTGCCGGTGGCGCAGAAGCGTGCCCTGGTGCTGATCGATCCGCCCTTTGAGCAACTGGACGAGATGCAGCGCTGCGCCGCTTCCCTCAAGGAAGCCATCGGTCGGATGCGCCAGACAGTGGCGGCGATCTGGTACCCGGTGAAAGACCAGCGCATGCTGCGCCGTTTCTACCAGGACTTGGCCGGCACCGGCGCGCCGAAGCTGTTGCGTGTCGAATTGCTGGTGCATCCGCTGGCCACGCCCAACAGTCTGAACGGCTCCGGCCTGGCCATTGCCAATCCGCCGTGGGGGCTGGAGGAAGAGTTGCGTGAGCTGCTGCCGTGGTTGTCGAAAAAACTGGGGCAGACCCAGGGCGGGTGGCAGATGGATTGGCTGATTGCTGAGAGTTGATGGCGCCTGCTGGGGCGCCATCGCGAGCTAGCTAGCTCCCACATTGGACTGAATGTTCTGGAGGAATGCGGTCACTGTGGGAGCGAGCTCGCTCGCGAAGCCTTTCAGGGCAAAACCATCAGATTGGGCAGGTCACGCCCGTACCGCCAATCCCGCAGTACCCTTCAGGATTTTTCGCCAGGTATTGCTGGTGATACGCCTCGGCGAAGTAAACCGTCGGCGCCTGGTCGATTTCGGTGGTGATTTCTCCGAGGCCAGCCTTGATCAGTTCAGCCTGGAATACGGCTTTGCTCTTGTTCGCTGCGTCGAGCTGTTCGGGGGTGGTGCAATAGATCACCGAACGGTATTGGGTGCCGATGTCGTTACCCTGGCGCATGCCCTGGGTCGGGTTGTGCAGTTCCCAGAACATGGCCAGCAGTTGTTCGTAGCTGACCTTCTCCGGCTCGTAGACCACCAGCACCACTTCGCTGTGGCCGGTCAGGCCCGAGCAGACCTCTTCATATGTCGGGTTCGGCGTAAAGCCTCCCGCGTAACCCACCACTGTGCTGACCACGCCTTCACGCTGCCAAAATTTGCGTTCCGCGCCCCAGAAGCAGCCCAGGCCGAAGATTGCGAACTCGACCGTATTGGAGAACGGGCCCAACAGAGGCACGTCGTGGACGAAGTGTTTTTCCGGCAAGGCCATAGGCGTTTCACGGCCAGGCAAAGCCTGTTCTTGAGTTGGGAGCACGTTTTTGTTCACCAGGATTTCCGAGCGCAAGGCCATCATCAGTCCTCTCAGTCAGATTGAGTTGAGCGAATAAGACCGTCAGTGTGCCTCAGAAAAGCCGCCGCAAGCTATAAGCGGCTGCTTCAGACAAGCGGTCCGCGCGGGTAGCGCTTGAGCTTTTCGATCAGTTCCGCGCCGGGAATCGGCCGATCGAACAGATAGCCTTGGCCGACATCGCAACGGTGACGGCGCAGGAAGGTCAGCTGCTGGGCGGTTTCGATGCCTTCGGCCACGACCTTGAGCTTCAGGTTGTGGGCCATGGCGATCACCGCCGAAGTGATTTCCATGTCGTCCTGGTTATCCGGAATTTCATGGATGAAGCTGCGATCGATCTTGATGATGTCGATCGGGAATTTTTTCAGGTAGCTCAAGGAGGAGTAACCGGTGCCAAAGTCATCCATGGCCAAGGTCAGCCCCAGGCGCTTGAGCTGGTCGAGCTGCAAATGGGTGTCTTCGGTGGCTTCCAGCAGCAAGCCTTCGGTCAGTTCCAGTTCCAGCAACCGGGCGGGCAGCTGTTCTTCCTTGAGGATGCTGGCGATGGAGGCAACCAGGTCCGGGTCGGAAAACTGCTTGGGTGACAGGTTGATCGCCACTTGCAGGTTACCCAGCCCGGCGGCGGTCAATTGCTTGCTCATGCGGCACGCCTGGCGGGCGATCCACTTGCCGATGGGGATGATCAAGCCGGTTTCTTCAGCCACGCTGATGAACTGGTCCGGCCGGATCATGCCCTTGTCCGGATGGTTCCAGCGCAGCAACGCCTCCATGCCCAGCAAGCGGCCGCTGCGCAGGCACAGCTTGGGCTGGTAGAACACGTCCAGCTCGTTCTGGGTCAAGGCGCGACGCAGGTTGTTTTCGACGAACAGCTTGTAACTGGCTTCGGCATTCAGCGCTTCGGTGAACACCTGGACCTGATGCTTGCCGTTGGCCTTGGCCTTGTGCAGGGCCAGGCCGGCGTTGCGCATCAGGGTCTGGGGATCGCGCCCGTGCAGCGGCGCGCAGGCCAGGCCCACGGAGCCGGTCACGCTGATCAGTTGGTTGTCGACGAACATCGGCTTGTCGAGGGTCATCAGCAACTGGCTGGCCACTTGCTGCCCGGCTTCCAGGTCCGTGTCGTCCAGCAACACGGCGAATTCATTACTGGCGAACCGCGCCAGGCTGCCGCTGGGGCTCAGGCTGTTGCGCAGGCGCCGGGCCAGGCTGATGAGCAGTTTGTCACCGGTCTGGTGGCCAAGGCTGTCGTTAATGCGCTTGAAGTTGTCGATGTCCACCAACAACAGACTGATGGGCGAATCGCTGTCCCGGGCGAAGCGTTCATCGAGGTTGCGTATGAACGCCGGGCGGTTGCCCAGGTTGGTCAGGTTGTCGGTGTAGGCCAGGCGCTCGATGCGCTGCTGGGCCAGCTTGGTCTGGGTGATGTCCTCGTAGATGCCGATGTAATGGGTCAGCTCGCGGTTATCGCCATAGACCTTGGAAATCGACAACTGGCCCCAGTAGGGTTCCAGGTTTTTGCGCCGGCTCTTGAACTCGCCCTGCCAGCTGTTGTTCTGGGCCAGCGCCGACGGCGCATCGAACAGCAGTTCACTGAGATTCTCCAGGGCCGGCAATTCAGACAGGCGCTGGCCGTGGACTTCCTCGGTGGTGTACTGGGTGATCGCCGTGAAGCTCGGGTTGACGTACTCCACCACGCCGTCGCAGTTGACCAGCAGGAACGCATTGGCGCTCTGTTCGACGGCGCGCTGGAATAGATGCAGGGCGCTGGTGGCCGTTCGTCGGTTGTGATTGTTGATGACCTGCGCGAACTGATCCGCCAGTTCGCCGGCGAAGGCGATCTCATCCGACTGCCAGGCGCGGGTAACCCCCACTTGCTCCAGGCACAGGACGCCCACCACTTGGCCATCGATACGCACGCTGGCGTCAAGGATGGCGTTGACATCGCGGGCGCGAAGGTTCTCGGCCATTTCGCGGGTGCGCGGGTCGCGCATCGCGTTGTGAGCATCAATGGCGCGGCAGGTCTGCAGCGCTTCCATGTAGTCGGGAAAATCGTCGGCGTTGATCACCGCCGGCAGGAAATACGCCTGGGTTGCCTGGTTGTAGGCGGAAATCGGCACCAGCTTGCCGTCTTCCAGGTTCCACAGGCTGGCGCAGTCGATCTGGTAGATGTCACAGGCGCTGCGGGTAATGAGTTCGGCCGCTTCCAGCAGGGAGTTGTTGGCGCTGTAGCGTTGGCGGGTCAGCAGCAGGATCAGGTCCTGTTGGGCGCGCACCCGGTCCAGGTGCTGGAGCTGCTCCTGCTGCGCGCGCTGGTTCAGTTCCAGGGCGATCTGCAGTCGTGAGTTCTGGGTTTCCAGATCCAGTGCCGGCAGGGACGGCTCGTCTTCGAGCACATTGTCCACGACCAACAGATAGCCGCGCAGCAGATGCCGATTGTGCTGTTTGTAGGCCTCGCCCGTTTCCAGCAGGTTCATCGGCCCTTTGGCGGTGTGGAGCGTGTAGCGAATCTGGTAATGCGAAGCCTGGGCCAGTTGTTGCTGGATAGCGTCGTGCAATTGATAGCGAGCCTGCGGTTCCATCAGGCTGGCGTAGGGCGAGCTGACCAGCGAGCACAGTTCTACCGCTGGTAGGCCGAAGTATCGCTCGCAATTGGGATCGAGGAATAACAGCGCCCAGCTTGCTTCATTCAGCCGTTCGAAACGCAGCATACCGAGCCGCGCGGGCACCGGTAACTGCGTCACTACCTCGGCCGCCATACGGCTGGCGGCATCGGGTTGGCTTTTCATGGGGAAACTCGCTTCGAAAATGCTGATCGCGCCGGGCTGACGCCCTCGTTATTACGGATTGCCGCAAGGTTGCATCATTGCGGCACTGGCTGACAAGAGACATGAAGGCCAAGTGCTATAAACCTTTTATCGGCCGACAACCGGATTTCTTCAGTCGCCGGCCGATCAGAGGGCATGGCTGGTGCTTGCGCCTGTCAGCGCAGCGGGATATCGACGGTCTGCAAGGCCAGGCCGTCACGGTCGTGGAAGGTGACTTGAACGCTCTGCGCCGTGATATACAGCCGCGCGAAGTTATCCTGTCCGAGCACCTTGCTGGTCAGTTCACTGTGATATTCGCCGCTTTGCGTGCGAGCGATCGGGGCGTCGAAAACAAAATCCGCCGCTTTTGCATAAGGCAGCAGCTTGCTGTTGCAAAACGGCGAGGAAATGATGGTGTTGACTTCGAAATCAGGATCCTGGCTGTGACGCAAGCGACAGGTCATCGAACCATGGATGTCACCCGTCACGAAAAACACGTTCTTGATCCCATGGCGACGCAGGGTTTCCAGAACACGCAGGCGTTGGCCCGGGAACGCCTGCCAGGCGTCGGCGTCATTGTGCTTGCTGTCGGGGTAGAACAAGACGCTGGTCACGATGAGCTTGACCCGGGCACGGCTGTTGATGAGCCATTCGAGCAGGGCTTGCTCCTGTTCTTCATCGAGAATGCGTCGATCGTCTGCCGCCAGGTTGCGTTGTGTCCGGCTGTCGGTGACGAACCATTCAATATCGCCATGACTCAATCGGTACCAGTAGTGTTTCAGTGATTTATTTAAGCCATCCTCTGAATGTTCATGAGCAGGGCCATGGCTGGCTTGATAAATCCCATAGGCTTGCATGGCGTTCGCATATAACACGGCATCGCGACTGGTTTTATTGGCCGGCCAGTTATCTTCGATTTCATGATCATCAAGGATCATGTAGGTCGGTACGCTGGACATCAACTTGCTGATATGCGGTTGGGTAAAGGCCGTGCGGTATTTGAAAAGAATATTCTTATAGGTTCGGTCCGGCGCGACAACGTTCAAGTCGTCGAGATAAACCTGGTCTCCAGTCATTAATATCGCGCTGATTGGCGGGTTGGCCTTTTCCACCAGACGATTGATGCCGGCAAACGTCCGGTCCCCCAGCCCCGGCAACGACGGCACGCCGCCAGTGATCCGCAGATAACGGCAAGAGCCGACAACATAGGCCCGCGGTGTATCGGCTGCGCCGGATTGCGTGCGCAGACGGTAAGTTGTCCGGGGCCATTGCAGCGGCAGCTCCGCAATGGTTTCCACGGTATGGGTCGGGCTCAAGAGACTGAACCAGCCCGCCTGGTATTCATAAAGCGTATCGGCTTGAAGACCATTCAAGACGATGACATCGGACATGTCGCGATGGGCGTTCAATTGAACAAAGTGTCCCTTCGACCACGTTGTATCGCCTTGGCGCCTATGGCGAACGCCGGCAAATACCAAGTTGTCGGCATAGTCGCCTCGCAGAAAAATTCGACAGTGATCTGTTGTGGTGTGGCCGATAATGGGGCCGACGGTAGGCTTGAACATATTCGAATCCATTCGATATTCAGTTTTACAAAGCAGTTAGTTGCCTTGATCGATGGATGCTAAAGCTCGGCGCAGAATAAATATCGCAGGGGGAGGGGGCGCAGTTTGTGGGCAATGACTAACAGGCGGTGTAGTCATTCATGCGGGGGGAAGTAGGAAAGTTGTCTGGTGAATGGCCTGGTTCTGATGTCAGGCTTTTTTCCAGGCAAAAAAAGCCCCGCCAAATGGACGGGGTTGAGGTACGAGCGTGGCGCTCGGAAAACAGTGGTCCGAATGGCCCTCCGCGAGGGAGGGCCGCCCGGTGTTACAGCAGGATGGTGCGGATGTCGCCCAGCAGGTCGCTCAGACGCTTGGTGAAGCGTGCGGCGGCGGCGCCGTTGATCACACGGTGATCGTAGGACAGCGACAGCGGCAGCATCAGCTTTGGCTGGAACGCTTTACCGTCCCAGACAGGCTGGATGGTGGCCTTGGAGACACCGAGGATCGCCACTTCCGGCGCGTTGACGATCGGCGTGAAGCCGGTGCCGCCAATGTGGCCGAGGCTGGAAATGGTGAAGCAGGCGCCTTGCATGTCGTCTGCACTGAGCTTCTTGCTGCGGGCCTTCTCGGCCAGGGCAGCTGCTTCGGCAGCCAATTGCAGCAGGCTTTTCTGGTCGACGTTGCGGATGACCGGTACCAGCAGGCCTTCCGGAGTGTCGACGGCGAAGCCGATGTGCACGTATTTCTTGCGGATCACAGCCTTGCCGCTTGGCGCCAGGGAGGCGTTGAAGTCCGGCAGCTCCTTGAGCAGGTGCGCACAGGCCTTGAGCAGCAGCGGCAAAACGGTCAGCTTCACGCCGGCCTTTTCGGCCACGGCTTTCTGCGCAACGCGGAAAGCTTCCAGCTCGGTGATGTCAGCCTGGTCGAACTGAGTCACGTGCGGGATGTTCAGCCAGCTGCGGTGCAGGCTCGACGCGCCGATTTGCATCAGGCGAGTCATGGCCACTTCTTCGATTTCGCCGAAGCGGCTGAAGTCCACTGCCGGGACTGGCGGGATACCCGCGCCGCCGGTGGCGCCTTCGGCCGGTGCGTTCTTGGCCTTCTGCATCATGGCCTTGACGTAGGCCTGCACGTCTTCCTTCAGCACGCGACCGTGTGGGCCGCTCGGGCCGACGGCGGACAGCTCGACGCCGAATTCACGGGCCAACTGACGCACCGCAGGACCGGCGTGCACCTTGGCACCGCTTGGAGCAGGCGCGGCGGCAACCGGAGCCGCCTCGGCCTTGGCGGCTGGCGCGGCAGCCGGAGCCGGAGCGGCTTCAGCCTTGGCGGCAGGCGCAGCGGCCTGGGCGGGAGCGGCCGGTGCGGCGGCACCGGCTACTTTCAGCTTGAGGATGAAATCGCCAGTGCCGACTTCGTCTTCCAGCTTGACCGCGATGCTTTCCACCACGCCGGCAGCCGGCGATGGGATTTCCATGCTGGCCTTGTCCGATTCCAGGGTGATCAGCGACTGGTCGGCTTCGACGGTGTCGCCGACCTTGACCAATACTTCGATGATCTTGGCCTTGCCCGACGAGCCGATGTCCGGGACATGGATGTCCTGGACGGTGGCAACGGCAGGTGCAGCGGCTGGAGCTGGGGCGGCTTCGGCAGCCGGTGCGGCGGCCGGCTTCTCAGCGGCTGCCGGGGCTGGCGCAGGCGCGACAGCTTCAGGCGCCGCAGCGGCGCCCTCGACTTCCAGTTCCAGCAATTCGTCGCCTTCTTTCAGGCGATCGCCCAGCTTCACTTTCAAGCTCTTGATGACACCGGCCTTCGGCGCAGGCACTTCCATGCTGGCCTTGTCCGATTCAAGCGTCAGGATGCTCTGGTCGGCTTCGATACGGTCGCCGACCTTCACAAACAGTTCAATTACTTCACCTTCACCGCTGCCGATGTCAGGTACGCGAATGAGTTCGCTCACGAAAATTCTCCTCAGCAGTCCAGTGGGTTGCGTTTTTCTGGATCGATGCCGAACTTGGCGATGGCTTCGGCCACCACTTTAGGTTCGATATCGCCACGGTCAGCCAAGGCTTCCAGGGCTGCCAACACAACGAACTTACGGTCGACTTCGAAGAAGTGACGCAGCTTCTTGCGGCTGTCGCTACGGCCGAAACCGTCGGTGCCCAGCACTTTGAATTCCTTGGAAGGAACCCACTGGCGGATCTGCTCTGCAAACAGCTTCATGTAGTCGGTAGAAGCGATGACCGGACCTTTGCGGCCGTTCAGGCACTCTTCGACGTAGCTCAGCTTAGGCTTCTGGCCAGGGTGCAAGCGGTTGGTACGCTCTACGGCCAGGCCGTCGCGACGCAGTTCGTTGAAGCTGGTCACGCTCCAGACGTCGGCGCCGACGTTGAACTCTTCACGCAGGATTTTCGCCGCTTCACGCACTTCGCGCAGGATGGTGCCGGAGCCCATCAGTTGCACGTGATGCGCCGCTTCGCGGGTGTCTTCCTCGAGCAGGTACATGCCCTTGACGATGCCTTCCTCGACACCGGCCGGCATGGCTGGCTGCTGGTAGGACTCGTTCATCACGGTGATGTAGTAGAAGACGTCCTGTTGCTCTTCGGTCATCTTCTTCATGCCGTCCTGGATGATCACCGCCAGCTCGTAGCCGTAGGTCGGATCATAGGTGCGGCAGTTCGGGATGGTGCCGGCCAGCATGTGGCTGTGACCGTCTTCGTGCTGCAGGCCTTCGCCGTTCAGGGTGGTTCTGCCTGCGGTACCGCCGATCAGGAAACCACGGGTGCGGCTGTCGCCTGCGGCCCAGGCGAGGTCGCCGATACGCTGGAAGCCGAACATCGAATAGAAGATGTAGAACGGCAGCATTGGCTGGTTGTGGCTGGAATACGAAGTACCGGCGGCAATGAAGGAGCTCATGGCGCCCGCTTCGTTGATGCCTTCTTCGAGGATCTGGCCCTTCTTGTCTTCCTTGTAGAACATCACCTGGTCTTTATCGACCGGATCGTAGAGCTGGCCGACGGACGAGTAGATGCCCAGTTGGCGGAACATGCCTTCCATACCGAAAGTACGGGCTTCGTCCGGGATGATCGGGACGATGCGCTGGCCGATTTCCTTGTCCTTAACCAGTTGCGCGAGGATCCGCACGAAAGCCATGGTGGTGGAGATTTCACGGTCGCCCGAGCCGTCCAGGATCGCCTTGAGGGTGTCCAGTGGCGGTGTCGGGATGCTGAAGCTCTTGGCACGACGCTGCGGCACGAATCCGCCCAGTGCGGCACGGCGCTCGGCCAGGTAACGGGCTTCGGCGCTGCCTTCTTCAGGCTTGAAGAACGGCAGGTTTTCCAGCTCGCTGTCCTTGACCGGAATGTCGAAGCGGTCGCGGAACAACTTCAGGCTGTCGACATCGACCTTCTTGGTGTTGTGCGCGGTGTTCTTCGCTTCGCCGGCACCGGTGCCATAACCCTTGATGGTCTTGGCCAGGATAACGGTCGGTTGCTCTTTGTGGTTGACCGCCTGGTGGTACGCCGCGTAGACCTTGTACGGGTCGTGGCCGCCACGGTTCAGTTTCCAGATCTCGTCGTCGGACAAGTCGGCAACCATCGCCTTCAGTTCAGGCGAGTTGAAGAAATGCTCACGGACGAACGCGCCGTCCTTGGCCTTGTAGTTCTGGTACTCGCCGTCGATGACTTCGTCCATGCGACGCTGCAGGATGCCGTCGACGTCCTTGGCCAGCAATGGGTCCCAGAAACGGCCCCAGATGACTTTGTTGACGTTCCACTGGGCGCCACGGAACACGCCTTCGAGTTCCTGGATAATCTTGGCGTTGCCGCGAACCGGGCCGTCGAGGCGCTGCAGGTTGCAGTTGATGACGAAGATCAGGTTGTCCAGCTTCTCGCGGCCGGCCAGGGAGATCGCGCCCAGGGATTCCGGCTCGTCGCACTCGCCGTCGCCCATGAAGCACCAGACTTTCTGCTTGCCGGCCGGGATGAAGCCGCGAGCTTCCAGGTACTTCATGAAGCGTGCCTGGTAGATCGCCTGGATCGGGCCCAGGCCCATGGAAACGGTCGGGAACTGCCAGAAGTCAGGCATCAGCCAAGGGTGCGGGTACGAGGACAGGCCGTTGCCGTCCACTTCCTGGCGGAAGTTGTTCATCTGGTCTTCGGTGATACGACCTTCCATGAACGCACGGGCGTAGACGCCTGGCGATGCGTGACCTTGGAAGTAGATCAGGTCGCCGCCGTGTTCGTCGGTCGGGGCCTGGAAGAAGTAGTTGAAGCCGATGTCATACAGCGTCGCGCTGGAGGCGAAGCTGGAGATGTGACCGCCCAGGTCAGAATCTTTCAGGTTGGTACGCATGACCATGGCCAACGCGTTCCAGCGTACCAGCGAGCGAATGCGGCGTTCCATGAACAGGTCGCCAGGCATGCGTGCTTCGTGGGTAACGGGGATCGTGTTGCGGTACGGCGTGGTGATGGCGTAGGGCAGTTGCGAACCGCTGCGGGTCGCGAGTTCGCCCATACGGGTCATCAGATAATGAGCACGGTCTTCGCCTTCTTTGTCGAGAACCGATTCCAGGGCGTCCAGCCATTCCTGGGTTTCGACGGGATCGAGGTCTTGCATGGCTTGCTCCAGGGCGGAAAGGCTACCAGAATCGGTTGCCTGAGTTTGCGACTGGCCTTGTGGGCAGACGATATAAATTCTTGGATTGCCGAAGGGTTGTTTCGGCGGCGTGTAGTTTTACTACAAATCGTCGGCCGTTTCAGCCTTTCGAATGTATAGACGAGTAGTAAAACTACACCTGAGCGGCTCGTGGCCCCTCGTTTCGTTGTGAGAATAATCGTTACTGTTGGTCTTTAGCCAACTCGAACAGGTAAAAACTTGATGCCGGCTGCCAATAAAATCAGATTTTCAGCTATTTATCATCTTTGTTCGACAGTCGATCAGGTAGTGTCTTTTGCAAAAACGCTACATCGAGCCTTTCCCGCGCCGATCAAGGATAGACCATGAGCCTGCCCTCGCTTGTCCCAATAGCTGAAAAGCTACCGGCAATTCTCCAGTCATTGGTCAGCCGTGCCGAGCAGTCGTTCCGTGCGGCGGTCACCTTGCTCGGCCATGACCATGAGCTGTCGACCTGGACGCCGCAGCGCTGGGAGGCGTTCCAGCGTGTCGCCGCCGCCAGCGACTTTGTCGTCGAGCAAAGTGTGCGCGACCCTGCAATGCTCTTGGCGCTCGTAGGCAGCGGTGAGCTGGACCGCAGCTTTGCCCCCGGTGAGCTGTGCGCACAGATCGGCGCCGCCGTGCAGGCTGCCGAGAGCGAAGAGGAGTTGGGTCGCGTCCTGCGCCGCCAGCGCACTCGCCACCAGGTGCGGATCATCTGGCGTGACTTGAACCGCCAGGCCGATCTGGTCCAGACCTGCCGCGACCTCTCGGACATGGCCGATGCCTGCATCGACCAGGCCTACCAATGGTTATACCTGCGCCTGAGCCAGCAATTCGGCACGCCTACCGGACGACGCACCGGCGAGCCGCAGCACATGGTCATCCTGGGCATGGGCAAGCTTGGCGCGGTGGAGCTGAACCTGTCGTCGGACATCGACCTTATCTTTGCCTACCCCGAAGGTGGCGAAACCGTCGGCGCCAAGCGGCCGCTGGATAACCAGGAATTTTTCATCCGGGTGGGCCAACGCTTGATCAAGGCCCTGGACCCGATGACCGTCGACGGCTTCGTATTTCGCGTCGACATGCGACTGCGCCCCTACGGTTCGGCCGGTGCGCTGGTGCTGAGCTTCAATGCCTTGGAGCAGTATTACCAGGACCAGGGCCGCGACTGGGAACGCTACGCCATGATCAAGGCGCGGGTAGTGGCCGGCGACCAGGTGGCCGGGGCGCAACTGCTCGACATGCTGCGTCCGTTCGTCTATCGCCGTTACCTGGATTTTTCCGCCATCGAAGCGCTGCGCACCATGAAGCAGCTGATCCAGCAGGAAGTCCGGCGCAAGGGCATGGCCGATAACATCAAGCTGGGATCGGGCGGCATCCGCGAAGTGGAGTTCATTGCCCAGGCGTTCCAGCTGATCCACGGCGGCCGAGACTTGAGCTTGCAGCAGCGTCCGCTGCTCAAGGTACTGGGCATTCTCGAAGGCCAGGGTTACCTGCCGGCCAAGGTCGTCGACGAGCTGCGCCAGGGTTATGAGTTCTTGCGTTATACCGAGCATGCGATCCAGGCCATTGCCGACCGCCAGACCCAGATGTTGCCGGACAGCCCGCAGGACCAGGCACGCATTGCGTTCATGCTGGGGTTTGCCGACTGGTCGAGCTTTCATGAGCAGTTGATGCACTGGCGTGGGCGCGTGGCCTGGCATTTCGGCCAGGTCATCGCCGACCCGGATGAAGAAGAGGGCGGCGAAAGCGAAGTGGTGGTGGGCGGCGAATGGTTGCCTTTGTGGGAAGACAGCCAGGATGAAGAAGCGGCGTGTCGTCAGTTGGAAGAGGGTGGCTTCGCCGATGCACCCAAAGCGCTCAAGGCCCTCGCTGCCTTGCGCGGCAGCCCGCAATTGCGCGCCATGCAGCGCCTGGGGCGCGAACGTCTGGATGCCTTCATTCCACGTCTTCTGGCCCAGGCGGTGGAGCATGCCAACCCGGACCTGGTGCTGGAGCGGGTGCTTCCGCTGGTAGAGGCGGTGGCGCGCCGTTCGGCTTACCTGGTGTTGTTGACCGAAAATCCCGGTGCTTTGCGACGCTTGCTGACGCTGTGCGCGGCAAGCCCGTGGATCGCCGAGCAGATCACCCGGTTCCCACTGTTGCTCGATGAGTTGCTCAACGAGGGGCGCCTGTTCAAGCCGCCCTTGGCGCCAGAGCTGGCCGCCGAGTTGCGCGAACGCCTGACGCGGATTCCCGAGGACGACCTCGAACAACAAATGGAGGCGCTGCGGCATTTCAAGCTGGCGCACCGTTTGCGGGTGGCCGCTTCGGAAATCGCCGGCAGCCTGCCGCTGATGAAAGTCAGCGATTACCTGACCTGGCTGGCCGAGGCGATTCTCGAGCAAGTGCTGGCCCTGGCCTGGCGCCAGACGGCTGCCAAGCACGGCGTACCATTGCGCACCGATGGCAGCCTGTGCGATCCGGGCTTCATTATTGTCGGTTATGGGAAAGTCGGCGGCCTGGAATTGGGGCATGGTTCGGACCTGGACCTGGTGTTCATCCATGACGGCGATCCCCAGGCGGAAACGGATGGCCCGAAACCGATCGACGGCGCGCAGTTTTTCACCCGGCTCGGCCAAAGGATCATTCACTTGCTGACGGCCCAGACCAATTCCGGGCAGCTTTATGAAGTGGACATGCGCCTGCGGCCGTCCGGTGCGTCCGGGTTGCTGGTCAGTTCCCTCGGGGCGTTTGCTCGCTATCAGGAGAACGAAGCCTGGACCTGGGAGCACCAGGCCCTGGTGCGGGCCCGAGTGCTGGTGGGTAGCCAGGATGTGGGCCAGGCGTTCGAGAAAGTTCGTGCCCAGGTGCTGGGACGCAAGCGCGATCTGCCGATGCTGCGCCAGGAGGTCAGCGAAATGCGCGCGAAGATGCGCGACAACCTGGGCAGCAAGACCACCGCTGCCGGGACCGCACCGAACGCCTTCGAGGCTACGGCGCCCTTCGACCTCAAGCAGGATGCCGGAGGTATCGTCGATATAGAATTTATGGTGCAATACGCGGCCCTGGCGTGGTCCGAGCAATACCCGTCGCTGCTGCGCTACACCGATAACATCCGGATTCTGGAAGGGCTGGAGGAGGCCGGGCTGATGCCCGCTGAAGATGCTGCCCTGTTGCGCGAGGCCTATAAGGCCTTCCGCTCCGCCGCTCACCGCCAGGCCTTGCAGAAAGACGCCGGGGTGATCACCGGCGACCAGTTCGTGGATGAGCGTCGACAAGTGCTGCGGATCTGGCGAGAGCTGGGGCTGAGCTGAAGTTTTAAATGTGGGAGCGAGCTTGCTCGCGAAGGCGGAGTGTCAGGCGACATTGATGCTGGATGTGATGGCCTCTTCGCGAGCAGGCTCGCTCCCACAATGGATTGGCGGTGCAGCATTGAGCTGCAAATACATGCAAAACCCTGTGGGAGCGAGCTTGCTCGCGAAGGCGGAGTGTCAGGCGACATTGATGCTGGATGTGATGGCCTCTTCGCGAGCAGGCTCGCTCCCACAGTAGATTCGCGGTGTGTTGTAGATTGAAGGCAACAGGCAACGACCTAAGCCACAGTGATTCTCGAGGCGGGGAGGCGTAGGCCTCCCCGTATCGTTTTTGGAAAGCACATGAATATTCTGATCGTTGGGCCCAGTTGGGTCGGTGACATGGTGATGGCGCAGACACTCTTCCAGTGTCTGAAGCAGCGCCACCCACAGTGTGAAATCGACGTGCTGGCTCCAGAGTGGAGTCGGCCGATCCTTGAGCGCATGCCCGAAGTGCGCAAGGCCTTGAGCTTTCCGCTCGGCCACGGCGCGCTGGAACTGGCGACCCGTCGACGCATCGGTAAATCCCTGGCCGGTCAGTACGACCAGGCGATCCTGCTGCCCAACTCCCTGAAATCTGCGCTGGTGCCGTTTTTCGCGGGCATTCCCAAGCGCACCGGCTGGCGCGGGGAGTTTCGCTACGGCCTGCTCAACGATGTGCGCACGCTGGATAAAGACCGTTATCCGCTGATGATCGAGCGCTTCATGGCCCTGGCCTACGAGCCGGGCGCCGAGTTGCCCAAGCCTTATCCGCGTCCGAGCCTGCGGATCGATCCGGTGACCCGTGAAGCGGCGCTGGCCAAGTTCGGCCTGAGCCTGGATCGTCCGGTGCTGGCGTTGTGTCCGGGCGCCGAGTTTGGCGAGTCCAAGCGTTGGCCAGCGGAACATTACGCCCAAGTCGCCGAGGCGAAGATTCGCGAAGGCTGGCAAGTCTGGCTGTTCGGGTCGAAAAAAGATCACCCCGTGGGCGAAGACATCCGCTCGCGGCTGATCCCCGGGCTTCGAGAGGAATCGGTGAATCTCAGCGGCGATACCTCCCTGGCCGAAGCCATCGATCTGTTGTCCTGCGCTGATTCGGTGGTGTCCAACGATTCCGGCCTGATGCACGTGGCCGCGGCCCTGAACCGCCCATTGGTCGCGGTCTATGGTTCCACCTCGCCAGGCTTCACGCCGCCGTTGGCCGACAAGGTCGAAGTCGTGCGCCTGGGCATCGAATGCAGTCCATGCTTCGACCGTACCTGCCGCTTCGGTCATTACAACTGCCTGCGCCAACTCATGCCGCCGTCGGTGAACGAGGCTCTGGAGCGGTTGCAGGGCACACCCGTGGAGGTCCGGTAACTTGCGGGTATTGCTGATCAAGACTTCTTCGCTGGGGGATGTGGTCCACACCCTGCCGGCTTTGACCGACGCCGCGCGGGCGATTCCCGGGATCAAGTTCGATTGGGTGGTGGAAGAAGGCTTCGCCGAAATCCCTACCTGGCACCCGGCCGTGGGCAAGGTCATCCCGGTGGCGATCCGACGCTGGCGCAAGAACCTCTGGCAAACCATCAAGAGCGGCGAATGGCGACGCTTCAAACAGAGCGTGCGCGCCGAAAAATATGACCTGGTGATCGATGCGCAGGGCCTGCTGAAAAGCGCCTGGCTGACCCGCTACGTCAAGGCTCCGGTGGCAGGCCTGGACAAAGACTCTGCCCGTGAACCCCTGGCCGCGCGGTTCTACTCTCGCCGGCTGGCAGTGGCGCGCGGTCAGCATGCGGTTGAGCGTGTGCGGCAATTGTTCGCCGTGGCGCTGGGTTATGACTTGCCCAAGACCCTGGGCAACTATGGCCTGAACGTCGATCGCCTGGTCGAGTTGCCACGCAAATATCCTTATGTGGTTTTCCTGCATGGCACGACGTGGGAGTCCAAGCACTGGCCTGAGCTCTACTGGCGCCAGCTCACCGAGCGCATGAGCCAATTCGGCGTGGTGGTAAAGCTGCCGTGGGGCAATCCGCTGGAGAAGGCCCGGGCCGAACGCATCGCCAAGGGCCTGCGCAATGTCGAGGTCTTGCCGAAACTGAACCTGGGCGGCATGGGCAAGGTGCTTGCCGGCGCCCAGGCTTGCGTGGCAGTCGACACGGGGCTCGGCCACCTGGCCGCGGCCTTGGATGTGCCGACCATTTCGCTGCTCGGCCCTACCAACCCGGTGCTTACCGGTGCCTACGGCAAGCGCCAGGTTCATCTCGCCAGCGATTTTCCTTGCGCCCCTTGCATGCAGAAACAATGCACCTACCCGCCGACGGCCGAAGATGCCCGTCGGTTTGACCTGAAACGCGAACAGCCTCTGTGCTTCACGCGTCTGAACCCCGAGCGTGTTGCCAGCCACTTGAGCACGTTATTGGCTGAGGAGCCGCGCTGATGCAATTGGCTTTTGTCCTTTATAAGTACTTCCCCTTCGGTGGCTTGCAGCGTGACTTCATGCGCATCGCCCTGGAGTGCCAGCGCCGCGGTCACCAGATCCGCGTCTACACACTGATCTGGGAAGGCGACGTCCCACCGGGCTTCGAGGTGCTGGTGGCGCCGGTCAAGGCGCTGTTCAACCATCGTCGCAACGAAAAACTCAGCGCGTGGATGGAGGCCGACCTGGCGAAGCGCCCGGTGGACCGCTTGATCGGCTTCAACAAAATGCCTGGCCTGGACGTGTACTACGCCGCCGACGGCTGCTTCGAGGACAAGGCGCAAAACCTGCGCAACTCGCTGTACCGGCGTTGGGGTCGCTACCGGCACTTCGCCGAATACGAGCGGGCGGTGTTCGCCAAGGACGCGAAAACCGAGGTGCTGATGATTTCCGAAGTCCAGCAGCCGCTGTTCATCAAGCACTACGACACGCCGCTGGAGCGCTTTCACCTGCTGCCGCCGGGCATCGCCCAGGACCGTCGGCGGCCCGCCGATGCCGACGAGATCCGCGCCGCGTTCCGTGCCGAATTCGAATTGGCCGATGACGATCTGCTGCTGGTACAAATCGGTTCCGGGTTCAAGACCAAGGGCGTGGATCGCAGCCTCAAGGCCTTGGCCGCGCTGCCCTCGGAGCTGAAAAAACGCACCCGCCTATTTGTAATCGGCCAGGACGACCCCAAAGTATTCCAATTGCAGAGCGCCGCCCTTGGGCTCGGTGACAACGTGCGGTTCCTCAAGGGCCGCAGCGACATCCCGCGTTTCCTGCTGGGCGCCGACTTGCTGATCCATCCGGCGTACAACGAGAACACCGGTACGGTACTGCTCGAAGCCCTGGTGGCCGGATTGCCGGTGCTGGTCAGCGCGGTGTGCGGGTACGCCCATTACATCGCCGAGGCCGACAGCGGCCTGGTGCTCGATGAGCCATTCGAACAGGCGCAGCTCACCGAGTACCTGGGCCGGATGCTGAGCGATGCCGATGCACGGGCGGCCTGGAGTCGCAACGGTCTGGCCTTCGCCGAGACGGCCGACCTCTACAGCATGCCGCAGCACGCGGCCGATGTGATATTGGCGGAGCACGCACAATGAAACTGATGCTGGCCGAACCGTTCAAGAGCCTTTGGGCCGGACGCGATGCGTTCACCGAAGTCGAAGCGCTCAAGGGCGAGGTCTATCGCGAACTGGAAGCCCGGCGCACGTTGCGTACGGAGGTGGACGGTCGCGGCTTTTTCGTGAAGATCCATCGTGGCATCGGTTGGGGCGAGATCTTCAAGAACCTGATCACCGCCAAATTGCCGGTCCTCGGCGCAGGGCAGGAATGGAAAGCGATCCAGCGCTTGCAGGAAGTCGGCGTGCCGACCATGACCGCCGTGGCTTATGGCGAGAAGGGTAGCAATCCGGCGGACCAGCACTCGTTCATCGTCACCGAAGAACTGGCGCCGACCATCAGCCTTGAAGACTTCAGCATCGACTGGGTCAAGCAGCCGCCACAGCCGGCGCTCAAGCGTGCCCTGATCGCCGAAGTGGCGCGCATGACGGGCATGATGCACCGTGCCGGGGTCAACCATCGTGACTGCTACATCTGCCATTTTTTGCTGCACACCGACAAGCCGGTGACGCCTGGAGATTTCAAGCTCTCGGTGATTGACCTGCACCGTGCCCAGACCCGTCCGGCCATCACCACTCGCTGGCGCAACAAGGACCTGGCGGCGCTGTATTTCTCGGCGCTGGACATCGGCCTGACCCGCCGCGACAAGCTGCGCTTTCTCAAGGGCTATTTCCAGCAGCCGCTGCGGCGGATCCTCGCCGAAGAGGCGTCGCTGCTGAGCTGGCTCGAAGGCAAGGCCAACAAGTTGTATGCCCGCAAACAGCGGTACGGGGACGCGCTCTGATGTCGGGCTGGAAACTGGAACCGGCCTACGCCGACCTGGCACAGGATTTTGGCAGTCTCGACGCGGTGTTTGCCCTGCAAGGGGAGCGGCTGACCCGTGATCCGTTGTCGGAGGTGGTCCGGGTGCAGCGCAACGGCGTGAATTACTACGTCAAGCGCTACGTCGGGGCTGGCAAGGGCTTGCGCCGCTACTTGGGTAAGCCGCGGGTAAAGTCCGAGTGGCAGAACCTCAAGCGCTTCGCCAAATGGGGCATTCCCACCGCCGAAATCATTGCCTGGGGCCTGGAGCGCAACGGCGCGACCTACGCACGTGGCGCGATGATCACCCGTGAGCTGCCCGATACCGAAGATCTCTCGGCCCTGGCCGAACGTCATGATCCGCGGCTGGCGGATCGTGCCTGGGTCGATGGCGTGAGCCAGCAACTGGCGAACTACACACGGACCATGCATGGCCATCGCTTTACCCACAACGATTTGAAATGGCGCAACCTGCTGATCGATGACCAGTCACGACTGTTCCTGATCGATTGTCCGAACGGGGATTTCTGGCGTGGTTTCTGGCTCAAGTACCGGATCACCAAAGACCTGGCGTGCCTGGACAAAGTGGCCAAGTATCACTTGTCGGCCACCCAGCGACTGCGCTTTTACCTGCAATACCGCCAGCGTGATCGGCTCGATGCGTGCGACAAGAAACGCATCCGCCACGTGGTGAGATTTTTCGAGGGGCGTGAATGACTGATTTTCTGGCCGCTGAAGACCGGGCGTTGCTGCAACGTCATGGCCTGGACAGCTTCGAAGCCTTATGGGCGCGCGAACTGGACGCGGTGGATGAGCCCAACACTTCGGGCGATGGGTGGAGCAGCGTGTTCCGGCTGGAGCTGGAGGGCCGCGGCTACTACCTCAAGCGCCAGAGCAATTACCTGACCCGGACTTGGTCGCATCCCTTTGGCGAGCCGAGTTTTTCCCGGGAGTTTCGCAACATCAGCCGTTATCGCCAACTGGGGATTCCGGCCCTGCAAGCAGTCTTCTACGGCCAGCGCAAGGTGGACGGCGAAGTGCGGGCGATCCTGCTGACCCGAGCCCTGGATGGCTGGGATGACCTGGATTCGCTGTTGCAACGCTGGCCGACCCTGACGGCGGCGCAACATGCCACCATCCTTGAAGCCTGCGGCCAGTTGGCGCGGCGCCTGCACGAGGTGCGCCAGGTGCACGGTTGCTTTTATCCCAAGCACATCTTCCTGCAAGCCACTGCCAGCGGCTACCAGGCGCAATTGATCGATTTGGAAAAGACCCGGCCGTTGCTGTTCGGCCAGCGTGATCGAGTCAAGGATTTAGAGCCGTTGCTGCGTCGCGCCGCCATATGGAGCGACGCTGATGTGCGCCAGCTGTTGTCTACCTATCTGGACCAGCCGCCCGACAGCGGGCTGGTCGATGGCTGGGTGACTCGACTGAGCGCCCGGCGCAGCCATAAGGAGGCCCGTTGATGCAGTTGTCCGAATTGAAGAGCGCTGGCCGCAGCCCCAGCCTGCCACTGAGCCTGACATTGGCCGATGCCGCAGGCCCGGCGCAATTGCAATTGCTGACGCTGCTGCGGGTACTGCCGGGGCAGCGTTACGTCGGTGCGGGCGTCTGGCGCGGTCGCCCGGTCCTTGCAAAATTGCTGGTAGGCAGCAAGGCCGCCCGGCATTTTCAACGGGAATTGCAAGGCGTGCGCCTGCTGGCGGAACAAGGGCTGACGACTCCGCTATTGCTCGCCGATGGCCTGAAAGAGGGCGAAGGTGGCTGGTTGTTGTTCGAGTTGCTCGAAGGCGCCGAGAGCCTGGGGGATGCCTGGAGATACGTCGAGCAGTTGCCATTGTTGGCAGATGAACAAACAGCGGTGCTGGCCGAGGCTTTGGGCGCCATCGCGCAATTGCATGGCAAAGGCCTGTGGCAGGAAGACCTGCACCTGGACAATCTGCTGCGTCACGATGGCAAGCTCTATTTGATCGATGGGGCTGGCATTCGCGCCGAAACCCCGGGACAGCCATTGTCTCGACAAAAAGTCCTCGAGAACCTGGGCGTGTTTTTCGCCCAATTACCCAAGTCCCTCGAGCCGTTCAATGAAGAGCTGCTGGTGTATTACCTGCTGGGCAACGCCGAACATGCGTTGCCCATGGAAGCCCTGCAAAAACAGATCGACAAGGTTCATGCCTGGCGCCTGAAAGACTTCCTGGAAAAGGTTGGGCGCGAGTGCAGCCTGTTCAGTGTGCGGCGCGGGGCGTTTGGCCTGCGGGCGATTCGTCGCGATGAAGAAGCGGCCATGCTCCCGGTGCTGGAACAGGCGGACGCCTTGCTCGACCAGGGTCACCTGTACAAGACCGGTGGCGCGGCGAGCGTCGGCAAGGTCGAGGTAAGCGGTCGCCCCCTGGTGATCAAGCGCTACAACATCAAGAATTTCGCCCATTGGCTCAAGCGCTTCTGGCGCCCGAGCCGTGCCTGGCACTCCTGGCGCGAAGGCCATCGCCTGGCTTTCCTCGGCATCGCCACGCCCAAGCCCCTGGCGGTGATGGAAAAGCGTTTCCTGTGGCTGCGCCGCGGCGCTTACCTGGTCACCGAATACCTGGCGGGGCCGGACATTATCGAGCGCTTTGCGCCCTATGTGGCGAACGGCGAAGCGCCCGAGCGTGAATTGCTTGCGCTGGACCGGCTGTTCACCGACCTGATCCGCGAGCGCATCAGCCACGGCGACTTCAAGGGCCATAACCTGTTCTGGCAGCACGACCGCTGGGCGTTGATCGACCTCGACTCGATGTGCCAGCACCGCTCCGACGCCAGCTTCGCCCAGGCCTACGCCCGGGATCGCGCGCGGTTCATGCGTAACTGGCCTGAGGACAGTGCGTTGTATCGGGTGATTGATCAGCGGGTGCCCAAGGTCGTCGACAACGCTTGAACCCTGCTGTGACCGTGCCGCTCACTCGAGGCAATCGATGACCCCGTGGCGAGGGAGCTTGCTCCCGCTGGGCTGCGTAGCAGCCCCAAAGCCATTCAACGCCGTGCACCAGTGAAAAACAGTTGGCAGGTTTTACGACCGCCGCGCAGTCGAGCGGGAGCAAGCTCCCTCGCCACGGGGTTATGCCTGGCTGCCAATAAAGCTACTTGCCACTCACCGCTAGAGGCTTGCTGCCGCTTTTAAGCTATAATCCCGCCCTTTAGCTGCCCCGCGCCCTTGGCGAGCGGCACATCAATTTTTCGAGGCGCTTGTCGCCCGTATGCAGACATAAGAGGCTAGACCCCTGTGGCATTGACGATTCTTGGCCTGTCCGGCGCCCTTAGCCATGATCCTTCCGCAGCGCTGTACATTGACGGCAAGCTGATCGCGGCGGCCGAGGAAGAGCGCTTCGTACGCGATAAACATGCAAAGAACCGCATGCCTTATGAGTCGGCGAAGTTCTGCCTGGAACAGGCTGGCATCAAGCCGTCCGACGTCGATGTGGTGGCGATTCCGTTCGCCCCGATCAGCCTGTTCGGCGAGGCGCGCTGGCATTACGCCAAGCGTTACTGGTACGCCCCGGATCGTGCCCTCGATGCGATCCTGATGGGCAACCGTCGCTACAAGCGCTATCGCCGCAAGATCGTCTGGTGCCTGGAGCAACTGGGCTTCGATCCGAAAAAAATCAAGATCGAGCCGGTCGAGCACCACTTGGCCCACGCCTCCAGCGCCTATCACTGCTCGGGTTTCCAGGAAAAAACCGCGATCCTGGGCATCGACGGCAAGGGCGAATACGCCACGACCTTCTTCGGTTATGGTGAGAACGGCAAGATCCACAAGATCAAGGAATTCTTCGATCCGGACTCCCTGGGCGGCCTGTATGGCGCGATCACCGAGTTCCTCGGTTTTGAGATGCTCGACGGCGAATTCAAGGTCATGGGTATGGCGCCCTACGGCGATGCCAGCAAGTACGATTTCTCGCGCCTGGCGTCGTTCGAAAATGGCGAGTTGGTGATCAACACCGACTACGCCAACGTGATCGGCTTGCGTCGCTATAAAGAAAAGGGCAAGGGCTTCTACTTCTCGCCGAAGCTGATCGAATGGCTCGGCCCGAAACGCGAAGGCGACATCGCTGACGAGCCGTACATTCACTACGCGGCCAGCATGCAGGCGCTGTTCGAGAAGCTCGCGCTGCAAATGATCGACCATTACCTGGGTGACGTGCTCAAGGAAACCGGCAAGCTGGCGTTCGCTGGCGGCTGCGCATTGAACGTCAAGCTGAACCAGAAAATCATCGCCCGTGACGACGTCAAGGAACTGTTCGTGCAACCGGCTTCCGGCGACGCCGGCACCGCAGTAGGTGCGGCGGCCTATGTGTCCCATGTCCGTGGCGTGCCAGTGGAGAAGATGGAACATGTCTATCTCGGCCCGGCCTACAGCAACGAAGACGTGATCGCCGCGTGCGCCCGCCACCCGAGCAAACCGGCCTGGCGCAAGATCGACAACACTCCTGAGCGGATTGCCAAGATCATGGTCGACGGCAACCCGGTCGCCTGGTTCCAGGGACGCATGGAATTCGGTCCGCGCGCCTTGGGCGGTCGTTCGATCATTGGTTGCCCAAGCGCCAGTGGCGTGGCTGATCGCATCAACGAACAGATCAAGTTCCGCGAGCGCTGGAGGCCTTTCTGCCCGTCGATGCTCGACACCGTCGCGCCGCAGATGATCAAAGTCGATCACCCGGCCCCCTTCATGACCTTCACCTTCGAAGTGGCCGAAGAATGGAAGACCCGCGTGCCGGAAGTCGTCCATGAAGACGGCACTTCCCGGGCCCAGGTGCTCAAGCGCGAATACAACCCGCGCTACTACGACATGATGAAGGCCCTGGAAGTCCTGACCGGCAACGGCGTGTCCCTAAACACTTCGCTCAACCGCCGTGGCGAGCCGATGATCTGCTCGCCGACCGACGCGCTGAACATGTTCTTCGGCTCCGACCTGCAGTACCTGATCATGGAAGACATTCTGGTGGTCAAAGACGGCGTGGATGCTTATGACACGCTCGGCTGAGCGACATGTGCTGCAGTTTTGCCACGGTTATGACGGGCCGTTCCTGGACTGTGCCCGTCAGTACGCCAGCCTGTTCGCGGGGACTGGCTATCGCGTGACCACGGTGTTCCTCACCGGGGCGGCGGACGCGCAAGTCGCCGCTGGTTGTGCCTCGGACGAGGTGCTGTTCATGGAGTACAGCTCCAGCGCCATTCGTGGCCTGAAGCTGGGCGCCATCGGCGATTTGCGCAAGATCGCCGCTTCGCGCAACTTCAGTTTCTGCATCGCCCATCGCTTCAAGCCGATCTACATCGCCCTGCTTGGCACCGGCCTGCCGGTGATTGGCGTGCACCATGCCTTTGGCGATTACCAACGGCGTACCCGCCGTCTGTTCGCTCACCTTTTTCGCAAGCGCCTGAGCTTGCTCGGGGTCTCCGACGCGGTGCGCGACGACATGCGCCGCTGCCTGCCGAAATGGCCGGTTGCCAGGATCCAGACGCTCTACAATCGCATCGATCTCGAGGCCACCCAGGCCTGCCTGGTTTCTCGGGATGAAGCGCGCCAGACCCTCGGGCTGGATACGAACGCCTGGATTGTCGGCAATGTCGGTCGCCTGCACCCGGACAAGGATCAGGCCACCTTGCTGCGCGGATTTGCCGCGGCACTGGCGTACCTGCCCGCCCATAGCCAACTGGCGATCCTCGGCAAGGGCCGTCTGGAGCAGGACCTTCGGGAGCTGGCGCTGGAGTTGGGCATTGCCGATCGCGTGCTGTTTCTCGGTCAGGTGCCCGAGGCGCGCCGTTACTTCCGTGCTTTTGATGTATTTGCCCTGAGCTCCGACCATGAGCCATTCGGCATGGTGCTGCTCGAAGCCATGGGCGCCGGGGTCCCCCTGCTGGCCACGGCCTGTGGCGGTGCGAAGGAAGTGGTCGAGGGCGTGGGCATTCTGTTTCCGCTGGGCGACGCCGAACATATGGCCCAGGGGCTGCAACACCTGGCTGCCATGGACGAATCGCAGCGTCGCCAATGCGCCGAGCTGATGCTCGACCGCCTGCGCGAGCGGTTCTCGGATCGCGCCGTTCGCGAGGCATTCTGGCGCTTGCCCCAAGTCACCGAACTGGCGCCGAGGGCCTGATGCTCAACCGATTCCAAGGCTGGCGCGAGCGCGGCTGGTCAACCATAGACGCGTCGATGTATGCCCAGGCCTGGCAGCGCTATGGCGGCAGTGTGGCCACCCATCCGCAGGTGATCGAACGTCTGGCGGCCCTGGCCGGGATTCCCGTGCGCTACCTGGCGTTCGAACAAGATGGTGAGCTCAAGGCAGCCATTGCGACCTGGGGTCGTGACCTCGCGTTATCCAAGGACGTGCTCAAGCGCAACGGCAAAAAGGGCCTGTTCGACTTGGGGAACGCCGAGTTGATTCTACCGGCGGCTCCCGACGCCCAGGCGCCGTTGCGCCACCGCGCACGTTACCTGTCGGCCCTCAACGAAGGGCGCTTCAGTGGCATGAAGTTGCAGCAGGAGCAACTGGCCATGGCCCGTACCCCGGAAGAATTGTCGAAGAAGTTTCGCTACAACCAGCGTCGTGAGCTGCGCTTGCTGGAAGAAGCGGGCGGTGTGGTACGGCCGGTCGACGAGTTCTCCAGTACGGAGCTGGCTGCGATTTACTGCGACCTCTTCCTGCGTCGCTGGGGCTTTGCGGCCACCGGAGCCGAGCGCATGGCCGAAGTAATCGAGCTGTTGCGCGAATGGCTGATCGGTTCGGTGATCTTCCTCAACGATGCGCCGATCGCCATTCAATTGGTGTACCGCGTCGAAGCGCCGGAATGGATCAGCGTCGAGTACATCAACGGCGGCGTCGACCCGCAGACCCGAGAGTTCAGCCCCGGCAGCGTGTTGAGCTTCCTCAACACCCAGAGCGCCTGGGAACATGCCCGTGCCGCCGGCAAGCCGTTGCGTTTTTCATTCGGTCGGGCGGACCGGGAGTACAAGGACCGTTGGTGCAACCCCGTGCCGGTGTTTACCGTATGAACCCGCCGATAAGTCGAAAGCAGCAATTGCTCAAGCGTCACCGCCGCAACAAGCGCGTCGGGCTGTTGCTTGCGTTTGTCGTACTGGTCTTGCTCGGCATCCTGGTGGCCTGGTGGTTGCCGCTGGTGCTGGCGGTACTGGCCTGGGTCGCCCATGAAGCGTGGTTCGCCGACCACTTGTTTTATTCGCCTCGCGACGACTACCAATACAGCTTCCCGCCGTTCACCCAGCAACCCAAGGTGCACCTGAATAATGGGCACCTGCGGTTGGACGAAGGGGTGATCCTGGACGATGGCGCGACGCTGATCCTCGCGTTGCGAATGAAAAGTACCTGGCTGGGGCGCTTCATCGACCCGGCTGTCGAGTTGTCGGGCGGTGAATGTCCGGACCGGCAAACTTTCGAGCGCGGCGTCAACGGCCTGCGCTACCTCAACCTGAGCGAGCAGGGCCCGGCGCTGTCCCGGGGCGAGCTGCGCCTGCGCGGACGTTTTTGCCGCTTGCAGGGCGAGCCGACGCTATGGTCTTTCACCTCGCCGCAGGTCCAGCGTCAGCGGGTGATGGTCATCGCGCCCCACGCCGACGATGCGGAACTGGCCGCCTATGGGCTGTACAGCCAGGCGGATGAAGCCTGGATCGTGACTCTGACGGCGGGTGAAATCGAAGCCGAGCATTACCAGCAGATGGGCCTGGATCGTGCCGAAGCCGCGCGGCTCAAGGGCCGCTTGCGCGCCTGGGACAGCATCGCCGTGCCGCGCTGGGCCGGGGTTCCGGAGGCCCATTGTGTTCAGCTGGGTTACTTCTGCCTGCAACTGGCCGCGATGCAGGCCGCGCCCGACCAGCCCCAGGGCTCCCGGGAGGCGGACCTGAGCGATACCCGACTGTTGCGCCAGATGAACCCGTTTTCCCTGCCCGGCGATGCCGATGGCGCGCCGACCTGGACCAATCTGCTGGCCGATCTGCGGGAACTGCTGCTCAAGGCGCGTCCCGAGGTCATCGTGTTGCCGCACCCCACCCTCGACCCGCATCCCGACCATCTCTGCGCACACCATGCCGTCCTGCAGGCCCTCGAAGGCTTGCCATGGCAACCCACCACGCTGTTGGGCTACGCCAATCACCTGCACGACAACGACCGCTGGCCCATGGGCGATGCGGGTGCGGGCATTGCGTTGCCGCCGTACTTCGACCCGGGCCGGCCAATGCATCCCGTCAGCCTGCCGTTGGCACTGCCCGGCCAGCGCGACAAGGCCATGGCGTTGGGCATGATGCACGATCTGCAACCGCGAGCGCCGTTCAAGCGTCGCCTGCGCCGTGGTCTCCAACGTTTGCTGGCTGGGCGTGCCGGATCGCCTTATGGCGAGAACGAATTTTTTCGCAAGGCCGTGCGTCGCCATGAACTGTTCTGGCGGCTTTAACGGCTCAAGGCGGGGCGTCTTTGCGCTACGGCACATCAAGGCCCCCGGTTATTTATCAAGTCGTTCGGTGCCGCAAGGAAGACGATGAAAGTTCTATTTCTGGTGCAGAAAGAGCAGCGGGCCATCCTGGACCGACTCTACGAAGGTGTGGCTGCTCACTGCGAATGCGACCTGCGTTGGCTCGACAGCCAGGAGCAACGCAACCTGCGTGGCTATTTTCGGCGGCACGTGGATGTATCGCGCTACGACCGGATCGTATTTTTCCTGCGCTTCAAGCAGGAGATCCGCCAGGTCGGTTTCATCCGCACGATCCCCAACCTGGTGATCCTAGAGCACGACGCCTACCAGAACTACATCCCGTGCAAATACACCGGCAAGTTCAGCGCGCACTATCGTCGCCTGCCGTGGGTGCGTGTCATCAGCTCCGGCTTCATGGTGACTGAACGCCTGCGCGGCGAAGGTTTCGATGCGGTATTCGTGCCCAAGGGCTACGATCAGTCGCTATTGCAGGATCAGGGGCGTGAGCGCGATATCGAACTGGCCTTCGTCGGCAGCACCAACAGTGTCGCCTACAGTGGCCGCAAGGCGCTGCTCGATGAGCTGGGTCGCGTTGAGCCGCTGGTCGTCACCCGGACCAAGTCCGGCGAAGAATATTGCGATACGCTCAACCGTATTCGCTTTTTCGTCAGTGCCGATGTCGGTATGGGCGAGTTCATGATCAAGAATTTCGAAGCCATGGCCTGTGGCTGTGTGCTGCTGGCGTTCGATCAAGGTGCCGATGAGGCACATGCGCTGGGTTTGCAGGACATGCATAACGTGGTGCTGTACCGCGACATCGCGCAACTTCAGGAAAAACTGTCCAGGCTGCGCGCCGACCCCGAGCTGGCGCGCAGCGTGGCCCGCAACGGCCAGGAGCTGGCGCTGGCGCAGTTCAGCTTCGCGCGCATCGGTCAGAAAATCGTTCAAGCGCTGGAACCGCCGTTACGGCCTCGGGCACCGTTGAGTCTTCTGGAAACATTGCGCCTGAAGCTAGGCGTTTGACAGGAACCGTTGCGTCATCCTGATGTTCGGGTGGCGTTTGGTTAAATGGTATTTCACGTGCAGTTTTCCGACGATAGTGACGTTACTCTGGTGGTGACCAGTTGTGGCCGGCTCGATTTGCTCGAGCGAACGCTGGAGAGTTTCGACCGGTTCAATACCGCGCCGATTCGTGAGGTCTTCATCACCGAGGATGCCGGGGACGAAGGCGTCCACGCCGTTGTCCCTGCCAGCTGGAAACACCGCACCACGGTTTTCGTCAATCGGCCGAAGCTGGGGCAGTTGGCCTCGATCGACCTGGCGTACGGGCAGGTGAAGACGCCCTACGTCTTTCATTGCGAGGATGACTGGGAGTTCTATCGCCCGGCCTTCGTGGAGGATTCGCGCACGGTCCTGGAGCAGCGTCCCGAGATCCTGCAAGTGTGGCTGCGCAATTATGTCTATGACTTGAGTGTCCATAGCCCTTACATCCACCTGGGCGAGCGGGAAGTCATCGGAGGAGTGCCCTGTTATCCATTGATTTCAGATAAACCTGAATGGCAGAGTTTTTCTCTCAACCCGGGGTTGCGACGGTTGAAGGAGTATCGGCTTTGCGCGCCCTTTGCCGGTTTCGGTGGTGAAAAAGCCCTGTCCCTTCGCTATGCACAGCTGAACTTGACGGCGGTGATGCTGGAAGGGGATGCTGTTTTGCACACCGGATTCGGCGTCCATGTGGAAGTGCCCATGGAGCGTCGGCGCAAGGCGCGTCGCAAGCGCCGCGAGCAACTCAAGATATCCCTGGTTCTCTTGCTCGGAGTCTGCATTGGCTGGCTTATCAATTACTGAATGCCGCGAAGCACGAGTTCCGGTTCGCGATAAAAGGTTTGCCGCTCGATGAGCATTATCAATGTCATGTGGGCGGGCGGTTCGCCGTTCGCTTCGGTACACAAGGTTCATGAACAGATTCTTTCGCGGATGGAGCCTGCGATGCCTGTCAGAACCTGGCTCTTGCAGGGCTCGGCGTCCGCCTGCCAGGTCGACGTAGGGCCGGCGCTCGAGTGGAATCTGACCTCTTCGCGACTCAAGGGCCGGCATGTCTGGCGCCTGTTCAAACCCCTCATGCACAGCCGTTTTCGCCAGGCGTTGCTCGACGGCGATGCTCGCGTGGTGTTGCTCGATGGCGCCGGTGTGGCCCGGACCTTATTGCCTGTTCTCAAGGACATGCCGCAGATCCGGGTGGTGGTGATTTTCCATGGCGCAACGCGGCTCAGTCGTGCGGGGCGTGATTTGCTGCGCGGGTTCCCGGCTTCACGCCTGATCCTTGCTGCGGTTTCCGAGACCCTGGCGACGTCGCTCCAGGATGACCTGGACATCCCGGTGACCGCGTTACGCAGTGCCTTCGATCCAGTGGCCTTCCAGACCGCGCTCTTGTCCCGTGAAGAGGCGCGAGCCCGATTGGGCTTGCCTTGTACGCAAGGGCGGGTATTTGGCGCAGTCGGGCGACTGGTGGACAACAAGGGGTTTGCCAGCCTGCTTGAGGCGTTTGGTCGGGCAGCGGCCGATCATTCCGATTGGCGTCTGGTGATTGTTGGTGAAGGGCCCAGTCGCGAGGCGCTACAAGCACGTATTGAACAGCCGGACCTGCTAGGCAAGGTCTCGCTGACAGGACATATCGAGGACGCGGCGACGCTTTACAGGGCGTTTGATTGGGTGCTGGTCCCGTCCAGGAATGAGGGCCTCGGGCTGATCCTTCAGGAGGCTGTGCTGGCTGGTATTCCGGTGCTGGCCAGCGATCTCGCGGTCTTTCGCGAACAATTGGGCGACACTGGTTGGTATGCGCCGGTCAACGCGGAAGGTGACTGGAGTGCGGCGATCGCAAGGGCGGCCCAGGCGCCGGCCGACGCAGTCGCTGCGGCGCAATACCAGGCACTGGCGCCTGATAAGGCCTGGCTGAGTTTCAGTCAGACCGCCCGCCAGCTGATTTCAGGCAGCCAATAAGGCGTTTTCCAATGCCTGCATTGGAAAGCTCCCGTTCAGGTTCTCTCGGGCAATATAACGAGCGAAATGTTGTAGATTGCGGCGTGCCAGGTAGCGTGGCAGGGGAGAGCGCAGGAAACGCATGTCAGCAACGTCAATCAGTCCCAGCGTGTTTTCAGGGGTGACGACGATGTTGCCCAAATGCAGCGAACGAAAATAAATGCCGCTGGCATGCAGGCTGCGAATCAGTTCGACCAGCGCCGGAAGGGCCTGCTGCCAGCTGAAGTTTTCCTGAATCGATAACTGACGCAGGGTTTTTCCTGGGAGTGGCCGATACAGTACAGCGGTCATGCCGGGCTTTTGCAGCTTGTAAAAGGCCAGCACTTCAAGCGTCGGTACGCCGAGCTCCTGGAGGCGGGCAGCATTATCGATGAATCGTGCGGAATATGGCCGTAGAAGGGCCGAAGAAAAAAGCCGCTTGCGGCGAAACAATTTAAGGATGTTCCCATCCTGCAGCAGATAGACTTTTGGGCCGTAGCTGTCGGCCTCCAGAATGTTGGCGCCTTCAATCAATTGATTCAAAGCGGCTTGGGGAAGCCGTGAGGATTGCATCGTAGGGAAACCTTGTTGAAAGAACCGGTGCCATGGCGGGCCATGATGCCCAAAAGTTTTTGTTTTCACCATGCCGGTTTGGCAGGTAGACCGTTTAGGAGCGATAGATGCAGGCAACGCGTTGGGCACAATGTTGGATGGCCTTTGGCTTGTTATGGTTTTTGCTGGCAATAGCCCTGGCACCGACCAACAAAGTCTATCAACAAGGTTTGGTTGCCTTCGTCTGGCTGCCGGCGATCATCTTCGCCTGGCCGGCCCGTCAACGACTGCTGGAGTTGTGGCGCGCGCAGCGTTTGATTTATACGGCTTTGTTGGCGCTGATGGCCTGGGCATTGATCACGCTGCTCTGGGCCGAAGCCGCCGAACCTGTTCGCGAGATCAAGCGGCTGCTGTATATCCTGGTGTTCCTGTTGTTTTTCCCGATCCTTGCCAATGGCCAACCCGACCGAGTGATTCGCATCATGCAATGGGGTGGCCTGGGGCTGGCGCTGACTGCCTTGATGGCCATCGTCCGTTTCTACGGCTTGGCAAACAACCCATGGGATGCGCGCGTGGAAGGGCTGGGAGAGTTGTCCCATCCGATCCTCGGCGGTTACGTGATCGGTCTGGCGGCTGTCTGGATGCTGCACTGGGTGCCGCGCCATTTCGGCCTGCGACTGCTTTGGGTAGTCGCCCTGGCGCTGCTGGCGGTGTTCGTGGTGGCGAGCCAGAGTCGCGGCGCCGCACTGGCCCTGCTGCTCAGCGTATTGGCCATGCCGATCTACTGCCGGGACCAGCGTGCCCGCATAATCGCCGCCACGGCGCTGGTGCTGGCGATGCTGACCTTCTGGCTGCTCGAACCGCTGGTAATGGCTCGCGGCGCCTCCTATCGCCCCGAGATTTTCATATCGAGCCTGCACATGATCGCCGAGCGTCCATGGGGCGGCCTTGGAATCGCCGCGGACTACCGGATTACCAGCCACGGCCTGACGTTTGATCATGCTCACAATCTGTTCAGTCATGTTGCCATCCAATTCGGGTTGCCTGGGCTATTGCTGTGGTGCGTCGTCTGGTTCGCCGTGTTGCGCGAAGCCTGGCGGGCCCGGGACAGCCTGCTGGGCCGGGGCGTGCTCGGCATGTGGGTATTTTCGTTCCTGGCGATGCAATTCGATGCCGCCAGCCTGGCTGGAACCCCCCGCGCCGAGTGGTTCATCAGCTGGCTGCCGATTGGCCTGGCGAGCGTTTTGACCTGGGCGCGGGTCAATTCCGATGGCTGTGATAAAATTCCGCGTTCTTCCTAACCAGTGAGCCTGACGATGAGTGACGCACCGCCAAAAGCGGAACAGGATTCCAGCCTGAAGATCTATTTTCGCTTGCTGGGATACGTCAAACCCTACGCGGGCATTTTCCTGCTGAGTATCGTGGGTTTCGTGATATTTGCTTCCACCCAGCCCATGCTGGCCGGGATCCTCAAATATTTTGTCGATGGCTTGAGCAACCCTGATGCGGTGCTCTTTCCCAATGTGCCATACCTCAAGGACCTGAAACTGCTGATGGCGGTGCCGCTGCTGATCATCCTGATCGCTGCCTGGCAGGGCCTGGGCTCATTCCTGGGCAACTATTACCTGGCCAGGGTTTCCCTGGGGTTGGTGCATGACCTGCGGGTCGAGTTGTTCAAGAAGTTGCTGGTGCTGCCCAACCGCTATTTCGACACCCACAATTCCGGGCACCTGATTTCCCGAATCACCTTCAACGTGACCATGGTCACCGGCGCGGCTACCGATGCGATCAAGGTGGTGATACGCGAAGGGCTTACCGTGGTGTTCCTCTTCGCCTACCTGGTGTGGATGAACTGGAAGCTGACTCTGGTCATGCTGGCGATCCTGCCGCTGATTGCGGTCATGGTCAGCAGCACCAGCAAGAAATTTCGCAAGCAAAGCAAGAAAATCCAGGTGGCCATGGGCGACGTGACACACGTCGCCTCCGAAACCATCCAGGGCTACCGCGTGGTGCGCAGCTTCGGCGGCGAGGCCTACGAGGAGCAGCGCTTTGCCAGCGCCAGCCAGGGCAATACCGATAAGCAATTGCGCATGACTCGCACCGGTGCGGTCTATACGCCCATGCTGCAACTGGTGATCTACACCGCCATGGCGGCCCTGATGTTCCTGGTGCTGTTCCTGCGCGGCGACGCGACCGCCGGTGACTTGGTGGCCTACATCACTGCGGCGGGCTTGCTGCCCAAGCCGATTCGCCAGCTCTCGGAAGTCAGTTCCACCATCCAGAAAGGCGTGGCCGGTGCCGAAAGCATCTTCGAGCAATTGGATGTCGAGCCTGAAGTCGACAAGGGCACCGTCGAGCAGGAACGCGTCAGCGGCCGTCTTGACGTGCGTAACCTGAGCTTTACCTACCCCGGCGCTGACCGCGAGGTGCTCAAGGACATCAGTTTCACGGCGGCACCCGGGCAGATGATCGCGTTGGTGGGGCGTTCGGGCAGCGGCAAGTCGACCCTGGCGAGTCTCATCCCGCGTTTCTATCACCATGAGGTCGGCCAGATACTGCTCGACGACGTGGAAATCGAAGACTACCGGCTGCGCAACCTGCGTCGTCATGTGGCCCAAGTCACCCAGCACGTCACGCTGTTCAATGACACAGTGGCCAACAACATCGCCTACGGTGATCTGGCCGGCGCGCCACGGGCCGACATCGAAAAGGCTGCCCAGGATGCCTACGCGATGGATTTCATTGCGCAGTTGCCCAACGGCCTGGACACCGAAGTGGGCGAAAACGGCGTGCTGCTGTCCGGCGGCCAGCGTCAGCGCCTGGCGATTGCCAGGGCACTGTTGAAAAACGCACCGTTACTGATCCTTGACGAGGCGACCTCGGCGCTGGATACCGAGTCCGAACGGCACATCCAGGCGGCACTGGACCAGGTCATGAAGGGCCGCACTACCTTGGTCATCGCCCACCGGCTGTCGACCATTGAAAAGGCCGACATGATCCTGGTGATGGACCAGGGCCGTATCGTCGAACGGGGCACCCATGGCGAGCTCCTGGCGCAGAATGGCTACTATGCGCGTCTGCACGCCATGGGCCTGGACGCTCCCGCTCAGAATATCGCCTGAGTCTGTGGGAGCGTATGGACCTGTTCAGTGGCTACACTCCGGTAATGCCGCTGCGGTGGGTGTGCCCGTGTGACGATGAGATGCCCGGCCATGAACGAAACGACAGGGATAGCGATGCAACAGGCACAGGTTCGCCCTTATGCGCTGGCGGTCACGCCACAGGATCGGGCCGCCATCAAGGCCCAGCGGCCACGCTGCATCTGGCTGACCGGGTTGTCGGGGGCTGGCAAGTCGACGCTGGCCAACGCCTTGGAAGCGCGGCTCAATCGGCAAGGGCTGCATACGTCGCTGCTCGATGGCGACAACCTGCGCCAGGGGCTGTGCCGGGGCCTGGGCATGGATGCCGAGGCCCGCAAGGAGAACATTCGGCGCATCGCCGAGGTGGCGCGGCTGATGGTCGATGCCGGCCTGATCGTCATCGTCGCCGCCATTTCGCCGTTTCGCGCCGACCGGGAGGCGGCCCGCCAGTTGTTTCCTGCAGATACCTTTATCGAGGTATACATCAGCACACCTTTTGAAGTCTGCGCGCAGCGTGACCCAAAGGGGTTGTATCGCGAAGCCCGTGCCGGGCGGATCAAGAATTTCACCGGCCTGGACAGCCCCTACGAAGCGCCACTTGCGCCGGATTGCCAGATTGACACCAGCGAGGTGGAACTGGCCCAGGCCTGTGAGCGCCTGCTGGCGCTGCTGCAGGATTGACCGGCGACGCGCCCTGTCATCGCGTCGCTGCCATGGCCAAGCCTGCGCCAACCCTGTGCTAATATCGCGGCCCTGTTCATTTTGTATGTGGGATGTTCCATGAAGTTGTCCATGCCGCGATTCGATCAAGCCCCTGTATTGGTGGTCGGCGATGTCATGCTCGACCGCTACTGGCATGGCGGTACCTCCCGGATTTCCCCTGAGGCCCCGGTACCGGTGGTCAAGGTCGAGCACATCGAGGATCGCCCCGGTGGTGCCGCCAACGTTGCCCTGAACATCGCCGCCCTCGGCGCGCCGGCTTCCCTGGTGGGCGTGACCGGTGACGACGAAGCCGCCGACAGCCTGACCAACAGCCTCAAGGGCGCTGGCGTGCGGGCGATTTTCCAGCGCATTGCGCACCAGCCGACCATCGTCAAGCTGCGGGTCATGAGTCGCCACCAGCAACTGCTGCGCATCGACTTCGAAGAACCGTTCGCCACCGATCCCCTGGCTCTTGGCGCCGAAGTCGACAACCTGCTCGAAGGCATCAAGGTGCTGGTGCTGTCGGACTACGGCAAAGGCGCGTTGAAAAACCACCAGGTGTTGATCCAGGCCGCCCGTGCCCGTGGCATTCCTGTGTTGGCCGATCCCAAGGGCAAGGATTTTTCCATCTACCGTGGCGCCAGCCTGATCACGCCGAACCTCAGCGAGTTCGAAACCATCGTCGGCGGTTGCGTCGATGAGCATGAACTGGTGAGCAAAGGCGCCCAGTTGATGGCAGACCTCGACCTCGGTGCCCTGCTGGTGACCCGTGGCGAACATGGCATGACCTTGCTGCGCCCCGATCACCCTGCGTTGCACCTGCCGGCCCGTGCCCGTGAAGTGTTCGACGTGACAGGCGCCGGCGACACGGTGATTTCCACGCTGGCCGCCGCTATTGCCGCTGGCGAGGAACTGCCTCATGCCGTGGCCCTGGCGAACCTGGCGGCGGGCATCGTCGTTGGTAAGCTCGGTACGGCGGCCATCAGTGCCCCGGAACTGCGGCGCGCCATCCAGCGCGAAGAAGGTTCCGAGCGGGGCGTGCTGGGCCTGGAGCAGTTGCTGCTGGCCGTTGACGATGCCCGTGCCCACAACGAACGAATCGTCTTTACCAACGGTTGCTTCGACATCCTCCACGCCGGCCACGTGACTTACCTGGAGCAGGCTCGCGCCCAGGGGGATCGCTTGATCGTTGCGGTCAATGACGATGCCTCCGTAAGCCGTCTCAAGGGGCCGGGTCGTCCGATCAACAGCGTTGACCGGCGCATGGCAGTCCTCGCCGGCCTTGGCGCGGTGGATTGGGTGATCAGCTTCAGCGAGGGCACGCCGGAAAACCTGCTGCGCCAGGTCAAGCCGGATGTGCTGGTCAAGGGCGGCGACTATGGCATCGACCAAGTCGTTGGAGCGGACATCGTCACGGCCTACGGCGGCACGGTGAAAGTGCTGGGGCTGGTGGAAAACAGCTCGACGACGGCGATTGTGGAGAAGATCCGCAATAACTGAGTCGCACTTTGTAGTATGGCGACTGTTGTGGCGAGGGAGCTTGCTCCCGCTTGGGTGCGCAGCGCCCATAAAAAGGCTTGCTGCGCAACCCAGCGGGAACAAGCTCCCTCGCCACAACAGCGTTCCAATTGCTGTAACTAGCGAGCCACCTTGCGCGGCACGATCTTCTTGAGCAATTGCCGGGCCTTGCCCTTGAGTCGGGTCAGGCCCGATTCCTTGCCTGGCGGCGTCAACCCTTGCTGGCGCAGCCAGTCCTTCCAGCGAATTCGCTCGTCACGCACCAGCCAGCCTTCCTGCCTGGCGAAACTTTCCGCCAGGTACAGCCCGCGCGTGCTGGCCGGATACAGTTGATCCTTTTTCAAGGTATATAGCTCGGGAAGGGGTTGCCCATCATGCAACGGCATTAGATAAAGATCAGGGCGTTTGCGGTCCAAGCGTGCCACCAACTGATCGCCCTCAAGTCGCTCATCGACATGAAACAGGCTCAGGGACTTGGCTTCCTTGGGCACATCAAGGCGCAAGTCGTAGATCAGTTGCAGTGACGCCGTCGGCAGGTGCACGTAGGCCCGTGGCCGCTCGATCAATTGCAGATTGGCGCTGCGAACGGGGCGGGCCGAGCCCGACAGCGGCGTCAGGCGAAAGGGCAAGGCTTCGCGATAATGCAGCGCCGTGGCGTAGGGTGCCGGTAGCCAAGTGTCGTTGAAGCGTCCGCCGAGCCAGCCTTCCGGGGTTTCCAGCAGGCACTCTTCAGCGATTTCATTGATGGCGGTGAGCAGCGGCAGGTTCAGTTCATGGGCCGGGACGTAGCCGGAAATCAACTTGAGCACCACATCGCCACGGTCCTGTCGGCGTTGGCGCACCAGTACCCAATAGTCGCGATTTTGCCAATGTAGGGTCAGGCGCACCGAGACGCCCAGGTTGGCGAGCTCCAGCGAGAAACGCTCAGCATCGGCGACGGCCACGGGACGGCGGCGCTGCAATGTTTGCGCAAAGTTAAGCGGCATCCCGACGCTCTGATAAGTCAGGCCTTCGGGCGTCGCTTCGACGAACAGGGGCAGGGTCTTGAAGTTGCTTGGATTTTTTCTGATGAGCGTACGCGGCATGTCGGCTCCTTCCTTAATGCCGCGCAAAGCGGCGTCAGTTATTACGCAGGACCTTGGCTACGGTCGCGACGTTATGGGCGAGGTGCAGCGGATTAATGGTGCCGACAATAGCACTGGCAACCCCGGGATGCTCAAACAACAGTTCGAAGCTGGCGCGAACCGGGTCTACCCCGGGGCTCAGGCAGGCGTGACCGCTGGCCAAGGCTTTTTTCACCAGGATCGCCTTGCCGTGTTCGACAGCGTAGTCAATGACAGCTTTCTCGCTTCGTTCGTTCAGATTGTAGGTGACCATCGCGCAGTCGCCTTGCTCCAAGGCTCTGAGACCGCCTTCGACGGTCTTGCCGGAGAAGCCGAAGCCGCCGATCTTGCCCTCACGCTTGAGCGCGGCCAATGTCGGGTAGACTTCGCTGTCGTTGAGGATCGCCAGATCATTGCCGTCAGAGTGCACCAGCACCAGGTCGATATAGTCCGTTTCCAGGCGCTTGAGGCTGCGTTCCACCGAGACTCGGGTATGAGCGGCGCTGAAATCGTGACGCGACTCGCCGTTGCTGAACTCTTCCCCGACCTTGCTGACAATCACCCAGTCCTGGCGCTGGCCGCGCAGCAGCGGGCCAAGACGCTCCTCGCTGCGGCCATAGGCCGGCGCGGTGTCGATCAGGTTGATGCCCAGGTCGCGCGCCAGCTTGAGCAGCATGCGCGCTTCATCGTCATCGGGAATGCGGAAGCCGTTGGGGTATTTGACACCCTGGTCGCGGCCGAGCTTGACGGTACCCAGGCCGAGTGGGGAGACCCACGGGCCGTTAGGGCTCAGCGGACGATGAAGGTCGTGCAGGGTCGGTTGGCTCATGGCAGTAATTGATCCCAGGCAGGCACACCCATGGGCGGCTTCGGCAACTCGGGGAGTGGTGTCGGATGGCTGGGCTGGATGCCGTCGCGTTGCAGCGCACTGAACACCCGATCGGCGAAATCCGGGGCCAAGGCCAGTTTGGTCGGCCAACCCACCAACAGGCGATCCTGCTCGGCGAGAAAGGCGTTGTCCGGGCGCGTCAGGCCCGATTGCAAGGGCTCGGCGCGATCGACTCGCAGCGTGGCCCACTGCGCGGTGCTCAGGTCTATCCAAGGCAGTAATTGGCCCAGCTCTTTCTGCGCGGCGGCAATCTGTGCGGCAGGCTCGCGGGCCACAGCGTCACCTTCGGCGAGATCGCCACCCAGGTACCAGACCCATTGGCCGTCGGCGGCCGGGTGAGTGGTCACGGTGACGCGCGGCTTCGGCCCGCCGCCCAGGCAATGGGCATAGAGCGGCTTGAGGCTCGGCCCCTTGACCAGGACCATGTGCAGCGGCCGGCGTTGCATGGCCGGCTGGTCCAGGCCCAGGGCGTCGAGCAGGTCGGCAGTACCGCCACCGGCGCTGAGGACAATGCGCTGGGCACGGATCTCGCGGCCGTCCACGTTCAGCCCGGTCAGCTCGCCGCCTTCGCGCAGTGGTTCGATGTGTTGTCCGGCCAGCAGGCTGTCGCCAGCCAGTTCCGCCAGGCGAGCGATCAGGCTGGGGACATCTACCACCAATTCGGCCAAGCGATAAACCTTGCCCTTGAAGCGCTTGTCTTGCAGGGCTGGCGGCAGTTGCTCGCCCTTGACCTGATCGACCCGCCCGCGCACGGCTTTGCTGGCGAAAAAGCTGGTCAGGTTGCCAGCCAGGGTGCCGGGGGACCAGAGGTAATGGGCATCGGAGAGCATGCGCACGCCGGACAGGTCCAGCTCACCGTCGCCCTTCAGGGCTTCGCGCCAGCGGCGGGGCATGTCGGCGATGGCTTCCGAGGCACCGGTCAGGGCGCCATGCAAGGCGTATTTGGCGCCGCCATGGATGATGCCCTGGGATTTGACGCTCTGCCCACCACCGAGGGTGGCGCTTTCCACCAGCACGGTCGAAAAACCCTGGCGACGCAGGCGTGCGTTCAACCAGAGGCCGGCGACTCCGGCGCCGACAATCAGGACGTCGGTGGAAATAACGGATGGCATGCGGCGACCTCAGTGTTCTAGACGAGGGCGCAGTATACAGACTCGATGCTATTGGGATTTGCTGGCGATCAACGTCGGCAGCTGGCGAGGAAAGCTTTGTGGCGAGGAAGCTTGCTCCCGCTTGGGTGCGAAGCGCCCATTAAAGATGGGGTTGCTGCGCAACCCAGCGGGAGCAAGCTCCCTCGCCACACATGTGTTCCAACACGATGATCGGTGTGTTCTCAGTGTCCAGCGGTCTTGGAAAACAGCTGGATCACCACCACTCCAAGAACAATCAACGCCATCCCCAGCATCGCCGGCACGTCCAGCTTCTGCCCGTAGATGAACAGCGCAGCCACGCTGACCATGACAATTCCCATTCCCGCCCAGACCGCATACGCGACGCCTACTGGAACAGTGCGCACCACCAGGGTGAGCATCCAGAACGCGATGCCATAACCGGCGATGACGAGCAGCAAGGGCAGGGGTGTGCTCAAGCCTTTGATCGCTTTCATCGAAACGGTGGCGATCACTTCGGCGCAGATTGCGATGCCCAGGTAGTAGTAAGCGTTCATAGGCCGTTCCTCGTTGAATGTGCCGTCTTTCGTGTCGCTTATTTTAGAGTGATCCCAGATGCGGTAAAGTCATTACCTATCTGTTTATGAGATAGGTCGCGCCATGAATGTTCAATGGAATCTGGAGCAACTGCGGCTGTTCGTCGGTGTCGCCGAAAAACGTTCGTTTTCGGCCGTCGCCCGGGATCAGCGCAAGGCTCAATCGGCCATCAGCAGCGGTATTGCCTTGTTGGAAACCGATCTGGGTGTAAGCCTGTTCGAGCGCAGCAGCGGCCGTCAGCCCAAGCTCACCGATGCAGGCGAAGCCCTGCTGGAAGAAGCCAAGGAAGTGCTGCGCCAGTGCGAGCGCCTCAACGGTCGCGCCCTGGCCCTGATGCGTGGACAGGAAGCGTCGCTGCGCTTGGCCCAGGACGAAGCCATGCCCTATCAACCCGTGATCGACAGCCTGGCGGCGCTGGCCGAGCGATTCCCCACCCTCGAAGTGCAACTGGCCAGCGCCGCCCAGGGCGATGTGGCGCGCAAACTGGTGGAGCGTCGCGCTGATCTGGGGTTGCTGTTCTATCACGACCAGATTCCCGAGGCGCTGGAGCGCCGGGTGTTGGGCAGCGTCGAGATGGTCACGGTGTGCGGCAGGCAGCATCCGTTGGCAAACCATGGTTATGTGACCTGCCTGGAAATGGCCCGGCACCGGCAGTTGTTAATGGCAACCCAGTCCAGCGTCTATCCCGGCAGTGAGCAGGCCAGCCCGCAGGTCTGGCGGGCCGACAGTTTCTACGTGCTGGCCGAATGGCTTCGGTGTGGCTTGGGCTGGGCCTGGCTGCCGCGGCATGTGGTGCAATACCCGGCGTACCTGGGCGATATGGTCGAGCTCAAGAGCGAATGGACCCCGCCGGCCCTGGTGGTGGAACTGGTCTGGCGCCGCGACGAGCCCCTGGGCCCGGCCGCACGCTGGCTGGCGGAACGTTTTGCGGTGCAGTTGCAGGCGCTCGGTTGAAAAACCGATAAACTCCGCCGCCATGAACAGAACTCTCTATAGCGCGTTGTTTTATCTGGGGCTGCCACTGGTAGCGATTCGGCTGTGGCTGCGGGCTCGCAAGGCGCCGGCTTATGCCCGGCGCATCGGCGAACGTTTTTCCTGGGGACTGCCGAGCCTGGTACCGGGCGGGATCTGGGTCCACTCGGTGTCGGTGGGCGAGAGCATTGCCGCCGCGCCGATGATTCGTGCCTTGCTGCAACGGTATCCACAGCTGCCGATCACCGTCACTTGCATGACGCCCACCGGCTCGGAGCGGATCCAGGCGCTGTTCGCCGACGAGCCGCGCATCCAGCATTGTTATCTGCCTTACGATTTGCCTTGCGCCGCCAAGCGTTTCCTCGACCGGGCTCGTCCGATCCTGGCGGTGATCATGGAAACCGAACTGTGGCCCAACCACATCCACCAATGCGCCCGGCGTGGCATTCCCGTGGCCTTGGCCAACGCGCGGCTGTCGGAGCGCTCGGCCCGTGGTTATGCGCGATTCCCCAAACTGACCCGGCCGATGCTCGCCGAGATGAGCCTGTTCGCCGTGCAGACCGAAGCTGAAGCCGAGCGCTTTCGCCAGTTGGGTGCCCGGGCGGAAACCGTCGAGGTCACCGGTTCGATCAAGTTCGACCTGACCATCGACCCGCAATTGCTCGAAAGCGCCAGTGCCTTGCGTCGTCAGTGGCAAGCCACGGAGCGCCCGGTGTGGATCGCCGCCAGCACCCATGAAGGCGAGGACGAAGTGGTGCTGGCTGCCCACCGTCGGCTGCTCGACAGCTATCCCGATGCGTTGCTGATTCTGGTGCCGCGGCACCCCGAGCGCTTCGACTCCGTATACCAGCTCTGTGAGGGGCAAGGTTTCGCCACGGTCCGGCGGTCCAGCGCACAACCGGTCGGTGTCCAGGCTTCGGTATTGCTGGGCGACACCATGGGCGAACTGCTGTTTCTCTACGCCCTGGCCGACAGCGCTTTTGTCGGTGGCAGCCTGGTGCCCAACGGTGGGCACAATTTGCTGGAGCCGGCGGCGCTGGCAAAACCGGTGCTCAGTGGGCCGCACCTGTTCAACTTCCTCGAAATCGCCGCCCAGTTGCGCGCCGCCGGTGCGTTGCAGGAAGTCGAGGATGCCGAAAGCCTGGCCCTGGCGATACAACGCCTGTTCGAACTGCCCCGCGATGCCCAGCGCATGGCCGAGGCGGGCTTGAAGGTGATGCGCACCAATCAGGGGGCGCTGCAGCGCTTGCTGGAGGGGTTGGGGCGGCTGATCGATTGAGCTTTTGTGGCGAGGGAGCTTGCTCCCGCTCGGCTGCGAAGCGGCCGTAAAACCGGCATCGCGGTTCTGGCTGGCAGAGCGCGGTGACTGGTTTTGGGCCTGCTTCGCAGGCCAGCGGGAGCAAGCTCCCTCACCACAAGGGTGTCGTTATTGTGCCGGCCGCGAGCGCAACTGCGCGGCCGCGGCCTGGGCCAGGTCCGGCGGGAGGAAGTCGCGGTCCGGGTTGTAGTCGGGCTTGAGGTAGCGCGACAGATCCTGCAAATCGGCCGGGCTCAGGGTGCCGGCGGCCTGCTTGAGGCGTAGGTTGTCGAGGATGTAGTCGTAGCGGGCGTTGTTGTAGTTGCGCACCGAGGTGTACAGCTGACGCTGTGCATCGAGCACATCGACGATGTTGCGGGTACCTACCTGGTAGCCGATTTCCGTGGCCTCCACCGCGCTCTGGTTGGAGATGATCGACTGGCGCCGGGCCTGGACCTGCTCCACATCGGTGTTCACCGCACGGTGCAGGTTGCGGGTGTTTTCCACCACTTGGCGGCGCAGGCCTTCGCGCTGCTGTTCGGTCTGGGTGAGCTGCGAGTAGGATTCGCGCACTTGGGAACTGGTCAATCCGCCGCTGTAGATCGGGATACTCAGTTGCAAGCCAATGGTGCGTTGCTCGGCATCGCCACCGTAGCGCTGCCCGGTAGGGTTCGGGTTGGTGAAGCCGAGGCCGTCGTTGTCGCCTTTTTTATACTGCGCGATCGCATCGAGGGTCGGTGCATGGCCGGCCTTGCGTTGGCGCAGGGTGTCTTCGGCGGCGTCGACGGCGTAGTTGCTGGCCAGCAGATTCAGGTTCTGCTTGGCTGCCGTGTCGACCCAAGCCTTGGCGTCGTTCGGTGTCGGCGCCAGGATCGGCAGGGTGTGGACAATCCCCTGGAGCGAGTTGTACTGACGGTTGGTCAGGGTGATCAGTGCTTCGAACGCATCCTCCACCTGGCGCTGGGCGAGGATCCGGTTGGCCCGTGCGGTGTCGTAGCTGGCCTGGGACTGCAACACGTCGGTCTTGTCCGACAGGCCTACGTCGAAGCGCTCATTGGACTGGTCGAGCTGGCGCTTGAATGCGGCTTCCTCGGCCTTGGTCGAGGCCAGGTTGTCCTGGCTGCGCAGCACATTGAAATAACTCTCGGCGCTTTGCAGGATCATGTTCTGTTCGGTAGCCGACAGCTGCAGCGACGCTTGTTCGTTGACGGATTTGGCTGCCTGGAGCTGGAACCAGCGGTCGGCGCGGAAAATCGGTTGGGACAACGTGGCCTGGTAAACCGTGGAGCTGCGGGTGGCGGTCAGGGCCGGTTGGTCGAGCTCGGTACGGGTGTTGTTCAGGTCGGCACCGCCTGAAATATTGGGCAGCAAACCGGCACGCGCCTGGGGCACGACTTCCTTCTGGGCGCCGTACTGGGCGCGGGCAGCAGCCAGGTCGGCGTTGTTATCCACGGCCTCCTGATAAACGCTCACCAGGTCGGTTTTGGTGGATAACGGAGCTTCGGCAGCCCAAGCCATTCCATTGGACGCACAAGACACGGCAAGGGCCAGTGAGAGTTTGCGCAACATGAGGCGATCCCTACGTTCAAAGATAAAGGCGCAATACAGGCGCGCGGCGTAGCGAGTGTAGTTGCGTGCAGGCACGGCAACAATCCTGCATATGCGCCATTCATCAAGCCTTTTGCCCGGACGATGGCGTTCTGCGCCGGTTGTGTCTAGACTGGCCGGGTTCTTGTCGGGGTGCCTTGCTATGAGGCTGAGATCGAATAATTTCGGATCCCGTTGAACCTGATCAGGTTAACGCCTGCGTAGGGAACAAGATTTCTCGTCACCCGGCGAGTCCTCTTGTGCTTCGTCCGGGATGTTGTTCGACCATCGACTTTCGATCTTCGAACATGTTCGAGCAGCAAGCACAGCGTCCGCACTTTCGTGCTGGGACGCGTCCATTCGTTACAGGTTCGCTCCGACAAAAATCCACTGCCTGGATGTGTGTCTGGAGAGCCCGTGATGACGACAAAATCAAAAAACGCGACCAACCTCAGTGATTCGGCCCAGGTCGATGAGCAATCGGTTCAGCCCTTTACCCGCTCGCAAAAAATCTATGTCCAGGGCAGCCGCCCGGATATCCGCGTGCCCATGCGCGAAATCAGCCTCGACGTGACGCCTACCGACTTCGGCGGCGAGATCAACGCGCCGGTGGTGGTGTACGACACTTCCGGCCCCTACACCGACCCGAACGTGAGCATCGACGTGCGCAAGGGCCTGGCCGACGTGCGCTCGCCGTGGATCGAAGCCCGTGGCGACACTGAGCGCCTGGCGGGCCTGAGTTCCAATTTCGGCCAGGAGCGCCTGGCCGATCCCGAACTGACCAAGCTGCGTTTCGCCCATGTGAACAACCCGCGGCGTGCCAAGCCGGGCGCCAACGTCAGCCAGATGCATTACGCGCGCAAAGGCATCATCACCGCCGAGATGGAATACGTCGCCATCCGCGAAAACATGAAGCTGGAAGTGGCCCGCGCCGCCGGCCTGCTGGACCAGCAACACGCCGGCCACAGCTTCGGCGCCAGCGTGCCGAAGATCATCACTCCGGAATTCGTGCGTGACGAAATCGCCCGTGGCCGCGCGATCATTCCGGCCAACATCAACCACACCGAACTGGAACCGATGATCATCGGCCGTAACTTCCTGGTGAAGATCAACGGCAACATCGGCAACAGCGCCCTGGGCTCGTCCATCGAAGAAGAAGTGGCGAAACTGACCTGGGGCATCCGCTGGGGCTCGGACACGGTCATGGACCTGTCGACCGGCAAGCATATCCACGAAACCCGCGAGTGGATTATCCGCAACTCGCCGGTACCGATTGGCACCGTGCCGATCTACCAAGCCCTGGAAAAAGTCGGCGGCGCGGCCGAAGACCTGACTTGGGAGCTGTTTCGCGACACGCTGATCGAACAGGCCGAGCAGGGTGTCGACTACTTCACCATCCACGCCGGCGTGCTGCTGCGCTATGTGCCGCTGACCGCCAAGCGCGTCACCGGCATCGTCAGCCGGGGTGGTTCGATCATGGCCAAGTGGTGCCTGGCGCACCATAAGGAAAACTTCCTCTACACCCACTTCGAAGACATCTGCGAAATCATGAAGGCCTACGACGTCAGCTTCTCGCTGGGCGATGGCCTGCGTCCGGGCTCGATTGCCGACGCCAACGACGAAGCGCAGTTCGGTGAGCTGGAAACCCTCGGCGAGCTGACCAAGATCGCCTGGAAGCACGACGTGCAGTGCATGATCGAAGGCCCGGGCCACGTGCCGATGCAGTTGATCAAAGAGAACATGGACAAGCAGCTGGAGTGCTGCGACGAAGCGCCGTTCTACACCCTCGGCCCACTGACCACCGACATCGCGCCGGGCTACGACCACATCACCTCCGGCATCGGTGCGGCGATGATCGGCTGGTTCGGTTGCGCCATGCTTTGCTACGTGACTCCGAAAGAACACTTGGGGCTGCCGAACAAGGATGACGTCAAGACCGGGATCATTACCTACAAGATTGCTGCCCACGCGGCCGACTTGGCCAAAGGTCACCCCGGCGCGCAGATCCGCGACAATGCCTTGAGCAAGGCGCGCTTCGAATTCCGTTGGGAAGACCAGTTCAACCTCGGCCTGGACCCGGATACCGCCCGCTCGTACCACGACGAAACCCTGCCGAAGGACTCGGCCAAGGTCGCGCATTTCTGCTCGATGTGCGGGCCGAAATTCTGCTCGATGAAAATCACCCAGGAAGTGCGCGAGTACGCGGCTAATCAGCGCATTGAAACGGTGGACGTGGACGTCGCCCAGGGTTTGGCGGAGCAGGCTGAGCGGTTCAAGCAGGAAGGTAGCCAGCTTTACAAGAAAGTGTGATGTGAGCCCAAGGTGGCGGTGACTTCACCGCCGCCTTCGCGAGCAAGCCCGCTCCCACAGTAGATCGTTGGTGTACGCAGCTTTTGTGTTCACAGCAGGTCCATTGTGGGAGCGGGCTTGCTCGCGAAGGCGATCATCAAAACAACAAAATATTCCTCTGAGATAACACTCTTGAACATCCAACCCAGCACCTATTCCCCGGACACCGCGGTCCCCCTGGACAAACGGGTCTTCGGCGCCCGCGATCTGTTTTCCCTGTGGTTCTCCCTTGGCATCGGCCTGATGGTCTTGCAGGTTGGCGCCTTGCTCGCGCCGGGCCTGGGCCTGAGCGGTTCGTTGCTGGCGATTTTCCTCGGCACCCTGGTAGGCGTTTTGCTGCTGGCGGCCGTCGGCGTGATTGGCAGCGACACCGGCCTGTCGGCCATGGCCGCCCTCAAGCTCAGCCTAGGCGCCAAGGGCGCGAGCGTGCCGGCGATATTGAACCTGCTGCAACTGATCGGCTGGGGCTCGTTCGAAATCATCGTCATGCGTGATGCGGCCAGCCTGCTCGGTGCCCGAGCCTTCAGCGAAGGCAGCCTGGGGTCGAATCCGTTGCTGTGGACGTTGTTTTTCGGCGGCCTGGCGACCTTGCTCGCGGTCAGCGGGCCGCTGACGTTCGTGCGCAAGGTCCTGCGCAAGTGGGGCATCTGGTTGCTGCTGGCGGCGTGCCTCTGGCTGACCTGGAATCTATTCGCCAAGGCTGACCTGGCCGCATTGTGGGCTCAGGCGGGCGATGGCTCGATGCCGCTGGCGGTGGGGTTTGATATCGCCATTGCCATGCCGCTGTCGTGGTTACCGCTGATTGCCGACTATTCACGCTTCGGCAGACGCGCGAAAAACGTCTTTGGCGGTACTGCCGTTGGGTTTTTCATCGGTAACTTCTGGCTGATGAGCCTGGGCGTGGCGTACACCCTGGCGTTCGCGCCGAGCGGTGAAGTCAACGCGCTGCTGCTGGCCCTGGCTGGCGCCGGGTTGGGCATTCCGTTGCTGCTGATTCTGCTGGATGAGTCGGAAAATGCTTTCGCCGACATTCATTCGGCGGCGGTATCGAGCGGCATGCTGTCCGGGCTGAAGGTCGAGCACCTGGCCTTGGCGATCGGCGTTATCTGCACGTTGATCGCGTGCTTCGCACCGTTGGCCCAGTACCAGAACTTCCTGTTGCTGATCGGCTCGGTGTTCGCGCCGCTGTTCGGCGTGGTGCTGGTGGACCATTTCATCTTGCGCAAGCGCAGCAGCCAGGTGGTGTCGGCTGCGTTGCGCTGGCCGGCACTGTTGGCCTGGCTGGGTGGGGTGAGCACTTATCACCTGCTGGCCAACCTCTATCCGGACGTCGGCGCTACCCTGCCGTCGCTGGTCCTGGCAGGGTTGCTGCAGTTGTTGCTGGGCCGGGCCTTCAGCTACGGCCGGGGAACAGCTCGGGCTTGAGAATGCCATTGAGGCGTGGGTAAGCGATCTTCAGTTCGATGTGGCCCAACGCGTATGGCGCGATGGTACTCACTTCGTACTTGAGGATCACCCCGCCGTAAGTCAGCGCCACATGCGGAGTCTTCTGGAAGGACCACTGTTTCAAGAACTCGGGTTCCTGATCCAGCTTGGTGCTGATCAGCCAACTATTGTGGGCAACCTGGGCGGCTTTCCAGAAGGCCTCTTCCTGGCCCGGCAGCAGCATGTCCGACAGGGTCAGCACCTTATGCTGCTGGCGCGAATAGTTGATGAAACCACGCCCCGGCGTACCGTGGGCGCCGCCGGTGTCCAGGTAGCTGGACACTTCGATGATCACCAAGCCGTCATGCTGCTCGCGTACCTTGGCCTGCAAATAGCTGCTGTTGCGCGGCGCTGCGTTGCGCAGAAACTGTTCGCGATAGGCCGAAAGCGTTGGCGCCGTCGGTGCGTCCGGGGTGGTGCGGGTCAGTTGCAGCAGGCGTTTTTCGACAATGCCGTCCAGTGCGGGCTCGGTGGGAAAATGCAAGGTATCGATGTTGACCAGCGGGCAGTCGGCACTGGCGCAGCCGGGCTGCAACTGCTCAGAAGCATCGCGAGTGGTCTCGAGCGGGGCGCGATAGTTGGGTTGGAACAGGCTTTGGCAAGCACCCAGGGTCAGGGCAATGGCGGCCACGGAGACAGTTTTGAAAAGCGACATGGGCGTCCTTCATGAAACAGGGAAAGGCGAAAAGTTACCCGCTTCGACTGTCAGCAGGGCAATCAGTTCGCCACTAAGCTCATTAGAGTGATTTTGAGCGCAGCCGTCCATCCTGATGAAGGGAAAGGGGCTGCATCAAACGGTACGAGCGCGTTAGGATGGCGCGAAGCCGAGGTTGGAACCTCGTATTGATCCATTGCAACGAGGACTGTCATGACCGACTTCACCAACGCCACGCCGAGCACCGTGGACATCGTCAAGCGCGAGAACTGCTTCCAGGGTTTCTACAAGCTCGACCGCGTCCACCTGCGTCATGAATTGTTCGCCGGTGGCATGAGCCGTGAAATCAGGCGTGAACTGTTCGTGCGCCATGACGCGGTGTGCGTGCTGCCCTACGATCCGCAGCGCGATGAAGTGGTGTTGATCGAGCAGTTTCGCGTGGGCGCCATGGGCAAGACGACCAACCCTTGGCTGGTGGAACTGGTGGCCGGCCTGATCGATAAGGACGAGCAACCGGAAGAAGTTGCTCATCGCGAAGCGCAGGAGGAAGCTGGGCTTGTCTTTGCTGCGCTCTGGCCGATGACCCAATATTTTCCATCGCCGGGCGGCAGCGATGAGTTCGTCCATTTGTTCCTGGGGCGTTGCGACAGCACGGGGGCCGGCGGTCTGCATGGCCTGGAGGAAGAAGCCGAAGACATTCGGGTGAAGGTCTGGGCTTTCGAAGATGCCTTGCAAGCTGTACGCGACGGACGTATCTGCAACGCGGCCAGCATTATTGCCTTGCAATGGCTGGCCTTGAACCGCGATGAAGTGAGGGGGCTATGGTCCTGAACAAGCTGCGCGATCGTTATCGCGTCGATCTGGTGGGGCTGCAGGCGGCCTGTGAGGCCAACTACGCCCGCCTGATGCGCTTGTTGCCGGACATGCGCAACGACCCGGCGCCGCGCCGCATCGCCGTGACCCATGGCGACCAGATGCTCGGCGTGCTAGCCCTCGAAGTGCTGCAGACCTGCCCCTACACCACCACCTTGCAAGTGCGCCAGGAGCACAGCCTGCCCTGGTTGCCGGTGCCGCAACTGGAAGTTCAGGTCTATCACGATGCGCGCATGGCCGAAGTCGTCAGCGCCGAACATGCACGACGCTTTCGTGGCATCTATCCTTACCCCAATGCGTCGATGCACCAGCCGGACGAAAAGGCCCAGTTGAACCTGTTCCTCGGCGAGTGGCTGAGTCATTGTCTGGCGCTGGGGCATGAGTTCGAAGTCGTTCGGTAGTTGTCTTTCAAATACTGGACCCTGGTTGTGAACCGGTTCCGGTTCGCGGGTTTCCCCTTTCGATCTTCCCCAGCATAATTGCGGCTTCATCCAATGGCGTGAGTGCGCCTGGGAGAGAGCGATTTGCCGAACGAATCCATCCTGACCACTGCTGATGCTGCGCTGTTGGTTCAACTGTCCGACAGCCACCTGTTCGCCGAGGCCGACGGGTCGTTGCTGGGCATGAACACCCGTGACAGCCTGCGCTCGGTGATTGACCTGGTGCTCAATCAGCAGCCGAACATCGACTTGATACTTGCCACTGGGGATTTATCCCAGGACGGAACGTTGGAGTCTTATCAGGCGTTTCGGCAGATGAGTGGGCGAATCGATGCGCCCGCACGTTGGATTCCGGGTAACCATGATGAGCCGCAGGTCATGCTGGAGGCGGCGGTCAAGAGCACCTTGCTCGAGCCGGTGGTGGACATTGGCAACTGGCGAATCACGCTGCTGGATTCTGCCGTGCCGGGTTCGGTTCCCGGTTTTTTGGCTGAGGAACAGTTGATTCTGTTGGCCAATGCCTTGAGCGAGGCGCCGGAGCGTCATCATCTGGTTTGTCTGCATCATCATCCGGTGTCGATTGGGTGTGCGTGGATGGAGCCCATTGGGTTGCGTAATCCTGAGGCGTTGTTTGCGGTGCTGGATCGGTTTCCTCAGGTGCGGGCGGTGTTGTGGGGGCATGTGCATCAGGAGGTTGACCAGGTGCGCGGGGGCGTTCGGTTGTTGGCTTCGCCTTCGACTTGTATTCAGTTTGAGCCTGGGAGTGAGGATTTTGCGGTGGGCTCGCAGGCGCCTGGGTATCGGTGGTTGCGGCTTTGGCCGGATGGGCGGTTGGAGACGGGGGTTGAGCGGGTGGTTGGGTTTGCTTTTACTCCGGACTATGAGTCCGACGGGTACTGAGGTTTGGTTGAGTACATATCCATTTCTGCGGTAACGGCTACTTATGGTTCCGCCCTTACGGCGTCTCACTTTTGAGAAGCGCAAAAGTAAGCAAAACGCTTTATGCCCCACCACTTGGTGCCTCGCCTAGGCTCGGCATGCCCTCACTCCGGCATTGCTCCGTGGGCCCGCCGCGAAGGGCCATCCATGGCCCAGCGCAGCTATCCCGGCATCCATGCCGGGATGCCCACTCCACAATGCCTGCGTTCGGCCAGCGTGGTTAACGGGGCGCCGAGATCAACGTCCGCCGCGAGGCGGCCTGAGAGCCGGCCTGGCTCTTTTGTCGTACTCCGATCCCATTGTGGGAGCGGGCTTGCTCGCGAAGACGGCCTTACAACCGACCTGGTTCTATGGTCGTACCCCGACCCCATTGTGGGAGCGAGCCTGCTCGCGATGGCGGCCTGATTGAGTACATATCCATTTCTGCGGTAACGGCTACTTATGGTTCCGCCCTGACGGCGGGTCACTTTCGAAAAGCGCGAAAGTAACCAAAGCGCTTTTGCCCCACCACTTGGTGCCTCGCCTAGGCTCGGCATGCCCTCACTCCGGCATTGCTCCGTGGGGCCCGCCGCGAAGGGCCATCCATGGCCCAGCGCGGCTATCCCGGCATCCATGCCGGGATGCCCACTGCGCAATGCCTGCGTTCGGCCAGCGTGGTTAACGGGGCGCCGAAATCAACGTCCGCCGCGAGGCGGCCTGAGAGCCGGCCTGGCTCTTTTGTCGTACTCCGATCCCATTGTGGGAGCTGGCTTGCTCGCGAAGACGGCCTTACAGCCGACCTGGTTCTATGGTCGTACCCCGACCCCATTGTGGGAGCGAGCCTGCTCGCGAAGACGGCGGCACATGCAATGCTGATGCAAACTGACCCACCGCTTTCGCGAGCAAGCCCGCTCCCACAGTGGATCGCTGGTGTACACAGACCTTGTGTTACAGGAGGTCCATTGTGGGAGCGAGCTTGCTCGCGATGGCGGCCTGACAGCCGGCCAGATTTGTGGGAGTGGTCCGACATTCGAGCAGACTTTTCCGACGAGCTCTGGCGGTTGCCGGGTGGGAAGGGCTGTCGCTAATCTTTTTCCGTCGCTGCAAATTCAGCGGCCAGGCCTGGAAACCTGAAAAAAAGGGGCTTTATTTCAATCTTAATGGAGCGCCAACATGTATGAAGATAACTCTGGGCCAACAAAAAACGATTCCATCTCTTCCGATGCCAGCCAGATTTCCCCGAAGCTTGATGAAGCCGCCAAACGCGCCATCGACCACTATCTCGACCCCAAACCTCAAGCCAAAAAGAAACAGCCCTCAGGTCAACTGTTCACCGTCGTGAACGGCGTCGACACCGAAAGCCTACTGGCCAACCTCAGCGAAACCTTGGCTTCAGCCGACGCCATGGTCAGCGACCTTGCCTTCGACCTGGAAGGCTCGCGACGCCATGTTGCCCTTGGCATTCAGCAACTGATCGAGCTGGGCGCTTTATTGGCAAATCGGATGCTGGACAACGTCAACACACAACCCTGACCACACCGCGCGCAAAAGCGAGCAAGCCCGCTCCCACTGGAGAAACGCGATCACCCTAAACCAGGCCGGCTCTCAGGCCGCCTCGCGTCGGACGTTGATTTCAGCGCCCCATTAACCACGCTGGCCGAACGCAGGCATTGTGGAGTGGGCATCCCGGCATGGATGCCGGGATAGCTGCGCTGGGCCATGGATGGCCCTTCGCAGCGGGCCCACGGAGCAATGCCGGAGTGAGGGCACACCGAGCCTAGGCGAGGTGCCGAGTGGTGGGGCATGAAGCGCTTTGGTTACTTTCGCGCTTTTCGAAAGTGACCCGCCGTCAGGGCGGAACCCTAAGTGGCCGTTACCGCAGAAATGGATATGTACCCAATCCAGCTGTAGGGGGCCGCTTCGCGCCCCAACGGGGATAAATCCCCTCGCCACAGGGTTTTGTGTTGTCTTGTATGAACAGATCACCCCCAAACCCCCATAAACTCCCTGTAAACTCCGGCCTTTGCCCAACACCCAGGGAGTCGGCAATGTCGGGTTCTATCCTTTATATCCACGGCTTCAACAGCGCCCCAGCCTCGACCAAGGCCCGCCAGCTAATCGACGTAATGGCGCAACTGGGCCTGAGCGACCACCTACAAGTTCCAGCCCTGCACCACCATCCCCGCCAAGCCATCGGTCAGCTGGAACAGGCGATTGCACAACTGGATCGGCCGCTGCTAGTCGGCAGCTCGCTCGGCGGCTACTATGCCACTCACTTGGCCGAACGCCACGGCCTCAAGGCCCTGCTGATCAACCCTGCTGTCAGCCCGCATCGCATGTTCGACGGCTACCTGGGCACGCAGAAGAATTTGTACACCGACGAAACCTGGGAACTGACCCACGACCACGTCACGGCCCTGGCCGAACTGGAAGTGCCGGCGCCCCGGGATTCGCAGCGGTATCAGGTATGGTTGCAAACCGGGGACGAAACGCTGGATTATCGCCACGCCCAGCAGTATTACCGCGCTTGTGCCTTGCGCATCCAGGCTGGCGGCGACCACAGTTTCCAAGGGTTTGCCCAGCAGTTGCCGGCGCTGCTGAGTTTTGCCGGTATTGGCGCCGATTTGTACCAGGCGATCGACTTCACGTCGCTGTGAGCCATCGCCCCTTTTTCATTGAACACTGACGACGAGACCCCATGGCCACTCCCAGCGCTAGCTCTTATAACGCAGACGCCATCGAAGTCCTCTCGGGCCTCGACCCGGTGCGCAAGCGCCCCGGCATGTACACCGACACCAGTCGGCCGAACCACCTCGCCCAGGAAGTCATCGACAACAGTGTCGACGAAGCCTTGGCCGGGCATGCGAAGTCGGTGCAGGTCATCCTGCACGCCGACCATTCCCTGGAAGTCAGCGACGATGGCCGCGGCATGCCGGTGGACATTCACCCTGAAGAGGGCGTGTCGGGCGTCGAGCTGATTCTTACCAAGCTCCACGCCGGCGGTAAGTTTTCCAACAAGAACTATCAGTTCTCCGGCGGTTTGCACGGGGTGGGTATTTCCGTGGTCAACGCCTTGTCGACCCAGGTCCGGGTGCGGGTCAAGCGTGACGGCAACGAATACCAGATGACGTTCGCCGACGGCTACAAGGCCACCGAGCTGGAAGTGGTCGGCACCGTCGGCAAGCGCAACACCGGGACCAGCGTGTATTTCGCGCCGGACCCGAAGTACTTCGATTCGCCGAAGTTCTCCGTCAGTCGCCTCAAGCATGTGCTCAAGGCCAAGGCCGTGTTGTGCCCGGGGCTGCTGGTCAGTTTCGAGGACAAGGCCACCGGCGAGAAAGTCGAGTGGCATTACGAAGACGGCCTGCGCTCTTACCTGGTGGACGCGGTCAACGGTTTCGAACGCCTGCCCGACGAGCCGTTCTGCGGCAGCCTGGCCGGTAACAAGGAAGCCGTGGATTGGGCGTTGTTGTGGCTGCCCGAAGGTGGCGAAAGTGTCCAGGAAAGCTACGTCAACCTGATCCCCACGGCCCAGGGCGGCACCCACGTCAACGGCTTGCGCCAGGGGCTGCTGGATGCCATGCGTGAGTTCTGCGAGTTCCGCAACTTGCTGCCCCGTGGCGTGAAGCTGGCGCCGGAAGACGTCTGGGAACGCATTGCGTTCGTGCTGTCGATGAAGATGCAGGAGCCACAGTTCTCCGGCCAGACCAAGGAGCGCCTGTCGTCCCGTGAGGCGGCGGCGTTTGTTTCCGGAGTGGTCAAGGACGCGTTCAGCCTTTGGCTCAACGCCAACCCGGAAACCGGCCTGGCCCTGGCGGAGCTGGCGATCAACAACGCCGGCCGTCGGCTCAAGGCCAGCAAGAAGGTCGAGCGCAAGCGCATCACCCAGGGGCCGGCCTTGCCGGGCAAGCTCGCCGATTGCGCCGGGCAGGACCCGATGCGTTCCGAGCTGTTCCTGGTGGAAGGTGACTCCGCCGGCGGCTCGGCCAAGCAGGCGCGGGACAAGGAGTTCCAAGCGATCCTGCCGCTGCGGGGCAAGATCCTCAACACCTGGGAAGTGGACGGCAGTGAAGTGCTGGCCAGCCAGGAAGTGCATAACATCGCCGTCGCCATCGGGGTCGACCCGGGCGCCGAAGACATGAGTCAACTGCGCTACGGCAAGATCTGCATTCTCGCCGACGCCGACTCCGACGGCTTGCACATCGCCACGTTGCTCTGCGCCTTGTTCGTCCAGCATTTCCGTCCGCTGGTGGATGCCGGTCACGTCTACGTCGCGATGCCGCCGCTCTACCGGATCGACCTGGGCAAGGAAATCTACTACGCCCTCGACGAAGCCGAGCGCGATGGCATCCTCGACCGCCTGGTGGCCGAGAAGAAGCGCGGCAAGCCCCAGGTCACCCGATTCAAGGGCCTGGGCGAAATGAACCCGCCGCAGCTGCGCGAAACCACCATGGACCCCAACACCCGTCGCCTGGTGCAGTTGACCCTGGATGATTTTGAAGCGACCTCGGAAATGATGGACATGCTGCTGGCGAAGAAACGCGCCGGCGACCGCAAGTCCTGGCTGGAGTCCAAAGGTGACCTGGCCGAGGTGCTGGCCTGATGCGCAACGGTTTCGCCCTGGCGTTATTGCTGTGGGCGGGGGTGGTAGTCGCCGGGCCCGCGCCTGAGTTGAAGTTGCTGTCCGAGCACGCCGTGGATGGCATGCGCGGCGGCAACCTGTCCGGGCTGGCGCTGTGCGGCGGCGAAATGTGGACGGTGTCCGATCGCGACGATGACCGAATTTATCGCCTCGCGCTTTCCGATGCGCCGGTCTGGCAGGCCGACGTGGTGGATATCGACGTTCCGGCGGTGCCCGACAATGGTTTGCCCTGGGGCTTGCGCTCCCGGACTTGGGCCGCTTCGTTCCTGCGCGGTGGCGAGTTGGATTTCGAGGGCATCAGTTGTGACAGCGCCGGCAATCGCTATGTGGTCAGCGAGTCGCATGCCGCGGTGTTGCAAGTGGCGCCGACAGGCGAGGCATCGTGGTTGAAAATCGCCCCGACGTTGATTCGCCAGGCCCGGGCCAGCGGTATGTTGCTGCATTTCAATGCTCTGTTCGAAGGCTTGGCGATCAACCCGGCCGGCGACCAGCTGTGGCTGGCGGCCGAGCGCGAACGTCGTGGGCTGCTGCTGATCAAGCGCCAGCAAACGGTGTGGGACTGCGAGGGCAATTGCGTGTTGCTGAGCGAAGCGGGGCTGGAGATGCAGCCGGCGCAGTTCCCCAAGGCCAAGGCGGTTTCGCGGGATTTCGCCGATCTGTCGTTGTTCGATGGCAAGCTATTTACCCTGGAACGCAACGCTTTTCAGATCTGTCGGCGTGATCCGCAGACCGCTCAAGTGGAGCGGTGTTGGTCGTTCGCCGCCGAGGCGTTGCAGGACAATCGCCGCTACTCGCAGGCCTACGGGCTGGCCGAAGCGCTGGTGGTGGACGCCACAGGCGCCTGGATCGGCCTGGACAACAACGACGGCGCCCGCGCCGACGGCGAAACGCGGCCGATCATCTGGCGCTTCGCCGCGCCGGACGGTGGCTGGAGCGCCTCGCCGTGAGCCAGCCGCCGGGCAAGCGTGCCGGCCGGGTGCTGATGATTGTGGCCTGGTGTGCGGCGTTGTTCCTGGCTACACGATTCTTTGCTCAATGGGAGCAGCGTCAGCAGAACCCGAATGCCCAGGTGTATTCGCAAAGAGGCGAAGGATTTATCGAGGTAAAGCTGGTCGGCAATAAACAAGGGCATTTTGTTGCCAGCGGCCAGATCAATGGCCAACCGGTGGATTTCATGCTCGACACGGGGGCCACCGACGTGGCAATTCCGGTGGAGCTGGCCGAGCGCCTCAAGCTGGAAAAAGGTTTCGGCGTGACATTGAGTACCGCCAACGGTTTGAGCGAGGGCTATCGCACCCGCATCGACCGGTTGCAATTGGGTGACATCGTGTTGCGCGATGTCCGTGCCCTGGTGGCGCCAGGCCTGGGCGGCACGCAAGTGCTGCTGGGCATGAGCGCCCTGAACAAACTTGAATTTACCCAGCGCGACGGCACCATGCTGCTGCGCCAGACAACGAACTGATGAGGCCCGCATGAGCGACATTCTTGCAGACAGCTTAGACGGCGTAGAACGCCGATCGCTGGCTGACTTCACCGAAAATGCCTACCTCAATTACTCCATGTACGTGATCATGGACCGCGCCTTGCCGCACATCGGCGACGGCTTGAAGCCGGTCCAGCGGCGGATCATCTATGCCATGAGTGAGCTGGGGCTGGATGCCGACTCCAAGCACAAGAAGTCGGCGCGGACCGTCGGTGACGTGCTCGGTAAATTCCACCCCCATGGTGACTCGGCCTGCTATGAAGCCATGGTGCTCATGGCCCAGCCGTTCAGCTATCGCTACACCCTGGTGGACGGCCAGGGCAACTGGGGTGCGCCGGACGATCCCAAGTCCTTCGCCGCCATGCGCTACACCGAGGCGCGTCTGTCGCGCTATTCCGAAGTCCTGCTGAGCGAATTGGGCCAAGGCACGGCGGATTGGGGGCCAAACTTCGACGGTACCCTCGATGAGCCGTTGGTTTTGCCGGCACGTTTACCGAATATCCTGCTCAATGGCACCACCGGCATCGCGGTGGGCATGGCCACTGACGTACCGCCACACAACCTGCGGGAGGTGGCCACCGCTTGCGTGCGTCTGCTGGATGAGCCAAAAGCCACGGTGGAACAGCTCTGCGAGCACATCCAGGGTCCGGACTACCCGACCGAAGCGGAAATCATCACGCCGCGCGCCGACCTGCTGAAAATCTACGAGACCGGTCGCGGTTCCGTGCGCATGCGCGCCGTGTATCACATCGAAGACGGCGACATCATTGTCACCGCGCTGCCGCATCAGGTGTCCGGTGCGAAGGTTCTGGAACAAATCGCCGCGATGATGCAGGCAAAACCGTCGAAAGCGCCGCAAGTTGCAGACTTGCGCGACGAGTCCGACCATGAAAACCCTTGCCGTATCGTGATCATCCCGGTCAACAGCCGGGTCGACCATGACGCGTTGATGCAGCACCTGTTCGCCAGTACCGACCTGGAGTCCAGCTACCGGGTCAACATCAATATCATTGGCCTGGACGGCAAGCCGCAGTTGAAGAACTTGCGGGCCTTGCTGGTGGAATGGCTGGAATTCCGGGTCAAAACGGTGCGCCGGCGCCTGCAATTCCGCCTGGACAAGGTCGAACGTCGACTGCATCTGTTGGACGGCTTGCTGATTGCCTACCTCAACCTGGATGAAGTGATCCACATCATTCGCACCGAGGAACATCCCAAGGCCAGCCTGATCGCGCGCTTTGCCCTGAGCGAAATCCAGGCCGACTACATTCTCGATACGCGCTTGCGGCAGTTGGCGCGGCTGGAGGAGATGAAGTTGCGGGCCGAGCAGGATGAACTGCTCAAGGAACAGGCCAAGTTGCAAGCTTTGCTGGGCAGCGAAGCCAAGCTCAAGAAACTGGTGCGCACCGAACTGCTCAAGGATGCCGAAACCTATGGCGACGATCGCCGCTCGCCAATCGTCGAACGCGCCGAAGCCAAGGCGCTGACTGAGCATGATCTGTTGCCGAACGAGAAAGTGACGGTTGTGCTGTCGGAAAAAGGCTGGGTGCGCTCCGCCAAAGGCCACGATATCGACGCCACGGGGCTTTCCTACAAGGCTGGCGACGGCTTCAAGGCCCTGGCGGCCGGGCGCTCCAACCAGTTTGCGGTGTTCGTCGACTCCACCGGTCGCAGCTATTCGGTGCCGGCTCACACGCTGCCATCGGCGCGCGGCCAGGGCGAGCCGCTGACCGGTCGATTAACGCCGCCACCGGGTGCAACTTTTGAGTGCGTGCTGATGCCTGATGATGACGGGCTGTACGTAATTGCATCGGACGCCGGCTACGGGTTCGTGGTCAAGGGTGAGGATCTGCAAGCCAAGAACAAGGCGGGCAAGGCGTTGTTGAGCCTGCCGAACAACGCCAAGGTCATTGCGCCACGCCCTGTCAGTGATCGCGAAAATAATTGGCTGGCGTCGGTGACGACGGAAGGCAGGCTACTGGTCTTTAAAATCAGTGACTTGCCGCAGCTTGGCAAAGGCAAGGGCAACAAAATCATCGGTATTCCCGGCGAACGGGTTGCCAGCCGTGAGGAATATGTCACGGATATTGCAGTGTTGCCGGAAGGCGCCACGCTTGTGCTACAGGCTGGAAAGCGTACGCTTTCGTTGAAAGCAGATGATCTTGAGCATTACAAAGGTGAACGCGGGCGACGCGGTAATAAGCTACCAAGGGGTTTTCAACGGGTCGATGCACTGCTCGTCGAAAACTTGAATTAGGCGTCCTAGAGCGCTTGGTCTGCGATTAAATGCCGCAGACCGGCGTTTTCGCGCTGGAGTCGCGGCGCATATTCACGGATGATAGGCCCTTTCAAGCGCCGGCGTGGCTGAGCGTTCTTCATAATGACCAAGTATTTTTCACTGTGGTAAGCCTTGTGGCCGCCACCTGGACGGGACGATGACTGCTCTGCGCCTTCCTATTTTGTGGCTCGCTGGCCTGCTTGGCCTGGCGGGCTGCAGCGTCAATCAGCCTGTTTCGCTGTATCAACTGGACAGCGGAACCCCGGCCCAGCCTGCGCAAAGCGCCGGCATGGCAGTACTGCTGGGCCCGGTATTGATTGCTGACTACCTGCAACGTGAAACCCTGCTGCAACGCCAACCTGACGGTAGCCTGCAAGCCGCTGTCGACGGTCGCTGGGCGGGCAGCCTGTCGTCGGACATCGATCAACTGCTGTTGCGTCAGGTCGCCGGGCATCTGGACAGCCAGCGTGTCGTGCTGGCGCCCGCTACCCAAGGCTTTACCCCGGACGTCCAGGTACTGCTGTCGATTACCCGCCTGGACTCGGGCAAGTCGCAACCAGCGGTGCTTGATGCCCAGTGGCGGCTGATCGACCGTCGCGGCAAGGTGCGTGAGAACCGCATCGTGCACCTGCAAGAGCAGCATGCCGGTACTACGGCGGCACAGGTCCAGGCCCAGGGCGTGCTCCTGCAACGTCTGGCCGAGCAGTTGTCTGTGTCGCTCAAACCTCTGGCCAACCAGCCTCCTATCGCAGAAGTCCCTCGAAAATCTGCTCCTGCCCCAACCAAGCCGGCAGGGAAGGAAAAGGACAAGATTCCCATGGCCCTGCCAATTCGTACGGACATGGAAGTGTTCAGGTTCTGAGGGTTGGACTGCCAACAAGACAAAGCCCGCGCTGATGCGGGCTTTGTCGTTTCTGTCGATTGGATTGGCGGTGCCTATCCTGGCCTCTTCGCGGGCAAGCCCGCTCCCACATTCAATCTCCAGTGAACCCAGGCTCTGTAGACCATGAAGATCTCCTGTGGGAGCGAGCTTGCTCGCGAAGAGGCCAATGAAGGCAACAAAAAAGCCCGCAGATAAACACTCATCTGCGGGCTTTTGTTTGCTTCAACTACTGAATATCAGGCCTGGCGCTCATGCATCCGCGCCAGTTGCCGCTCGAGCATCGACGGATAAGGTTCCATCAAGCGCTCCACGCAGCAAGCGCCCTCGGGACTGGCGATGGGGCGGATGCGGGCGCGCTGTCGGATCAGGGCGTCGTCGTTGATCTTGCGTTCCACCAGCAACAGGTTGCGGCTGTGTTGCGACAGTGCCAGGGCGTCCTGGGCGGTTTCGGTCAACAACAAGTCGATCTGGCTCATGCCGAACAGGCCGTCGCCCAGGGTCAGGCCCAGTTGCAGTTGCAGGGTGATGCCGCTGTCGGCGACCTCGATCTGCAATTGATGACCCAGCGCCCGGAGCAACTCGCCACAGCAAATGGCGTTGGTGAGGTAGTCGTCACCGCTGTCCTCGGTGTGAAACAGCATCAATGTGCTGCCATCATTCAATGTATGCAATTCGCCCTGGTACAGCGATGCAGCCTGGTCGAGGCAGTCGCGGTAGCGTTCGAGCAACTCCTTCAGGCGCGCTTGGGGCAGGCGGCGCAGTTGGTCCTGGGCGCCCAGTTGCACGGCCAGCACGGCGCTGTGCTGGGGCAGGTTCGAGACGACAGGCTTGGCGAGCGGTTTCGGCTCGCCGGCAGCGGACTCGTCACGCAGGTCGGCGAAGGCATCGTCGTCTTCATCGTCTTCTACCGTGCGGACCACGTGGCGTGGAGCCGGTCTGGACGCAGGCATTGGCTGGCTTTCATCAAAGCCCGGATCACGCAGGTTGCGCACCTCGAAGCCTGGCTCGGCCTCATCGTCGTCAACGTAGTCGATGTCTTCAGGTTCCGGCACGGGTTCAGGTTCCGGCGCGAAACTGGCGTGGAGTTGCCGGGCCAGGTCGCCGATTTCATCCTGGCGCTGGGTGGCCGGCGTGTGTTCGTCGATGTCCCGCAGCCAGACGCGCAACTGCAACAGCGGCGTGGAGATGTGCCGGCCCAGGCGCAGGCTCAAGGCCAGTGCCAGCGCCAGCAGTATCGCGCTGAGAATGCCCATGCTTTGCAGGCTGATGGTCATCGGCTGTTGGAACTGGTCCATGTCCAGGCTGATGCGCAGTTGCCCGGCGGTCACGTCCTGGAAGGTGATCTTGCTCTGGTACATGCCACCGGATTCGCCCAGCAGGCCTGGCTTGGGACGCTGGCCTGCCTCGGCGAGGATACGGTTGTCCACGCTGTAGATGGCCGCGTGGGCCACCAGCTTGTTCTTGGTCAGATTGTTGAGCAGCACGTTGAGACTGAGGATGTCGTTGGAGACCAGCAGCTCGGTGGCGGACGTGGCGGTCTGGGTGGTCAGGCTCTCACCCAGGGCATCGGCCTGCTCATGCATCGCCTGTTTGAATTGCAGGCCCATCACGCAGGCATAGATAACCAGGGCCAAGGCGACCAGGATCACGTTATGGCTGGCAATGCGCAATGCAATCGGCACGCGACGGTGGCGCAGTGCACGGAAGATCAGCAGGAAGAAGTTGTCGGTTTTGACTGGCGTGGGCCGGTTCACTGAGCTCGGCTCTTTGTCCGTGAAATTGACGCGCAGTATAGCGACAGGCCCATGACCGGCAAAGCACTGGCGGTGCCCGATGGTCACTGAATGTGGGTAGAATGCGGTTTTTTCCACCTGCGGGGGTGCGCCTTGCGCGAAATCGTCCTGATAAACATCACTGGCAGCGACCGTCCGGGTCTGACTGCGGCCATTACCGGCGTTCTGGCCCAGGGTGGTGTGAACATTCTCGACATTGGTCAGGCGGTGATCCATGACACGCTGTCGTTCGGCATCCTGGTTGAAATTCCGGACGCTGAACAAAGCAAGTCGGTGCTCAAGGACATCCTGTTCACGGCTTACAAGCTTGACCAGCAGGTGCGTTTTACCCCGGTGTCCGAAGCCGATTACCAGCAATGGGTGGCCGGCCAGGGCAAGAAGCGCCACATCGTGACCTTGCTGACCCGCAAGGTCACCGCCGAGCAATTGCAACGCGTCAGTTCGATCACCGCCAAATATGACCTGAACATTGATCACATCGACAGGCTCTCCGGGCGCATGCCGCTGGACACGCCGGATGACAAGGGCAAGGGCTGCATTGAGTTTTCCGTGCGCGGCGAGCCGGCTGATCCCCAGGCTTTGCGGGCCGAGTTCCTTAGCGTGGCCCAGGAATTGAACGTCGACATCGCCTTCCAGGAAGATTCGCTGTTCCGCCGAAATCGCCGCCTGGCGGTGTTCGACATGGATTCGACGTTGATCGAAGCCGAGGTGATCGACGAATTGGCCAAGGCCGCCGGCGTGGGCGACAAGGTATCGGCCATCACCGAGCGGGCCATGGCCGGCGAGCTGGATTTTCGCGCCAGCTTCAAGGAACGCCTGGCCCTGCTGCAAGGCCTGGACGTCAGCGTACTGGATTCCATCGGCGCCTCCCTGCGCCTGACCGAAGGCGCCGAGACCCTGTTCGCCGAACTCAAGCGCCTAGGCTACAAGACCGCCATCCTGTCCGGCGGCTTCACCTATTTCGCCAAGCAGCTACAAGCCAAGCTCGGCATCGATTACGTGTTCGCCAACGAGTTGGAAGTGGTGGACGGCAAGGTGACCGGCGTGGCCGTGGAGCCGATCGTTGACGCCCAGCGCAAAGCCGATCTGCTGCGTGAACTGGCGGCCAAGGAAGGCCTGCGCCTGGAGCAGACCATCGCCGTAGGCGACGGGGCGAATGATTTGCCGATGTTGGCGATAGCGGGCCTGGGCGTGGCGTTCCGGGCCAAGCCGCTGGTCAAGCAGTCGGCCAGGCAGGCGATCTCGACCCTGGGGCTGGATGGGGTCTTGTATCTGTTGGGGTTCAGGGATCGTGATGGGCAGCTCTGAGCCTTCCACCGATTTGGAGCGAACGTTTTTGTGGCGAGGGAGCTTGCTCCCGCTGGCCTGCGCAGCAGGCCCCAATGCGGTGAGCCTGACACACTGGGGGGGGAGGGTTTAGGGCCGCTTCGCGGCCCAGCGGGAGCAAGCTCCCTCGCCACAAGGGGGTGTTTGGCTTACAGCGACCTCCACAACGAATCGAAATTTCCCTCAGGCTCGCTGCCCTCCCCGGCGGGGCCTGAATCCTCCGGGTGATAGGCAAACTGGTTGAAACTGTGGGTGCTGGTGACCCGCCGGTCCAGGCCGGCCCGGCGTTCTTCGCCGTTGGTCTTGATCAGCACCTGCTGGCCCTCCTGGAATGGCAGGCGAGGGGCGATCATGGTCGGGGGAAGGTCGATGGCGCTGATCTCGGGAAGCAATAACCCGCGCAGATAGTGGCCTTGTTCGTTTTCCTGGCGAACCAGTTGCAGCCCGCAAGGCTGGGCGTGCGGGGCGACCAGTTCGATGCCCATCTGCATGGTGCCGTTGCGCACCTGTCGAATCCAGCGCACCACCGCGATGCTCCAGGCTTCGTCGCTGGTATCCCGAATGCCGACCATTTCCCCCGCTTGCAGCTGTTCCGGCACTTCTTTTGGCCAGCCGAGGCAATAGCCGCCGGGGCTGTGGTTGATGATTGGCAAGTCATAGAGGGGAAAATGATGCTGGTTGTCGGAGGTGGTGCCGTCGTCATCGGACGGGCTCACCGGATATTCGATTTCCTCATAAGGCAGCAGGTCGCTTTCGCCGCTGGGGGCTGCGTCGAAGGCCTGGCTCCATTGATCGTTGGTCTTGCTCGGCCGGGCCTCGAAGCGTGCCTTGCGCGTGTTGGGGGTTTTCAGGAGTTCACTGAAAGAACGCTCGCCGCCAAGGTAGTAATGCAGCGCGCTCATGCCCACGCACAAGGTCAGCGTGCCGTTGCCCTCGGTGCGCTGGAAGCTGCGTTCGGCCGCTTCGCCCCAGGCGGCTTGCAGGTGATGCAAGGTGTCGGCGCTCATGCCGCCGGGCACTGGCAGGGTGGGGTCGGCCGGTTGTTCCAGGTGGATGGCGATGGCACGCACCAGCGGCTGTGGATCAAAGCCCTGCAAGGTTGGCTGTTGCTCGGCCCTGAACTTGGAGCGATAGCGTGGCCCGACATCCAGTTGCGGAGCGACGGCGAACAGGCTGGTGGCCGTGGCGGCAGGGTCCAGCTTGACCCAATGGCTCCAGGATTCCAGCGCCTCGGCCAGTCGCGCGATCTGGTTCTGGCGTAACTGATTACTGCGTGAGGCGCCCAGCAGCAGGGCGACGGCGTAGGTTTGCTCGGCGTTCAACTGATGGACCTGGCTAGCCAGTTCGTCACCGACATTCAAATGCTGAAGTCGGAGTTGGCAGGCGATCCGGTACAACTGGTGCAAATCGAGCCACAACCCTTCAGGCACGGGACTGTACAACTGGCCGGCCCGCAGCAGCGGGCCGTTGAGCGCATGGATCGCCCGTTGCAATGCGGTACTCAGCACCCGGGCCCGGTCCTTGGTGAACTTCGCAGCGATGCGCGCCACGATCTGCTTGTAGCCCATGGCCAATTGGGTTTGCAGGGCCTGGCACAGGTTGGCGATTTTGCGCGAGCGGTCATCCAGCACGATGGCCTGTTGCAGAAAATGCCGTTCCAGGTGTTTGCAGACGTAATACACCTCGGGACGCAGCAGTTCGAGCAGTTGCAGACGGTTGTCGCTGGGGGTGAGCAGTTGGTTGAGTTCGCCAAGGGCCTGGTACAGCAACCGGGCGGTTTCGCCGATGTTGGCCTTGGGCAGGTTGGCGATCCAGCGCTTGAGGTCGCGTGGCGTGGCGTCGCAGAACGATAGGCGCGATTGCGTCGGGGTCAGGACGCGCAATAGCTGGAGAGGGCTGGTCTCATTCATGCCGTGGACGGGCTCCGGCCGAAAAATTGAAAAGGATCTTTTCAACTCTAGCAGCTGTAGCCAAAAACGAAGGGCTCTATCCAGAGGCTGTGGCCCCTTGGGGGAGCGAGCAAGCTCGCTCCCCCAACAAGTTAATCGATGATTCAGCCCTTGGGCAGTGCCAGCCCCTGGCCCATCTGCACTGGCGAACCGGCCACCAGGTCGTCGGTCCATTTCACCTGGTCCGGCCCGAACAGCACGATGGCGGTCGAACCCAGCTTGAAGCGGCCCAGTTCGGCGCCTTTTTCCAGATGAATCGGCGCACGAGCGGCTTCGTCGTAGCGCAAGGTTTTCAGTTCGCGCTTGGGCGGTGTCACCAGTCCGGCCCAGACGGTTTCGATCGAGGCCACGATCATCGCGCCCACCAGCACCACGGCCATTGGCCCGCGCTCGGTGTCGAAGATGCACGCCACGCGCTCATTGCGGGCGAACAGCTCCGGAACATTTTCAGCGGTGGTCTGGTTGACCGAGAAAATTCGCCCAGGAATGTAGACCATTTCGCGCAAGGTGCCGGCCAGCGGCATGTGTACGCGGTGGTAGTCCTTGGGTGACAGATAGATCGTAGCGAAGTCGCCGCCCATGAACGGCGCTGCGTTGGCTGCATCGCCGCCCAGCAGTTCCAGCACACTGAAACTGTGGCCCTTGGCCTGGAACACCCGGCCGTGCTCGATCGGGCCGAGCTGGCTGACGGCGCCGTCGGCAGGGCTGAGGATCGCGCCGGGAGTTTCGTCCAGCGGGCGGGCGCCGTCTTTCAAGGCACGGGTGAAGAACGCGTTGAAGTGCTCGTAGGCTGTCAGGTCTTCGACCAAGGCCTGGGACATGTCAACCTGGTAACGCTTGGCGAACCACGCGGTAAAGGCATTCTTGAACCAGCGCACGCGACATTCGGCGATGCAGCCGGCCAGCCGCGACAGCAGGTGGTGAGGCAGCAGGTATTGAGAGAGGATGAACAAACGGTTTTTCATTAACTGTCCTTAAGAACCTTCAAAGCTCGATGGGCGTGTCAGGGTGGTTGCCCCATTCGCCCCAGGAACCGGCATAGCCTTTGACTCGCGGATAACCGAGCGCCTTGGCCACCAGATAGGTGAAGCCAGAGCGATGGTGAGTCTGGCAGTGGGTGATGATTTCTTTGTCAGGCGTGATGCCCAATCGTTCGAGGATCTGCGGCATGTCCTGGCGGATGCGCAGGTTGCGCGCCGGGTCCATGCCCGCCGTCCACTCGAAGTTGACCGCGCCGGGAATGTGGCCACCCCTGGCTGCGACGACTTTCTCGCCGGAATATTCCAACGGACCACGGGCATCCCAGATTGCCAGGTCGGTGGCACCGAGCCGGCTTTGCAGGTATTCGCGGGTGGCGGTGGGTTCGTCGTGCAGCGTCAGGCTCACCGGGGCTGCGCCGGGCGCCGGCACTTCAGTGGAGACCGGCAGGCCTTCGTCCAGCCACGACAGCAGGCCGCCGTCGAGGTAGTGATAGTTGCGATGCCCGATCACGTCCAGCAACCAGATGAACCGCCCGGCCCAGCCGCCGCCTTCGTCGTCATAGACCACATAGACCGCATCCGGATGGTGCCCGAGTTCGCTGAACAGCGCTTCAAGATCGGCTTTTGCCGGCAGCAGGCCCGGCGCCGGAGGTTGGCCCAGCTGGGTTCGCTTGGGATCGACGAAGCGTGCGCCAGGGATGTGCCCGGTGCTGTAGCGGGCGGCGCTGGTCAGGTCCACCAGAATCAGTTCGCGGGCGTCGAGGCGCGGCAGCAGCGTGCTTGGCTCGATCACCAACGGCAAGCCAGAGAAGTCAGGCATGTGAGGTCTCCAGAGGCGCAAAGGGAAAGGATTGTAGCAAGTTCAGCGACCGCGGTTGGTAAAGGTATGCAGTGCCCGTTCGATGCACTGCACGGTTTTGCCGAAGGCTTGCACGGTCACGTCCGAGAACGGCCCACCGCCCTGGTCCGCTGCTACCAGCATGATCACCCGACCATTGCAGGTCAGCGAGCGCAACAGCAGATGTTCACCCCGGAACAGGGCGCGCAGCCCCGGTGGCAGCAATGCCGAGAACTGGGCATTGTTGTCCGGGTTCAGGCGAACCTGGGCCTGCTGGGCCAGCAATCGCTGCAAGACCTTGCTCTGGCTGATGGAAAAGCTCATGGCCGCAGCTTCCTGGGGCAGGCCGGCGGTCTGGTGCACGCGCACGCTGGTCTGGCTGCGGTCGGGCATCAGGATCATCACCCGGCGCATGCCGCAAGCCACCAGCGTGTCCCGGGCCGAGGTGGTCAAGTGCATGGCATTGCTGAAGGGGCTCGGTTCCACCAGCAGCGCAGCGCATTGTTTGCGCCACTGGGTCAGGTCTTCGCTGCTGGGCGGGGCCGCCGGCAGCAAGCCTGGGTGGATGCGGTGGCTGTTCCAGGGCCAGATCAGCGCCACGGCCGGGTGCCAGAGGTCTGGCATAGCGTCATTGCGGGCGCTGGTGACGGCCTGTTGATGCATTTGCTGCTGGATTTCATCCATGGGCATTTGCAGATACAAGCTGGTCAGGTATTGCCAGCGCAGACAGTGGGGGCTATTCCACGCCTGCTGCGCCGAAAGCGCCAGGCCGTTGGCCAACAGCACGGTGTTGGCCGGCTGATTGAGCCAGCGCCGCAGGGTTGGGTCGTCGTCCAGCCGATTCTGCTGGCGCAAGGGATGTTCGCTGTCGCGGGCGATGCGCAGCACTTGCACCAGTTCGCGGCGCTCATTGATCAACAGGCGGTAGCCTTGCATCACCCAGATCGGCAGCCGCCAGGTCTCCACCAGTGCGAGGCAGATCTTCAGCAGGCTGACGCCGAACAGTTCGCGCTCTACCTGGCGGGCGGACTGGCCTTTGTGGATGACCCGCAATTCCCATTCCCCGAGCAATCGCGGGTGTGTCAGGGCCAGCGGCCAGAGCGGCGAGAGGAACAACAGGCTGCCCCAGTGGATGTCTTGCCACAGTCGCGCCAGGCGGCTCGCGAAAAAACCATTGGCCTGTTGCGTGGCGTGCTGGCTGATCAGTTGCAATTGACGCAGGGCGACGGGTATTTCCCGCCCCGGCAGCGAGGGCAGGCGGGCGAGCAATTCTTCGGTGCGCTTGAGGCCCAGGCGGTTGAGGGCGACTTCGAGGTTTTCCGCAGGCTCGGCGAGGCTGCCATGGGTGTGGTGGTTGGCTTCGCGGATGACGCTCAGGGCCAAGGCAGGACTGTCCTGCATCAGCTCGGCGATATCGCGCAGCGACCGGCGGCTGTCGGCGAGGGCCTTGCAAACCAAGTCGTGACTGGCCTGGGGCACGGGCAGGTGCACGCCGTCGAGCAGCTTCACCCAACCTTGGAGCGTGGTCGGTCGTGGGGTTGGAACCTTCGTTTCGTATGTCATGGCTGGACGCGATCATCACATAGGGTATCTACGCCCGGAACGGGGCAAATTGGCTTTTCGCCTGAACTGGCTATAGTCTGGCGCAGTTTTGCCGATAAGTAGAAGAAGAGATTTTTCAGCTTCCGAATATGACCTTGAACCCGACTTAAATAAGTACTTTCTACCTATGGCTAAAATTATCGGCATCATTGTCGTGTTCGCGAGCGTGCTCGGCGGATACGTGCTCTCCCATGGCAAGATTGCCGCTTTGATCCAGCCCTTTGAGGTGATGATCATCGGCGGTGCGGCCCTCGGCGCATTCTTGCAGGCCAACCCCGGCTATATGACGATGCACGTGCTCAAGAAATCCCTGAGCATGTTCAGTTCGCGCTTCAGCCACACCTTCTACCTCGAGGTGTTGGGGCTGATCTACGAGATCCTCAATAAAAGCCGTCGCGAAGGCATGATGGCGATTGAGGGCGATATCGAAGACGCTGCCGCCAGCCCGATCTTCGCCAAGTACCCCACGGTGCTCAAGGACGCCCGCATGACGGCGTTCATCTGCGACTACCTGCGCATCATGTCGTCCGGCAACATGGCTCCCCATGAGCTTGAAGGCCTGTTCGACATGGAGCTCTACAGCCTCAAGGAAGACTTGGAACACCCTTCTCACGCGGTCAACGGCATCGCCGACGCCATGCCCGGTTTCGGTATCGTCGCGGCGGTACTGGGGATCGTGGTCACCATGGCTTCCCTGGGCGAGGGCGACCAGAAATCCATCGGCCTGCACGTGGGCGCGGCACTGGTCGGTACCTTCTTCGGTATTTTGGCCGCGTATGGCTTTTTCGGCCCGCTGGCCCATTCCCTGGCCCATGATGCCAAGGAAGAACTCAACGTCTACGAGGCCATCAAGGCTTCCCTGGTGGCCTCGGCCTCGGGCATGCCGCCGTCCCTGGCGGTGGAGTTCGGTCGCAAGGTCCTGTACCCGGCGCACCGTCCAAGCTTCGCCGAGTTGGAACAAGCAGTTCGCGGTCGTTAAGTTATGGAAAATAACCAGCCGATCATCATCAAGCGCGTCAAGCGCATAGCGGGCGGGCACCATGGTGGCGCCTGGAAAATTGCGTTCGCCGACTTCGCGACGGCAATGATGGCGTTCTTCCTGGTGCTGTGGCTGCTGTCCACCGCGACCCCGGAACAAAAAATCGCCATTGCCGGTTACTTCAAGGATCCGGTCGGCTTCTCCGAAAGCGGCACGCCTTACATCATTGACCTGGGCGGCTCGCCGACCCTGGCGCCGGACACGACCCTCAACCCGGAGGTCAAGTCCCAGCCCCAGCCCGACAAGGTCACGGTGGATACCGAGCAGGTCGAAGGCATGGCCGAGCAGGTCGAGCGCGAGCGTCTGGAGTTGCTGCTGCAAGAATTGCAGAACAAGGTCGAAGAGAACCCGCAACTGCAGAAATTCAAGGACCAGATCCTGTTCGAAATCACGCCGAACGGCCTGCGCATCCAAATCATGGACGCCGAGAATCGGCCGATGTTCGACTCCGGCAGCGCCCGTCTCAAGCCTTATTTCGAAGACATCCTGCTGGCCATGGCCGATACCATCAAGGCGGTGCCGAACAAGATCAGCATCAGTGGCCATACCGATGCCAAGCCTTATATCGGCAAGGGCGATTTCGGTAATTGGGAGTTGTCCGCCAACCGCGCCAACGCGGCACGTCGTGCGTTGGTGGCTGGCAGTTATCCGGACGAGCAGGTAGCGCGGGTGGTGGGTTATGCCTCCTCGGCGCTGTTCGATCGCAAGGACCCGTTCAACCCGGTCAATCGGCGTATCGATATCGTGGTGCTGACCAAGAAGGCTCAGCAGGCCATCGAAGGTTCGCAAACCAATGATCCGGCGCCCGACCCTGCCCAGGGCCAGGGTGCTCCGGGCGAGGCGCCGGCGACCCCTGGCGCTGCGGCCGATCCGAACGCCTTGCCGGCTGACCAACAGCCGGTGCCGGCCCATGAGTTGCGCGAGCGGCTGAACCTGTTCGACGATGCCGCGCCCAAGCCTGCCGGAACGCCTGGGCAGTGAGCCACAAAAAAGCCGACATCATTGTCGGCTTTTTTGTGAATCGCTGTTCAGTGAGGCGTGCCTGCCTTTGTGGCGAGGGAGCTTGCTCCCGCTCGGCTGCGAAGCAGTCGTAAACCGGCGGGCGCGGTGTGTCTGATGCTCCGCATTTGGCAGATTTTGGGGCTGCTCGCAGCCCAGCGGGAGCAAGCTCCCTCGCCACAATAGTGATCGGCTTCACATGGCATGCAGGTCAGTAAGTGCTTTCCGGCAAGCTGGCGATGATCGAGCGGTAGCTGTTCATTCGTTGCTGGTGCACGCGGCCTTCTTCCAAGGCCTTGAGCAGGGCGCAACCAGGTTCGCGGTCGTGCTTGCAGTCGCGGAAACGGCAGGTGCCGATCAGCTCGTTGAACTCGATGAACCCGGCTTCGACATCGGCCCGGCTGACATGGCCCAGGCCGAATTCACGGATGCCCGGGGAGTCGATCAGCTCGCCGCCACCGGGAAAGTGGAACAACCGTGCGGTAGTGGTGGTGTGGGTGCCTTGCCCGGACAGCTCGGACAACGGCCCGACACGGGTCTCGACTTCCGGCAGGAGGCTGTTGACCAGCGAAGACTTGCCGACACCGGACTGGCCGACGAACACGCTGATGCGTCCGTCCAACTGCTGTTGCAACTGTTCCATGCCGTTGCCGTGGTGGGCCGAAACTTCCAATACCGGGTAACCCAGGTCCCGATAGACCGACAGCAGGGCGTTCAGCGCCGGGGCGTTGTGCTCGTCGATCAGGTCGAATTTATTGAGCAGCAGCAATGGGCGGATGCCCGCGTGTTCGGCTGCCACCAGGTAGCGGTCGATCAGGTTGGCGTGGGGCTCGGGCAGCGGGGCGAACACGATGACGATCATGTCGACGTTGGCAGCCACGGGCTTGAGCTGGCCACGGCTGTCCGGACGGCACAGTTCCGTGTGGCGCGGCAGTTGCGCCACGATCACGCCGATGCCCTGGTTGCCGGCACGCCAGACGACCTGGTCGCCGGTGACCAGCGCGGGCAGGTTGGCGCGCAAGTGGCAGCGGAACACCTGGCCGGTCAGCTCGCCTTCGCGGGCCTCGACCTCGACCTGCACACCGAAGTGGGCGATCACCAGGCCGGTTTGTTCCGGCCCCAAGTCGCCGCCCTCGAGCGCCTCGACGGCACTGGATTCGCGTTTGGCGGCGCGGGCTGCGCGCTCGCCCTGGATCTTTTCGATGCGCCAGTTTTGACGACGATTGAGTTGGCGTTTGGCCATGGGTGTTCCGTATGAAGAGTGCAGCGATTAGGTAAAACGGTCGCGAGTTTAGCACGCCCAAGGGCCTGCCTAGGCTAAACTGCGCAGCTACGCTGAGGAGCTCCCCATGCAAAACCCGCAGAACCTGATCTGGATCGACCTGGAAATGACCGGTCTGAACCCGGACACCGACGTCATCATCGAAATGGCCACCATCGTCACCGACAGTGAACTGAACACCTTGGCCGAAGGCCCGGTGATTGCCATACATCACAGTGATGAAATCCTGGCTGGCATGGACGAGTGGAACACTCGCCAGCACGGCGGCTCCGGCCTGACCCAGCGAGTACGCGACAGCAAAATCAGCATGGCCGAGGCCGAGGCCCAGACCATCGCTTTTCTGGAGCAGTGGGTGCCCAAGGGCAAATCGCCGATCTGCGGCAACAGCATCTGCCAGGACCGGCGCTTTCTTTATACCCACATGAAAGCCCTGGAAAGCTATTTCCACTACCGCAACCTGGATGTCTCCACCCTCAAGGAACTCGCCGCGCGCTGGGCTCCCGACGTGCGTGACAGCTTCAAGAAGGGCGGCAGCCACCTGGCCCTGGACGACATTCGCGAGTCCATTGCCGAGTTGCAGCACTACCGCAAGCATTTCATCAAGTTCTGATTGCCCGGCGTGTTCTATGTGGAGAGGGAGCACGCTTGCTCTCCACGGGACGGTGCCCGGGCTAAGGCCGCTGCCATGCCCTCTTTTGGTGCCGGCCCAAACTGGCTAGACTGCGCGCCTTCCTGTAGGGACCGCCAACATGTTGCTGATGCTTTATCTGATCGCCATCACCGCCGAAGCCATGACCGGTGCCTTGTCTGCCGGGCGCCGTGGCATGGACTGGTTCGGCGTGGTGCTGATCGCCTGCATCACGGCCCTGGGTGGCGGCTCGGTGCGCGACGTGCTGCTCGGTCATTACCCGCTTACCTGGGTCAAGCACCCGGAATACCTGGTGCTGACCACAGCGGCGGCGATGTTGACGGTGTTCCTGGCGCGCTGGATGCGCCATCTGCGCTCGTTGTTCCTGGTCCTCGATGCGGTGGGCCTGGTGGCGTTCACGTTGATTGGCTGCATGACCGCCCTGGAAATGGGCCACGGCATGCTGGTGGCGTCGGTCAGCGGAGTGATCACCGGCGTGTTCGGCGGCATCCTGCGGGACATTTTCTGCAACGATATTCCGCTGATCTTTCGCCGTGAGCTCTACGCCAGCGTCTCGTTTGCAGCGGCGTGGTGCTATCTGCTCTGTGTCTACCTGCAACTGCCTAATGAACAGGCCATACTCATCACCTTGTTCGGCGGTTTCCTGCTGCGGCTCCTGGCGATCCGCTTTCACTGGGAAATGCCGAAGTTCGTTTACAACGACGAGGTCTGACGCTCGGCGTGTTGGCGCAACGCCCATTCCACATGTTCGCGCACCAGTTCTGAAGGATGGTCGCGCCGCGCTTGCAGCGCTTGCAGCACCGGAATCGTTGAGGGGGCATTGCCAAGCCCCACCGCCAGGTTGCGTAGCCAGCGCTCATAACCGGCGCGGCGCAGCGGCGAGCCTTCGGTGCGGCTCAGGAAGGTGTCTTCATCCCACAGGAACAGCTCGGCGAGTCCGGCATTGTCCAGGCTGTGTCGCGGCTTGAAGTCGCTTTCCCGGGATGGCCGGGCAAAGCGGTTCCACGGACAGACGATCTGGCAATCGTCACACCCGAACACGCGGTTACCGATCAGCGGCCGCAATTCTTCGGGAATGGCGCTTTTCAGTTCGATGGTCAGGTAGGAAATGCACCGGCGTGCGTCCAGCACGTAGGGGCCGACGAAGGCATTTGTAGGACAGATGTCCAAGCAAGCGGTGCATTTTCCGCAATGTTCGCTGGCGTGGGGTGGGTCCACGGGCAGCGGCAGGTCGACAAACAATTCGCTCAGGAAGAAGTAGCTGCCGGCCTTGCGATTCAGTACCAGGGTGTTTTTGCCGATCCAGCCCAGCCCGGCCTGCTGCGCGATGGCTTTTTCCAACACCGGTGCGCTGTCGACGAAGGCGCGGTAGCCGAAGGGACCGATCACCGCCTGAATTTTTTCTGCCAGTTGCTGCACGCGTTTACGGATCAATTTGTGGTAATCGCGGCCCAACGCATAGCGCGAGACGTAGGCTTTTTCCGGTTGGCCGAGCATTTGCGCCATTTGCGTGTCGCCCGGCAGGTAGTCCATGCGCAGGGACACCACGCGTAACGTGCCGGGTACCAGTTCCTCCGGGTGCGAGCGTTTGCTGCCATGGGCACCCATGTAGTCCATTTCGCCGTGGTAGCCCGCTTCGAGCCAACGTTGCAGGTGCTGCTCGTGCTCGGCCAGGTCCACGCCGCTGATGCCGACCTGCTGGAAACCCAGCTCGCGGCCCCATTCCTTGATGGATTGGGCGAGGGCGGGCAGGTCTGTGGTAATGGCAGGCATGAGGCGAGAGAAACCGGAGCTGAGATGCGTATAATTCTGCCAGACATCGGAGCCCGAAGACGCATGCCGCACACTAAAGATGATTTTCCCGACGCGCTGTACAGCGCCGCGCAAGTCCGGGCCCTCGATGCACGCCTGATCGCGGCAGGTACCACCGGGTTCGAATTGATGCAGCGCGCCGCCCGCGCCATCTGGCGAGCGATCGTGCGTCGCTGGCCTGATGCCGTCGAGCTGACCGTCCTGACCGGCCATGGCAATAACGCCGGTGACGGCTACCTGGTTGCGACCCTGGCCCGGCGCGCCGGCTGGTCGGTGCGGGTGCTGACCGTGGGCGAGCCCCGGCGCTTGCAGGGCGATGCCGCCAATGCCCACGCCGAGGCCGTAGCGGTGGGTGTGCCGGTGGAACCGTGGTCGGACGAATCCGAACTGCGTGGCGTGCTGTTGGACGCGTTGCTGGGTACAGGGTTGAGTGGCGAAGTTCGCGAGCCTTACATCCGTGCCATCGACACGATCAATGTCAGTGGTCTGCCGGTCGTGGCGGTGGATATTCCTTCCGGGCTGTGTGCCGATACCGGCCGGGTGCTGGGCACTGCGGTGGCGGCGGACCTGACCGTGACGTTCATTGGCTTGAAGCTGGGCTTGTTCACAGGGGATGCGGCGGATCGGGTCGGTGAATTGATTTTCAATGATCTGCACGCGGACCCCGACATCGTCGAAGTGACCCCGGCCAGCGCTCGGCTGCTGTTGCCCGATCATCTGCCACGCCTGGCGCCACGCGCGGCCACCTCTCACAAAGGCAAGTTCGGTCATGTGCTGCTGATCGGCGGCGACCGCGGCTTTGGCGGCGCGATCCAGATGAGCGCCGAGAGCGCCCTGCGCTGCGGCGCGGGAATGGTTTCGATGGCGACCCGCAGCGAACACGTATCCGCTGCACTGACGCGTTTGCCGGAGGTCATGGTGCAAGGCACCCATTCGGCCAACCAATTGATGGGCCTGCTCCAGCAGGCCAGCGTGTTGGTGGTCGGGCCGGGCCTGGGCCAGGCGGCATGGGGTCGTAGCCTGTTATCGGCGGCGGCCAATGCAACGCTGCCGCAAGTGTGGGATGCCGACGCGCTGAATCTGTTGAGCGAAGGCGCTGTCAGCTTGCCCGAGCAGTGTGTGATCACTCCGCACCCGGGCGAGGCGGCGCGCCTGCTGGGAATATCCACGGTCCAGGTCCAGGCCGATCGTCCGGCGGCGGCCCATGCATTGAGCAAAAAATACACAGCTACGGTGGTCCTCAAGGGCGCCGGAAGCCTGATCGCCAGCCCGGACGGTCGCCTGGCGGTTTGCGCCCAGGGCCATCCGGCAATGGCCACGGCGGGCCTCGGGGATGTGCTGGCCGGTGTGGTTGGCGCTTTGCTGGCCCAGGGCTTGGAGGGTTTCGAGGCGGCGTGCCTGGCAGTCTGGCTGCACGCCAATGCCGGCACCCAAGCCGGTCGGTCGGGCCGGGGGCTGGCGGCAACCGATCTGATTCCGGCCATTCGTCAGTTATTGGAGGAGCATTCACCGTGTCTGAAGTAACCCTGTACGTGGCCGATGAACAGGCCATGACGGAGCTTGGTGCGCGCATTGCGCGTACCACCGCAGGCCATGGCCTGATTTTTCTCGAAGGGGACCTCGGCGCGGGAAAAACCACCCTGTCCCGTGGCATCATTCGCGGCCTCGGGCATGTCGGCTCGGTAAAGAGTCCTACGTTCACCTTGGTCGAGCCCTACGAGATCGGCGACATCCGCGCCTTTCATTTCGACCTGTATCGGCTGGTGGACCCCGAGGAGCTGGAATTCCTCGGGATCCGCGATTATTTCGAAGACGATGCCTTGTGCCTGATCGAATGGCCCCAGAAGGGTGCAGGCTTTTTGCCAAAGCCTGACCTGACCATTACCATTGGCGCGCAGAACGGCGGGCGTTCGCTGAAACTGACGCCGCAAGGCTCGCGTGGCGAGTCGTGGTGTGCCGCTTTGGCATTGGAAAACTAATTGATGATGGGGTTTGGTATGCGCTTTCGCGCGGTGGTTGCTGTCGTAGGACTGTTGCTTACGGCACTGGCCGTCGATGCTGTGGCTGAGACAAAGGTCAACAGCGTTCGCCTCTGGCGGGCGCCGGACAACACGCGGCTGGTGTTCGACCTGACGGGTCCGGTGCAGCACAGCGTATTCACCCTGACCGCGCCGGATCGCCTGGTGATCGACATCAATGGCGCGTCCCTGGGCGCGCCATTGAACGTGGCCACCGCCAACACGCCGATTACCGCGATGCGTTCGGCCCAGCGTACGCCGACCGATTTGCGGGTGGTCATCGACCTGAAAAAAGCCGTGACGCCGAAGAGCTTTACCCTGGCCCCGAACGCCCAGTACGGCAACCGGTTGGTGGTGGACCTGTTCGACAATCCGGCCGACGCCGCGCCGCCTCCACCGCCTCCGACCAACGTCGCCACGGTGCCGGCGGTACCGGTTACGCCGACCGAACCTGCGATCAAGCTGCCACCGGCCCCGGCCGGCAAGCGCGACATCATCGTGGTGATCGACGCCGGTCACGGCGGCGAAGACCCAGGGGCCTCGGGTTCGCGCGGGCAGCGTGAGAAAGACGTGGTGCTGTCCATTGCCCGCGAGCTGCAGCGTCAGGTCAACGGCATGAAGGGCTTCCGCGCCGAACTCACCCGTACCGGCGACTACTTCATCCCACTGCGCGGCCGTACCGAAATCGCCCGCAAAAAAGGCGCCGACCTGTTCGTTTCCATTCACGCTGACGCGGCACCTTCGGCGGCAGCCTTCGGGGCTTCGGTATTCGCCTTGTCCGACCGTGGCGCCACGTCCGAGACCGCTCGCTGGCTGGCCGACAGTGAAAACCGTTCTGACCTGATCGGCGGTGCCGGCAACGTCAGCCTCGACGACAAGGACCGCATGCTTGCCGGTGTGTTGCTCGATTTGTCGATGACCGCCTCGCTGACCTCCAGTTTGAACGTCGGCCAGAAAGTCCTGAGCAACATCGGTCGCGTCACGCCGCTGCACAAGCAGCGCGTCGAGCAGGCCGGGTTCATGGTGCTCAAGTCGCCGGACATCCCGTCGATCCTGGTGGAGACCGGCTTCATCTCCAACGCCAACGAGGCGTCCAAGCTGTCGTCCGCCAACCACCAGCAGGCACTGGCCCGTTCCATCAGCAGCGGTGTACGGCAGTTCTTCCAGCAGAACCCGCCGCCAGGCACCTACATTGCGTGGCTGCGCGATTCCGGCAAGATCGCCCAAGGCCCGCGGGACCATCGGGTCAGCCCCGGCGAAACCCTGGCGATGATCGCCGTGCGCTACCAGGTATCGCCCGCTACCTTGCGCAGTGCCAACAATCTCAAGAGTGACGAGCTCAAGATCGGCCAGACCCTGACCATCCCCGGAAATGAAGTGGCGGTCCAGCAATGAGTGATGAAGTGATCGGCAGCACTGCTCGCATCGAGCTGCTCAGCCCGCGGCTGGCAAACCAGATCGCCGCCGGTGAAGTGGTCGAGCGCCCGGCGTCGGTCATCAAGGAATTGCTGGAGAACAGTCTCGATTCCGGCGCCAGGCGCATCGATGTGGATGTCGAGCAGGGCGGCGTCAAGCTGCTGCGGGTGCGCGATGACGGTGGCGGCATTTCTTCCGACGACCTGCCGCTGGCCCTGGCGCGTCATGCCACCAGCAAGATTCGCGACTTGGAAGACCTTGAGCGAGTCATGAGCCTGGGGTTTCGGGGCGAGGCGCTGGCGTCCATCAGTTCGGTGTCGCGCCTGACGCTGACCTCCCGTACCCGCGACGCCGAGCAGGCCTGGCAGGTCGAGACCGAAGGCCGAGACATGGCCTCCCACGTCCAGCCCGCGGCCCATCCGGTGGGCACTTCGGTGGAAGTGCGCGACCTGTTCTTCAACACCCCGGCCCGACGCAAGTTCCTCAAGGCCGAGAAGACCGAATTCGATCACCTGCAGGAAGTCATCAAGCGTCTGGCCCTGGCGCGTTTTGACGTGGCGTTCCATTTGCGCCACAACGGCAAGACCATTCTCAGCCTGCACGAGGCCCATGACGATGCGGCCCGTGCGCGGCGGGTGGGTGCGGTCTGCGGCGCGGGTTTCCTCGAGCAGGCATTGCCCATCGAGGTGGAGCGCAATGGCCTGCACCTGTGGGGTTGGGTCGGGTTGCCGACGTTTTCCCGCAGCCAGGCAGACCTGCAGTATTTCTATGTGAATGGCCGCGCCGTGCGCGACAAGCTGGTGGCCCACGCGGTGCGCCAGGCCTATCGCGACGTGCTGTTCAATGGACGGCATCCGACCTTCGTGCTGTTTTTCGAAGTCGATCCGGCGGTCGTAGACGTCAACGTGCACCCGACCAAGCACGAAGTCCGTTTCCGTGATGGACGCATGGTCCATGATTTCCTTTACGGTACCTTGCACCGCGCGTTGGGCGATGTGCGCCCGGAAGATCAACTGGCAGCTCCGGCGGCAGTGGCTGGCATGGTCCGGCCAACGGGGCTGGAAGCCGGCGAATTCGGTCCCCAGGGCGAAATGCGCCTGGCGGCCAACGCACTGCTGGAACAGCCCCAGCCGCCGCCGAGCTACAACACGGCGGGGACTGGCGCCGGCAGCGGTTACCAGTATCAATACACCCCGCGACCGCAATCGAATGTGCCGGCGGCCGAGGCCCAGGCGGCCTATCGCGAGTTCTTCAAGCCGTTGCCTGAAACCGGCGCGGCGGCACTGCCCGACGGCCAGGGCGACATTCCGCCGCTGGGTTATGCCCTGGCGCAGCTCAAAGGCATCTATATCCTTTCGGAAAACGCCCAGGGCCTGGTCTTGGTGGACATGCATGCCGCCCACGAGCGGATCATGTACGAGCGGCTGAAAATTGCCATGGCCAGTGAAGGCCTGAGTGGCCAGCCGCTGCTGGTGCCCGAATCCCTGGCCGTCAGCCAGCGCGAAGCCGATTGTGCCGAGGAACATGTGAGCTGGTTCCAGCGCCTGGGCTTTGAGTTGCAGCGCCTGGGCCCGGAAACCCTGGCGATCCGGCAGATCCCGGCGTTATTGAAGCAAGCCGAGGCCAATCGCCTGGTCAGCGACGTATTGGCAGACCTGATGGAATACGGCACCAGCGACCGGATCCAGGCGCACCTGAACGAACTGCTCGGCACCATGGCCTGCCATGGCGCGATCCGCGCCAACCGGCGCCTGGCCCTGCCGGAAATGAACGGCCTGCTGCGGGACATGGAAAATACCGAGCGCAGCGGTCAATGCAACCATGGCCGGCCGACCTGGACCCAATTGGGCCTGGACGACCTGGACAAACTGTTCCTGCGCGGTCGCTGATGAGCCAGTTGCCACCCGCGATTTTCCTGATGGGGCCGACCGCCGCCGGCAAGACCGACCTGGCGATCGAACTGACCAAGGTCCTGCCCTGCGAGCTGATCAGCGTCGATTCGGCGCTGGTTTACCGGGGCATGGACATCGGTACCGCCAAGCCGTCGAAAGCGCTGCTGGCCGAATTTCCTCACCGTCTGATCGACATCCTTGACCCGGCCGAGGCTTATTCTGCGGCGGATTTTCGTCGCGATGCCCTCCAGGCCATGGCCGAGATCACCGCGCGAGGCAAGATCCCGCTGCTGGTGGGCGGCACAATGCTGTACTACAAGGCCCTGGTCGATGGCCTGGCGGACATGCCCGCCGCCGATCCGGAGGTGCGCGCGCAGATCGAAGAAGAAGCCGCGCGCCTTGGCTGGCAGGCCCTGCATGAACAATTGGCGATCATCGACCCGGAGTCGGCGGCGCGGATTCACCCCAACGACCCGCAGCGGCTCAGCCGGGCGCTGGAGGTTTACCGGGTCAGCGGCCAGAGCATGACGGCCCTGAGGCAGCGACAATCTGCGCAAAGTACTGAAGCAGCCGCTTCGGGACTGCAACAATTGCCCTATACTGTCGCGAATCTGGCCATCGCCCCGGCGAACCGGCAAGTGCTGCACCAGCGAATTGAACAAAGATTCACATTGATGTTGGAACAGGGATTCATCGACGAGGTCGTAGCCCTGCGTGAGCGAAGTGACCTGCATGCCGGGTTGCCGTCTATACGTGCGGTGGGTTATCGACAAGTCTGGGACTACCTGGACGGCAAGCTGACGTCAGCCGAGATGCAGGAGCGTGGGATCATTGCCACGCGCCAATTGGCGAAGCGCCAGTTCACCTGGCTGCGCAGCTGGACTGACTTGCATTGGCTCGACAGTCTCGATTGCGACAATCTGCCACGCGCCTTGAAATACCTCGGGACCATCTCCATATTGAGCTGAGTCCTTGCAATTGCCGTCTATCCTTGGGGGTGTGACGGCCCAAGCCATCTGATTCCGATTTTTATTATTGATCCTTAAAGGAGTGCGGCACATGTCAAAAGGGCATTCGCTACAAGACCCTTACTTGAACACTTTACGTAAAGAAAAAGTTGGGGTGTCCATCTATCTGGTCAACGGGATCAAACTGCAAGGCACGATCGAGTCTTTCGACCAGTTCGTCATCCTGCTGAAGAACACCGTCAGCCAGATGGTCTACAAGCACGCGATCTCGACAGTGGTGCCAGTTCGTCCGATTCGTCTGCCTAGCGCAACCGAATCCGAAGGCGGCGACGCTGAACCGGGTAACGCCTGATAGGAGTCTCCTTTGTTCTTTGAGCGCCACGGTGGTGGTGAACGGGCCATTCTCGTTCACTTGGATGGACAGGACCCTGAGGCGCGCGAAGATCCGCAGGAGTTCCAGGAATTGGCACTTTCGGCCGGCGCCGAGACCGTCGCGTTCTTCAACGTGCCGCGTCATCGGCCAACCGCCAAGTTCCTGATCGGCAGCGGCAAGGTCGAGGAGTTGCGCGACCTGGTCAAGGCCGAACAGGTCGATCTGGTGATTTTCAATCACATCCTCACGCCCAGTCAGGAGCGTAACCTCGAACGTGTTTTCGAGTGTCGCGTGATCGACCGCACGGGCCTGATCCTCGATATCTTCGCGCAACGCGCCCGTACCCATGAAGGCAAGCTCCAGGTCGAACTGGCCCAGCTTGAACACATGAGCACGCGGCTGGTTCGCGGCTGGACTCACCTTGAGCGGCAGAAAGGCGGTATCGGCCTGCGCGGCCCAGGTGAAACCCAGCTGGAAACCGACCGGCGCCTGTTGCGGGTTCGCCTGCGCCAGATCAAGGGGCGCCTGGAGAAGGTCCGCAGCCAGCGCGAACAATCGCGGCGCGGGCGCAAGCGTGCGGATATTCCTACGGTTTCACTGGTGGGCTATACCAACGCCGGCAAATCGACCCTGTTCAATAACGTCACCCAATCGGACGTCTACGCCGCCGACCAGTTGTTCGCCACGCTCGACCCGACCCTGCGCCGGCTCGACCTGGATGACCTCGGGCCGATCGTGCTGGCCGACACCGTGGGCTTCATCCGTCACTTGCCGCACAAACTGGTCGAGGCTTTCCGGGCTACGCTCGAAGAGTCGAGCAATTCCGACCTGCTGCTGCACGTGATCGATGCCGCCGAGCCGGACCGTATGCTGCAGATCGAGCAGGTGATGGTGGTGCTGGGCGAGATCGGTGCCCAGGACTTGCCGATCCTGGAGGTATACAACAAACTCGATTTGCTCGAAGGGGTGGAGCCGCAGATCCAGCGCGATGCCGACGGCAAGCCGCAACGGGTCTGGTTGTCTGCCCGCGACGGTACCGGCCTGGACCTGCTCAAGCAGGCCGTGGCCGAGCTTCTTGGCAATGATCTGTTTGTTGGCACCCTGAAGTTGCCGCAGCGTTTCGCCCGGCTGCGTGCCCAGTTCTTTGAGCTGGGGGCGGTGCAAAAAGAAGAGCACGACGACGAAGGCGTCTGTCTGCTGGCTGTTCGCCTGCCACGGTCGGAGTTGAACCGACTGGTCAGTCGCGAAGGGCTGCAGCCGATGGAATTCATCGAGCAACACACTTTGCAATAAAAGCCTGAGCAAGCTGTGTCAGGCATTCTGTAGCATTGGTCGGCGCGCCGTGGGTGCGTCTTTGCTTTATCAGATGGAGAGCGCTATGGCTTGGAATGAGCCGGGTGGCAACTCGAATAATCAGGATCCCTGGGGTGGCAAGCGTCGTAACAACGGCGACCGCAAGGGGCCGCCCGATCTCGACGAGGCCTTCCGAAAGCTGCAGGAAAGCCTGAACGGTTTGTTCGGTGGTGGTAAGAAACGCGGTGACGATGGCAGCGGTCGTCCGGGCAAGGGCGGCGGTTTCGGCCTGCTCGGCATCGGTCTCGTCGTGCTCGCGGCTATTTGGCTGTACAGCGCGGTATATGTCGTGGACGAGCAGGAGCAGGCCGTGGTGCTGCGCTTCGGCAAGTACTACGAGACGGTTGGTCCGGGCCTGAATATCTATTTCCCGCCGATCGACCAGAAGTACATGGAAAACGTCACGCGTGAGCGGGCGTATACCAAGCAAGGCCAGATGCTGACCGAAGACGAGAACATCGTCGAGGTGCCGCTGACCGTGCAATACAAGATCACCAACCTGCAGGACTTCGTGCTGAACGTCGACCAGCCGGAAGTCAGCCTGCAGCATGCAACTGAAAGCGCCTTGCGCCATGTGGTGGGTTCCACTGCCATGGACCAGGTGCTGACCGAAGGCCGGGAACTGATGGCCAGCGAAATCAAGGAGCGCCTGCAGCGTTTCCTCGATACCTATCGCACCGGTATCACCGTTACCCAGGTCAACGTCCAGAGCGCTGCTGCACCGCGTGAGGTCCAGGAAGCCTTCGACGACGTGATCCGTGCCCGTGAAGACGAGCAGCGCTCGCGCAACCAGGCCGAAACCTATGCCAACGGCGTCGTGCCGGAAGCCCGTGGCCAGGCCCAGCGCATCATCGAAGATGCCAATGGTTACCGCGACGAAGTCGTTTCCCGTGCCAAGGGTGAGGCTGACCGCTTCACCAAGCTGGTGGTCGAGTATCGCAAGGCCCCTGAAGTGACCCGCCAACGTCTGTACCTGGACACCATGCAGGAAGTCTTCAGCAATACCAGCAAGGTCCTCGTGACCGGCAACAAGAACGGCCAGAGCAATCTGCTGTACTTGCCGCTGGACAAGATGGTCGAGAGCGGTCGCAACACCAGCACGCCGCCGACCAGCGCGGCAGCCGCCAGCAATGAAGCCAATGCCCGTGCGGCGGCGGACTTGCAGCAACAGCAAGCACGTACCAGGGAGAGTCGCTGATGAGCAATAAATCGCTGATCGCCCTTATTGTCGGTGTCGTCGTGGCGATCGCTGCCTGGAACTGCTTCTACATCGTGGCTCAGACCGAGCGCGCGGTGTTGCTGCAATTCGGTCGCGTGGTCCAGGCTGATGTCCAGCCGGGGCTGCATGTGAAGGTGCCGTACGTCAACAAGGTGCGCAAGTTCGATGCTCGCCTGATGACGCTGGATGCACCGACGCAACGCTTCCTGACGCTGGAAAAGAAAGCCGTGATGGTCGACGCCTACGCCAAGTGGCGCGTCAAGGACGCCGAGCGCTTCTACACCGCGACGTCCGGTCTCAAGCAGATCGCCGACGAGCGTCTGTCCCGTCGCCTGGAGTCGGGCCTGCGTGACCAGTTCGGTAAGCGCACGTTGCATGAGGTGGTATCCGGTGAGCGTGATGCGCTCATGGCCGACATCACCCGTTCGCTGAATACGATGGCGGAGAAAGAGCTGGGTATCGAAGTGGTCGATGTCCGGGTCAAGGCCATCGACTTGCCGAAGGAAGTGAACCGCAGCGTGTTCGAGCGCATGAGCACCGAACGTGAGCGTGAAGCCCGCGAGCACCGCGCCAAGGGTAACGAGCTGGCCGAAGGCATCCGTGCCGACGCCGATCGCCAACGCCGTGTGCTGCTGGCCGAAGCCTACCGTGAATCGGAAGAGGTCCGTGGTGATGGTGATGCCCAGGCCGCTTCGATCTACGCCAAGGCCTACGGCCAGGACCAGGAGTTCTACGCGTTCTACCGTAGCCTGCGCGCCTACCGCGAAAGCTTTGCGAACAAATCCGACGTCATGGTCCTGGACCCAAGCAGCGACTTCTTCCATTACCTGGAAAAGGCCAAGCCTTGATACGACGTTGACCTGAAGCATTCCGCCCGGCGGCTAAAACGTCGGGCGGGGTGATCCTTTCGGAAAACGTGTGTATGATGCGGCAGCCGGGAAATTCCCGGCTTTTTTGCGTCTGCACGTTCGATTGCGGTTTCACGATGCAGGCGTCGAGTTGAACGACTCGACAGGTTTTTCGAGGAAAGTGCCGGGCGAGGCCGACGATGGGCCATTCGTCACGTCGCTCTTGCGCGTCTTTTGCCCATGATGCGCGTACGGCGCAGGCATTTTCTGCTTCACTCAAGGCCAGCCCGAAAGCTGGCCGCCCGGACCATAGGGGAATGGCGTAATGGCAACGGTAGACCGCTGGCTGCTGCCAGATGGCATCGAAGAAGTACTGCCACCGGAAGCTGCGCGTATTGAAGTTGCGCGTCGGCAGGTGTTGGATCTGTTCCAGAGCTGGGGGTACGAGTTCGTCGTCACCCCGCATATCGAGTACCTGGAATCCCTGCTGACCGGCGCGGGCCAGGACCTGGACTTGCGCACCTTCAAGGTCATCGACCCGCAATCGGGTCGGCAGATGGGCTTTCGTGCAGACATTACGCCGCAAGTGGCGCGCATCGACGCCCACACCCTGCGCCGCGAAGGCCCTAGCCGCCTGTGCTACGCCGGCAGTGTGCTGCACGCCCAGCCGCGCGCCTTGTCATCTTCGCGCAGCCCGATCCAGCTGGGTGCGGAGCTGTATGGCGACGCCAGCCCGAGCAGCGACGTAGAAGTCATCAGCCTGATGTTGGCCATGCTGCAACTGGCCGACGTGCCGGATGTCCACATGGACCTGGGGCATGTCGGCATTTATCGCGGCCTGGCCCGTGCGGCCGGTTTGTCTGGCGAAGTGGAGCAACAACTGTTCGATGCGTTGCAACGCAAGGCCATCGACGAAGTCATCAGCCTGACCGAAGGCCTGCCAGCAGACCTGTCGGGCATGCTGCGGGCCCTGGTTGATCTGTGCGGCGGTCGTGACGTGCTGGCGGCAGCCCGCGAGCGCCTGGCCAATGCTCCGGCGCCTGTGCTGGCGGCGCTGGACGATTTGCTGGCGATTGCCGAGCGGTTGTCGGTGCGTTTCCCCGAGCTGCCGCTGTATTTCGACCTGGGTGAGTTGCGCGGTTATCACTACCACACCGGTGTGGTGTTCGCGGTGTTCGTTCCCGGTGTGGGGCAGTCCATCGCCCAGGGCGGCCGTTATGACGATATCGGTGCCGACTTCGGTCGTGCCCGTCCGGCAACTGGCTTCTCTACCGATTTGAAAACCCTGGTGACCCTGGGGCGTGCTGAAATCGAGCTACCGTCTGGCGGTATCTGGATGCCTGACAGTACGGATGCGGCACTCTGGCAGGCGGTCTGCCAGTTGCGCAGTGAGGGTCAGCGTGTCGTCCAGGCCTTGCCTGGGCAACCTTTGGCCGCCGCCCGTGAAGCGGACTGCGACCGGCAATTGATTCAGCAGAACGGGCTTTGGCAAGTATTGCCGCTGGCTTCTTGAGTTTTCCTGCCGGCTGCAGCCGGCACCAAGTTTGCGCGAATGAGGACAAGTGTTATGGGTAAGAATGTCGTAGTCCTGGGCACCCAGTGGGGTGATGAGGGCAAAGGCAAGATCGTTGATCTGCTGACCGAACATGCTGCCGCCGTAGTGCGCTACCAGGGTGGTCACAACGCAGGCCACACCTTGGTGATCGACGGTGAAAAAACCGTACTGCACCTGATTCCGTCGGGCGTGCTGCGCGAAGGCGTGCAATGCCTGATCGGCAACGGTGTGGTGGTCGCTCCCGACGCGTTGCTGCGGGAAATCATCAAGCTGGAAGAAAAAGGCGTACCGGTGCGCGAGCGCCTGCGCATCAGCCCGTCCTGCCCGCTGATCCTGTCCTATCACGTTGCGCTGGACCAGGCCCGTGAAAAGGCCCGTGGCGAGCTGAAGATCGGCACCACCGGTCGCGGCATCGGCCCGGCCTACGAAGATAAAGTCGCCCGTCGTGGCCTGCGCATCGGTGACCTGTTCCACCGCGAGCGTTTCGCCGCCAAGCTGGGCGAGTTGCTGGACTACCACAACTTCGTCCTGGTCAATTACTACAAAGAACCGGCCATCGATTTCCAGAAGACCCTGGACGAGTGCATGGAGTACGCGGAGCTGCTCAAGCCGATGATGCTCGACGTCACCGCCGAGCTGCACGAGCTGCGTCGCGCCGGCAAGGACATCATGTTCGAAGGCGCCCAGGGTTCGCTGCTGGACATCGACCACGGTACCTACCCGTACGTCACCAGCTCCAACACCACCGCAGGCGGCATCGCCACGGGTTCGGGTTTTGGCCCGATGTACCTGGATTACATCCTCGGTATTACCAAGGCCTACACCACTCGCGTCGGCTCGGGTCCATTCCCGACGGAGCTGTTCGACGATGTCGGTGCGTTCCTGGCCAAGCGTGGCCATGAATTCGGTGCCACCACCGGTCGTGCCCGTCGTTGCGGCTGGTTCGATGCCGTCATCCTGCGTCGCGCCATCGACGTCAACAGCATCTCGGGCCTGTGCCTGACCAAGCTGGACGTGCTGGACGGCCTGGAAACCATCAACATCTGCGTGGGCTACAAGAACCAGGACGGCGCTGTCATCGACGCCCCGACCGACGCCGACAGCTACATCGGCCTGGAGCCGGTGTACGAGCAGATGCCTGGCTGGACCGAGTCGACCGTGGGTGCCAAGACCCTGGAAGAGTTGCCAGTGGCGGCTCGCAACTACATCAAGCGCGTCGAAGAGTTGGTCGGTGCGCCGATCGACATTATTTCGACGGGGCCGGACCGCAACGAAACCATCGTTCTGCGTCATCCGTTCGCCTGATAACTCGTTGATGTAAAACACAAAGGCCCCTCGTTTGGGGCCTTTGTCGTTTCTGCCTACCCGACGGCACGACACTTGCTATGCATCTCCATTAAGGCACCGCTTCCATGAGTGCTATCAATTTAATGGCGTTTGGTAGAGGGATTTCACGTGTCGGCCGTTCTCTCACTGTTACAAAGCCGTTTATTGCGGCCTGTGTTCGTTACCCTCGGTATCGCCCTTTTGGTGCAGGTGCTGGTGGCTGTTGCGCTGACCCGAAGCACCGTGACGGCGCTGGAAGCCGACCTGGGCGCGCGTCTGGGGGCGGACAGCCAGAAACTTTCCGGCGAGCTGGAGCAGGCCGGGCGCGAAGTCACCTCGAGCCTGGACAGTTTGTCCACCAATACCCGCCAGCGGCTGAACGCCGGATTATCTGCGCGTCTGAAGGATGAGCAGGTCCAATTGCGTGGGACGCTGGAAAAGGACTTAAGGGATTCCGCCAATGATATGGCGCAGCTCCTGGCGTCCGTCGCTCCCCGGGCGATGTGGGACAGCGACGTGCCGACCCTTTCCGAATTTGCCCGCCGGGCCCAACGCAATCCCAACGTGCTGTTCGTCATTTATGACGACGCAGCCGGTGAGCACCTGACTCGCTACCTGAACCGGGAAAACCCGATCAACAAGGCGCTGCTGGAAAAAGGCAAGGGCGAGCGGGCGTTGGACAAGGTGTTGGATGCGGCGAAGAACGATCCATCAGTCTATTACCTCGAAGCCTCCATCAACCCCAATGGCGTGGAGATCGGCAAGGTGTTGATGGGGGTTTCCACAGCTTCGGTTGAAACCGACCTGAAGGCGCTGGACCAGCGTTTCTCGGCCTTGATCGCCAGCAGCGACCAGTTGGTCGGCGACAGCCTCAAGGGGGCGGCGGCTGACAGCGCTACCGCCATGCGCGGTCGCTTGGAGTCGGCCCAGGCCACTGCTACGCAAATGCAGACCAACACTTCAACCACCGTGCAAGAAGCTGCGAGCACCTTGCGCTGGCGCATCGGCCTGGGCCTGGCGCTGGTTGGCTTTGGTGTGCTGTTGCTGCTGGCCGTGGTGCTGGGGCGTCGGGTGGTCAATCGCTTGAAGCTGTTGATCGCGGCAATGAATGACCTGGCGGCGGGCGAGGGCGACTTGACCAAGCGCGTACAAATCAGCAGCAAGGACGAAATCGGCGACATGGCCTCGGCGGTCAATCGCTTTGTGGATAAGTTGCAACCCATCGTGCGCGAGGCTGGAGATGTGGCCCAGCGTACCGGTGTGGAGATTGGTGCGATGACGTTGCGTAACTCGGGTGCCGATGCCGCTGCCGGAATGCAGCGTGATGAAGTGGCCGAGAGTCTGCGGGCGCTGTCGCAAATGGCGGACGAAGCGCAGTCGGAAAGCCAGGCGATGCAAGCGGCCCTGCAGCAAGTGGTGGAGATCCGCCAGGCCACCGATGAGAACACTCGGACTTCGGCCAAGGTCAGCGGTTTGATCGAGGCGCTGGCGGGGCAGGTGGACACCGGGGCGAAAGTGATCGAGCGGCTGGCGCAGCAGAGCGAGCAGATCGAAGTGGTGCTGACCGTGATCCATGGCATCGCCGAGCAAACTAACTTGCTGGCGTTGAACGCGGCCATCGAAGCGGCGCGTGCCGGCGAAACCGGGCGCGGGTTTGCGGTGGTGGCGGATGAGGTGCGGGCATTGGCGAGCAAGACCCAGAGCTCGACGGGGGACATCCAGGCTCATATCGTGGCCTTGCAGCAAGGCGCGCGAGAGGCGGTGGCGGCTATCGGCCAGGCCGGGCGCCAGGCCAGCGAGGGGTTATTGGTGCTGCGTGACAGTGCCCGCCTGCAGCAGTCAGTCCAGGTGTCGGTGGAGCAAGTGCATGCAGCCATCGGCCTGGCGACCCAGGCAGCGGCGCATCAGGCCCAAGGCGCGCAAGCGGTGCGCGGTCGGGTGGAAACCATTCACGTCCAGGCCGAAAAAGCGGCCCAAGCCGTGGTCGAGACCACGGCCAGCGGCAAGGTGCTGGACAGTCTGGCGGCGCAATTGAAGGCAAGCCTGGGGCAGTTCAGGGCTTGATGCCTGGGGAGGTCTCATCGCGAGCAAGCTCGCTTCCACAGTTGAACCCGAGTATTCAAGCGGGCCAACGTGAGAACGAGCTTGTTCGCGATAGCGATTTCAACGGCTCAGATACATCCGCGTCGTCAGCAAATACACCGGCAACCCCGACACCACGATCAGCAGCGCCGCATAAGGCGCTGCCGCCGCGAACTCCACGTTCGACGTATGGGCCCAGACCGCCGTCGCCAAGGTATTGAGCCCGGTTGGGCTCAGCAGCAGCGTGGCCGTCAATTCCTTCATCGCATCCAGGAACACCAGCGCAAACGCCGCGCCCAGCGCCGGGAAGATGATCGGCAAGGTCACCCGGCAAAAAGCACTGAATGACGAAGCCCCCAGCGTTCGCGCCGCCTCTTCGAGTTGCGGCGCTGCCTTGTTCAGCGCGGTACGCACCGGTGCCTGGGCCAGTGGCAGGAACAGCAACGCATAGGCGATCAGCAGCAGGGCCGAGGTCTGGTACAGCACTGGTACATAGTGCAGCGCGAAATACACCAGGCTCAGGGCGATCACCAGTCCGGGCAACGCGTGCAGCAGGTATGGCAAACGTTCGGCCCACAGCGCCAGGCGACCCTTGTAACGCACCACCAGCAGACCGACCGGCACGGCCAGCACCAGGCAGAGTGCGGCGCCCCCAAGTGAGAGCGCCAGCGACGATAGCAGCGCCTCGCCGATTTCGCCCATCGGGAATGCGGCGGATGTGCCCACCGCCAGCCAATACACGAGCATGCCCAGGGGGACGCCACTGCCAATGACCGCCAGCGCCAAGCAATACACCTGGCCGAGAGGCGCCCAGGAGCCCAGTCGGACCTGTTCGGCCCGCCGCGCCGCCCCTTGGCCAGTGCGCACGTGACGGCCCTTGCCGCGCACCCTCAGTTCCAGCCACAGCAACACCAGGCACAAGACCAGCAACACCGCCGACAGCATGGCGGCATTGGCGTTACTGAATTCCAGTTCGAACTGCTGATAGATCGCGGTGGTGAAGGTTTGCAGGCCGATGATCGACAGCGCGCCGAACTCCACCAGCATGTGCAGCGCGATCAGCAGCGAGCCGGCCAGCAACGATGGCCAGAGCAGCGGCAGCGTGACGCGAAAGAACACGCCCCAGCGGTTTTGCCCCAGGGTGCGGGCGGATTCTTCGAGCGAGGGGTCCAGGTTGCGCAACGTCGCCGCCACTGGCAGAAAAATCAGCGGGTATTTCGACAGGGTCATCACCAGAATCGCCCCGCCCAGGCCTTCGAATTGCGCGCTGAGGGAAACCCAGGTGAAGCTGCTGACAAAGGCCGGCACCGCGAATGGCAGGCACAGGATGACTCCCCATACCCGGCGTCCCGGCAAATTGCTGCGCTCCAGCAGCCAGGCCAGGGAGAGGCCGATCACTCCACAGGCCAGCGTGACGCCGACCATCAGTGCCAGGGTATTGCGCAAGAGCCCGAACACGTAGGGGCGCCACAGCAGGTGCAGTGCCTCGGCCCACCCGGCCTGCCACGCCTTCGCGACCACATAGAGCAGTGGCAGCAGGCTCAGCAGCACCAGCAGCAACACAGGGAGCAACACCCCGATGGAGGGGCGCCTGCGCCGGGGCACGTAGCCCCCGCTCGGGTGTGGTGTGCTCAGCGACGGCGTCATCAGTTCAGGCCGACCTCGCGTTCCAAGTCCAGCGCTTCTTCGGCGTTGCCAAGGTCGGCGGGGGTGACCTTCGGTGGCTCCAGCTCATTGAAAGGCTTGAGGCCGCGGTCCGAAACCATACCCTTGTGCAGCGGATATTCGGCGGACGTCCGGGTGATGACCCGTTGGCCTTCTTCGCTGGCCATATAGGCGAGCAATTGCTGGGCTTCTTCAGGGTGCTTGCTGGATTTCAGCGCGGCGGCGCTGGACACGGTCACCAAGCCACCGGCGTCGCCACCAGTGAAATAGTGCAATCTGGAGTCGAGCTGGCCTTTCTCCCGCTGCAAGGCGAACCAGTAATAGTTGTTCACCAGGACGGTCGCCACTTCACCGTTTTCCACTGCTTTCAGGGCAACCATGTTGTTGCTGTAGACCTTGCCGAAAGCGCGCAGCCCGGTGAGCCATTCTTCGGCCGCTTCCATCCCGTGCAGCTTGATGATGGCGACGGCCTGCTCCTGGAAGGCGCCGCTGCTCGGTACGAAGCCGACCTTGCCTTGCCATTGCGGCTGGGCAAAATCGAGGACGGTCTTGGGCAGGTCTTTTTCGTCGATCAGTTTCGGGTTGTAGGCCACGACACGCACCCGGGCGGTGACGCCCATCCAGGTACCGTTGCCGGCGACATAATCCTTGGGTAGGACATTCAGGGTGGCATCGTCGATTTTTGCCAGCAGGCCCTGTTCGCCCAGTTTGTTCAGGGGCGGCGATTCTTCGGTGTAGATGACATCGGCCGGGGAGCGGTCGCCTTCTTCGACGATCTGGCTGGCGAGTTGGTTGCTGCTGCCCTTGCGCACGTTGACGTGGATGCCGGTCTTGGCTTCGAAGGCCTTGGCTAATTCGTCGCCGACTTCCTTGTGCTGGCCGTTATAGAGGGTCAGTTCGACTTTGTCGGCGGCGTGGGTGAGGGGCGTTGCGAGGGTCAGGCCGAGCAGGGTGCAGGCCAGTGCGCGGTGCAGGGTGGTTCGAAACATCATTCGCAGGGTTCCTCACTGTCGTGTAGCAAAAACATGTCGCAATGATAAACGATATTGTTTCTCATGTGCGGCTTGAGGGAATTGAGGTTCTGATACAAGCGGTGAAAGAATGTTTATGGTTTCCGAACCACTGAAACGCAAAAACCCGCTTTCGCGGGTTTCTGTGAGATCCAAGGTCATGAACCTTGAACCTTGAATTGGTGCCCAGAAGAAGACTCGAACTTCCACGACCTTGCGGTCACCAGCACCTGAAGCTGGCGTGTCTACCAATTTCACCATCTGGGCAGCATCTTCAGCGTTGCCGCTGTCGATGTGGCGCACTATACGGAGCGCGTTTTGATCTGTAAACCCCTGTTTTTGTTTTAGTAATTGCCAAACGAAATGGCGAGGGGGAGAAATGCAAAAACCCGCTTTCGCGGGTTTTTGTGAAGCAGGCAGACCGTTGATCTGCTGCTTGAAATTGGTGCCCAGAAGAAGACTCGAACTTCCACGACCTTGCGGTCACCAGCACCTGAAGCTGGCGTGTCTACCAATTTCACCATCTGGGCAATATCGTCAACGTGTGTACGTCGTCGATGGCGCGCACTATACGGAGCGTGTTTTTAACTGTAAACCCCTCTTGGTAAAAAAACCGCTAAATTTCACGAGCGGTGCATTCCGGGGCTTCAAAGGTGAGGCAAAAGACTTTAGAAAAGGCATTGGGTGCTTGAAATTTCCCGTTTCATTAAGCCTATGCCAAACTAACCCGCATATAGACAAGGTGAAAACTCTCTAATGGCCGATTGGCAGTCCCTCGATCCCGAGGCCGCTCGTGAAGCGGAAAAATATGAAAACCCTATTCCTAGCCGCGAACTGATCCTGGCGCATCTCGCCGATCGGGGTTCGCCTGCTAGCCGCGAGCAGTTGGTCGAAGAGTTCGGTCTGACCACCGAAGACCAACTCGAAGCCCTGCGCCGCCGTCTGCGCGCCATGGAGCGCGACGCTCAACTGATCTACACCCGGCGCGGCACCTATGCGCCGGTGGACAAGCTCGATTTGATCCTGGGCCGCATCGCCGGTCACCGTGACGGCTTCGGTTTCCTGATCCCTGACGACGGCAGCGACGACCTGTTCATGAGCCCGGCGCAAATGCGCCTGGTGTTCGATGGCGACCGGGCCCTGGCCCGCGTGTCCGGCCTGGATCGCCGTGGTCGGCGTGAAGGCGTGATCGTCGAAGTGGTGTCCCGTGCCCACGAAAGCATCGTCGGCCGTTACTTCGAAGAAGGTGGTATCGGTTTTGTTGTGCCGGATAACCCGAAGGTTCAGCAGGAAGTGCTGATTACCCCGGGCCGTAATGGCGCTGCCAAGGTCGGCCAGTTCGTCGAGGTGAAAATCACCCACTGGCCCACTGCGCGCTTCCAGCCACAGGGCGATATCGTTGAAGTGGTCGGCAACTACATGGCGCCGGGCATGGAGATCGACGTTGCGCTGCGCACCTACGATATTCCTCACGTATGGCCCGAGGCTGTGCTCAAGGAAGCCGCCAAGCTCAAGCCGGAAGTCGAAGAGAAAGATAAAGAAAAACGTATCGACCTGCGCCATCTGCCGTTCGTCACCATCGACGGCGAAGATGCCCGCGACTTCGACGATGCGGTCTACTGCGAAGCCAAGCCCGGCAAGCTGCGCCTGTTCTCCGGCGGCTGGAAGCTGTTCGTCGCCATTGCCGACGTGTCCAGCTATGTGAAGATCGGTTCGGCCCTGGATAACGAAGCCCAGGTGCGCGGCAACTCCGTGTATTTCCCTGAGCGCGTGATCCCGATGCTGCCTGAGCAGCTGTCCAACGGCCTGTGCTCGCTGAACCCGAAAGTCGACCGTTTGGCCATGGTGTGCGAGATGACCATCTCCAAGACCGGCGAAATGACCGACTACCAGTTTTACGAAGCGGTGATCCACTCCCAGGCGCGCCTGACCTACAACAAGGTCAGCACCATTCTGGAAACGCCGAAGACCAATGAAGCCAAGGCCCTGCGTACCGAATACGCTGGCGTGGTGCCGCACCTCAAGCAACTGTACTCGCTGTACAAGGTGTTGCTGGGGGCCCGTCACGTGCGTGGCGCGATCGATTTCGAGACCCAGGAAACCCGGATTGTCTTCGGTTCCGAGCGCAAGATCGCCGCAATCACCCCGACCACCCGTAACGATGCGCACAAGCTGATCGAAGAGTGCATGCTGGCGGCCAACGTGGCCACCGCCGAATTCCTCAAGAAGCACGAGATTCCTGCGCTGTACCGCGTGCATGACGGCCCGCCGCCGGAGCGTCTGGAAAAACTGCGTGCCTTCCTCGGCGAGCTCGGCCTGTCCCTGCACAAAGGCAAGGACGGCCCGACGCCGAAGGACTACCAGGCGCTGCTGGCCAGCATCAAGGACCGTCCGGATTACCATGTGATCCAGACCGTGATGCTGCGCTCCCTGAGCCAGGCGGTGTACAGCGCCGACAACCAGGGCCACTTTGGTCTGAATTACGAGGCGTACACCCACTTCACCTCGCCGATCCGTCGTTACCCGGACCTGCTCACGCACCGCGCGATCCGCAGCGTGATCCATTCCAAGCAGAACACCCCGCACGTCAAGCGCGCCGGTGCCATGACCATTCCGAAAGCACGGATCTATCCGTACGACGAGGCGGCCCTGGAACAGTTGGGCGAGCAGTGTTCCATGAGTGAGCGCCGCGCCGACGAAGCCACCCGCGACGTGGTGAACTGGCTCAAGTGCGAGTTCATGAAAGACCGCGTGGGCGAGTCGTTCCCAGGCGTGATCACGGCTGTGACCGGCTTTGGTTTGTTTGTCGAGCTGACCGATATCTACGTCGAGGGCTTGGTGCACGTCACCGCCTTGCCGGGTGATTACTACCACTTCGACCCTGTACATCACCGCCTGGCGGGCGAGCGCACCGGTCGCAGCTTCCGTCTGGGTGACACCGTGGAAGTGCAGGTCATGCGCGTCGACCTCGATGAGCGCAAGATCGACTTCGGAATGTCTGACAAACCCGCCGAAGCACCGACTGGCCGTAAAAAGCGTGGTGGCGAGGCCGCAGCGCCTGCGACCAAGGGTAAAGGCGCTCCAGCAAAAACCGTAGAGTCGGAGCCAGCCAAGGCTGGTCGCCGTTCGTCTGCCAAGGACAAGGCTCCCGAAGCCTACCGCCCCAGCGACGCAGCGGCGAAAAACGCCGAGCTGCGCAAAAGTCGTGAAATGAAGCAGGCGTTGCTGGCCGAAGCCAAAAGCGGTGGTAAAGCGGCGTCTGGGGGAAAGGCCGGACGGTCGGCCCCGGACAAGGCGACCAGCAAACCGAGCAAGCACCGTAAAGGCCCGCCAAAAGCGGGCTCGGCCCCAGCCAAAAGTGGCGGGGCGCGTAAACCCAAGGCCAAGTCATGAGTCAGTTGGAAAAAATCTACGGCGTGCACGCCGTGGAAGCGTTGCTGCGTCACCACCCCAAGCGGGTCAAGCAGATCTGGTTGGCGGAAGGTCGTAGCGATCCGCGGGTCCAGACCCTGGTCGAGTTGGCCAACGAAAGCCGTGTCGCGGTCGGCCAGGCCGAGCGGCGCGAGATGGATGCCTGGGTCGAAGGCGTCCACCAGGGCGTCGTGGCTGAAGTCAGCCCAAGCCAGGTCTGGGGCGAGGCGATGCTCGACGAGCTGCTCGATCGCACCGAAGGCGCTCCCTTGTTGCTGGTGCTGGACGGCGTGACCGATCCGCATAACCTCGGCGCGTGCCTGCGTTCGGCGGATGCGGCCGGTGCGTTGGCGGTCATCGTGCCTAAAGACAAATCGGCAACCCTGACGCCGGTGGTGCGCAAAGTTGCCTGCGGCGCGGCGGAAGTGATTCCGCTGGTGGCCGTGACCAACCTGGCGCGCACCCTGGAGAAACTCCAGCAGCGCGGCTTGTGGGTCGTGGGTACGGCGGGCGAGGCCGAGGTCAATATTTATGACCAGGACCTGACAGGCCCGACCATCCTGATCATGGGCGCCGAAGGCAAGGGCATGCGTCGCCTGACCCGCGAACATTGCGATTACCTGGTCAAATTGCCGATGGCAGGCAGCGTCAGCAGCCTCAACGTCTCGGTGGCGACCGGCGTCTGCCTGTTCGAGGCCCTGCGCCAGCGGAGCGTCAAGGCTACCGCCAAGAAGCCTTAAGTCAGGCGCAAGTCAAATGTGGGAGCGGGCTTGCTCGCGAAAGCGTTGGATCAGTTGATATCGATGTTGACTGACACGCCGCCTTCGCGAGCAAGCCCGCTCCCACAGTGTTTTGTGTTTGGGTAAAGATTGGGGGTTGTTCAAATAATCACCAATTGCCTTGCGCCTCCCTCGACCCTTCTCTACAATTGCGCCCCTTGCTGTGATGGCAGGCACTTATGTGTCTAGCGTCCTCAAGTCCATAAGTGTCATTCACTCCTTGTCTGACCGTTTTTGAGCGGCAGGCTACAACCCGTAAGGAGCATTCATGCGTCATTACGAAATCATCTTTTTGGTCCACCCGGATCAAAGCGAGCAAGTCGGCGGCATGGTTGAGCGTTACACCAAGCTGATCGAAGAAGACGGCGGCAAAATCCACCGTCTGGAAGATTGGGGCCGTCGTCAACTGGCCTACGCAATCAACAATGTTCACAAGGCTCACTACGTGATGCTGAACGTTGAGTGCACTGGCAAGGCCCTGGCCGAGCTGGAAGACAACTTCCGCTACAACGATGCAGTGATCCGTAACCTGGTCATCCGTCGCGAAGAAGCCGTCACCGGCCAATCCGAGATGCTCAAGGCTGAAGAAAACCGCAGTGAGCGCCGTGAGCGTCGCGACCGTCCTGAGCACTCTGACAGCGCCGATGGCGATGACAGCGATAGCGACAGCGACAACAGCGATAACGCTGACGAGTAATCCACGGACCTTTTAAGGAGCCAATCACATGGCACGTTTCTTCCGTCGTCGTAAATTCTGCCGCTTCACCGCTGAAGACGTGAAAGAGATCGATTACAAAGATCTCAACACTCTGAAAGCCTACGTATCCGAGACCGGCAAAATCGTTCCAAGCCGTATCACCGGTACCAAAGCTCGTTATCAGCGTCAGCTGGCCACCGCTATCAAGCGCGCCCGCTTCCTGGCCCTGCTGGCCTACACCGACAGCCACGGCCGCTGAGACCGGGCAGTCGACGAGTAGTAAGGGATTGAATGCATGCGCGCCTTAGCTGACTTCATCATGCGGGGACGTGTGCAGGCCACGTTGGTTGTGGCCGGATCCGCGGCATTGCCGCTGTTGTTCTGGTTGAGTGCCGCCGCTGGTTGCCTTGTGCTCCTGCGGCGCGGTTCGGACGCCCTGAGCGTCCTGGGTATCGGAATGTTGTCAGCGTTGGTGAGCTGGTACTTCCTGAAAGACCCGACGACACTCCTGGTGTTGCTCGGGGCTAGCGGCCTGGCGTTGATTTTGCGCGCCGGGCATACCTGGAACCGCGTGCTGCTTTGCAGCGTGGCCGTGGGGTTGTTAAGTGCGGTGAGCCTGGGAGCTGTATTCAGCTCCTTCATCGAGTCACTGGCGCAGACGTTCGAAAACGTCCTGCCGCTGGCGATGGGTGGGGTCTACGAGACATTCTCGGCAGACCAGAAGGCGTTAGTCACTGCTCTGACCACTCCGCTGATGATCATTTCGATAGCGTCTTCGGTGCAGATCTTTAGCGTGCTGTGCCTGATTCTTGGGCGCTATTGGCAGGCGTCGTTGTATAACCCCGGTGGTTTCGGGCGCGAATTTCGCGCTATCCGATTCCCCAAGAGCGTGGCGCTGTCACTGCTGGCCGTCATGTGTGTTGCCCCGTTCCTTGGGCTGCATGCACTGATCCTGTTGCCGTTGTGCAGTGTACCGCTGGTCTTCGCCGGCCTGGCCCTGGTTCACGGGCTGGTGGCGCAGAAACGGCTGGCCATGTTCTGGCTGGTGGGGATGTACGTGACGTTGTTGCCTTTCATGCACTTGCTCGGTCCGTTGCTCGTGGTCTTGGCCATCGTCGACAGCCTGATTGATTTTCGCGGTCGTATGGCGTCGAAAGACGCCGACAACGCGAACGGTGAAGGTTAAAAGTTAGAGGATTTTCACATGCAACTGATCCTTCTGGAAAAAATCGCCAACCTGGGCAACCTGGGCGACAAAGTAAACGTTAAGGCCGGTTACGGCCGTAACTACCTGCTGCCTTTCGGCAAAGCCACCGCTGCGACCGCTGCCAACCTGGCTGCGTTCGAAGAGCGTCGCGCTGAGCTGGAAAAAGCCGCCGCAGACCGTAAAGCATCGGCTGAAAGCCGTGCTGCCCAACTGGCCGAGCTGGAAGTGACCATCACTGCCACCGCTGGCGACGAAGGCAAGCTGTTCGGTTCGATCGGTACTCACGACATCGCTGACGCACTGACCGCCTCCGGCGTTGAAGTTGCGAAAAGCGAAGTTCGTCTGCCGAACGGCACCATCCGCAACGTGGGTGAATTCGACGTAGCCGTGCACCTGCACGCCGAAGTTGAAGCCACCGTACGCGTTGTCGTGGTAGCAGCCTAAGCAATATCTGTCGGCTGGCACCCTCGGGTGCTAGCCGGTAACATCGGGCACGATCCTGTTTACAGGTCGTGCCCTTTGTCTTTCTGCAATGCCCGATTTTCATAACCCCCTGCGTTTCCCAAAGAATCAAGTGGCCATGAACGAAATCACCGCTCCCGAGCAATACGATCTGCAAACCGCAGCCCTGAAGGTGCCGCCGCATTCCATCGAGGCCGAACAGGCTGTACTCGGTGGCCTGATGCTGGACAACAACGCCTGGGAACGCGTGCTCGATCAAGTCTCCGACGGCGATTTCTACCGACATGACCACCGTCTGATTTTCCGTGCGATCGCCAAGCTCGCCGATCAGAACATGCCGATCGACGTCGTGACCCTGTCCGAGCAATTGGACAAGGAAGGCCAGACATCCCAGGTCGGCGGCCTCGGTTACTTGGGTGAACTGGCGAAAAACACGCCGTCGGTCGCCAACATCAAGGCCTACGCCCAGATCGTCCGCGAGCGGGCGACCTTGCGCCAACTGATCGGCATCAGTACCGAAATCGCCGACAGCGCGTTCAACCCGGAAGGCCGAACCGCCGCCGAAATCCTCGACGAAGCCGAGCGGCAGATCTTCCAGATCGCCGAGGCCCGGCCGAAGACCGGTGGTCCGGTGAGCGTCAACGACCTGCTGACCAAGGCCATCGACCGCATCGATACGTTGTTCAACACCGACAACGCCATCACCGGCCTGTCCACCGGCTACACCGACCTCGACGAGAAGACCAGCGGCCTGCAACCGTCCGACTTGATCATCGTCGCCGGCCGTCCATCCATGGGTAAGACCACTTTTGCGATGAACCTGGTGGAAAACGCCGTGCTGCGCAGCGAAAAGGCTGTCCTGGTGTACTCCCTCGAGATGCCAGGCGAATCGCTGATCATGCGTATGCTCTCGTCCCTGGGGCGCATCGACCAGACCAAGGTACGTTCCGGTCAGCTGGAAGATGACGATTGGCCGCGCCTGACGTCGGCGGTCAACCTGCTCAACGACCGCAAGCTGTTCATCGACGATACGGCCGGTATCAGTCCGTCGGAAATGCGCGCCCGAACCCGTCGACTGGTGCGTGAGCACGGTGAGGTCGGGTTGATCATGATTGACTACCTGCAGTTGATGCAGATCCCCGGTTCCAGCGGTGATAACCGGACCAACGAGATTTCCGAAATCTCCCGCTCCCTCAAGGCCCTCGCCAAGGAATTCAACTGTCCGGTGGTGGCGCTTTCCCAGTTGAACCGCTCCCTGGAGCAGCGCCCGAACAAGCGGCCGGTGAACTCTGACTTGCGGGAATCCGGAGCGATCGAGCAGGACGCCGACGTGATCATGTTCGTCTACCGCGACGAGGTGTATCACCCCGAGACGGAACACAAGGGCATCGCCGAAATCATCATCGGCAAGCAGCGGAACGGTCCAATCGGCTTCATTCGCCTGGCGTTCATCGGTAAGTACACCCGATTCGAGAACCTGGCGCCGGGTAGCTACAATTTTGACGACGATGAATAATCCGTCCGAAACTGCCCTTGTGGCGAGGGAGCTTGCTCCCGCTGGGCTGCGCAGCAGACCCCAGTTGCCCTTGTAATCAAGGGGGTGTGGGATATCCGACTGCTGCGCAGCCGGACGGGAGCAAGCTCCCTCGCCACAATTGGTTATTTTTTGTGCTATATTCCGCGCCCGCGATTTTTCTTCTTTTATACCGGTCATCGACATGCAAGCAGCCAAGCCGTTATTTGACTATCCCAAGTACTGGGCCGAATGTTTCGGCCCGGCGCCGTTCCTGCCGATGAGCAGGGAGGAGATGGATCAGCTCGGCTGGGATTCGTGCGACATCATCATCGTGACCGGTGATGCCTACGTCGATCACCCGTCGTTCGGCATGGCGATCATCGGCCGGCTGCTGGAAGCCCAGGGCTTTCGCGTCGGGATCATTGCCCAGCCGAACTGGCAGTCCAAAGACGATTTCATGAAGCTGGGCGAGCCCAATCTGTTCTTCGGCGTCGCGGCCGGCAACATGGACTCGATGATCAACCGCTACACCGCCGACAAGAAAATCCGTTCCGATGACGCCTACACGCCGGGCGGCCTGGCGGGCAAGCGGCCGGACCGTGCGAGCCTGGTCTACAGCCAGCGCTGCAAGGAAGCCTACAAGCACGTGCCTATCGTGCTCGGCGGTATCGAAGCGTCCCTGCGCCGCATCGCCCATTACGATTACTGGCAGGACCGCGTGCGCAACTCGATCCTGATCGACGCCTGCGCCGACATCCTGCTCTACGGCAATGCCGAGCGGGCGATTGTCGAAGTCGCCCAGCGCCTGTCCTACGGCCACAAGATCGAAGACATTACCGATGTGCGCGGCACGGCTTTCATCCGCCGCGACACGCCACAAGGCTGGTACGAAGTCGATTCCACGCGCATCGACCGGCCGGGCAAGATCGACAAGATCATCAACCCGTACGTGAACACCCAGGACACTCAAGCCTGCGCCATTGAACAGGAAAAGGGTCCGGTTGAAGATCCGAGCGAAGCCAAGGTCGTACAGATCCTGGCGAGCCCGAAGATGACTCGCGATAAAACCGTGATTCGCCTGCCATCGGTGGAAAAGGTCCGTGGTGACGCGGTGCTCTACGCCCACGCCAACCGCGTGCTTCACTTGGAAACCAACCCGGGCAACGCCCGTGCCTTGGTGCAGAAACACGGGGAAGTGGACGTCTGGTTCAACCCGCCGCCCATTCCGATGACCACCGAAGAAATGGACTACGTGTTTGGCATGCCTTACGCACGTGTTCCCCATCCGGCGTACGGCAAGGAGAAGATCCCGGCCTACGAGATGATCCGTTTCTCGGTGAACATCATGCGCGGCTGCTTTGGCGGCTGCACCTTCTGCTCGATCACCGAGCACGAAGGCCGGATCATCCAGAACCGCTCCGAAGAGTCGATCATTCGCGAGATCGAAGAGATCCGCGACAAGGTTCCAGGCTTCACCGGGGTGATTTCCGACCTCGGCGGCCCGACCGCGAACATGTACCGTATTGCCTGCAAGAGCCCGGAAATCGAGTCCGCGTGCCGCAAGCCGTCCTGCGTGTTCCCTGGCATCTGCCCGAACCTGAACACTGACCACTCTTCGCTGATCCAGTTGTACCGCAGCGCCCGGGCATTGCCTGGCGTGAAGAAGATCCTCATCGCCTCCGGCCTGCGTTACGACCTGGCGGTCGAGTCGCCGGAATACGTCAAGGAACTGGTGACCCACCACGTCGGCGGTTACTTGAAGATCGCCCCGGAGCACACTGAGGAAGGCCCGCTCAACCAGATGATGAAGCCGGGCATCGGCAGCTATGACAAATTCAAGCGGATGTTCGAGAAGTACACCAAGGAAGCCGGGAAAGAACAGTACCTGATTCCGTACTTCATCGCGGCCCACCCGGGCACCACCGACGAAGACATGATGAACCTGGCGCTGTGGCTCAAGGGCAACGGCTTCCGCGCCGATCAGGTCCAGGCGTTCTATCCGTCGCCGATGGCCACGGCGACCGCCATGTACCACTCGGGCAAGAACCCGCTGCGCAAGGTCACCTACAAGAGCGACTCGGTGACCATCGTCAAGAGCGAAGAGCAACGCCGCCTGCACAAGGCCTTCCTGCGCTATCACGACCCGAAAGGCTGGCCGATGCTGCGTGAAGCACTGACCCGCATGGGCCGCGCCGACCTGATCGGGCCGGGCAAGGACCAGTTGATTCCGCTGCACCAACCGGCTACCGACAGCTACCAGAGCGCCCGTCGCAAGAACTCGACACCGGCCGGCAGCCACAAGGTTGCCAAGGAAACGACCAAGATCCTGACCCAGCACACCGGCTTGCCGCCGCGTGCCAGCGATGGCGGCAACCCTTGGGACAAGCGCGAGCAAGCCAAGGCAGCCGCGTTCGCCCGCAACCAGCAGGCCGCCAAGGAGCGCAAGGATGCGGCCAAGGGCAAGGGACCGAAGCCTGCGCGCAAGCCTGTCGTGCCACGCTGATTGTAAAACCGCTACGCAAAACGCCAGCCTCAGTGCTGGCGTTTTGCTTTCTAGCGACAGTGCTGGCCGTTTGTTATCGTGGCGGCCGCCGATGCGCGCCACTCCAATACAGCAGGCTCCCTCGCCACAAGGTTCAGTGTGGATAAAATCTCACTCCCAATTCTCAAGGACGATTCACATGAGCAGCGCCCCTTCACCGACCCTTGGCATGGACTTCACGTTCTCGCAATACATGGCTCGCCAGCGCATCGAAAGCCAGGTCAACCTGCCACGCCTGTTTGCAGCCATTGATGCTGATCCGGGTGTTGCGGGGGCGGGAGTGGTGTACATCGACTCCGAATACAACGTCGTGACCCTGCGCGAATTCAAGCCGATTTGCAGCATTGCGCCCAAGCGCATCATCCTGCGCGAGGCAAAAAAATACATCGCACCGCAGCAATTCATCGATCAGGTTAAGAGCAGCCCGCGCGAGTCCAAGCTCGGGCTTGAAGCAACCAATGCCGGCCTGTCCTGTGTCGCCGCGGTGATTGGTTGGGTGGTGGTGTTCAGTGGAAGTGTCGCGGTGCCCTTTACGGCCGGTGCAAGTGCTTTTGTCGTTGCGCTGGGTGCTGCTGCCGCGACGGCCAGTACCGCGCAATGTGTCATCGGCGGAATGCGGGTGGCGAATGAGCTGACCAACCCCACCGGCAACGACGAGATGAATGACGCTGATTGGTACAACATTGTGTCGCCGATCCTTGACGGGGTCTCCCTGGTGGGTGTCGGTGGCTCGGCCCTGACGACTGTCCGGCTGCTCAAGGCCAACAAAGCGGCCGGCACCGGGAAGAGTTGGTATCAGTTGCTCAAGGGCCTGAGTCGGCAGGAACGAAGCAAGTTGACCAAGGAGCTGTTGACGCTGAAGGACCCGAGCCTGACTGCAAAATTGCTCAAGCTTGAACAACGAGCCGGGGCCCTGCCCAAGCGTTATTCATCTGCTGAGATCCGGCACGCGACGCTGACTCAAATCAAGGACTCCCTGGGCGGCGCCCTGGGCGTTATCGGCAGTTACACGGGGGGCGGCCATGTGAAAACGGTTGCTGTCGGATTGTACGAGGAGTTTACGGAATGATCGGCGGCGGGTCATTGAAGAGCTTCCTCGCCCGGTATTTTCCGGTGTTCATGGGCACCATTCTGCTGGGCTGCTTTTCGGGATCAACGTTGCTCGTTCTGGCCGGGACTACCTATTGGCGCGCCCTGGAGCCTTCAATCAGGACTGATTATGTGGGGTTCGGGACCTTGGCTCTGGTCTGCGTCCTGGTGTTGGGCAATCTCATGATTGCCCGCGGGCGTGCTTGGGCGGTCTGGTGCGTGGCGGGTTATTTCCTGGCATGCCTGGCAGCGGTATTGCCGATGCTCGCCTACCGTCCGCATCAAGGCGTCTACGTATTCGCTGTGCTGCTGCCACTGCTGGGGTTGCTGTTGATCAACAGCAAACGCCACCGCGAGATGCGCAGCAAACTCGTGGAAATCCGCCGCCAGCGTGAACTCATCATCCAGGCTGCCAAGACCTCTCGCCCCCGTCGCTGAGCCGATTCCCTGCCGTCGGCGCCGCATTTATGTGCGACCGCCTGCAGATCAATACAGGCATCGCGCGGTTTTAGTGCTCTACTGCCTTGAGTAGATGAGGAAAGTGTCCGGCCTGCCTGCATGGCATAAGTCTTGCGCCGCTTTCGATAACGCCCAGGTTCGCAGGAGGCACGCCGTGTCGATTCATGTCGCATTGCATCACGTCACGCATTACCGTTACGACCGCGCTGTCGAACTCGGCCCGCAGATCGTTCGCCTGCGCCCGGCGGCCCATAGCCGCACGCGCATTCTTTCCTATTCACTGAAAGTCTCCCCCGACCAGCACTTTATCAACTGGCAACAGGACCCTCAGGGCAATTACCTGGCGCGGTTGGTGTTTCCCGAGAAAACTCGGGAGCTGCGGATCGAAGTCGATCTGCTGGCGGAAATGGCGGTGTTCAACCCGTTCGATTTTTTTCTCGAGCCCTACGCCGAAAAGATTCCGTTCGCCTACGCCGCCGACGAGCGCAAGGAGCTGGCGCCGTACCTTGAAACCTTGCCGTTGACGCCCAGGTTCCAGGCTTATCTGGACGGCATCGACCGCACGCCATTGCCGGCGGTGGATTTTCTGGTGGCGCTCAACCAACGCTTGAGCGAGGACATCAACTACCTGATCCGCATGGAGCCCGGCGTGCAGACGCCGGAGCATACGCTTGAGCACGCGTCCGGTTCCTGCCGCGATTCGGCCTGGCTGCTGGTGCAGCTATTGCGCAACCTCGGCTTGGCCGCGCGTTTTGTGTCCGGTTACCTGATCCAGTTGACCGCCGATGTGAAAAGCCTCGATGGCCCGTCCGGTACCGAGGTGGACTTCACCGACCTGCACGCCTGGTGCGAGGTTTACCTGCCCGGTGCCGGCTGGATCGGCCTGGATGCGACGTCGGGGTTGTTCGCTGGCGAAGGACACATCCCGTTGGCGTGTAGTCCTGATCCTTCCTCGGCCGCGCCCATCAGCGGTTTGGTGGAGCCTTGCGAATGCGAATTCAATCATGAGATGTCCGTGGAGCGGGTCTGGGAGGCGCCGCGGGTCACCAAGCCCTACACCGACGCACAATGGCTGGCGATCCAGGCGTTGGGCCGCCAGATCGATGCCGACCTGCTGGAGGGCGACGTGCGCCTGACCATGGGCGGCGAACCGACCTTCGTGTCCATCGATGACCCGGACGGCGCCGAATGGAACACCGCGGCGCTCGGACCGGACAAGCGTCGGCTCTCCGCTGAACTGTTCCAGCGCATGCGCAGCCACTACGCGCCCAAGGGGCTGGTGCATTTCGGCCAGGGCAAGTGGTACCCCGGCGAGCAACTGCCGCGCTGGTCCTTGAACTGCTATTGGCGGCGTGACGGGGTGCCGATCTGGCACAACGCTGCGTTGATTGCCGACGAACAGCAAGACTATGGCGCCGATGGCGAACTGGCGGGGCGCTTTTTGGCGAGTGTCGCCGAGCGCCTGGACATCCCGGCGCGATTCGTGTTTCCAGCCTATGAAGACAATTTCTATTACCTCTGGCGCGAAGGTGCGTTGCCCTCGAATGTCACGGCCGAAGATCCACGCCTGGAAGACGCCCTTGAGCGGGCACGGTTGCGCAAGGTCTTCAGCCAGGGCCTGGATAAAGTGATCGGTCAGGTCTTGCCGCTGGCCCGTACCGCCAAGGGTGACCAGTGGCAGAGTGGCCGCTGGTACCTGCGGGACAACCATTGCCGGTTGGTACCGGGGGATTCGCCCCTGGGCTATCGCCTGCCATTGGCGTCCCAGCCGTGGGTGACGGCGGCTGAGTACCCGTTCATCCACCCCACCGACCCGAACCAGGATTTGCCCGAGCTGCCCGACACCGAGCAACTGGCGCGTCACGGCGAGTCAGCGGACGGGCAGGATCGCGCCCCACAAATCGACGAGTCCGCCGACTGGCTGACGCGCACCGCGTTCTGTGCCGAGGCACGGGAAGGCCGGCTGTACTTGTTCATGCCACCGCTGGAACGGGTCGAGGATTACCTGGAACTGGTCAGCGCCATCGAAGCCACGGCTCAGGAGCTGCATTGCCCGGTGCTGCTGGAAGGTTATGAGCCGCCGAGCGACCCGCGCCTGGGCAACTTTCGCATCACCCCCGATCCGGGCGTGATCGAGGTCAACGTGCAGCCGTCGGCGACGTGGGATGAGCTGGTCGAGCGCACCGAATTTCTCTATGAGCAGGCACGACAGACCCGGCTGACCACTGAAAAATTCATGATCGATGGCCGGCACACCGGCACAGGCGGCGGTAACCATTTCGTATTGGGTGGTGCGACGCCGGCTGACTCACCATTCCTGCGGCGTCCCGACCTGCTGCGCAGCCTGATCAGTTACTGGCATAACCACCCGTCGTTGTCCTACCTGTTTTCCGGGCTGTTTATCGGCCCGACCTCCCAGGCGCCACGGGTGGATGAGGCGCGCAATGACGCGTTGTACGAGCTGGAAATCGCCTTCGCCCAGATGCCGCAGCCGGGCGAGGAATGCCCGCCTTGGCTGGTCGACCGGTTGTTGCGCAACTTGTTGATCGACGTGACCGGCAATACCCATCGTGCCGAATTCTGCATCGACAAACTCTATTCGCCGGACGGTGCCACCGGGCGCCTCGGTCTGCTGGAGCTGCGTGCGTTCGAGATGCCGCCCCACGCTCGCATGAGCCTGGCCCAACAGTTATTGCTGCGGGCGCTGGTGGCGCGATTCTGGCGCGAGCCCTATGCACCGGCGAAGCTGGCGCGCTGGGGCACCGAGCTGCATGACCGCTTCCTGCTGCCGCACTTTATCGAGCAGGATTTCGCTGATGTCATCCATGACCTGAACGCCGCCGGTTACCCGCTGCGGGCCGAGTGGTTCGCCGCGCACCTGGAGTTTCGTTTCCCCAAGGTGGGCGATTACGCCGTCAGTGGTATCGAGCTGCAACTGCGCCAGGCCCTCGAGCCCTGGCATGTGCTGGGGGAAGAGGGCGCGGTGGGTGGCACCGTGCGCTACGTGGATTCCTCCCTGGAGCGCTTGCAGGTCAAGCTCAGCGGCTTGGCGCCGCAACGCTACCTGCTGACCTGCAATGGCGTGCCGGTGCCCTTGCAACCCACCGGCCGGGTTGGCGAATTCGTCGCTGGTGTACGTTTCCGTGCCTGGCAGCCGGCCAACTGCCTGCAACCAACCATCCCGGTGCATGCGCCGCTGGTCTTCGATCTGCTCGACACTTGGATGCAACGCTCGGTGGGCGGCTGCCAATATCACGTTGCCCATCCGGGCGGGCGCAACTATGACAGCCTGCCGGTGAACGCCAACGAGGCCGAAAGCCGGCGAATGGCGCGCTTCTTCCGCCTCGGCCACACGCCAGGAAAACTTCCGATACCCAGCTTGGCAATGGATGACGAGTTTCCCCTCACGCTCGATCTGCGCCGATTTCAAGGGGCACCCAAGGTGTAAGTGAACCCTGTGGCGAGGGCGCTTGCTCCCGCTGGGCTGCGAAGCGGCCCCAAGACAGCCGACTCCATTTGCCTGACACACCGGGTGGTCAGGTTTCAGGGCTGCTGCGCAGCCCAGCGGGAGCAAGCTCCCTCGCCACAGTCGTCATGTCCGGGTCCAAACACAGCTATCCGGGCGTGACGTGCTGCGCTAGTCTCACCTTTCATTGCCCTCTGCCGAGCTTTCCATGCCTGACCTGCTTGACCGTTACCCGCTGACGACGGGCACCTATCACGAATTGCTGGATAACAGCGGCGCGGTGCGTGTGCACTGGCAGCCGCTGTTCGACCAGTTGCAGCGCAGCACGCCGGCTCAGTTGCTCCAGCGCCAAACCCTCCTGGCCCGGCAGATCCAGGAAAACGGTGTCACTTATAACGTCTATGCGGACCCGAAGGGCGCGGACCGGCCCTGGGAGCTGGACTTGCTGCCGCACATCATCGACGCACAGGAGTGGCGGCAACTTTCGGCCGGCATCGCCCAGCGTGCACGGCTGCTCAATGCGGTGCTGGCCGACTTGTACGGGCCGCAGCGGTTGATCAGCGAAGGACTTCTGCCGCCGGAGCTGGTGTTCGGGCACAACAATTTTCTCTGGCCCTGCCAGGGCATCGCACCGCCGGACGGCATCTTCCTGCACATGTATGCAGTGGATCTGGCGCGCACGCCCGACGGCCGCTGGTGGGTGACGGCGGATCGGACCCAGGCGCCTTCCGGGTCCGGTTATGCGCTGGAAAACCGCATGATCGTTTCCCGCGCATTTCCCGACCTGTATCGCGATTTGAAGGTGCGGCACCTGTCCGGTTTCTTCCGTACCTTGCAGGAAACCCTCGCACGGCAAGCACCCAGCGACGGCGAGCCACCGTTGGTGGTGCTGTTGACGCCGGGTCGCTTCAACGAAAGTTATTTCGAGCATCTCTACCTGGCACGCCAGCTCGGTTACCCGCTGGTGGAAGGCGGCGACCTGACCGTTCGGGACGCCACGGTGTACTTGAAAACCCTCAGTGGGCTGCGCCGGGTCCATGCCATCATGCGCCGGCTCGACGATGATTTTTGCGACCCGCTGGAATTGCGCACCGATTCGGCCCTGGGCGTGCCGGGCTTGCTGGAAGCGGTGCGCCAGGGTCGGGTTCTGGTGGCCAACGCCCTGGGCAGCGGCGTGCTGGAATCGCCAGGCCTGCTGGGGTTCCTGCCGAAGATCAATCAGTTTTTGTTCGGTGAGGAACTGATGCTGCCCTCGATCGCCACCTGGTGGTGCGGTGAGCCGCCGGTGCTGGCCCAGGCCCTGGAAAAACTGCCGCAGTTGCTGATCAAACCGGCATTTCCTTCCCAGAGTTTCGCGCCGGTGTTCGGTCGCGACCTGAGCGAGGAGCAGCGTGGCCAACTGGCGGCGCGCATGCAGGCGCGGCCCTATGCCTATGTCGCCCAGGAACTGGCGCAGTTGTCCCAGGCGCCTGTCTGGCAGGCCGAAGACGGCCAGATCCAGCCCCGGGCCATCGGCATGCGCGTGTATGCCGTGTCCGGGAAGGACGATTATCGAATTCTGTCCGGTGGCCTGACCCGCGTGGCCGCCGAGGCTGACGCCGAGGTGGTGTCGATGCAACGCGGTGGCGCCAGCAAGGACACCTGGGTGCTCGGCGAACAGGCGCCTGGCGGCGAACAATGGACGGCCCAGCGAACCGTCGGCGTCCACGACCTGGTGCGGCGTGACCCGTACTTGCCTTCGCGGGTGGTGGAGAACCTGTTCTGGTTCGGCCGCTACTGCGAACGTTGCGACGACAGCGCCCGGTTGCTGCGCATCATGCTGGCGCGCTATGTCGACGGTGACGATCCCCAGGCGCTGCAATCGGCTGTGGCCCTTGGCGAAAGCCTGATGCTGCTGCCTGACGAAGGTGAGCTGCCGGAGCGCCTGTTGGCCGCGCTGCTGGGGGAGGACTGGTCGTTCAGCCTTCGTTCCAACCTGCAACGCTTGCAATGGGCCGCCTCGCAGGTTCGCGGCAAGCTGTCCCGAGAGAACTGGCAGGCGCTGGTAGAGTTGCAGCGCGAAGCCATGGAGCTGGAAACCGCCGAACCGGATTTCGGCGAGTTGCTGGATTTCCTCAACCGGTTGGTCATGTCCCTGGCGGCGTTGTCCGGATTCGCCCTGGACGACATGACCCGTGATGAGGGGTGGCGCTTTTTGATGATTGGCCGGCGCCTGGAACGCCTGCAATTTCTCAGCAGCAGCCTGGCGGCGTTCCTGCGCAGCGAGGCGGTATTCGACCAGGCCGGTCTGGAGTGGCTGCTGGAGCTGGGCAACAGCAGCATCACTTACCGCTCGCGTTACCTGGCGGTGGCGCAGTTGATCCCGGTGCTTGACCTGTTGCTGTTGGACGAGCAGAACCCTCACGCCGTGCTCTTTCAATTGAAACTGGTGGCCCGTACGCTCAAGCGCCTGAACGATGATTTTGGTGCGCCCCGGGAAACCGCCTTGCCAGAACTGGTGATGCGCCTTTCGCGCTTTGACTTGCGCTGCCTGGAAAACCCATTGTTCGGCGAAACCAGCCTGCGCGCGGCGCTCGATGGGCTGGCCGATCTGTTGCAGGAAGTGGCTGATGTCAGCGGCCAGGTTTCCGATCGCCTGGCCTTGCGCCATTTTGCCCACGTCGATGACGTCAGCCAGCGTACGGTGTCCGTCTGATGAACGCTCGTTACCAGATCCTCCACGACACCCACTATCACTATGACAGCCCGGTTTCCCTGGCCCAGCAGCTTGCGCATCTGTGGCCGCGGCCCTGTGACTGGCAGCGTTGCACCGAGCAACAGTTGCTGATCAGCCCGCAGCCGACCAGCCGTCGCGACGAGCAGGATGTGTTCGGCAACCCGCTGACCCGCCTGGCCTTCGAACGGCCTCACGACGAGTTGCTGGTCAACGCCCGCTTGAGCGTCGAGGTGCTGGCCCGGCCTGAGCTGGATTTCAACGCGTCCCCGGCCTGGGAGACGACGCGTGACGCATTGACCTATAGCGGTCGGCCAGTGGCCGCGCCGTTGTTGGAAGCGTGCCGTTATCGTTTCGAGTCACCCTACGTGCACCTCAAGCGCAGTTTCGTCGAGTTTTCCGAAAGCTGCTTCCCGCCGGGGCGCCCATTGATGATGGGCGTGCGCGCCCTGATGGAAAAGATTTTCGAGGAATTCACCTTCGATGCCGAGGCGACCCAGGTGGCGACGCCGCTGGTGGAGGTGCTGGAGCGACGTCGAGGGGTGTGCCAGGACTTTGCCCACCTGATGCTGGCCTGCGTGCGCTCGCGCGGGCTGGCGGCCCGTTACGTCAGTGGTTATCTCCTGACCCAGCCACCGCCCGGCCAGCCACGGTTGATTGGCGCCGATGCGTCTCACGCCTGGGTCTCGGTGTATTGTCCGATGCTGGGGTGGGTGGATTTCGATCCGACCAATAATGTGCAACCGGCCCTGGAGCACATCACTCTGGCCTGGGGCAGGGATTTTTCCGATGTATCGCCGTTGCGCGGGGTGATCCTGGGGGCGGTAGTCATGATCCCGAGGTGCGCGTGACGGTGATGCCGCTGGAATCGTAAAAAATCCCTTGGTGGGAGCGGGCTTGCTCGCGAAAGCGGACTGACATTCAACATTGATGTCGACTGAACCACCGCTTTCGCGAGCAAGCCCGCTCCCACAGGGTATGCATTGAATTGACGAGGAAGGTTCATGTTCCCGGTTTCCATCAAAGGCGTGCTGCAATCCCCCGAAGGCCTGGTCGTGCTGATGCTCAACGAGCGGGACGAGTGGGAACTGCCCGGTGGGCGGATCGAGCTGGGCGAAACGGCGCCGCAATGCCTGGCACGGGAAATTGCCGAAGAGCTGGCGGTTGAAGTGAGCGTGGGAGAGCCGCTGGATTCATATCTGTTTGAGGTCATTCCCGGCAAACACGTCTTCATCTCCACGTACCGCTGCCAGTTGCTGGGCGGTTTCGTGCCGACGGTCAGTCATGAACACAAGGAAATCGGGCTGTTCGAGCCGGGCCGGTTGCCGGCAAATCTGCCAGTGGGTTATCGCGAGTCGATTATCAAGGCGCTCGAGTTGTGAGGGCCGGCAGCGGGGCTGCCGGCCCTGGACACAAAACCGGGGGGCCGGATCGGATCATCAGGCCCTGGGGGTATCAGGCGTCGGGTGCCTGATCTTTCGTGGTATCGACATCGTCTTCTGCGGCCACTTCGCCCTCGGTATCCGGGGTCAGTGTTGCTTCTTCTTCAGCAGTGGCTTTCTTGCGCTGAAGTTTTTCCTCTTTCTTCTGCTCCTTGGCCAAGTCTCTCTGACGTTTGGCGAAGGAATAATTGGGTTTGGCCATGGGCGATCCTCTGGGGTCGAAGGTGAGGTTGAGCGGCGCGTATTCTGCCCTGTATCGGGGTCGAGCCGTTAGCTGGGTTTTTGTTCGGCCCACTTTGGCTGCACCGACGGTTGCCATTCGTCCAGCGCATCGAGCAGGTTATGCGGTGATTCACTCACTTGCAGCATGTCACGATGCGGCGCGCGGACGAAGCCTTCGCCGACGATATGATCGAGAAAACCGGTGAGTTTGCTGTAGAAGCCGTTCACCTCCAGCAGCCCCAGCGGCTTGCCGTGATAGCCGAGCTGGCCCCAGGTCCAGACTTCGAACAGCTCTTCCAGGGTGCCGAGGCCGCCGGGCAGGGCGATGAAGGCATCGCTCAGTTCGGCCATGCGCGCCTTGCGGGCATGCATGCCGTCCACCACTTCCAGGCGTGTCAGGCCGCTGTGGCCGATTTCCTTGTCTTTCAAGCTTTGCGGGATGATGCCAATGACCTCGCCGCCGGCCGCCAGGGCCGCGTCGGCAACGATGCCCATCAGGCCCACCGCACCACCGCCATAGACCAAGGTCAGCTCTCGCTCCGCCAACGCTCGCCCCAAGGCTTGCGCCGCTTCACGATAGGCTGGATGGGTGCCGGTGCTGGCGCCGCAAAATACACAAACAGACGCAATGGACATGCTTTACTCCGTGATCAGTAACCTCTCCAGAGTAAAGCCTGGCCCGGGTTGCGCAAAGCACTTAAGCCTCGCGCCGGGGTTTTTCATAGGTGCCGCTGGCGCCACAGGCGTAGGCGGCGAGCAGACTGCATAAGAGGCTGTTGAGGTTCATGACGGGCGCTCCAGAGAGGTGATGGGGCCGATCATAGAGAAGGGTCATACGTCTGGCTGGTTGATTGTGTCCATCAGGCTGATAGCCTTAAGTTGTATACAACTTTTGATTCAGGTCATAGGAACTTGTCTCAAATTCAGGCAGTCTTCCCCTTTAAGGAATTTTGTTAACCATGCCTTGGAGATTCACGATGTTCGCCAAACTTGTTGCAGTATCCCTGTTGACGCTGGCCAGCAGCCAACTGATGGCAGCGGAGTGCAAGACCACCATCGACTCGACCGATCAGATGTCCTTCAACACCAAGGCCATCGAAATCGACAAGAGCTGCAAGACATTCACCGTTGAGCTGACCCATTCGGGCAGCCTGCCAAAAAACGTCATGGGCCATAACTGGGTGCTGAGCAAAGAGACAGACATGCAGCCAATCGCCACCGATGGCCTGGGCGCCGGTATCGACAAGAACTACCTGAAAGAGGGTGACGCGCGCATCATCGCCCATACCAAAGTCATCGGTGCCGGCGAGACGGACTCGGTGACCTTCGATGTGTCGAAACTTGATGCCACGGAAAAATACGGTTTCTTCTGCTCGTTCCCAGGCCACATCTCGATGATGAAAGGCACCGTGACCCTGAAGTAATCGCTTGTTGCGTAAAAAAAGCGCCCTCGTGCAGGGCGTTTTTTTGTCTCGTAAATGGCTAAATCCTGTGGAGCGGGCTTGCTCGCGAAGAGGGTCTGCCAGTCGACATTGATGTTGACTGTGCCGACGTTTTCGCGAGCAAGCCCGCTCCCACAGGGTGAGCAATCCAATCAGGGGGCGTAAGGCATTACTCGCTTGTGCTCGGTCTTGCGATAGGTCTCGCAGATGATCCGGGCGGCTTCTTCGCGGATCGGCTGGCCATGCAGGAAGGCATCGATCTCACCGTAGGTCACGCCATGGGCGGCCTCGTCGGGTTTGCCGGGGGACAGGTCTTCGAGGTCGGCGGTGGGAACCTTTTCCACCAGCGATTCCGGCGCGCCGAAGTCCCGGGCGATGGCCCTGACCTGGTTCTTCACCAGACCGCTGAGCGGGGCCAGGTCGCAGGCGCCGTCACCGAACTTGGTGAAGAATCCCATGACCGCCTCGGCCGCGTGGTCGGTGCCGATCACCAGGCCCTGCTCGGCTCCGGCGATGGTGTACTGCGCCACCATACGCATGCGCGCCTTGGTATTGCCCAATACGAAATCCCGCGAGCCCGGTGTCTTGCCCTCGAAGGCCAGGACTTCCTTGGCCAGTGCCTTGACCGCCGGGCCGATGTTGACGGTGTGGCGCTCGTCCGGCTCGATGAAGTCCACGCAGGCTTGTGCTTCGTGCTCGTCGAACTGGGTTTCATACGGCAGGCGAACGGCTACGAACTTGTAGGCCGCGTTGCCGGTTTTTTCCCGTAGTTCGCGCACGGCACGTTGGGCCAGCAGCCCGGCGGTCAACGAGTCGACGCCACCGCTGATGCCCAGCACCAGGGATTTGAGGCCGGAATTGACCAGGCAATCCTGGATAAAGCTCACGCGCCGGGCGACTTCGGCCTTGAGGGCGGCGTCATCGGCGAACGGTGGCTGGACCTTGAGCTGTTCAGCAATCTCACGCTGTACGGCTTGCATGAATTCACTCCTTGCTTGATGTGTCTGAAAGGGTGGCAGGTACTTGGAAAACATGTCGCATGTAGGCGACGAAGTTCGGATCCTTGCAGTGGGTCTTGCCGGGCTCGTCTGAAATCTTGGCCACGGGTTGCCCGTCACAGCTGATCATTTTAAGCACGATGCTCATTGGCTCTACACCCGGTATGTCACAGGTCAGGTTGGTGCCGATACCGAAGCTGACATTAATGCGACCGCGCAATGCCCGAAAAATCTCCAGGCATTTAGGCAATGTCAGACTGTCGGAGAACACCAGGGTCTTGCTCATCGGGTCGATGCCGAGCTTGTGGTAGTGGGCGATGGCTTTTTCGGCCCAGAGCACCGGGTCGCCGGAGTCATGGCGCAAACCGTCGAAGAGCTTGGCGAAGAACAGGTCGAAGTCCTTCAGGAAGGCGTCCATGGTGATGCAATCGGTCAGGGCGATCCCCAGCAGGCCCCGGTATTCACGCACCCAGCAATCGAGGGCGGCGATCTGGCTATCGATCAGTCGTGGCCCCAGTTGCTGGTGAGCCATGATCCACTCGTGGGCCATGGTGCCCAGGGGCTTCATGTCCAGTTCCCGGGACAGGTGCACGTTGCTGGTGCCGACAAAACGCCCGGGGAAATCGTGCTTGAGCACGTTCACCACTTCTTCCTGGACTCGGTAGGAAAACCGACGGCGGGTGCCGAAGTCCGCTACCTGCAGTTCGGATAATTCGTCGGCGCTGGCGTTGGCGCTCAGCCAGTCGAACTTGCGATACAACTGTTCCCGTGCCTGTTCCAGGACAATTTCGCGGTAGCGATAGCGATTGCGCACTTCGCTGACGATGGCCAGCAGCGGTACTTCGAACAGAATCACGTGTAGCCAGGGCCCACGCAGGCGGATGAACAGCTCGCCGTTGTCGATGCCGGTGTGGACGTAGCGCAGGTTGAAGCGAAACAGGCCCAGGAAACGCAGGAAGTCCGGCTTCATAAAGCTGATGCGCTCAAGGAAACTTAATTGGTCGGCGCTCAGGTTCAGCTCGGCCAGGCGTTCGATCTGAAAGCGGATCTCCGCCAGGTACGGGCGCAGGTCTTCACTGTTGCGGCAACGAAATTCCCACTCGACTTCAACGTTGGGATAGTTGTGCAGCACCGCCTGCATCATCGTCAGTTTGTAGAAGTCGGTGTCGAGCAGGTTCTGCACGATACGATCGGCAAATACACTCTCGCTCATGGCGGGAATCTCCAGGCAGGCCGCTGTGCTGGGCAGCGGCGTACAGCGGTTTGGGGTGAAGGGGTTAGTGGCGCATAACCTGGGTGGGTATTGCCAGTGATTTTTTAACGTCCGAAGGCCGTTGTGGCGAGGGAGCTTGCTCCCGCTGGGTCGCGCTGCGGCCCCAGGTACTTGAGCGGTTGCTGCGCAACCGAGCGGGAGCAAGCTCCCTCGCCACAGGGTGGGCAGTTGCTATTACAGCGTATCCGGGTTCTCGACCTGCTCTAGCATCCATTCCACGAACAGCCGGACCTTGGGCACTTCCGCCGAATGTTCCGGGTAGGCCAGGTAATAGGCGCTGGTGCTGGGCATCGCATGGGCCCAGGGAATGATGAGCTTGCCGTCGGCCAGTTCTTCTTCCACCAGGAAGCGCGGGAGCAAGGCAACGCCGCAGCCGACCTGGGCGGCTCGGATGCACATATAGAACGTTTCGAAGCGCGGCCCGTGGTAGCTGTGTTCGGTGTGGTAGCCCTGGCTGTCGAACCAGTCGTGCCAGGCCTGGGGACGCGATGCGTTTTGCAGCAGCACCAGTTCGGCCAGTTGGGTCGGGTCGGTGAAGGGGTGTTCCGGCAGGCTGCCGGGTGCGCAGACCGGCACCAGCTCTTCGCCGAACAGCTTCAGGGATTCGGTGCCGGGCCGTGAGCCGTGGCCGAAGTAAAACGCCAGGTCGCTGCGCCCCTGCACCAAGTCATCGGCCTCTTGCTCACTGCACAGATCCAGGTGAATCGTGGGGTGGCGCAAACGCCACCCCTTCAAGCGTGGGACCAGCCAGCGGGCGCCGAACGTCGGAGGTGTGGAAACGCGCAGGACTTCGGTGTCGCCGCCGTAGGAACGCAGGTAATGGGTAGACATCTCCACCTGGGAAAGAATTTTTCGCACTTCCCCCAGGTACAAATCCCCGGCCGGTGTCAGTTGCAAGCGTCGACGTACGCGCCGGAACAATAAGTGCTGCAGCAGTTCCTCCAATTGCGCGACCTGCTTGCTGACGGCACTCTGGGTCAGGTTCAGCTCTTCGGCGGCACGGGTGAAGCTCAGGTGGCGGGTCACCGCTTCGAAGCATTGCAGCGCCGTGATCGACGGCAAATAGCGTTTATTGAGCATGATGAGGCCTTATTTCTTGTGGCGCTGCTTATCCGGTCATGGCCAGCATGAATAAACGGAATGATATCTCGCTTAAAGGTCGTTTGTTGGCAAGTCTCAGGCCAGCTACAACTACAGGTCTGCTCAGCCGACATTTGCGGCTGCCACTACTTGTCTTACGTTTGAGGAAAATTCCATGGTTGCTGCATTGCTTGATCGTCTGGGCGTCGACTCGACCCTGTACCAGAACGGCACACAACCGGTGCATTCGCCCATCGATGGCAGCCGTATCGGCGCCGTGAATTGGGAAGGCGCGGCTGAAGTGGAACAGCAGGTCAGTCGTGCCGAGCATGCGTTCGACCTGTGGCGCCAAGTGCCTGCCCCGCGTCGCGGTGAGCTGGTGCGTCAATTTGGCGACCTGTTGCGCGAATACAAGGCCGACCTCGGTGAGTTGGTGTCATGGGAGGCGGGCAAGATCACCCAGGAAGGCCTGGGTGAAGTGCAAGAGATGATCGATATCTGCGACTTCGCCGTGGGCTTGTCCCGTCAGCTGTACGGCCTGACCATCGCCTCCGAGCGCCCCGGCCATCACATGCGTGAATCCTGGCATCCGCTGGGTGTGGTCGGGGTGATCAGCGCCTTCAACTTCCCCGTGGCGGTCTGGGCCTGGAACACCACGCTGGCCTTGGTGTGCGGTAACTCGGTGATCTGGAAACCGTCGGAAAAGACCCCGCTCACCGCCCTGGCGTGCCAGGCGCTGTTCGACCGTGTGCTGAAGAATTTCAGCGATGCGCCGCCGTACCTGACGCAAGTGATCATTGGCGGTCGCGACGCCGGCGAGGCGCTGGTGGACGATCCCCGCGTGGCCTTGATCAGCGCCACCGGCAGCACCCGCATGGGCCGTGAGGTGGCGCCAAAAGTCGCCGCGCGTTTCGCCCGCAGCATCCTGGAACTGGGCGGCAACAACGCCATGATCCTTGCGCCAAGCGCGGATCTGGACATGGCCGTGCGCGCCATCCTGTTCAGCGCCGTCGGCACTGCCGGCCAGCGTTGCACCACCCTGCGCCGCCTGATCGCCCATGAATCGGTGAAAGAAGAGATCGTCACCCGCCTCAAGGCCGCCTATTCGAAAGTGCGCATCGGCCATCCGCTGGAAGGCAATCTGGTCGGGCCACTGATCGACAAACACAGCTTCGACAACATGCAGGACGCGCTGGAGCAGGCCTTGAGTGAAGGTGGCCGGGTATTCGGCGGCAAGCGCCAGCTCGAAGACCAATTCCCGAATGCCTATTACGTCTCGCCAGCCATCGTCGAGATGCCCGAGCAGAGCGACGTCGTGCGCCACGAGACCTTCGCGCCGATTCTCTACGTGGTTGGCTACAAGGACTTCAGCGAAGCCCTGCACCTGAACAACTCGGTGCCCCAAGGCCTGTCGTCCTGCATCTTTACCACGGACGTGCGCGAGGCCGAGCAGTTCATGTCGGCGGTGGGCAGCGACTGTGGCATCGCCAACGTCAACATTGGCCCGAGCGGGGCGGAAATCGGCGGTGCGTTTGGCGGTGAGAAAGAAACCGGCGGCGGTCGCGAATCCGGCTCCGACGCATGGCGCGGCTACATGCGTCGCCAGACCAACACCGTGAACTACTCGCTGGAATTGCCGTTGGCGCAAGGCATCACCTTTGATTAAGGCTTGAGCCAAGCGGCGACCCCCCTGTGGGAGCGGGCTTGCTCGCGAAAACGGTATATCAGGCGACAACAATGTTGATTGACCGTCCGCTTTCGCGAGCAAGCCCGCTCCCACAATTGAATGTGTAGTGGTTGGGTTTCATTTCCGGAGTCTGGCAATGCCGTTACGCGAAGAATGTCTGTGGGAAAAACTGACGCCACAAAGGCCTGAAAACAGCTCGCTCAGCGCAGAAATCACGGTAGATGTCTGCGTCATCGGCGCAGGTTTCACCGGGCTGTCGGCGGCGGTGCACTTGTTGGAACAAGGCAAGCGCGTTGCAGTATTGGAAGCCCATCGGGCCGGGCATGGTGGGTCGGGACGCAACGTCGGCCTGGTCAACGCCGGCCTGTGGATCCCGCCGGATGACATCGAGGCGGGGTTCGGTGAGGCGGTGGGCAGCCAGCTCAATCGCATGCTGGGCGCCGCGCCGGCCTTGGTGTTCAGCCTCGTCGACAAATACAACATCGATTGCCAGTTGCGCCGCGAAGGCACCTTGCACATGGCCCATAACGCCCGTGGCGAGGCGGACCTGCGCAGTCGCGAAGCGCAATGGAAACGCCGCGGCGCCCCGGTGGAATTGCTCACCGGCCAGGCCTGCTTCGACGCCACTGGCACCCCAAAGATTGCCGCAGCGTTGCTTGACCGACGCGCCGGCACCCTCAATCCGATGGCCTACACCAGCGGACTGGCGAAGGCTGCCAAGGACTTGGGCGGCCAGCTTTTCGATCACTCGCCTGTGACGCGCCTGGAACGCCAGGGCCAGCGCTGGTCGGTCCAGACCGCCCACGGGTCGGTGCTGGCCGAGCAGGTGGTGATTGCCTCCAACGCCTATACCGAGGGCGACTGGACCGAGCTGCGGCGCAACTTTTTCCCTGGCTATTACTATCAGGTCGCCTCCGTCCCGCTGACGGACGAAGCAGCTCAACGGATTTTGCCCGGCGGGCAGGGTTCATGGGACACCCGCCAGGTGTTGAGCAGCATCCGCCGTGACAAGGACGGCCGCCTGCTGCTGGGCAGCCTTGGCAACGGCAACCGCAAGCCGGGCTGGTTCCTCAAGGCTTGGGCGGACCGTGTGCAGCAACACTATTTCCCCTACCTCAAGGCGGTGGAATGGGAGTGCACCTGGACAGGGTGCATTGCCTTCACACCCGATCACCTGATGCGCCTGTTCGAACCTGCCCCCGGGCTGGTGGCCGTGACCGGCTACAACGGCCGGGGCGTGACCACCGGTACCGTGGTGGGCAAGGCCTTCGCCGATTACCTGTGCCATGGTGATGCCAAGGCGCTGCCGATTCCCTTCGCCCCCATGCAGCCATTGGCCGCAGCGGGTGTGCGCAGTTGCCTGTACGAGGCGGGCTTCTCGCTGTATCACGCGGGCCAGTGCCTGCGCATCGTCATTTGAGTGTTGAAAAATGTTGCCGGAAGCCGCGTTTTCCCGCTTAGCGTCTAGCCTGTTATGGTGCGGGTTGTAGCAGTCGCGCACCGCTAGTGTGCAGTTCGGTGACGCAGGTTGTTACAGAGTGGTTGCACGCCGTTTCGTCGGATGGTTGCAATGATGGCTCATGGAGGGTTTCACCCATTCGAATAAAAGGTTGCACCTCGCGCGGTTTAGACGGTTGCACGCCCTATGAAAAAGGGCCCGAAACAGTCGAAATAACAATAAAGCAGCGACTTTTTTCAGAATGAAAAACCGATGGCACGGCCCTTGCTCTCAGCTTCTCAGTGAAATGAAGTCGCAGTGCCAACTAAAAAAACCTTGGAGCACCACCTCATGTCCCAGACGTTTTACAAGAAAGGTTTCCTGGCCCTCGCAGTGGCAGCTGCGCTGGGTGTTTCTGCGTTTGCCCAGGCCGACATCAAGATCGGCGTGGCGGGTCCCATGACAGGCGCCAACGCAGCATTTGGCGAGCAGTACATGAAGGGTGCACAGGCCGCGGCAGACGAAATCAATGCCAAGGGCGGCGTGAACGGGGAAAAAATCCTGCTGGTCAAGGGCGATGACGCCTGCGAACCGAAACAGGCCGTTACGGTAGCCAAGGACCTGACCAACCAGAAAGTGGCCGGCGTTGTCGGTCACTTCTGCTCCTCGTCGACCATCCCGGCCTCCGAGATCTACGACGAAGCCGGCATCATCGCGATCACGCCGGGTTCTACCAACCCACAGGTTACCGAGCGCGGCTTGAGCGCCATGTTTCGTATGTGCGGTCGTGACGACCAGCAAGGCATCGTCGCCGGTGACTACATCGTCGACGTGCTCAAAGGTAAGAAAGTCGTCGTGCTGCACGACAAGGATACCTACGGCCAGGGCCTGGCGGATGCCACCAAGGCCCAGCTCGTCAAGCGTGGCGTGACGCCTGTGCTGTACGAAGGCCTGACCCGTGGCGAAAAAGACTTCAGCACCATTGTTACCAAGATCCGCGGCGCTGGCGCCGATGTCGTCTACTTTGGCGGCCTGCACCCGGAAGCCGGGCCCCTGGTTCGTCAACTGCGTGAGCAGGGCCTGAAGGACGTCAAGTTCATGTCCGACGACGGCATCGTGACCGACGAATTGGTCACCACCGCTGGCGGCCCGCAATTTGTCGACGGCGTGCTGATGACCTTCGGTGCCGACCCGCGCCTGCTGCCAGACAGCAAGGCCGTAGTGGATGCGTTCCGCGCCAAGGGCACTGAGCCGGAAGGCTACACCCTGTATGCCTACGCGTCGGTGCAAACGTTGGCTGCGGCCTTCAACGGGGCCAAGTCCAACAAAGGCGAAGAAGCCGCTGCCTGGTTGAAGAAAAACCCGGTCAAGACCGTCATGGGCGAGAAAGCCTGGGACAGCAAGGGCGACCTGAAAGTCTCCGACTACGTGGTCTACGAGTGGGACAAGGACGGCAAATACCACCAGTTGGAAAAACAGAAGTAAACGCGATCGGCTAGATCCCCCGATTCCATATGGGAGCGAGCTTGCTCGCGATGGCGGACTGACAGGCGACATCGTTGTTGAATGTCTGTCCGTTATCGCGTCAGGCCAGCTTCCATAAGGGGGGTAGTGTTTTGACTGACATTGCTCCGACGTAAATCTGTATTTTCCTTAGAAGAACCGCACACTTACGGGTGTGCAGGTTCTCACTGCGTGAGATTGCGTTATGGATGGTATTTTCCTGCAGCAACTGGTCAACGGCCTGACCCTCGGGTCGGTCTATGGCCTGATCGCCATCGGCTACACAATGGTCTATGGCATCATTGGCATGATCAACTTCGCCCATGGCGAGGTTTACATGATCTCTGCGTACCTCGCGGCGATCAGTCTGGCTCTGCTGGCATACTTCGGTATTGAATCCTTTCCCCTGCTGATGCTTGGCACGCTGGTCTTCACCATCGTCGTTACGGCGGTGTATGGCTGGGTCATCGAGCGTGTCGCCTACAAACCCCTGCGTAACTCCACCCGATTGGCACCGCTGATCAGCGCCATCGGTATTTCGCTGATCCTGCAAAACTATGCACAGATCGCCCAGGGTGCGAAGCAACAAGGTGTTCCGACCTTGCTGACAGGCGCCTGGCGCGTCGAAGTCGGCAGCGGATTCGTGCAACTGACCTACACCAAGGTCTTCATCCTTGTCGCTGCGTTTGTTGGGATGGGCCTGCTGACCTACGTCATCAAGTACACCAAGCTCGGCCGCATGTGCCGCGCGACCCAGCAAGACCGCAAGATGGCCTCGATCCTGGGGATCAACACCGACCGGGTGATTTCCTACGTCTTCATCATTGGTGCAGCGATGGCAGCCCTGGCTGGCGTGCTGATCACCATGAACTACGGCACGTTCGACTTCTATGCCGGCTTCATCATCGGCATCAAGGCATTCACCGCCGCGGTACTCGGCGGGATCGGCTCACTGCCTGGCGCGATGCTTGGCGGGATCATTCTCGGGATCTCCGAGTCGCTGTTCTCGGGCCTGGTCAACTCGGACTACAAAGACGTCTTCAGCTTCTCGCTGCTCGTTCTCGTTCTGGTCTTTCGGCCCCAAGGCCTGCTTGGCCGTCCTCTTGTGTCGAAGGTGTAAGCGATGTCTTCAACCACTAAAAAAACCACTGATATCAAAAGAAGCCTGGTTGACGCGATTCTTGCCGGTCTGGTGGCCCTCATTGTGTTCGGTCCGATTGTCGGCGTGGTCCTGGACGGCTACGGCTTCAACCTGCAACCGACCCGCGTGGCATGGATTGTCGCCATCGTCATGGCCGGTCGCTTTGCCCTGGGCCTGTTCCTGCAAACGCCCAAGGGCCTGAAGATTCTTGATGGCTTCGAAAGCACCGGCTCCGGGGTGCATGTACTGCCACCTGACTACAAAACCCGGTTGCGCTGGATCATCCCCCTGGTGATCGTCATCGCCGTGGTGTTCCCGTTTTTTTCCAATTCGTACCTGCTGGGCGTGGTCATCCTTGGGCTGATCTACGTGCTGCTGGGCCTGGGCTTGAACATCGTGGTCGGCCTGGCCGGCTTGCTCGACCTGGGCTACGTGGCGTTCTACGCCATCGGTGCCTATGGCCTGGCGCTCGGTTATCAATACCTGGGGCTGGGGTTCTGGACGGTGTTGCCCCTGGCGGCTATCACGGCGGGGCTGGCCGGTTGCATCCTCGGTTTCCCGGTGCTGCGCCTGCATGGCGACTACCTGGCGATCGTGACCCTGGGTTTCGGTGAAATCATCCGGCTGATCCTGAATAACTGGCTGAGCCTGACCGGCGGGCCGAACGGTATGCCGGCACCATTGCCTACCTTTTTCGGTCTGGAGTTCGGTAAAAGGGCAAAGGATGGCGGCGTCCCCTTCCATGAGTTTTTCGGCATCGCCTACAACCCGGACGTGAAGTACTACTTCATCTATGCCGTGTTGTTCCTTGTCGTGCTGGCCGTGCTGTACATCAAGCATCGCTTGACCCGCATGCCGGTCGGCCGCGCCTGGGAAGCCTTGCGCGAAGATGAAATCGCCTGCCGCTCGATGGGCCTGAACCATGTACTGGTCAAGCTCTCGGCGTTCACCATTGGCGCTTCGACGGCCGGCCTGGCCGGCGTGTTCTTCGCCACGTACCAAGGTTTCGTCAACCCGACATCGTTCACCTTCTTCGAGTCGGCCCTGATCCTCGCCATCGTGGTGCTGGGCGGCATGGGCTCGACCATCGGCGTGGTGATAGCGGCCTTCGTGCTGACCGTGGCGCCGGAACTGCTGCGCGGTTTCGCCGAGTACCGTGTATTACTGTTCGGCATACTGATGGTGTTGATGATGATCTGGCGCCCCCGCGGCCTGATTCGCATCAGCCGTACCGGTGTGACGCCGCGTAAAGGAGTCGCGCCATGAGCGAAGTCGTACTCCAGGTTGAAAACCTGATGATGCAATTCGGCGGGATCAAGGCCCTCAGCGACGTCAGCCTGCAGGTCAAGCGCAACTCGATCTTCGCCCTGATCGGCCCCAACGGTGCGGGCAAGACCACGGTGTTCAACTGCCTGACCGGGTTCTACAAGGCCACCGGCGGCAAGATCGAACTCAACGTGCGCGGCGAGCGGACCAACGTCATCAAGCTGTTGGGCGAAGCGTTTCGCCCAACCGACTTCGTGTCGCCGAAATCCTTCGCCAGCCGGCTGTATTACAAGATGTTTGGCGGCACCCACCTGGTGAACCGCGCCGGTTTGGCGCGTACCTTTCAGAACATTCGCCTGTTCAAGGAAATGTCGGTGCTGGAAAACCTGCTGGTGGCCCAGCATATGTGGGTCAACCGCAGCCTGGTGGCGGGCATCCTCAACACCAAGGGCTACCGCAAGGCCGAAAGCGATGCCCTGGACCACGCCTTCTACTGGCTGGAAGTGGTGGACCTGGTGGATTGTGCCAACCGCCTGGCGGGTGAGCTTTCCTACGGCCAGCAACGGCGCCTGGAAATTGCCCGGGCCATGTGCACCCGTCCGCAGATCATCTGCCTCGACGAACCGGCGGCCGGCCTCAACCCTCAGGAAACCGAAGCGCTGAGCGCGATGATCCGGCTGCTACGCGACGAGCATGATCTGACCGTGGTGCTGATCGAACACGACATGGGCATGGTAATGAGCATTTCCGACCACATCGTGGTGCTGGACCACGGCAACGTGATCGCCGAAGGCGGTCCCGAGGCGATTCGCAACGATCCGAAGGTGATCGCGGCCTACCTGGGTGCCGATGAAGAGGAGCTGGTATGAGTGGGCCTATCCTCGAGCTCAAGGCGCTGGACGTGTTCTACGGGCCGATCCAGGCCCTGAAGAAAGTCTCGATGCACATTGACGAAGGCGAGACCGTGAGCCTGATTGGCTCCAACGGTGCCGGCAAGTCCACGCTGCTGATGTCGATCTTCGGCCAGCCGCGCGCAGCGGGCGGGCAGATTCTTTACCAGGGTGTGGACATTACCCACAAATCGTCTCACTACATCGCCTCCAATGGCATTGCGCAGTCGCCGGAAGGACGGCGGGTATTCCCCGACATGACGGTCGAGGAAAACCTGCTGATGGGCACCATTCCCATCGGCGACAAGTTCGCCGGCGAAGACATGCAGCGCATGTTCGATCTGTTTCCCCGGCTCAAGGAGCGGCGCAACCAGCGGGCCATGACCATGTCCGGCGGCGAGCAGCAAATGCTCGCCATCGCCCGGGCATTGATGAGCCGTCCCAAGCTGTTGCTGCTCGATGAGCCGAGCCTGGGCTTGGCGCCGATCGTGGTGAAACAGATCTTCGCTACCCTGCGCGAGTTGGCATCCACCGGGATGACGATCTTCCTGGTGGAACAGAACGCCAACCACGCCCTCAAGTTGTCGGACCGGGCCTATGTGATGGTCAACGGTGAAATCCGCCTGACCGGCACCGGCAAGGAACTGCTCGCCAACGAAGAGGTGCGCAACGCGTATCTGGGCGGGCATTGAGGCGGCTGCAGCAATAAGAAAACCGGCGAGTGATCGCCGGTTTTTTTCTCTCCGGAACACCACTGTCCCTTGGTGGGAGCGAGCTCGCTCTCACCGGGGTTTTGCAGGGGCTCCAGAATTGTGGACAACAATCCCAGCCCTCTGTGAAACCGCGACATAAAGTCGCCGCAAACAGTTGTTTTGTCTCGGTTTTGAGTTGTCCCCGTTTGCTGTGGAACTGGCTGTGGGTAACGTGGGTGTAGCTGGCTGCAAGCCTTTAAATACGTGGCCTCTACGAGGGTGATCAATTTTTGATCAGGCGTTTCAGGTCAAGTGTGAGCGGTGGTTGTCAAGCCCTTGATGAGGTTTATCCAAGGCTGGAAATCCAGGGGCTAAGCCTGTGGATAAGTCTGTGACTAAACTCTGGAAAGACCGCGCTGAGGGCCGTCGTTGCTGGCTTGGCGCCATCGCTCTGTGGGCGTCGGCTTATAGCAGAGGATTTGATCTGCACAAGGTCACTTGCGCGGTCAAGCAAAAAAAAATTCCGAAAAACCTCGCAAAGCCTTATACACAGCGGCCTGCGCTGTTTGTACTTGCCCCCGATTACTGTGGACGCGCCTGTGGATAAGGTGCGGGCAACCGGCTGCGAGCCTTGTTCCGCAAGGCCTGGGGCAGATTGGTTGTTTTATGAGCAGTGTTCAGGCGAAAGCCTGCGCCAGGGGCCTTGCCCCTGCCGTACCAGGCCGGGCATGCTGTTGGCCGATTTCCATTAATGGTTGTTTCAAGCTCTAGCAAGGAGAACACGATGTCCAACACCCTGTTTATCACCGGCGCGACGTCCGGTTTTGGTGAAGCCTGCGCCCGTCGTTTTGCCGAGGCTGGTTGGAAGCTGGTGCTGACCGGTCGTCGTGAAGAGCGCCTCAATGCCCTGTGTGCCGAGTTGTCGAAGCAGACCGAGGTCCATGGCCTGGTGTTGGATGTGCGTGATCGCAAGGCCATGGAAGAGGCCATCGCCAATCTGCCGCCGTCCTTCGCCAAGCTGCGAGGGCTGATCAACAATGCCGGCCTGGCCCTGGGCGTCGACCCGGCCCCCAAATGCGACCTCGATGACTGGGACACCATGGTCGATACCAACGTCAAAGGTCTGCTTTACAGCACCCGGCTGCTGCTGCCGCGCCTGATCGCCCATGGTCGTGGGGCCGGGATCATCAATTTGGGCTCCATCGCCGGTAACTACCCGTACCCGGGCAGCCACGTGTACGGCGCGAGCAAGGCATTCGTCAGACAATTCTCGCTGAACCTGCGCTGCGACCTGCAAGGCACCGGTGTGCGGGTCACTAACATCGAGCCAGGCCTGTGCGAGAGTGAGTTCTCCCTGGTGCGTTTCGGCGGCGATCAGGAGCGCTACAACGCGACTTACGCCGGGGCCGAGCCGATCCAGCCACAGGACATCGCCGATACCATCTTCTGGGTGCTCAACACGCCGGCGCACATCAACATCAACAGCCTGGAACTGATGCCGGTGAGCCAGACCTGGGCAGGGTTTGCCATCGAGCGCAACAAGACTTGATGACTGACATCCCGTGGCGAGGGAGCTTGCTCCCGTTCGGCTGCGAAGCAGTCGCTAGCTTTGGGGGCCGCTGCGCGACCCAGCGGGAGCAAGCTCCCTCGCCACATAATCGGCCAGCCCGCGGTAGCAAGTCAGCAGGTGATACGGCGTGGTGGATGGCATGTCCCGACGGCTGACGGTGCCTTCGGCGTCCAGGCATTCGTTCCAGCCTTTGTCGTGCAGGAAATGTTGCTGCAGCGCCTGCAACTGGCGCAGCAAGAGCTGCTCACTCCCTGGGCGCAAGGTCAGCGCCCGCAGGTACTCGGCCTGGGCCCAGATGCGCTGGGTCGCGTCCCGTGGGGCTGCCTGCGGTTCCAGGACCCGCATGGCGCACACCGCGCCGGACTGCGGGGCTACGCCCTGTTGCTCGGTATAACCGAAGCTTCGCTCCAGCGCCGTGTGCAACTTGCCGTTGCGCAGCAGGGGGGAGCTCGCCAGCAGGAAGTACCACTCGAACTGGTGCCCCGGTTCGAACCAGTTATCCACAGCCTTGAGTGGTTTCTCCAGCATGACGCCGCGCTGCGGGTCGATGAAGCGCTGGAACATGCCGTCGCACAGGCTCAACAGCGCCTGGCGGACGTGGGCGTCTTCGCGCACCGAGAGGGTGGCGAGGAAGGCTTCGGCCAGGTGCATCAAAGGGTTCTGCAGCGGGCCGGATCCGAGCGTCGACCAATCGCGCTTGAGGCTGGCTTCATAGAGGCCATCGCCCGTGGCAAAGCGTCGGGCGATGACTTCCAAGGCAGCATTGAGCACCGATTCCACCAGCGGTTCGCGGACCTTCTCCCAATAATGGGCGCAGGCGAACAGGATGAAGGCGTGGGTATAGAGGTCCTTGCCGGTGTCCAGCGGTGCGCCTTGAGGGTCGATGCTGTAGAACCAACCGCCGTGTTCGGCATCGTGAAAATGCCGCTGCAACGAACGGAACAAAGCGCTGGCCCGCTCTTCGGCCTGAGGCACTTGGCCGATCAGGCTGGCGAAAACGTACAACTGCCGGGCGCAGGCCATGGCGCGGTAGCGCTGGGGCGGCAGTGGCGTATGTCCGGCATCCAGGGACTCATAAGGCAACGCCAGTTCGGTGTTCCAGCCCGGGCCTTGCCACATCGGCACGATCACGTCGTGAAAATGCTGGCGCACCGCTGCGAACAGGGCGGTCAATTCTGGCTGGGGGGCGGGGCGGGAAGCATCAGGCATTGGCGGACGTCGTCACGGCTGGGGGCGATTGCGCGACATGGTAGCAGAGTGGCAGGCCTGGGGAGATGGGGCGGCTGACGGGCCGCCTTCGCGAGCAAGCCCGTTCCCACAGGGATCAATCAAACTGTGGGAGCGGGCTTGCTCGCGAAGGGGTCATTGAAGGCGCTAAAGAATCAACCCGCCAACAACCACACCCCAGCCGCCGCCGAAGCCGCCCCGGCCAACCGCACCAACGGCGCCGCCGCTCGTGGCAGCACACGCACCAGCGCAAAACCGGCACCATGCAGCGCCGCCGTGGCCGCGACAAACCCGGCCGCATAAGCCCACGGACTCGACATGTCCGGCAGTTCCAGGCCATGGGCCACGCCATGGAACAGCGCAAACAATGCCGTCGCGCCAACCGCCAGGCTCAAGGGCGGACGCACCGCCAGCGCCACCGCCAGCCCCAGGGCCAATACCGAGGCGGCGATTCCGCTTTCCAGTGCGGGCAGGTCCAGGCCTTCGAAACCCAGCAAGCCGCCGAGCAACATCGTACCGACGAAGGTGCACGGCAGCGCCCAACGTGCCGCGCCTTGCTGTTGCGCAGCCCACAAGCCGACCGCCAGCATTGCCAGCAAATGATCGAGCCCGCCGATAGGGTGACCGAGGCCGGCGATCAAGCCATTGTCACCATGACCGGGGTGGGCGAAGGCTACAGCCGGGGCCAGCAGCAGGGCGAGCACGCCGAGGATGCGTTTAGATGTCATTGGATAAGCTTCCTTGTTGAAAGTCAGAAAAGTCAGGCAGCAGTCAGCAGGCCCTGACGCTCGATGAAGGCGATGATCTCCTCCAGGCCCTGGCCGGTCTTCTGGTTGCTGAATACGAAGGGCTTGCCGTTGCGCATCCGCCGGGTGTCGCTGTCCATCAGTTCCAGGGACGCGCCCACCAGCGGCGCCAGGTCGATCTTGTTGATTACCAGCAGGTCGGATTTGCAGATGCCCGGCCCGCCCTTGCGCGGCAGCTTGTCACCGGCCGAGACGTCGATCACATAGAGGGTCAGGTCCGACAGCTCCGGGCTGAAGGTCGCGGAGAGGTTGTCGCCACCCGACTCCACCAGGATCAGGTCGAGCCCCGGGAAACGCCGGTTCAACTGGTCCACCGCCTCAAGGTTTATGGAGGCGTCTTCGCGAATCGCGGTGTGTGGGCAGCCGCCGGTTTCCACGCCGATGATCCGCTCCGGCGCCAGGGCCTCGTTGCGCACGAGGAAGTCGGCATCTTCGCGGGTGTAGATGTCATTGGTGACCACCGCCAGGTTGTAGCGCTCGCGCAGGGCCAGGCACAGGGCCAGGGTCAGGGCGGTCTTGCCGGAGCCCACCGGGCCCCCAATACCGACGCGCAAAGGTTGTGTATTCATGTGTGTCTCCTAGGAACGGAACAGACGGCTGTACTGGCGCTCATGGGCCATGCACGCCAAGGACAGGCCAAACGCGGCGCTGCCGTGATGATCGGGGTCGATATTCGAGGCGTTGTGCTGGGCCTGTTGCAGCAGCGGCAGCAGTTCGCTGGTCAGGCGCTGGGCGGCTTGCTGGCCCAGGGGCAGGGTTTTCATCAGCACCGCCAATTGATTTTCCAGCCAACTCCATAGCCAGGCGGCGAGGGCATCCTGAGGCGCGATGTGCCAGGCGCGGGCGGCCAGGGCCCAGCCCAGGGCCAAGTGCGGTTCGCTGCGCTCGGTGAGAAATTCCCGTGCGGCGCTGTCGAGTTCCGGCAGGCCAGCGAGTAATTGCTGCAACGAATAGCCCATCTGCCGGCTCTCCTGGTACAGCTCGCGGGTTTCCCTGCTGGCGCGATGTGCTTCGCAATGTTGTAGCAGGGCGTCCCAGTCGTCCGAGGCGGCGGCGCTGCAATGGGCCAATAGCAGGGGCGCTTCGAAGCGTGCCAGGTTCAGCAGGAGTTGATCGCTGATCCAGCGCCGCGCGTCGTCGGGATTTTTCACCTGGCCGTTGTCCACCGCCATTTCCAGCCCTTGGGAATAGCTGTAGCCGCCAATCGGCAACTGCGGGCTGGCCAGGCGCAGCAGCGCCCAGGCCGGGTTCATGTGCGCACGCCGAATTGATGCAGGCGCGGCGCATAGTTGAAAGCTTCCTCGCCGTGCCGGGAATGGTGGTGCCCCCCGCCATAAGCGCCGTGTTCTGGTTGGAACGGGGCTTCGATGGATTCGGCGCGGGCGCCCAGTTGTTCGAGCATGGCCTTGAGCACGTAGTCGTCCAGCAGGCGCAACCAGCCATCGCCCACTTGCAGGGCGACGTGGCGATTGCCCAGGTGATAGGCGGCGCGAGTCAGTTCGAAAGCATTGGTGCAGGTGACATGCAGCAATTGTTCGGGGCGGGCGCAGATACGCACGATGCGACCGTCTTCGGCCTGCAGGCATTCGCCGTCATGCAAGGGGGGTTGGCCTCGCTCCAGAAACAACCCCACGTCTTCACCTTCGGCACTGAAACAGCGCAGGCGGCTTTTGCTGCGGGCGTCGAAGGTCAGGTGCAGCTCGGCGTCCCAGCGGGGTTGAGTGTCGATTCTGCGATGAATCACCAGCATCGGAGTGCTTCCAGCAATAAACGGTGCTGTGTTTAGAGCAAGGGGCTTGCCAATCGAAGGGGATGTAGGAATAGCGGTGGGAATGCTGTGAAAAGTGTTTAGCAGAAGTGAGATGTCGCGTCCCACTTTGGTGCGCGTCACAACGCTGCGCACTGTTTTGTGTCTGTTGAAAAACCTGCGGGAGCAAGCTCGTTCCCACAATGGAAGGGTTATTCCGTGCTACCCAACCCTTGCCAATGCTTGAGGCCAATGAAGATGAAGCGCAATTGCTGGGTAATCTTCATTTGCGGCGTGAGGTGTTCCGGTGGGGCTTGGGCGGGTGGGTCGATAATGTCGGGCAGCGTGGCGAATACGCTCTTGACGATGAGGTCGGCTATCACGCTCAACGCAGCCAGGTCCAGGTGTTGCAGCTTGGGCATCAAGGCCAGGTCGGCGGCCAGGTCGGAGCTGATACCTTCACGCAGCCGGGCGATGGCCTGGCGCACCGGCAAGGAGCCGCCGTATTGCTCGCGGGCCAGGAACAGGAATTGTGAGCGGTTGGCTTGCACCACATCGAGAAAGATGCGCACCGACGCATCGATAATGCCGCCCATGACGAATTCATTGTGGCGCACCAGGCGGATGGTTTCGCGGAAGGTCTGGCCGACTTCGCTGACCAGGGCCAGGCCCAGTTGGTCCATGTCGTCGAAGTGCCGATAGAAACCCGTGGGCACTATGCCCGCCGTCCTGGCGACTTCGCGCAGGCTCAAGCTGCCGAACCCTCGGCCGCATTCCATCAAATGACGGGCTGCATCCATCAGGGCAATTCGGGTTTGTTGTTTCTGTTCGGCGCGGGGCAGCATCGCAAAGGCTGACTTCTGATTCACGAGAGCGATGCACTTTAGCAAATCGGCTTTGCCGGCGTCGAACGGTAGAAGGGGGTCAGGCGGGGAAACGAAGCGCTTGAAAAGAAAAGCCCGATTGCAGGAATCGGGCTTTTTTCATGGCCACCATGGGCTCAGCTCACTGCGCTGTTGCGTTCGATCACGCGGTCACCACCGTCAGCTGCCAGGGCTTCACCCAGAGGCGTGCGGTCAGAACCACCTTCGGCAAGGGTCTGGCCTTGTGGGGTGCGGTCGGAACCGTCAGCTGCCAGAGTCTGGCCTTGTGGGGTGCGTTCGGAGCCGTCGGCTGCCAGGGTCTGGCCTTGTGGCGTGCGGTCGGAACCACCTTCTACCAAGCCTTTTTCTTTCAGCCTGTCACGGCCACCTTCAGCAACAGTCTGGCTGTAGGCAGAATGGCTGTCCTTGACCTGTGGGATCGCTTGTTCGGAAGCTGGCAGGGCGAAGGCAGTAGAGGCCAGCAGTGAAAGGGAAAGGCTCATCAGTAATTGGCGTTTCATGATCGTTGCTCCTTGGGAGGGCGATAAAGTGGGTACGGAGGCAATGCTACTCTCGATAAGTCGATATAAAAGTTCATAAAGACAATGGTAATAATCAACGGAATTGATTGTTCTGAGGGAAGGCTCTAAAACGGGCCTTCTGGAGGTATGGTTTTGCCCTGTGATGGGTATTTTGTACCCACTGCCGCTTCGCAAATGTGCGGGCGCGGTAACAACAAGCTGGCGGATCGGTCAGGATTTCGACATTTTTCAGACCGTTCATCGTGTCTGGTGTTAAACCTGTCAGCCGTTTCGCCAGTCCTACTATTCGTACGAGCCGATTACAGGCTCGCCTTCAAAGCGTCGCGGTCTGGACGCTGATTCGTCATCAGGAGCCTTGTGCATGACGCGCACCTCAAAAATCCTCGCCTGGAGCTTCGCCAGCCTTGTTGTCCTGCTGGCAGTGCTGGTGCTGATCATCGCGTTTTTCGATTGGAACCGCGTCAAACCCGTGCTCAACACCAAGGTTTCCGAGGAGTTGCATCGCCCGTTTGCCATCAACGGCAACCTGGCGGTGATCTGGCAGCGCGAGCCGGAGGAAGGCGGCTGGCGAGCCTGGCTGCCGTGGCCCCATGTGGTGGCCGAAGACTTGAGCCTGGGCAACCCGGATTGGTCGAAAACTGCGCAAATGGTCACCCTCAAGCGCGTCGAGTTACGCATTTCCCCCTTGGCGTTGCTGGCCCGGCGCGTGGTGATTCCGCGCATCGACCTGACGGAGCCCGACGCGAACCTGCAACGCCTGGCCGACGGACGCGCCAACTGGACCTTCCAGTTCGACCCGAAAGACCCGGACGCCGAACCGTCCAGTTGGGTCGTGGACATCGGCGCCATTGGCTTTGACAAAGGCCACGTCACCTTGGACGACCAGGCGCTGAAGACCCGCCTCGACCTGGTGGTCGATCCGCTGGGCAAGCCCATTCCGTTCAGTGACATTGTTGGTGACAAGGCCGCCCAAAAAGCCCGGGACCAGGGCGCGGCACCGCAAGACTATGCGTTCGCCTTCAAGGTCAACGGCCAATATCACGGGCAAGACCTGGGTGGATCCGGCAAGGTCGGCGGCCTGCTGGCGTTGCAGGATACTTCACGACCCTTTCCGCTTCAGGCCCAGGCGAAGATCGGTAATACCCGCATCGAATTGGCCGGCACCCTCACCGACCCAACGAACCTCGGCGCCCTCGACCTGCGCTTGAAACTGGCCGGTAACAGCCTCGCCGGTCTCTATCCGCTGACCGGCGTGACCCTGCCGGATTCGCCGCCCTATGCCACCGACGGCCGCCTGATCGCCAAGCTCCACGAACCCGGCGGGGCGCTGTTTCGCTATGAGGCGTTCAACGGCAAGATCGGTGAGAGCGATATCCATGGCGACCTGGCCTATGTCGCCAGCCAGCCCCGGCCAAAACTCAGCGGCGCGCTGGTCTCCAATCAACTGCTGTTCAGCGATCTGGCGCCGCTGATTGGTGCCGATTCCAACACCGAGCAAAAGAACCGGGGCGGCGCCAGCAAGCAGCCTGCCGACAAGGTCTTGCCGGTGGAGGAGTTTCGCACCGAGCGCTGGAGCGTGATGGATGCCGATGTCGAGTTCACCGGCAAACGCATCGTCCACAGCGCGCAATTGCCGTTCACCGACCTCTACACGCACCTGGTGCTCAACGATGGCCAACTGAGCCTGGAACCCCTGCGCTTCGGCGTGGCCGGGGGCCGTCTCGATGCGCAGATCCGTCTCAATGGGCATGCCCAACCGCTGGAAGGCCAGGCGAAGCTGACCGCGCGGGGCTTCAAGCTCAAGCAACTGTTCCCCGGCTTCGAACCGATGAAGACCAGCTTTGGCGAGCTGAACGGCGACGCCGATATCAGTGGCCGTGGTAATTCAGTGGCGGCGCTGCTGGGCACTTCCAACGGCACCCTGAAAATGCTCATCAACGACGGCGCCATCAGCCGCGAACTGATGGAGTTGGCGGGGCTGAACGTGGGTAATTATGTGGTGGGAAAGGTCTTTGGCGACAAGGAAGTGAAGATCAATTGCGCGGCAGCGGACTTCGACATCAAGACAGGCCTGGCGACCACTCGCCTGTTTGTGTTCGATACCGAGAACGCGATCATCTACATCGATGGCACGGCGAACATGGCGACCGAGCAGTTGGACCTGACCATTACCCCGGAATCCAAGGGCTGGCGGCTGATTTCCCTGCGCTCGCCGCTGTATGTGCGCGGCGCGTTCGCCAAGCCTGCCGCCGGCATCAAGGCGGTGCCGCTGATGCTACGCGGTGCCGGGATGGTCGCGCTGGGCGTGATCGCCGCGCCGGCAGCCGGGCTGCTGGCGCTGGTGGCCCCCAGCGGTGGCGAACCGAACCAGTGCGCGCCGTTGCTGGAGCAGATGAAGGCAGGCAAGGCACCGGTGACCGTCAAGCCAACTCGGTAATCTGCGCCAAGGCGACTGACCCTATCGCGAGCAAGCTCGCTTCCACACCGGATCGCATCATTCCTCATCCGATGTGGGAGCGAGCTTGCTCGCGATGGGGCCCCGGCAATTACAAATCGGCCAGGATGTCGGCCATGTCATCGGCATGCTCTTCTTCCTGGGCCAGGATGTCCTCGAAGATGCGCCGGGTGGTCGGGTCTTTTTCGCCGATGTACTGGATGATCTCTCGGTAGCTGTCGATGGCGATCCGTTCGGCCACCAGATCCTCGAACACCATCTCTTTCAGGGTGTTGCCCGCCACGTACTGGGCATGGGAGTGACGGGTCAACAGGTCGGGGTTGAACTCCGGCTCGCCGCCCAGTTGCACGATGCGCTCGGCCAGCCTGTCGGCATGTTCGGCTTCCTGGGTCGCGTGTTCGAGAAATTCGCTGGCCGCGACGCTGGCCTTGAGGCCGGTGGCCATGAAGTAGTGGCGTTTGTAGCGCAGCGTGCAGACCAGTTCGGTGGCCAGCGCTTCGTTCAGCAGGCGGATGATTTCCTGTCGATCGGCGTTATAGCCTTCGGTGACCGCGCCATTCTGGACATTCTGGCGCGCACGTTCGCGCAGGGTCGTGACGTCGGTCAGGTGCATGTCGCTCATCTCGTTCTCCTGTAGGCTGATCCGGTGAGGCGTCACGCTCTGCTGGCGTGATCGCTTTAGTTCTGAGTGATGCGATCCGGAAAAAGTTTTACTGGATGATTCAATGCGTAGCGCGCGGCAACTGACCGAGACGGGCAGGCTGAAGCGATGCGGGTGTCATAGACTGGTCATCATCGCTACCGATGCTGACCCCCTGTTGATCACAAGGATGTCGCCATGTCGCAACGCTGCGCCACTCGCTACCCGCTTGTATTGGTCCCGGGAATGCTCGGGTTCATTCGCCTGGTGTTGTATCCGTACTGGTATGGGATCGTCGAGGCGTTACGCCGGGATGGGGCCGTGGTCGTGGCGGTGAAGGTGTCGCCGCTGCATTCTTCCGAGGTGCGCGGTGAGCAGTTGCTGGCGCGGATCGACGAAGTCCTGCGACAAACCGGTGCGCAAAAGGTCAACCTCATCGGCCACAGCCAGGGGAGTCTCACCGCCCGCTACGCTGCGGCCAAACGCCCGGACCTGATAGCGTCGGTCACGTCGGTGGCCGGCCCCAACCACGGCTCGGAGCTGGCCGACTATCTGCAAACGCACTACCCGGCCGACAGCGCCAAGGGCCGTTTGCTCAGCGCCGCGTTGCGATTGATCAATGCACTGATGAGCCTGTTGGATACCGGCTATCGCGGGCCGAAGCTGCCAGTGGATGTCCATGCGTCCCATGCTTCGCTCACGACGGCAGGGGTGGCCCTGTTCAACCAGCGTTTTACCCAGGGATTGCCTGACACCTGGGGCGGACAAGGGGCGGAGGAAGTCAACGGTGTACGTTACTACTCCTGGTCCGGGACCTTGCAGCCGGGCAAGACCGACAAGGGACGCAACCTGTTCGACGGCACGAATCGCAGTTGCCGCCTGTTCGCCCGCACCTTCGTTCGCGAGGCGGGGCAATGCGACGGCATGGTGGGGCGCTACAGCTCGCACCTGGGCACGGTGATTGGCGACGAGTATCCGCTGGATCATTTCGACATCGTCAACCAGTCGTTGGGGTTGGTGGGCAAGGGCGCCGAGCCGATCCGGTTGTTCGTTGAGCATGCCGAGCGGTTGAAGGCTGCGGGGGTTTAGATCGTCAAACAAGACCGCGTTATCGTTCTTCGCGAGCAAGCCCGCTCCCACAGTTGACAGCATTCCTTCTGAGGAACCCCGGTCGAATGTGGGAGTGGGCTTGCTCGCGAAGGCGGTAGATCAGGCATCGAAGCAGATGAAGGTGTAACAGGCTTTGTCTACACTGCATTTCATCGCCGTTCCGTTCGGGCGGCCACCAGGAGAAACACCATGAAGATGCTGCGTGTGCCTTTGTTGATGATCGGTTTGCTGCTCTGTTCCCAAGGCTTCGCCGCCACGGCCCAGCAAACCAAGATGACCACTTGCAACGCCGACGCCACGACCAAGGCCCTCAAGGGCGATGAGCGCAAAGCCTTCATGAGTACTTGCCTCAAGGCGACTCCAGCCGCCACGGCCGCCACACCGAGCACGCCGCAGGAGCGCATGAAGACCTGCAATGCGACGGCGACCACCCAGGCGCTTAAAGGCGATGCCCGCAAGGCGTTCATGAGCGATTGCCTGAAGAAGAAGTGAAAGCCTGGGTTTGCCTGAGCCTGTGAGGATCCTGTCGCGAGCCAGGCAAATCCAATGTGGGAGCGAGCTGGCCCGCGATGGCGCTCCCACAGCCGATGAAAAAATACCTGAACCCCGACGAAAGTCGGCCGATACAATGCCTAGTGCTGCCAGTGGAAGGCTGGCAGACTGCCAATCCTTTCACGCCGTTCCGTTCTGAGGCTGTATGCCAACGTTTTCTCAGCGTCATGTGTTGTTGGTGATCAGTTGGGTCATCATTTTCGGTGGGCTGCTGCTGGTATTGCCGCTGCGCCTGTTGCCGAGCCTGTTGGCCGGGTTGCTGGTGTTCGAGCTGGTGAACATGCTCACCCCGCAATTGCAGCGCCTGATCGAAGGCCGGCGTGCCCGCTGGTTGGCGGTGGCGTTGCTGGGCACGCTGGTGGTCAGTGTGCTGACGTTGATTTTCGCCGGCGCCTTCAGTTTCCTGCTGCATGAAGCGGAAAATCCCGGCGCCTCCCTGGACAAGTTCATGGGCGTGGTCGACCGCGCCCGCGGGCAATTGCCACCGTTCATCGATGCCTACCTGCCGGCGAGCGCCGCCGAGTTCCGGGTGGCGATCGGTGACTGGATCAGCAAGCACCTGAGCGATTTGCAGCTGGTGGGCAAGGACGCGGCCCATATGTTCGTGACGTTGCTGATCGGCATGGTGCTGGGGGCCATCGTCGCGTTGCAGCGCATCCCCGACCTGACCAAGCGCAAGCCCCTGGCCGCTGCGCTGTTCGATCGCCTGAACCTGTTGGTCAAGGCGTTTCGCAACATCGTCTTCGCCCAGATCAAGATTTCCATGCTCAACACCTTCTTCACCGGGATCTTCCTGGCAGTGGTGCTGCCGCTGTTCGGCATCAAGCTGCCGCTGACCAAAACGTTGATCGTGATGACTTTCCTGCTGGGGCTGTTGCCGGTCATTGGCAACCTGATCTCCAACACACTGATCACTATCGTCGGGCTGTCATTGTCGATCTGGGTCGCCGTGGCGGCGCTGGTTTACCTGATCGTGATCCACAAGCTCGAATACTTTCTCAACGCTCGGATCGTTGGTGGGCAGATCAGCGCCAAGTCCTGGGAGCTGCTCATGGCGATGCTGGTATTCGAAGCCGCGTTCGGCCTGCCGGGGGTGGTGGCGGGGCCGATTTACTATGCCTACCTCAAGAGTGAGTTGAAGCAGGTGGGGATGGTTTGATCGGATAGGCGTCGCTTGTTCTGACGCCATCGCGAGCCTGCTCGCGATGGGCGCGCCGCAGAACTTGGATCAGACCTGGGTGCCGTAACGCTTCATCGCCTCGATTGCCAACCCACTGCCAATGCTGCCGAAGATGTTGCCTTCGACATGCCGCGCCTGGGGCAGCATCGCCGAGACGCTGTTGCGCAGTGCTGGGATGCCGCTGGAGCCGCCGGTGAAGAACACCGTATCGACCTGATCGACACGCACATTGGCATCGCCCAGCAGTTGCGCGACGCTGGCACGCACGCGCTCCAGCAATCCACCGATGGCCGATTCAAACAGCGCCCGGCTCAGGTCCACGCTCAATCCCGGCTCGATCCGGTCCAGGGGTAGGTGACGCTGGTCGGTGTGGGTCAGCTGGATCTTGGTCTCTTCCACTTCCATCGCCAGCCAATGCCCGGCGCGCTGTTCGATCAGATGGAACAACCGGTCGATGCCGCCGGTGTCCTCGATGTCATAGCGCATGCTGCCCAGGGCCAGGGTGGATTTTTGCGAGTACACCGCGTTGATGGTGTGCCAGGTCGCCAGGTTCATGTGGTGGCTGGTGGGCATGTAGGCGCCGCTTTTCATGCGGCTGCCATAGCCGAACAGTGGCATCACGCCCTGCAAGCTCAGTTGCTTGTCGAAATCGGTCCCGCCGATGTGCACGCCGCCGGTGGCGAGGATATCGGCGTGACGGTTGTCGTGGGTGCGGCGTTCGGGCGACAGGCGCACCAGGGAGAAGTCCGACGTACCACCGCCGATGTCGACGATTAGCACCAGCTCTTCTTTCTCGATGGTCGACTCGTAGTCGAAGGCCGCCGCGATGGGCTCGTACTGGAACGAAACGTCCTTGAAGCCGATGGCGCGAGCGACGTCCACCAGGGTGTTTTCCGCTTCCTGGTCAGCGAGTTCGTCGTCATCGACGAAAAACACTGGGCGACCCAGCACCACCTCTTCGAACTCCCGACCGGCGGTTTCTTCGGCGCGCTTCTTCAGTTGGCCGATGAACAGGCCCAGCAGATCCTTGAAAGGCATCGCCGTACCCAACACGCTGGTGTCGTGCTTGATCAGCTTGGAACCCAGCAGGCTCTTGAGCGAACGCATCAGCCGGCCTTCGTAGCCTTCCAGGTATTCGTGCAGGGCCAGGCGGCCATACACCGGGCGGCGTTCCTCGAGATTGAAAAAGACCACCGAGGGCAGGGTGATCTTGTCGTCCTCCAGCGCGATCAGCGTTTCCATGCCGGGGCGCAGCCAGCCGACCGTGGAGTTGGACGTGCCAAAGTCGATGCCGCAGGCACGGGCCGGGGATGCGTTTTTCATGTCTTTCGGGTTCCGGTTGAAAAAACGGCCGCGCAGTGTATGCCAGTGTGGCCCGGATTCGAAGGCCGGTTATCTGCTAATTCGCAAACGCTGGCCTTGAAAGACGCCTCAAGACCCCCAAACTTGCTGGCATGAGCCTGGTAGCCACAGGGCGGGTACAAAGAACCGCCACCGGCTGCCGATAAACTTCTGCTGCACCGCCCGGTCACAAACCTTGAGATCGGTCAAACTCCAGGACTTGTATCACGAGCATGCTGCGGGTGGCGGTGCGATATCGATAACGGATGGTGATCCTTCGATGGACTTCAAAGACTATTACAAGATTCTGGGGGTGGAGCCGACGGCGGACGACGCCACGATCAAGGCCGCCTATCGCAAATTGGCGCGCAAATACCACCCGGACGTAAGCAAGGAAAAAGACGCCGAGACCAAGTTCAAGGACGTCTCCGAAGCCTATGAAGCGCTGAAAAGCGCCGACAAGCGCGCCGAGTACGACGACCTGCGTCGTTATGGCCAGCACGGCCAGCCGTTCCAGGGCCCGCCGGGCTGGCAGAGCCGTGGCGGCTTTGGTGGCGGCCAGGATACGGGGGATTTCTCGGACTTCTTCAGTTCGATCTTTGGTAATCGCGGACCGGGTTTCGGTGGCGGACATTCAGGGCGCAGCGCCGGCCGTCGAGGGCAAGACGTGGAAATGGAATTACCGATCTTCCTGGAAGAGACCCTGTCGAGCGAGTCGAAAAAGGTCAGCTTCCAGGTGCCGCAGTACAACGCGGCCGGCCAGCACGTGAGCAATACCAGCAAAAGCCTGAACGTGAAGATTCCGGCCGGTGTGGCGGACGGCGAACGTATCCGCCTCAAGGGCCAGGGAGCGCCAGGTATCGGAGGTGGTGCCAATGGCGATTTGTACCTGACCATTCGTTTCGCGCCGCACCCCAAGTTCGACGTCGAAGGCCAGGACTTGATCATCACGTTGCCGCTGGCCCCGTGGGAACTGGCGCTGGGCACCGAAGTGGCGGTACCGACCCTCACCGGCAAGATCAACCTGAAGGTCCCGGCCGGCAGCCAGAATGGCCAGCGCATGCGCGCCAAGGGCCACGGCCTGCGCAACAAGGCCGGCGAGCGCGGCTACCTGTTCGTGCAGCTCAAGGCCGTGATGCCCAAGGCCAACGATGAAGCGGTCAAGGCACTGTGGGCAGAACTGGCGAAGAAAGCCGCGTTCGATCCGCGGGAGAATTTCTGATCGGTTGAACACAGCACCTGTGGCTAGACTCGACCGCTAAGGCATTGGGAGAACAGACCATGAACAACCCGATCATTGAACTGACTCTGACTGAATTCTGCGAGGCCGCCGCGTTGCAGGATGTCCACGTGATTGAGATTGTCGCCCATGGCATCCTCGAGCCCCACGGCGCGGCCCCGACGGATTGGCGTTTCACCGATTACGAACTGGTCCTGGCCCGCCGTGCGGCTAAGCTACGACGCGAACTGGAGCTGGAATGGGAAGGCGTCGCCCTGGCGCTGGACCTGCTGGAGGAAGTGCAGCAACTGCGTACCGAAAACCGCATGCTCAAGCAGCGGTTGGGGCGGTTGGTGGAGTGACTCGGATCTGAGTCAGACACTTACCTTGAACCGCAGATACCCCCTGTGGCGAGGGAGCTTGCTCCCGCTGGGTTGCGCAGCGACCCTCGCTTTTTGGCGGTCGCTGCGCAACCGAGCGGGAGCAAGCTCCCTCGCCACGGGTGATGTGTTTGGCCGGGTATTCAACTGTTCATCAAAACAAGAAATACCGCTGCGCCATCGGCAACACCTCAGCCGGCTCACACCACAGCAACACCCCATCAGCCTTGACCTGATACGTCTGCGGATCAACGTCGATGCTCGGCAGGTAGTCGTTGTGGATCAGGTCAGTCTTTTGCACATCGCGGCAACCTTTGACCACGGCGATTTTTTTCTTCAAGCCTAATTGCTCCGGTAGACCCGCCTCGGCGGCGGCCTGGCTGATGAAGGTCAGGCTGGTGGCGTGGCGCGAGCCGCCGTAGCTGGCGAACATTGGCCGGTAGTGCACGGGTTGTGGCGTCGGGATCGAGGCGTTGGCGTCGCCCATCAGGCTGGCCGCGATGGCGCCGCCCTTGAGGATCAGGGTCGGCTTGACGCCGAAGAACGCCGGACGCCACAGCACCAAATCAGCCCACTTGCCCACTTCGATGGAGCCCACTTCATGGCTGATGCCATGGGTGATCGCCGGGTTGATCGTGTACTTGGCGATGTAGCGCTTGATGCGGAAGTTGTCGTTGCCTTCGCCATCGCCGGGCAGGGCGCCGCGTTGTTTCTTCATCTTGTCGGCGGTCTGCCAGGTACGCGTGATGACTTCACCGACGCGGCCCATGGCCTGGCTGTCGGAGCTGATCATCGAGAATGCGCCGAGGTCGTGGAGAATGTCCTCGGCGGCGATGGTCTCGCGACGGATACGGCTTTCAGCAAACGCCACGTCCTCGGCGATGCTTGGGTCCAGGTGATGGCAGACCATCAGCATGTCCAGGTGCTCGTCGATGGTGTTGCGGGTGAACGGCCGGGTCGGGTTGGTCGAGCTGGGCAGCACATTGGCGAAGCCGCAGGCCTTGATGATGTCCGGTGCGTGACCGCCACCCGCGCCTTCGGTGTGATAGGTGTGGATGGTGCGGCCCTTGAACGCTGCGAGGGTGGTTTCGACGAAGCCGGACTCGTTGAGGGTGTCGGTGTGGATCGCCACCTGCACATCGTACTGGTCTGCCACGCTCAGGCAGTTGTCGATGGCCGCCGGGGTGGTGCCCCAGTCTTCGTGCAGCTTCAGGCCGATGGCCCCGGCCTTGACCTGCTCGATCAACGGCTCCGGCAGGCTGGCGTTGCCCTTGCCAGTGAAACCAATGTTCATCGGGAACGCATCGGCGGCCTGGAGCATGCGCGCCAGGTGCCACGGCCCGGAAGTGCAGGTGGTGGCGTTGGTCCCGGTGGCCGGGCCCGTACCGCCACCGATCATGGTGGTGACGCCGCTCATCAGCGCCTCTTCAATCTGCTGCGGGCAGATGAAATGAATGTGAGTGTCGATGCCTCCGGCCGTGAGGATCATGCCTTCACCGGCAATCACTTCGGTGCTGGCGCCGATGGCGATGGTCACGTCGGGCTGGATGTCCGGGTTGCCGGCCTTGCCGATGGCCGCGATACGCCCGTCCTTGAGGCCGACGTCAGCCTTGACGATGCCCCAGTGATCAATGATCAGCGCGTTGGTGATCAGGGTGTCCACGACCTCGGCGGCCAGCAGTTGGCCTTGGCCCATACCATCGCGAATCACCTTGCCGCCGCCGAACTTCACCTCTTCACCGTAGGTGGTGAAGTCCTTTTCCACTTCGATCCACAGCTCGGTATCGGCCAGGCGGACCTTGTCGCCGACGGTGGGGCCGAACATGTCGGCATAGGCTTGTCTCGAAATCTTCATGTGCTTGCCTTGGAATTCAAAAATCGAAATGTGCGATCTACTGTGGCGAGGGAGCTTGCTCCCGCTGGGCTGCGCAGCAGTCCTCGCTTTTTTGCGGTTGCTGCGCAACCGAGCGGGAGCAAGCTCCCTCGCCACAAGGGCGTGTCAATCCAGATCGCCCATCACCCGCCCGGCAAACCCGAACACCCGCCGATGCCCGGCCAGATCGACAAGCTCCACCTCGCGACTCTGCCCCGGCTCGAAGCGCACCGCCGTGCCAGCCGGGATGTTCAGGCGCATGCCGCGGCTGGCGGCGCGGTCGAAGGTCAGGGCGTCGTTGGTTTCGAAAAAGTGATAGTGCGAGCCGACCTGGATCGGCCGGTCGCCGCTGTTGGCGACGTTCAGCGTGAGCGTGCGGCGGCCGACGTTGAGTTCGATATCGCCGGGCTGGACCTGATATTGCCCTGGAATCATTGCGGTTGCCCCAAAGTCTTGTAGTAGATGGCGGTCGGGCTTTAGGTCCCGTCCGGGCTCTGGCAGTAGTCGGGCAGTTCACCGACGCGGGTGTAGCCCATGGCGCGGTAGAAGGCCTCGGCCTCTGAACCGGCCTCGGTGTCGAGGTACAGCAGGCCACGCTTGTGCTGGCGAGCGCCGAGTTCCAGGGCGCTCATCAATTGCTGGCCCAGCCCCCGGCGGCGGGCCTCGCCGCGGACCAGCAGCTTCTGCACTTCGGCACGGTTGAGGCCGTTGGGCTTCTGGCACAGGCCAAGCTGGACGCTGGCCTGCACCTGTTCATCCTTGACCACCACCCACAGCAGCAAGTGGCCCTGGTTGAGACTGGCCTGGACCTCGTCAAAATAAGCACGGGCCTGGACCGCATCGAGATCGGCCATGAACCCCACACTGGCGCCATACCCGACGGCGTCGAGCAGCAGATCGATCAGGCCCTGGCGATAGTGCGCGAAGCTTTCAGCGTGGACTCGACGCAACTGGGCGGCGTTCATCGGTTTCACTCCTTGTTGGCGGCAGGCGGTAGCGCCCCTGGATTGAGGTACAACTGCATGAAAGTCAGGTCCAGCCAGCGACCGAACTTGATCCCCACCTGAGGCATCTGCCCGGTGGTGACGAACCCGGCCCGCTCATGCAGGCGGATCGAGGCCGCGTTGCCGCTTTCGATGGCGGCGACCATGATGTGTTTGGCGCAGGCTCTGGCGCGCTCGATCAGCGCACTCATCAACCGTGGACCGAGGCCATTGCCGCGTTGGTCGCTGCGCACGTACACCGAATGCTCAACGGTGTGCCGGAAGCCGTCGAAGGGCCGCCAGTCGCCGAATGAAGCGTAGCCGAACACGTTGTCCTCGGCGTCGACCACCACCAGCACCGGGTAACCCTGGGCCTGCCGGGCGCTGAACCACGCCTGGCGGTTGCCCAGGTCCACGGGCTGGTCGTTCCAGATCGCGGTGGTGTTCAGCACCGCGTCGTTGTAGATGTCGCGGATCGCCGGCAGGTCGGTCGGCAGGGCGTCACGAACGAAGTAGGTCATGGTGCGGCCTCAGGCGATGGGCTGGTGGACGGTGACCAGTTTGGTGCCGTCGGGAAACGTCGCCTCGACCTGGATCTCCGGGATCATTTCCGGGATGCCTTCCATCACCTGTTCGCGGCTCAACAACGTGGTGCCGTAGTGCATCAGCTCGGCCACGGTCTGGCCGTCACGGGCGCCTTCGAGCAGGGCCGCGGAGATATAAGCCATGGCCTCCGGGTAGTTGAGCTTCAAGCCCCGAGCCAGTCGTCGCTCGGCCACAAGGCCGGCGGTGAAGATTAGCATCTTGTCTTTTTCGCGTGGGGTCAGGTCCATGTGCAATCCATAAGGGCAGATAAATAAATCGGGCTAAAAACATGTACCTCTGTGGGAGCGGGCTTGCTCGCGAATGCGGGCTCACATTCAACAGTTGAGTCGGCTGACACACCGCCTTCGCGAGCAAGCCCGCTCCCACAGGAAAGCAAATTCAGGTGCTCCAGATTCTCGGTGGTACGGCCTCTCGACCGAGCAGCGACGGGCGCAGAAGCCGCCACAATTCAATCAACCACCCCCGCGCCAGCAACGCTTCGCTCGCCAGGCAGCGCGCCACAATCAGCCCGGGCAATTGCGTCAGGTCGCCGCGCACTTCATGGCCCAGGGACCGGCACTGCTCCAGCAGTTCGCTGTCGATCTCACCGGTGACCAGCAACGTGGCAAACACCGGATTGCCGTCCAGGCCGATGGGCGAGTCGAGCAATCCGTCACCGCCCACAATGCGCTGGCGTTCATGCCACAGCAACTGGCCGTCGCGACGAATGTCCAGCCGCGATTGGAAATGCCCGAGATCGAAGCGCTCGCCGCTGGCCGGTCGGCCGAGGGCAACCATGTCCCAGTAGAACAAACGTCCGTCGCCCTGCAGGTCGATGCGGGTGCTGAGCTCAGCCTGGGCCGCGCTGAACACGATGGTTTCCTGGGGCAGCCATTCCAGCGTTCCGCCGGGGGCCACGATCAGGGTCAGTTGTTGGTACGCCGGGCCGGCGGCGCGATACCACTTGGCTGCGCCGGGGCTGGTCAGTTGCGCCCAGGCGCCGCTGTCAATGTGCGCTGAAATATCCAGGCGATCACCGCCGGCAATCCCGCCGGGCGGGTGGACGATGATGTGCTGGCAGACCTCGGGCCCTTCGGCATACAAGTGTTTTTGCACCCGCAGCGGGCCTGTGTGGCGACGCTGGACCGGCCGTGTGCTGTCGCTGAATCGGGCGTAGCCCAGCTCCAACTCGGCATGCCAGCTAGGGGTGAACAGGGCCGAAGGCACCAATGGAGAGACGGGTAGGTTCATGATTTCCAATGATCGTCAGGACGTTACAGACTAGATCGTAACCAGCCCGCGCACACCCTCGGCTTCCATATTTTCTCCGCGCCCCTGCTGCACGATCTCGCCCCGGGACATCACCAGGTATTGATCGGCCAGCTCGGCGGCGAAGTCGTAGAACTGCTCCACCAACAGAATCGCCATGTCACCACGGGCCGCCAGTTTCTTGATCACCGCGCCGATTTCCTTGATCACCGAGGGCTGGATGCCTTCGGTGGGCTCGTCGAGGATCAGCAGGCGCGGACGGCTGGCCAGGGCCCGGCCAATGGCGAGCTGCTGTTGCTGGCCGCCGGACAAGTCACCGCCACGGCGCTGTTTCATCTGCAGCAGCACCGGGAACAATTCGTAGATAAACGCCGGCACTTCCTTGGCCTCGGCGCCGGGAAAACGCGACAGGCCCATCAGCAGGTTTTCCTCTACTGTCAGCCGGCCGAAAATCTCCCGGCCCTGAGGCACATACGCAATGCCGGCGTGCACCCGTTGGTGCGGCTTGAAGGTGGTGATGGCCTTGCTCTCCCAATTGACCGCGCCTTCCTTGGCCGGCAACAGGCCCATCAGGCATTTGAGCAGGGTGGTCTTGCCCACGCCGTTGCGCCCCAGCAGGCAGGTTACTTCGCCGACCTTCACATCGAAGGACAGGCCCCGCAGGATGTGGCTACCGCCGTAGTACTGGTGCAGCTTGTCGACTTGCAGCATGTCTTAAATCCCCTCAAATCCCCTGTGGGAGCGGGCTTGCTCGCGAAGAGGTCGGTATATCCAACATATTTTTCAACTGACACACCGCCTTCGCGAGCAAGCCCGCTCCCACAGGGAGTATGTGTTTGCAGGTCTATCGACCGAGATACACCTCGATCACCCGCTCATTGTCCTGCACCTGTTCCAGCGACCCTTCGGCCAGCACGCTGCCTTGGTGCAGCACGGTGACGTGGTCGGCAATCGCGCCGACGAAGCCCATGTCGTGCTCCACTACCATCAGCGAATGCTTGCCCGCCAGGGATTTGAACAGTTCGGCGGTGAAGTCGGTTTCAGCGTCGGTCATGCCCGCCACGGGTTCGTCGAGCAGCAGCAGTTGCGGGTCCTGCACCAGCAACATGCCGATCTCCAGGAACTGCTTCTGCCCATGGGACAACAGTCCGGCAGCGCGATTGACCGAGGGGGTGAGGCGAATGGTTTCCAGCACTTCGCTGATACGGTCGTGCTGTTCGCCAGTCAATTTTGCCCGCAGGCTGGCCCACACCGACTTGTCGGTCTTGAGTGCCAGCTCCAGGTTCTCGAACACGCTCAAGGCCTCGAATACCGTGGGCTTCTGGAACTTGCGCCCGATGCCGGCCTGGGCGATCTGCACTTCGCTCATGCTGGTCAGGTCCAGGGTTTCGCCGAACCAGGCCTTGCCGTGGCTGGGTCGGGTCTTGCCGGTGATGACGTCCATCAAGGTGGTCTTGCCCGCACCGTTGGGGCCGATGATGCAGCGCAATTCACCGACGCCGATGTACAGGTTCAGGTCGTTCAAGGCCTTGAAACCATCGAAGCTGACGCTGATGTCCTCCAGGGTCAGGATGGTGCCATGGCGGGTGTTCAGGCCAACGCCTGCCGCTTGGCCGAGGCCGATGGCGTCGCGGCTGCTGCCGGCGTCCTTGTTGGGTTCTGGCGGAAAGAAAGCGGGTTCGAGCATGAATTGAGCCGTTGGAGTGATTCGCATCATTCGCCCCTCTTTTTCAGCAACCCGATCACACCCTTGGGCAGGTACAGGGTCACGACGATGAACAGCGCGCCAAGAAAGAACAACCAATACTCAGGAAACGCCACGGTGAACCAGCTCTTCATGCCGTTGACCACCCCGGCGCCCAGCAACGGCCCGATCAGCGTGCCGCGCCCGCCGAGGGCCACCCACACGGCGGCTTCGATGGAGTTGGTCGGCGACATTTCGCTGGGGTTGATGATGCCCACCTGCGGCACATACAACGCCCCGGCCAGACCGCACAGGACCGCACTCAACACCCAGACGAACAGCTTGAAACCACGGGGATCGTAGCCGCAGAACATCAGACGGTTTTCCGCGTCACGCAGGGCCGTCAGTACCCGACCGAACTTGCTGCGGGCCAGGCGCCAGCCGATGAACAGGCTCGCCATCAGCAACAACACGGTGGCCAGGAACAGCACCGCCCGGGTGCCCGGCTCGGTGATGCCAAAGCCCAGGATCGAGCGGAAATTGGTGAAGCCGTTATTACCACCAAACCCGGTTTCGTTGCGGAAAAACAGCAGCATCCCGGCGAAGGTCAGGGCTTGGGTCATGATCGAGAAATACACGCCCTTGATCCGCGAACGGAAGGCGAAGAAACCGAACACCAGCGCCAGCAAACCTGGCGCCAGCACCACCAGGCACATCGCCCAGGCAAAGCTGCTGGTGCCGGTCCAGTACCAGGGCAGTTCGGTCCACGACAAAAAGGTCATGAACGCCGGCAAGTCATCCCCGGCCGCCTGGCGCATCAGGTACATGCCCATGGCGTAGCCGCCCAGGGCGAAGAACAACCCATGGCCGAGGGAAAGCAATCCGGCGTAGCCCCAGACCAGGTCCAAGGCCAGGGCGACGATGGCGTAGCAAAGAATCTTGCCCACCAGGGTCAACGTGTAAGCCGAGACGTGCAGCGGATTGTCCGCCACCAGCAACGACAGCAGCGGCAGGCTGAGCAACACCGCCAGGATCACCACGCCAACGGCGAGAGTGACTTTGGGACCGGCCTTTTGCGTGGCCGTGAGCATCAGGGGCTGGTTCATCAGTCGATTACCCGTCCTTTGAGCGCGAAGAGGCCTTGCGGACGCTTCTGGATGAACAGAATGATCAACGCCAGGATCAGGATCTTGCCGAGCACGGCGCCGATCTGCGGTTCGAGAATCTTGTTGGCGATACCCAGGCCGAACGCGGCGAACACACTGCCGGCCAACTGGCCGACGCCGCCGAGCACCACCACCAGGAACGAATCGATGATGTAGCTTTGGCCCAGGTCCGGGCCGACGTTACCGATCTGGCTCAGGGCCACGCCGCCCAGCCCGGCGATGCCTGAACCGAGGCCGAAGGCGAGCATGTCCACGCGGCCGGTGGGCACGCCGCAACAGGCGGCCATGTTGCGATTCTGTGTCACGGCACGCACGTTCAGGCCCAGGCGCGTCTTGTTCAGCAACAGCCAAGTCAGCACCACCACGAACAGCGCAAAAGCGATGATCACGATGCGGTTGTACGGCAGCACCAGGTTGGGCAACACCTGAATCCCGCCCGATAACCAGGCCGGGTTGGCGACTTCGACGTTCTGCGCGCCGAACACCAGGCGCACCAGTTGGATCAGCATCAGGCTGATACCCCAGGTGGCGAGCAAGGTTTCCAACGGGCGGCCGTAGAGGTGGCGGATCACCGTGCGCTCCAGGGCCATACCGATGGCCGCAGTGATGAAAAACGCCACCGGCAGGGCGATGAGCGGGTAGAACTCAATGGCGTTCGGGGCGAAGCGCTGGAACAGCATCTGCACCCCATAAGTGGAGTAGGCGCCAAGCATCAGCATCTCGCCATGGGCCATGTTGATCACCCCGAGCAAGCCGAAGGTGATCGCCAGGCCGAGGGCCGCGAGCAGCAGGATCGAGCCCAGGGACATGCCACTGAAGGCCTGGCCCAGTAGCTCGCCCACCAGCAGTTTGCGTTTGACTTGGGCGAGGCTGGTTTCGGCGGCGGTGCGTACACTGGCATCGCTTTCGATGCCGGGTTCTAGCAGGCTTTCGAGGCGGGTGCGGGCCAGCGGATCGCCGGTTTCCCCCAGCAAGCGAACGGCGGCCAGGCGCACGCCCGGGTTGGCGTCCACCAATTGCAGGTTCGCCAGGGCCAGGCTCAGGGCGGCATGTACCTCTTCGTCCTGCTCGCCGGCCAGTTGCCGGTCGAGGAACGCCAGTTGGGCCGGGCGGGCACTTTTTTGCAGCTGCTGCGCGGCGCCCAGGCGTGTGGGGGCATCCACGGCGAGCAGTTGATGGCTGGCGAGGGCGGTTTCGATCAGCCCGCGCAAGCGGTTGTTCAGGCGCAGGGTCTTGGGTTGGCCGTCGACGGTCAACTGGCCTTGCTGCAAGGCGTTGATCAACTCGACGCGCTCAGGCTCAGGCTGCGCGGCCCAGGTCTCCAGCAGCTTGGCTTGCTGGGTCGGGTTGGCGGCGACGAAGTCTTCGGCGTCACCGGCGTGCGCCTCCAGTGGCAATAGCAGCACCAGGGCGAGGATGAGGCGGTAAAGAGCGGTGGGCATATTTGTTGGCCTTGCGCGGACTTCTATTGTGGGAGCGGGCTTGCTCGCGAAAGCCGTGTATCAGCTACATTCATCCTGGCTGACCCACCGCATTCGCGAGCAAGCCCGCTCCCACAAGGGAGTTGTGTCGGCCCGGGGATTCGGACCAACACCCATGGGCTCAGTTGCTCTTCACCGCATAGTCAGGCTTCTTGTCGTTGCCGGTGATGAACGGGCTCCACGGCTGGGCGCGGATCGGGCCTTCGGTCTGCCAGACCACGTTGAACTGACCGTCGGCCTGGATCTCGCCGATCATCACCGGCTTGTGCAGGTGGTGGTTGGTCTTGTCCATGGTCAGGGTGTAGCCCGACGGTGCGGCGAAGGTCTGGCCGGCCAGGGCTTCGCGGACTTTGTCGACGTCGGTGGACTTGGCTTTCTCCACCGCTTGCGCCCACATGTGGATGCCGACATACGTGGCTTCCATCGGGTCGTTGGTCACGGCTTTGTCGGCGCCTGGCAGGTTCTTGGCCTTGGCGTAGGCCTTCCAGGCATCGACGAATTTCTTGTTCGCCGGGTTATCCACCGACTCGAAGTAGTTCCACGCGGCCAGGTTGCCCACCAGCGGTTTGGTGTCGATGCCGCGCAGTTCTTCTTCGCCCACCGAGAACGCCACGACCGGTACGTCGGTAGCCTTCAGGCCTTGGTTGGCCAATTCTTTATAGAAGGGCACGTTGGAGTCGCCGTTGACCGTGGAGATGACCGCCGTCTTGCCGCCCGCCGAGAACTTCTTGATGTTGGCCACAATGGTTTGGTAATCGCTGTGGCCGAACGGCGTGTAGACCTCTTCGATGTCCTTGTCCGCCACGCCTTTGGAATGCAGGAACGAACGCAGAATTTTGTTGGTGGTGCGCGGGTAGACGTAGTCGGTGCCCAGCAGGAAGTAGCGCTTGGCGCTGCCGCCTTCTTCGCTCATCAGGTACTCCACTGCCGGAATCGCCTGCTGGTTCGGCGCCGCACCGGTGTAGAACACGTTCGGCGACATCTCTTCGCCTTCATATTGCACCGGGTAGAACAGCAAGCCATTGAGTTCCTCGAACACCGGCAGCACGGATTTACGCGACACCGACGTCCAGCAGCCGAACACCACCGCGACCTTGTCCTGGGTCAGCAACTGCCGGCCCTTTTCGGCGAACAGCGGCCAGTTCGACGCCGGGTCCACGACCACCGCTTCCAGCTTCTTGCCGTTGACCCCGCCCTTGGCGTTGATCTCGTCGATGGTCATCAGCGCCATGTCCTTGAGGGACGTTTCGGAGATCGCCATGGTGCCGGACAGCGAATGCAGGATGCCGACCTTGATGGTCTCGGCGGCCTGGACGGTCCAGGCCATGCCCATCGCGGCAATGCTTGCCGAGAGTGTAAAAGCCTTGATCAAGCTACGACGCTTCATTGTGCGATCTCCATGGACTTATGAGTTTTTTTCGAGGGCAGATGCAAACGCTGAAGGCGCTTTTGCAAGGGGTGTGCCCGGTCGGAGAAAGGCTTGGAAATGCGGGGGCAGGGCGACGGGAAAGGAGAGCGATGCACCATGAGCGAACGCGTCATGGGTTCTGGTGCGAAGGGGTGCGCCACATTGGGGCGCAGATACCTCTGTTACCCAATATCAAATGTGGGAGCGGGCTTGCTCGCGAAGGCGGTCGGTCGGTCACAGGGATGTTAAATGTGCTGCCATCTTCGCGAGCAAGCCCGCTCCCACAAGGTTCAGCGGCGGCGCATCAGGCCGATGAAAAACAAGCCGCCGATGGCTGCGGTAGCCACACCAATCGGCAAGTCTTCCGGCGCAATCAGTGTCCGCGCCGCTACGTCCACCCACACCAGAAACAGGCTGCCGAGCAGCACGCAGGCCGGCAATAGCCGACGGTGCTCCGCGCCCACCAGGCGCCGGGCAATGTGCGGCACCATCAGCCCGACAAAACCAATCGAGCCGCTGATGGACACCAGCACGCCGGTCATCAAGGACGCGATCAAGAAGATCCATAGCCGCACCCGCGCCGCGTTCAGGCCCAGGGTCACGGCAGTCTGTTCGCCGGCCATCAGCGCATTCAGCGGCCGGGCCATGCCCAACAGCAAGATCAGCCCCAGCCCCACACTGGCGGCCGGCACTGCCAGCAACTCCCAGCGGGCCAGGCCCAGGCCGCCGAGCATCCAGAACATCACCGCGGAGCTGGCGCGATGGTCACCGAGGAACAACAGCAAATTGGCCGCCGCCATCATCACGAATGAAACCGCTACACCGCACAGCAACAGGCGGTCACTCTCCAGGCGGCCCTGGCGGTTGGCGATCGCCAGCACCAACAACATGCTCAGCAGCGCGCCGAAGAACGCGGCCAGAGGCAGCGTCAGCATGCCGATGATTTCGCCGACATGCAGCACCACGATCACCGCGCCCAGGGTCGCGCCGGAGGTGACACCCAGCAGGTGCGGATCGGCCAGCGGATTGCGGGTGACCGCTTGCAACACCGCACCGATCAGCGCCAGCCCGGCGCCCACCAAGGCACCGAGCAGCAGGCGCGGCAACCGGATCAGCCAGACGATGTGCTCCTGGCCGGGTGTCCAATGCACCTCACCGACACCGAGGGCCTTGTGCAGCAGGATGTCCCAGACCACGGCCACCGGCACCCGTGCCGGCCCGAAGCCCAGTGACACCACACATGACACCAGCAGTAGCGCGCCGAGGAACATCAGCAGGGCGGTGTAGCGACGATCATTCATTGGCGGTGGAAACCCCGCGCCAGGGTTTGCACCGCCAGCACGTTATCGATGCCCGGCGTGGCCTGCACGTAGGGGATCACGATGAAGCGTCGCTGCTGGATCGCTTCCACCGATTGCAGGGCCGGGTTGTCCAGCAAGAATTGCTGCTTCTGCTCGGCGCTGACTTCGCCGTAGTCGACGATCACGATCACCTGCGGATTGCGCTCGACTACGTTCTCCCAATTCACCCGCGTCCAGCTGGTTTCCAGATCATCGAGAATGTTGCGGCCGCCGGCTGCATCGATCAGGGCCTGGGGCATGCCGAGGCGGCCAGAAGTCATGGCGCGGTCTTCGCCGCTGTCATACAGGAACACGCGGGGGCGTTCGCCGGGCAGATGCTTTTGAACGTCGGCCACTTGGGTTTGCATCGAAGCGACCAGGGCATTGGCACGCTCCTGGACGTCGAAAATCTTCCCGAGGTTGCGCAGGTCGTTGTAGGTATCTTCCAGCGAGGCCGCTGGACGTTTCATCACGAACGCGCAGGACTCGGTCAGTTCGTACACGTTGATACCCAGCGGTTGCAGGGTCTGCGGCGTCAGGTCACCGCCGACCCGCATGCCGTAGTCCCAACCGGCGAAGAAGAAATCCACGTTGGCACCGAGCAAGGTTTCCACCGATGGGTACTTGGCGGCCAGTTCCGGCAAGCCGTCGAGAATCTTCGCCATCTCGGGCGTCACCGATTTCCAGCCACTGATGCCGCTGTAGCCGACCATGCGTGGCTTGAGCCCCAGGGCGAGCATCATCTGGGTCATGTTGATGTCGTGGCTGACGGCGTGCCGAGGCGCCTCGTTGAATACCACCTGGCGGTTGCAGCTCTGAATCGTCAACGGGTAGCGGGTGGCTTCAGCCATGGCGTGGGCACTGCCCAGCAGCAGGGGCAGCAACAGCAAGGCGCGCAGGATCATGGTTGGGTTATCCAGGTGATTCGTGGGTAGCCGGACAGCGGGTGCTCGTCCACCAGGGCTTCGACGCCGAACACCTCGCGCAACAGCCCGGCGGTGAGGACGTCCTTGGGTGTACCGCTGGCGACGATGCGCCCGTGTTCGATCACGTACAGGCGATCGCAGAAGGCGGCGGCCAGGTTCAGGTCGTGGAGGCTGGCGAGGGTGCCGATGCCCAGGCCCTTGATCAGTCGCAGCAATTGCAATTGATAATGCGGGTCGAGGTGATTGGTCGGTTCGTCGAGGATCAGCAATTGCGGCTCCTGGGCGAGGGCGCGAGCGAGGATCACCCGCTGTTTTTCCCCACCCGACAGCGTGGCGAAGGCATGATCGCCAAAGCCTTCGAGTCCTGCCGATGCCAATGCCTGGAGCACCAGTCGGCGGTCTTCGTGGTTGTCGCTGTCGAACAGGCCCTTGTGGGGCGTGCGCCCCATGGCGACCACCTCTTCCACCGTCAGGCCGAAGGCGTCGGGAAACTCTTGCAGCACCACGGCGATGCGCTGGGCGCACCAGCGTGAGGATTGTTTCCAGAGGTCGTGGTGCGCGAGCTTGACCTCACCCTGTTCCGGCCGGCTGAAGCGATAGGCGCAGCGCAACAGGCTGGTCTTGCCACTGCCGTTGGGCCCGATCAACCCGACGAACTCCCCGGCTGCCACCTGCAGCGTGGCATCACGCAGCTGGAACTGGTGATGACAATGGCCATGGCCCAGGGGTGTCCAGGCGAGGTGGGTGAGGGTTAGTGAGGTCATGCAGCTACTCGGCATTTGGATTGAAACGTCGACCATTGTGGGAGTGGGCTTGCTCGCGAATGCGGTGTGTCAGACACGTGAATGTCGACTGGCACACCGCATTCGCGAGCAAGCCCGCTCCCACAGTTTGGAGGGTGTTCGTGGTTTGGAAAGCGGGCGCGATTGTAGAGGCTTCGCGCCGCCTTCCGTTAACGCGCTGTCTTCAGCTTGAAGATGAAGCCGCCTCAGCCTGGCGATTGAACCGGGTGACGAGTCGGTCCAGCAACCACACCACCACCAACGAAGCCCCCACCAACGGGAACACCACCGCCAAGGCCAGCATGATAAAGACCCCACCCTTCCACGTCGGCAGGTCGTGACGCAGCGGCGGTACGCCGAGCTTGCCCTGGGGGCGACGCTTCCACCAGATCACCAGGCCACTCACGGCGCTGAGCAAAATCATCAGGCAAATCAGCAGTACGATGATCTGGTTCAGCGGGCCGAACATCTTGCCTTCGTGCAGCATCACGCCGGTTTCGGTGGCGCGGGCGACAACGTTGTAATGCGCCCAGCGCACGTCCGCCAGGACCTTGCCGGTGTACTGGTCCACGTGCAGGGTGGCGTCGTTGCGCGGGTCGTCGGCGAACACGGCGATGGTGAACACGCCCGAAGCGGTCGTTGGAATCGTGATGCTGTAGCCGGGCTCGACCTGGCGTTCGGTAGCGATGTCCTGTACCGCTTGCAGGCTGACGGTCGGCGCCGCAGGACCTTCGTGCATGCCACCGTGGGCCATATGCTCGGCGTGGTCGCCGGACATCGGCATCGGCGTGTTCTCCATGGCCCACGGCACGGTCTGGCGGTGGGCGTTATTGAGGCTGCCGGCCTCGACGTCGGACTTGGGCACGTCATTCCACATCGCCGCCGGGAAACGGTTCCAGAGGTCGGCGTATTGCTTGCCCCAGAAACCGGTCCAGGTCATGCCGCTGAGCAGCATCACCAACAGCAACGCCGCGCCCCAGAACCCGACGACCACGTGCAGGTCGCGCCAGAACAACCGACCACGACTGCTCCAGCGCGGCCACAGCACACCGGCCGACGATTGCCCGCGTGGCCACCACAAGTACAGCCCCGACACCACCAGGACCACGCCCCAGCCGGCGGCCATTTCCACCAGGCGGTCGCCGACGGTGCCGATCAGCAATTCGCCGTGGATGGCCCGGGCCATGGCTTGCAGGTTGTTTTTGGCATCCTGCTCACCCAACACGTCGCCATGGTACGGGTCGATGAATACGTTCAGCTCCCGCCCCTTGTCGATCACCACGAACTGCGCGCTGCGCTCGGCGTTGACTGGCGGCAGGTACTGTTTGACCTGGCCTTCGGGGTAGGCCTGGCGAACCTGCTTGAGCAGATCATCGGCCGCCAGGGTGTGATGCCCGGCGGGCACGTTCAGCAGGCTGCCATACATCAGCGGATCGAGTTGCGGCTTGAACAGGTAAATGATGCCGGTCAGGGACAGCATCACCATGAATGGCGCCACGAACAGCCCGGCATAGAAATGCCAGCGCCAGGCCAGATTGTAGAAATTGGGTTTCGGTTGGCTCATCAGAAAGCACTCCGCAGGGCAAATGTGATCGTTATGTTTTGTGCGGTTTCAGCGAAGCCTTGGCTGAACACGGGGTGATATGCCAGGCTCGCCGTTGTTGTCAGAAACTCATATCCACCTTCGTCCAAAGCGTACGCCCCGGTTCGTTGATGGCTTGCGGGTCGCTCGCCGGGTAGCCGAATCCGGCGTTGCCGGCCAGGTTCAGGTGCTCGGCATAGGCTTTGCCAAACAGGTTGTCGACGCCGCTGCTGACCTTCCAGTGCGCGTTGATGCGGTAGGCGCCATTGAGCGAGAACACGCCGAAGCCGGAGCTTGTGCCGTAGTCCTTGCCCACCACGTTGCCCTTGTTCTCATCGACACGGTGCTGCGCCGCCACCACCCGCCACAAGGCACCGGCGCTCCAGCGGTCTTCGCTGTAGGTCAGGCCCAGGCGTGCGTCCAGCGGCGGCATCTGTGCCAAGGCGCTGCCGTCACTGCTGTTCTTGCCCCAGGCATACGCCAGGGTTGCGTCGGCCTTCCAGTGTTCGGTCAGCTTGTAGGCTGCGCCCAGCTCACCACCCATGATCCGCGCGTCGATGTTCTCGGCCCGGGAAGTGGTGCCCATCATCCCGGGTGTGTAGTCGAACAGGATGTAGTCGCGCACTTGGCCGACATAAGCCGATGCCCAGGCTTCGAGGTTTTCGGCCTTGTATTGCAGGCCGAAGTCGAGCTGGGTGGTTTTCTCCGGCTTGATCGCGTCGAAGGCATTCAATGAGCCGTTGGGGCCGGCGTTAGGCGAGAACAGCTCCCAGTAATCCGCGAAGCGTTGCGAGTGCCCCAGGCCGGCATAAAGGGTGGTGGGACTGTCTTCCAGGTCGTGCTCGTAGCGCACGAAACCGCTGGGTAGCGTGTCGGCACGGGTATCATCGGCGGTGGGGTTGGGGCGGGCCGACATACCGGAACCGATGCTCTGGCGGTAATCCTTGGCCGAGGCGCGGTCGAGCCGGGCGCCAGTGATCAGCCTGTCGCGATCGGCGGCGTACCAGGTCAATTCGCTGAACACGCCGTAATTATGGAAGTCGGCGTCCTTGGTGTACGGCAGTTCCTTGTAGGTGTCGACGCCCATGCTGCTGCGCTGGCGGTGTTCGTTGGTCTGGGCGTCCAGGCCGCTGATCAGTTGCACATCGGCCCAGCGCCAGGTGGCCTTGATGCGCGCGCCGAGGGTGCGCCGGTCGACGTTGGAAGCCATGGGGCCAGCCATCATCCCGGTGCCGGACGGCGTGCGCAGGGTGTAGTTGTCCATCACGTGGTCGGCGTAGTTGTAATAGACCTGCGCCTCGACCTTATCCAGCACGTCACCGATGTTGGAACGTTCGAAACGCAGCCCGAGGCTTTCGCGCTTGAATTGGGAGCCGTCCATGCCGCGCCCGGCGTAGCGCGCCTCACCGTCGCCCTTGCCAGCAGTCAATTCCAGCAAGGTGTCGGCGTCCGGGGTCCAGCCGAGGGTGACATCGCCGTTCCATTTGTCGTAGCGCGAGGGCACGGTGTCGTTGTTGCCGTCGCGGTAATCGTCCGAGTGGGCGGTGTTGCCGATCACTCGTACATACCCCAGCGGCCCACCGGCGGCGGCATCCACCACTTTGTCGAAACGGCCGTTGGAGCCGGCCAGCACACTGGCGTTGACCCGCGTGCCCAACTCGCCGAACTGTTCTGGCTCGCGCTCGAACAGCACGGTTCCCGCCGATGCGCCGGGGCCCCAGAGCACGGTTTGCGGACCCTTGATCACGGTGAGCTTGTCGTAGGTTTCCGGTGAAATGTAGGACGTCGGCGCGTCCATCCGCCCTGGGCAGGCACCCAGCAGCATGCTGCCATTGGTGAGGATGTTCAGCCGCGAGCCGAACATGCCGCGAAGCACCGGATCGCCATTGGTGCCACCGTTGCGCACCAGGGCAAAGCCAGGAATGGTCTTGAGGTAGTCGCCACCATCACTGGCCGGCACCGGCTGGCGAGGGTCCTTGGGATTGGTGACGACAGTCAATGGTGAACTGGGAGCAATGGCGGTGATGACCGTCGGGCTCAGTTCTTCGACCTCGCTCAGGTGAAACTCGTGCTCATCGGCGAGTGCATAGGGCGCAAGCAGCAGGCCGCACAGCGCGGCGACGGTGTGACGCAAACGAACCCGGGGCTCGTTCGGGGGGCAACTGGCCTGGGCAGTGCCCAAAGCGATGCCGGCAGAAAACCTGGACATGATGATTCCATCGAACAGACGTAAACGACACGGTCGGGCAGCCTGGAACTGTCTTGTGCGACCGGGTGAGGTATGTGTCGGGTTTACGCGGCGAAGGGTGGTGCGCGGGTGCGAGCACCCGGGAAGAACGCTGGCCGGGCATGGCCCAGGCGCGGGGAGGGACTGGTGTAGGTATTGGCGAGCGGTGTATCGAAGACAGTGAAACTGTGGCCGCCGGTCAGGGCCGGACAGTTGAACAGCAGGCTGCAATAGCCGCATTTTTCCCACAGGGCGTGATGCTCGCTCTGGGGTGGGCAATGTTCGGCTGCTGGCGTTTCGTGCGCCGTCATGTCCATGGTCATGTCCATCGACATGGCGGTGGACATGGACGAAGACATGCGCTGATCCATCGGCATCGACTGGGAAACCAGCGGGCCGATAAAGATCATCAACATGGCGAACAGGCTGATCCAGCTACCGCGTGTCAGGCTCATGGGCTGACGGCGGGGCATGGACAGTCTGGCGCGAGGAGCGTGCATGGGCGGCTACGACTACTGCGCGTGCATATGCGTTTTCGTGCCGTCAGGCGCCTTTTTCTGCACCGCAACGTCGACCGTGACATCCCCGGCTTTTTCAAAATGCAGCGTCATGGGGAAGCGTTTGCCGTCGCTGAGCAGGCTGCGGTCTTTTAGATCCAGCAGCATCACGTGATACGCCATCGGCGCGAAGGTAACGGTGGCGCCGGGGGCAATATCCACGACAGGCACCGGCTGCATTTTCATCAGGTCGTTTTGCATCACATGCTCATGGAGCTCGGCCTTGCCGGCGATTGGCGTGTCGACACTGAGCAGTTTGTCGGCGGTGGTGCCGCTGTTGTGGATGACGAAATAGGCGGCCACGGTCGGCGCATTGGGCGGCAATTCCTGGGACCAGGGATGGGCAATCTCGAGCGCGCCGACCTTGTATTGGTGAGCTTGGGCGAAGCCGACGGGAAGCAGCAAGGCAGCCAGCAGGATGAGTCTGTTCAACATGGCGATTCTCCGGAACGATTCAGGACGCAGGTTCATGCGGTGGGAATCAGGCCAGGGGCGAGGCGCGGGGGTTGAGGCTGGGCCATTGCTGGCGAGGCGTGGGGCTGTCGAGCTTGGAGTGGATTGCGCCGCGATGGGCCAGTTGGGCATCCAGGTACAACTGCGGGATATGCCCGGCGAGCGCCACCAACGGGACCGAACCGGAGCAGCACCAGCAATGCTGCATCGTCGAGTGGTTGTCCTTCTGCGGCGAGCCCTGTTCGAACTTGCCCAGGGGAATCGCCACCATCTTCATGCCATTGGACGAACAGAAACTGCCCCACAACAACTGCTCCGACGGCGCTTGGGCCTGCGCCTTGGCCATTGCGCCGGCGTTGCTGGAAAGCGGCATGGCAAGCATGTTGAACAGCACTGCGAAGCAGGCGATCCAGGCAAATGCAAGCCGTTGTCGGGACATGGGGCAATCCGCTCGGTTGGGCGATCAGGTGGCGGTATTTAGCCTGATCGGAGTTGATAAGTAAAAAGGCGTATGCGGTGTAGGGTCGCAGGGTTTGCCTTAACAGTAGCAAACAGTTTTGTAAGTGGATGCGGGGTGGCGAGGGAGCTTGCTCCCGCTGGGGCGTGAAGCGGCCCTGAATCTTCAAGTTAAGGTATGTCGGCAGAATGCAGATCGACTTTTTTGGGGCTGCTGCGCAGCCCAGCGGGAGCAAGCTCCCTCGCCACGGAGTGATCAGTCAATCGCTTGTTACCGCGTACCTCAATTTGCAGGAACAGCATGCACCTGCATGTCGACGCCTAACGTGGTGCGAATGACCGCGAATATTGCCGCCAAGTTGTCCATGCTTGGATTGCCCTTGGCTGAGAGCATTCGATGCAAGCTCTTGCTCGGCTTGGAAGTTTCCTTGGACAGTTCTTCGAAGCCAACAGTGGCGTTCACGAGATCGCGAAGAATCATCCTCGCCATCTCTGGTTCGCCATTCAAGAATAAGGTTGCCGCTTCATCCAGCAAAATCTGAGCGAACTCGGGATCACGCTTGGCGCGTTCGGCAATCGTATGTTTATAGCTTCGAGTAAGAGCCATTGCGTTACCTCATGTTCCTTTCTGTCTTCTTCCGGGCCCGGAATTCAGCAATTAATTTTTTCGCTTGCTTGGTGTCTTTTCTCTGAGTGGATTTATCACCACCGCCAAATAAAATAATCAGGCGTTTACCTTCCTGGGTCAGGTACACGCGATAGCCTGGGCCCCAGTTGATGCGGTATGCACCTAACCCGTCGAACCATTTGATATTCGAGGTGTTGCCCATCTCCAATCGCATCAATGCGTTAGATACTTTGTATGCCGCCCGGGCATCCAGACTGGAATACCAGCGTTCGAATGGACTTGTATCGTTGTCCTGTAGATATTCTTCGAGTGTGATCACATGCGGCCCTGAAGGTAACAAATAGGTTACTGTTCATGCAAGGCAGTGATCTTGTCTCATCAGGCCAGAAGCGCCAACGCCTCAAGTGTTTCGTCAAGCTTCTCAAACTCCCGATCCACCCCCGCCAACACCGGCCGCTTCAACACCAGCACCGGCACCCTCCGCTCCCGCGCCACTTCCAGCTTCGGCTCGGTGGCCGTGCTGCCGCTGTTCTTGCTGATCAGCACATCGATCTGCCGCCGTTCAAACAGCTCGCGCTCGCCTTCGATGTGGAATGGTCCGCGGGCGCCGATGACTTCGCAGCGTTCATTGGCGGGATAAATATCGAGGGCGCGCAGGGTCCAGAATTGCTCTGGGGGAATCTCGTTCAGATGTTGCAAGGGTTCGCGGCCGAGGGTGAATAGAGGGCGGTGGAAGGGCTTCAGGGCCTGGATCAGTTCGGCCCAGTCGGCCACTTCGCGCCAGTCATCGCCAGCCTGGGGTTGCCATGCCGGACGGCGCAGGGCCCAGCACGGAATGCCGCAGGCGCGGGCGGCGTCGGCGGCGTTCTGGCTGATTTGCGCAGCGTAGGGGTGGGTGGCGTCCAGCAGCAGGTCGATGCCCTGGTCGCGGATGAATTGCGCCAGGCCCGCGGCACCTCCATAGCCGCCGACGCGGACCTGGCAGGTCAGGTCCGTGGGCACGCGACCGACGCCCGCCAAGCTGTAGATGTGCCGGGGGCCAAGGGTGCGGGCGATGACCAGGGCTTCGGTGACGCCGCCCAGCAGCAGAATGCGTTTCATTGAAAGCTTCCGGCGTGACCGACGATCCCGCCCTGGCGGTCGATGGCGAAGACTTCGACCTGGACCTGGGCCGGCACGACGCTACGGGCGAAGGCCAGGGCATGGGCACATACCGCGTCGCCGAGGGCGATGCCGGCGGCGCTGGCCATGGCCAGGGCCTGCTGGCTGGTGTTGGCCTCGCGGATGCCTTGCTGCAAGGTTTCGTCGGCACCGATGGCGGCTGCCCATTCGGCCAGTTGTGGCAGGTCGATGCTCGAATGGCGGCTGTGCAGGTCCATGTGACCGGCGGCGAGTTTGCTGATCTTGCCAAAACCGCCGCACAGGCTGAGCTTTTCCACCGGCACCTTGCGCACGTGCTTGAGCACGGCGCCGACGAAATCGCCCATTTCGATCAGGGCGATTTCCGGCAGGTTGTAGACCCGGCGCATGGTGTCTTCGCTGGCGTTGCCGGTGCAGGCGGCGACGTGCTGGTAACCGTTGGTTGTCGCCACGTCGATGCCCTGGTGGATCGAGGCGATGTAGGCCGCACAGGAAAACGGTCGGACGATGCCACTGGTGCCAAGGATCGACAGGCCGCCGAGGATGCCCAACCGCGGATTCATGGTTTTCAATGCCAAGGCTTCGCCGCCCTCGACATTGACCGTGACCTCGAAACCGCCGGCATAACCGTTGTCCTCGGCCAGCCGGCCCAAGTGATCGCCGATCATCTTGCGCGGCACCGGGTTGATCGCCGGCTCACCGACGGCGAGCACCAGCCCCGGCCGTGTCACGGTGCCTACGCCGCGACCGGCGAGGAAGCGCACCCCGGGTTCGGCGATCAAGCGCACTTGGGAAAACAGCAACGCACCGTGGGTCACGTCCGGGTCATCGCCTGCGTCCTTGATTGTCCCGGCCTCGGCGCCTTGCTCGGTCAGCCGGCAGAACTCCAGGCGCATCTGCACCTGCTTGCCCTTGGGCAGGACGATCTCCACGGCGTCGGCATGAGTGCCCGCGAGCAGCAAGCGTGCCGCCGCCAGGCTGGTGGCGGTGGCGCAGCTGCCGGTGGTCAGGCCGCTGCGCAGGGGGGCGGGTTGTTCGGCGGTTTCGTCACGCATCGAGAGGTTTCGTCAGGTCCAGCAAGGTGATCGGCAAGGCCTGGCGCCAGGTGTCGAACTCACCCAATGGCTGGGCCTGGGCGATGTGGATCCGGGTCAGTTCGCCGCCATGACGTTCGCGCCAGTCCATGAGCGTCATCTCGCTTTGCAGGGTCACGGCGTTGGCGACGAGCCGGCCGCCAGGCTTGAGGTGGGCCCAGCAAGCGTCGAGCACGCCTTCGCGGGTGACGCCGCCGCCGATGAACACCGCGTCCGGACGCTCCAGGTTTTCCAACGCCTGTGGGGCTCTGCCGCGAACCAACTGCAAGCCGGGCACGCCGAGGGTATCGCGGTTGCGTTCGATCAAGCCTTGGCGGCCTTCGTCGGCTTCGATGGCCAGGGCTCGGCAACTGGGGTGGGCGCGCATCCATTCGATGCCGATGGAGCCGCTGCCGGCGCCAACATCCCAAAGCAACTCGCCCGGAGTGGGCGCAAGGCGCGCCAGGGTGACGGCGCGCACGTCGCGTTTGGTCAGTTGGCCGTCATGTTCGAACGCGCTGTCCGGCAGGCCGGCCAGGCGTGACAGACGCAACGCGGACGGTTCGGCCCGGCATTCCACGGCGATCAGGTTCAGGTCGGCGCCGTCGGGATCGGACCATTGCGCCGCAGTGCCGTCGATCCGTCGTTCTGCCGGGCCGCCGAGGTGTTCCAGGACGGTCATGGGGCTGGGGCCGAATCCGCGCTCGCACAATAACTGCGCCACGGCGGCAGGAGAGTGGCGGTCATTGCTCAGCAGCAACAGTCTGACGCCGGTGGATAAATGCACATTGAGCGCCGCCAAGGGCCGCGCCACCAGCGACAGCGTGACCACTTCCTGCAACGGCCATCCCATGCGCGCCGCCGCCAGCGAACAGGACGACGATGCCGGGACGACCAACATCTGCTCGCCAGGCACCTGCTTCGCCAGGCTCGCCCCCACGCCGTAGAACATCGGGTCGCCGCTGGCCAGCACGCACACCGGCTCGCCTCGGCGGGCCAGCAGCGGCTCCAGGGAAAACGGGCTGGGCCACAGTTCCCGTTCGCCGCGGATGCACACGGGTAGCAGATCCAGCTGGCGCTGCGCCCCAACGATCCGCGTGGCCCCCAGCAGCGCACGGCGAGCAACCTTGCCCAGGCCCTTGAAGCCTTCTTCACCGATGCCCACTACGGTCAGCCAGGGTGTCATCTGTGTTCCTCTAAAAAATGTGTTTGCTCGGCGGGGCTGCGTCACCCGCGAACCGGGCCGCCATCATACCGCGCCCAGGCGGATCAGGCGCCTGGCGCGGTAGCATCGGCACGGGCAGGCCGCTATCGCGAGCAGGCTCGCTCCCACCGTGGATTTGTGTTGAGCGCAGAATTTGCGGGCAACTCGATCAAAAATGTGGGAGCGGGCTTGCTCGCGAAGGCGTCGATTCATTCAACATCGCGGTCTCAGACTGACCGCTTTCGCGAGCAAGCCCGCTCCCACAGTTTGAATTGGGTTGTGCACAAACTTTGTGCTTGGCCCTATTAATCCGACCGGCAAGCTTTTCATGACCCCCGGCAAAGCAGGCATAATGGCGCTCCTTCGCCGTCGTGGCGTGCCTTGTCTACCGGTTATCCCTTGAACGAACGTCCATCAACCAACGTCATACGCCCCTCGGGTTGTCCGGGTTTGTTGCGTGTCGTCCAGGCGTTGGACGGTGGGATCTGCCGGATCAAGCTCGATGGCGGTTCCATCCGGGCGGATCAGGCCGATGCGGTGGCTGCGGCGGCCGAGGGATTTGCCGGAGGCGTGATCGAGGCGACCAATCGCGGCAACCTGCAAATCCGCGGGATCGGTCCGCGGCACGGCGCGTTGATCGAGCAACTGCTGGCCGCCGGACTCGGCCCGCGAACGCCGGCCGGCGATGACGTGCGCAACCTGATGCTCAGCCCCTCGGCCGGGATCGACCGGCAGATGCTGGTCGATACTCGCCCGCTGGCCGCGCGGATCCTCGTTACCTTGCAAACCCATGAACGCTTCCATGAGCTGTCGGCCAAGTTCGCCGTGCAATTGGATGGCGGCGAAGCCATGGCGATGCTCGAACATCATCACGACCTTTGGCTCTCGGCCCTTGTTTGCGATGGCGAGCCCTGGCTGGCCTTCGGCTTGGCCGGATCGCCGCTGGATGAACCGGCGGGAAGGGTCCCGTTGGCCCAGGGGCATGCGTTGGTGGTGGCGGTGCTGGAGCAGTTTCTCGAGCGGGCTCGCCCGGACCAGACACGCATGCGCCATTTGCTGAGTGAAGTGCCCCTGGACGACTTCATCGCCCAGTTGGCCCGTCGCGTGCCGCTGCAATCGTGCATGGGTTGGCAGCGGGACGCCTCCATCGACGGGCTGCACCTCGGCGCCCATCCCCAGCGCGACGACCGGGTCTACGTGGGCGCGGCGGCGCCTCTTGGCCGGCTCGACGCCGTCATGCTGCGCGGCGCGGCACGATTGGCGCGGGAGCAGGGTGACGCCAGCCTTCGCTTCACCCCTTGGCAAAGCCTGCTGCTGCCCAACCTGCGCCGCGAGGATGCGGACCAGGTGTTGGCGCGTCTCGAGGAATTGGGCCTGTTGTGCTCGGTTGATCAGCCCCTGGCGCAACTCATCGCCTGCACCGGCTCCAGTGGCTGCGGCAACGCCTTGGCCAATACCAAGGCCGATGCCCGGCAACTGGCCGAGCTGCTGCAACGCCAGGGTCAAACCTTGAAGATCCATCTGTCCGGTTGTCCGCGTTCCTGCGCGGCAGCCCATATCGCGCCTGCCACTTTGCTGGCGGTGGCCCCCGGTCGTTACGACCTGTATTTTCGCGATGCGACGCTGCCGGGTTTCGGCGCGTTGCAGGCGCACAATCTGACTATTGAAGCGCTCGGCCACTGGCTCGACGCGCGCCCCCGGAGCCCCCTTGATGCTTGATTACATCCGCGACGGTCAGGAGATCTATCGCAACTCTTTTGCGATCATCCGCGCCGAGGCCAACCTGGCGCGCATTCCGGCTGACCTTGAGAAGCTTGCGGTGCGGGTAATCCACGCCTGCGGCATGGTCGAGGCCATCGACGGCTTGCAGTTTTCCGAAGGCGCGGGCACAGCCGGGCGTCAGGCGCTGGCCGCTGGTGCACCGATCCTCTGTGATGCGCGGATGGTCTCCGAAGGCGTCACCCGGGCTCGCCTGCCAGCCAACAACCCGGTGATCTGCACCTTACGTGACGAGGGCGTGCCGGCGTTGGCCCAGAAGCTGGGCAACACCCGTTCGGCGGCGGCCCTGGAGCTGTGGCGTCCGCACCTGGAAGGCAGCGTCGTGGTGATCGGCAACGCGCCGACCGCGCTGTTCTACCTGCTGGAAATGCTCGACGCCGGCGCGCCAAAACCGGCGCTGATCCTCGGCTTCCCGGTGGGCTTCGTCGGTGCCGCCGAATCCAAGGCGATGCTCGCGGCCAATAGCCGTGGCGTTCCGTTCGTGATCATGCAAGGTCGGCTTGGCGGCAGTGCCATGGCCGCCGCCGCCGTCAACGCCCTCGCTACGGAGATTGAATGATGCAGCAGCCTGGACGTCTGATCGGCCTTGGCGTAGGCCCCGGTGACCCGGAATTGATTACGGTGAAGGCCCTGCGCCTGCTGCGTGAGTCGCCCGTGGTGGCGTACTTTGTCGCCAAGGGCAAGAAGGGCAATGCCTTCGGCATCATTGAAGCCCATCTGCAAGAAGCCCAGACCTTGCTGCCGCTGGTCTACCCGGTCACCACCGAAGCATTGCCGGCGCCGCTGTCCTACGAGCAGGTGATTGCCGATTTCTACGACACCGCCGCCGAACACCTGGCCGTGCACCTGGATGCCGGTCGTGACGTGGCGGTGATCTGCGAAGGCGACCCGTTCTTCTACGGCTCCTACATGTACCTGCATGATCGCCTGGCCGAGCGTTATGACGCCGAGGTCATTCCTGGCGTGTGCTCGATGCTCGGTGGCGCCTCGGTGCTCGGTGCGCCGCTGGTCTATCGCAACCAGAGCCTGTCGGTGCTTTCCGGGGTGTTGCCTCATGAGGAACTCAAGCGTCGTCTGGCCGATGCCGATGCGGCGGTGATCATGAAGCTGGGGCGCAACTTTCCCAAGGTCCGCCAAGTGCTTCAGGAACTGGGGCTGGACGGACGGGCGCTGTACGTCGAGCGGGCGACCATGGCCAACCAGAAAATCGTGCCGTTGGATGACGTCGAGCCGATGTCCTCGCCGTACTTCTCGTTGATCATCGTGCCGGGCGAACGGTGGCAGGGATGACGGCCAACGCTGCGGCAATTGTCATTCTCGGTCCAGGCAGCCTGGCCACAGCGCGGCGGATCCAGCAGCGCTACCCGGACGCCATGATCCATGGCCTGGCCGGTCGGGTCGACGGCGCGGATCGGCAATACCTGGAGTTCGGCGCCACGTTGCGCGAGCTCTACCGGCAAGACACGCCGATCATCGCCCTTTGCGCGGCAGGCATTGTCATCCGCACGCTGGCGCCACTGCTGCTGGAAAAAGGCGTCGAGCCGCCCGTGCTGGCGGTGGCCGAGGATGGCAGCGCCGTGGTGCCGCTGCTGGGTGGCTTGGGCGGCGTCAACGTCATGGCCCGGGATATCGCGCAAACCCTGCAAGTCGCGCCGTCCATCACCACCAGCGGCGAATTGCGTTTCGGCACGTGCCTGCTCAATCCGCCGAGCGGCTACAGCCTCGGCGACCTGGAGCAGGGCAAGCGTTTCGTCTCCGACTTGCTGGCCGGCGAGACGGTACGTATTGAAGGCGCCGCGCCGTGGCTGGACCAGGTGCAATTGCCTGAGGACGAACAGGCACGGCTGGCGATCCGCATCGACAGCGCTGCGGGCACGCCATCGGTGGATGAGCTGCGTATTTATCCGCGCAACGTCGTCGTGGCGATAAGCGCGGGTGCGTCGCCGGCTATTGGCGAGGCCTTGCGTGAGGCCGGCCTCGCCGTGCAGGCGCTGGCGTGCCTGTTGGCGGCGGACAGCGACATGGCTCGGCCGGAATTGCATGAGGCCGCGTCGGCCTTGAACGTGCCGCTGCGTTTCGCGCCGGCCAATGGCGAGGTCGGCCAATGGCTGGCTGAAGCCCTCGGCCAACCGGCGTTGGTCCAGCGTGTGGACGGTCATGCCGTTGCCGTGGCCGAGCAGCCCGTCGATCCACAGCGCATCGGCCGCCTGCGGGGGCGTCTGGCCGTGATCGGCCTTGGCCCGGGGGCGGCGGAGTTAATGGTCCCGGCGGTGCGCGCCGAACTCGACCGCGCGACCGATGTGCTGGGTTACGAAACCTACGTGCGCATGGCCGGCCCTTTCCGGGCTGATCAAATACAGCACTGCACCGACAACCGCGAAGAAATGCAGCGTGCCCGCCATGCCTTCGAACTGGCGGCCCAGGGCCGCTCCGTGGTGGTGGTGTCATCCGGTGATCCCGGCGTGTTCGCCATGGCCGCCGCGGTGCTCGAAGCATTGCATGAGTCGACGGATGCCCATTGGCACACCGTCGATCTGCAGATCCTTCCTGGGGTCTCCGCCTCCCTGGCCACGGCCGCCCAGGCCGGGGCGCCACTGGGCCATGACTTTTGCGTAATGTCGCTCTCGGACAACCTCAAGCCGTGGTCGATCATCGAAAAACGCCTGGACCTGGCCGCCGAGGCGGACTTGGCCCTGGCGTTCTACAACCCGATTTCCCGTTCCCGCCCGTGGCAACTGGGGCGGGCGCTGGAGATCGTCGCGCACCATCGTACGGCACAGACGCCGGTGGTGTTAGGCCGCGATATCGGTCGTCCGGGCCAGACACTGCGCGTCACGACGCTGGGGGCGTTGACCCCGGATCAGGTGGACATGCGCACCATGGTGCTGATCGGTTCTTCCACGACCTGCCTATTCCCGCGTGCGTCCGGCGGAAACTGGGTCTACACGCCTCGTTGGTATGGGCACAAGCCTGCCTCCTGAACCGCACTGTTCACTTGTGGCGAGGGAGCTTGCTCCCGCTGGGCTGCGCAGCAGCCCTCACCTGACACCTCGGTGTATCAGATTGATCGAGTCGCTGCTTTTGGGGCTGCCTTGCAGCCCAGCGGGAGCAAGCTCCCTCGCCACGGGATAAATATGAACTTCAGGACCGCGTTTTCGATTCGTTCGCTTTATTTGTTCCCGAATAAAAAGAAGCGTGAAATTCTTAGTCTGGGTCGCTCTTTGAAATGCATTGAAAGCCTTCCTGTTTGAACGGTTGGATTTTAAGCGGTAGTTTGCCTGTCTTTTAGCACGGCCTGTTGCGGCATATATTTTTATGTTTGTTTTGGTCTGTTTATGAGTTAAGTAAATAAGGAGTGTCTTTTATGCAGGAAGCAGAAAGCTTAAACAGTGACGGTTTGGTCAAGTTCATCAGTCTTTTCAAATTATCAGATCTTGAGCGGGTGTTGTTGCCGTACAAAAACAGTGAGCAATACGATGCGGTCATCCGCTACTACTTCGCCTGTGTCGGTATGCCGGAATCCCGGAGGTTGCTCGAGCCATTAGGGCTCTTGAAACAGACGTTGGCCGGGTTCCTCGGCAACCGTCGGACACGGCGCAGCCTGGATGTGCGCACTTCAGGCCCTATTGGCACCGGACCGGACCTGCCGCAGATATATAGCAGGATCGAAAGTCATGAAGCGCGCCTTCAATTCAGTGCCGAGCAGATGAAGCAGGTTGCCACGGAGGTTCCCAGGACATTGAACTTTACGTGGCTGGGTGGTGGGCTCGGTGGTATTCAACGCGACTACCTCAATGTGTGGAAACAGGTCTTGGCTCCGCAGGGTTATACCTTGAACTTGTGGTACGACAGTGATGCGCTCCTGGCTTGGCAAACCAATAAACTTATTGTCGAATCGGCCAAGGCGGATGTATTCCTGCAAGGAGTTGAAGACACTATTTCCGAAACTGAATTGGGTGCCGCGTACGAAAGGCGCGCCGTTGTTTTGAAACAACAAATGTATGCTCATATTAATAAAGCCGTAGCTAGTGGTGAGTCCGCCGATGAGGCCCGGATAGATTTACTGGTGCGCGCCTACGGCCAGGATGCGGTAGAGCTGCGAGAACAATTGGAACGCAATCGTCGCAGTGTATTGGACATGAGCGACTTCGAGTTGCGCGACTTGGCTGCCGGCGCCATTTCTTTACAGTTACAAGATATCTATGAAAGGGAAATGCGGTTGAGTGGAAACATGGCGGCAGCGTCTGATGTCGTGCGCGCCGAAGTCCTGTTTGCCGAAGGCGGCAGTCATACCGATATCGACCACCTTCCGCCATTGTCGAACACGCTGGGCACCGTTGATATCAGTGGTTTTGACCGTGAGGCCCGCCTGGGACTCCTGCAACTGTTGCTGAACAACAATCCCGAGTGGATGCCTGGTCGCCAGGCCTCCTCCCATTATTACGGGGGGATTCCAACTGAGTATTTTCCAGCATTGGAAACTTTCGCGAAGAGCCGGCCGCGTCTGGGCGAGGTCTTCGAGGCACCGGAGCAACGGCTTGCCCGGCCCTTTGCGCTTCGGGCTCTCGCCATGGAACAGGCGTTATCCAACGCGTTTTTGATGGCTCATCCAGGCGCCGAGATACTCCAAACGGTGATCGATCGCTTTCGGTCCAATTACGAACTGATCGATGCCTCGATGCGGTTGGCGGCCCAGCGTGGTGTTTCATCGAGCGATGTGGCTGCCATGTTGGATGTGGCGGAGGAGGTATTCGAAAAAACCTATGGGCCGCTGAGCGAACTGCCGATGGAGCAAGTGCCCGCCGCGATTGCCCTGGTAACGGCCGTAGCGACTCATTTTGGCGACGGTATTCGGCTCGAGAGTGAGGGCACCATTCATCTGACGGGCCCTGGAGCCATGCGCGACGGCATGGTCGACTACGCGAAGGCGCACTTGAGCGCTGAGGCGGCCGCAACCTTGCGCAAGGAGGCGGCCATTGCACCCAACCGGACGGTTAACGGTGCTACCGAAGAGGAGCAGGATCACTCCTGGAAGGCCAACGGCAACGATGCCGAGAAATGGGTCCGCGAGGAGCGCGCGCGTTGGCGTGAGGGTCAGTATAAGGCGCGCTACAGCGGCGATATCGCGCACTTGCTCAAGCAGTCTACGGTCGAGTTCCAGCAGGGCTGGCCGCTGATCGAAGGGCGGGCGGTGCTGCTGACCGACGTGCTGGAACGCTTGGCCGAGGGGCTCGGCGAGCCATTCATCGAAGCGATGCGCCAGGGGCATGACGGTGAAATCCGTTTTGATAAGCCACTGCCGCTGAGTTTCGATGATCGCCAGCTCATCAAGAGCCAGTCACCTGACGCGCTTGTTCCGGTCTTCCTGAGCGATGAAAAAATCCGCGACCAGGGAATTGATGAAGTGCTGAGTGACATCGCCAGTGGCGCCCGCCGCTTCATTGAAGCGAGTCCTTTGCAGCGGTTGTCGCTGGGCCTGCTACTGGGGATGGACTCCCTGGATAACCCGCATTTCAATGCAGCCACCAGCGAGCTGGAAAACCTGGCCAACGGCGTAGCCGAACAGGGCGTTTCCGGACGTTATGCGGCCATCGAGCGGCAGCTGTACAAGCGCAAGGCCGCACGATTCATGAGCGGCCTGGGAGGCGATCCGGCTTACGCGTCGATGCCGTCCGACAGCGCACTGGAACTGAAAAAAACCGCCTTGAAGGAGGCACGGACCTTGTTCCAGTGGGGACGTCAGGTGGCGCGAATCCAGAAAGTGGCCGCCCTTGAGCATCGTATCGAGGTTATTGAGCGGTCAGGGCAGTTGCTTGACGGATTCGGGCACAACGGCGTTCAAATGGTTCCTCAGGATTTGTTGCTCAATCGCGATGGCGAGGCGATTGGGGGGCGCTGCTATCCGTTGGCGCTGGTGATGAGCGCGGCGCTGGCCCAAGGTGATAGCGCCTCCGGACTTTTACGCGAGCGTTTCTTCCTGGCTGTGCTCGAACCGGAGCAAGACGATTCCCAAGGCTTCCTCCACGCGCTGGAAGCCCTGCGGGACGTACCGATGAGTGACGTCGGTACGTCGCTTGGACAGGCGAACCTTGATCGGGTCACTGCCGCGCTCGAGAAGCACATTGGCCCCCGTACGCTATTGCTCAACTCGGACAACCATTCAATGCTGGTGGCCAAGACCGTCAGCGCAGAACGCTCCCTCTATCATTTTTTCGACCCCAATTTTGGCCTGTGCAAGTTCGAGGGCCCGGAGGCATTCCTGCGTGGCTTGGAGCATTTTTTCCAGAAAGAGGGCATGGCCCGCTATTACGCCGCCTATGGTTCTGAAAACCGACCGGAATTCGATCTGATCGACCTGCAAAATGAAAAGGTCTCGGCCTTGCAGCTGTCCGATGGGTTCACGGTGGAGCATCTGCTGCAACCCGGCGCCTTGCCTGGGCAGTCGCAACGCCCTATGAGGCAGCGGTTGGCCAGCGCCCGTGGGCAGTCGTTGCAGAACAATCCTCGGCTGGGCAGCTGTCTACTGGCCCTGGATGGACATTGGTGGAGCCGGCAGATCGAACAAGCGACGAGCCGGCTCCAGCAGGAAAACCAACTGGCGGCTCATCTTGTGCCGTTGTTCGACACGCTGGAGGTCACGCCGGATGGGGCGTACCGGGTGAGCCTGATCGATCCGGTCAATCCTGAGCAACTGGTCCGGGTCGTCACGGATGACCATCGGCTCCTGCGGATAAAAAGCTACCTCTCGGAACAGTTTTCGGCATTGGCCAACAAACCCTTCGTGCCAAGCGATCCCACCGAGGTGGGGAGTGTCCACACGCTGAACGCCGGTTTCGCCATACAGGCGCTGATGAACGCGTTGCGAAGCCAAGAGGGGTCTGGTCGGCCCCTGACCCTGGCGGTCCGCTTGCACGCCTATGTCAATTACGCGCAGTTGGCGCATGGCAACGTGGTGGATATCGCGGGCCTGGTCGGCCTGGTTCGGCAGGCACTGGTCGAAGAGAAACTGATTGCCCGCACCGTCGCGCCCGTGGTCAAGGCAGCAGTGGGCTCCAGCATGAGCGAAGCGACCGGGGGATTGTTGCAGTTGGCCAATGTCGGGTTCGACATCTACCAATTGTCGACGGCCCACAACGATGTTGAACGCGCTCAGTTCGGCACCCAATTGGCTTTCGATTCGGCCAGCCTGGTGTTGTCGGTGGGCGCGTACGCCGTTGGTGCCACGACCGCTGGCGCGGTGCTTGGTGGCGCCGCTGTGATTCTAGGTGGGTTGGCGGTGGGGGTGGGGGCGCTGGCCCAGGGTTTTGCTATCGTCGCCGAAGAAGCCAAAGAGGTCGGGTTGTTATTCGATGAAATCGCCAAGGCTCATCTGCAGGCGTACCGGTTTGATGCCAGGCAGGGTGCATGGCTGCCGCGCTCCTCGTTGATCGTCCAGACGCTAGATCTGACTCGGGGCGCATTGATGTTGGACAGCCCCAAGCTCTATCCACAACGCGATCATTTTGGGGTGCCAACGATAGAGCTCGATTACGATCGGGCCATTAACATTCGTCGAGATCTAGGTCTGCCGGGTCAAGTTGCATTCAAGCCACCTGCCGGCCAAGTCATCGTACTGCCCTGCACACCGCAAACCTGTTACCGATATGAGTACATCGCCCTGCCATTCGCGACATCGCGTCATGACACCGGGTTCGACACGGCGCGACGCCTGGAGAAAAGGAAAGCGGACGGCAGCTGGCAATTTCAGTTTTCCTTTTATTCGTTTCCCAGCGAGTACATCGTCCGTCGCATGGTTCCCGATTATCGGCAAACGGTGATCGACGTGGTGCTCGACAGTGCTGACCGTTCACTGGTGGTGCCTCTTATTCCGCCGATTTGGCACAACATGATCGCTTATAAAATCCAGGGGGCCGGCAAACGATGCGCATTGGTCATTCACCCCGGCGTGAGACTGAGCCTGGAATCGACGAGCCTGCAGGTGTCCACTTGGTTTATGGACGCCTCTTGGGCCTCGGAGCAAGAGATAAGGATTGAGAGTTACGATAAGTTTTTCATCGACGACGTTCAGGTGACGATCGTTGGAGGGTGGCGCCATGAGATTTCACTGCGGCTCGCCGACAATCAAATATTCAAGGTTGATCTGACCAATCGCACGCTGGTGCTTTTGGAACTGGACGCACCGCCCGACATGGATCAGCAAACATTGCAGGATCATTTCAAGGCCCTGGCTCGAGACCACCGTCTAGCGATGGCGTACACACCGATTAGCCACCACCTCATTCCATTTGAGGACCCGGACGAGCCCCGCCGGATCACCGCCTGGTATGACGCGAAGGAGGACCGTTTCCTTTATATCCGCGATGATCTGCCGGGTGCCGGTGAGGCGCTGCTGGGGGCGGTGGTGGGCAGTGCCTGCTATTTCTACAATCCGCAGACCCTGATCATCTGGCAAGTCGATGCGCTCACCGGGTTATTGAGCCATCGGTATTGGTTGCGCAGCACCAGCAACCTGGTAAGCACCATCAAGAGCATCGAGGCGGACGCCCAAGGAGTGATTCATGTCGTCCAGCAAGTCACCCGCGCGGACCAGACCGTCGATGTGCTGAGGTATGTAATCCATGATGGGCAGCTGCTGCTCAGTTCAAACACGCGAGAGCTGGATCTGGTAATGGAACCGGCCTTGAGCGCCAGCGAGACGCTGGCCGACTGGTCGCAGGTGCTGGGCGACAGCCTGCCCCTGACGCCGAATACCAACCCGGAGGACACTTTTGTCACCGTCAATTGGCAGCCGGCGCCCTTCGTTTCGATCTGTTGGAAGTCCGACGCGCAATGGCGGGACATGGCCTGGGTTCGCCGCAGTGACCGCTTGATCATCCGTCCCGCGCCGAGGCGAAACCAGCCGCGTGGATGGCCCGACTCGATCAAGAACATGACCGATCTGACGCTGCTTGCACCACCGGATGATAGCGATGTGTTTGTCATCTACGACAGGCTCAAACAGGAACTGTGCAGCAGGCGGCGTACTCTGGTGGAGGGCAAGGGGCATTGGTCCAACAGGTGGACCAACACCCCTAGCCTGGAAAATGTCATCGCCGTTGACGGTGGCTACGTGGCCCTGACCTCGGGAGGCGTGTTCTACAACCTGAGTGGCCAAGGCGACCTGGCGCTGGCTGGCGTTAGGGAACAGTGGTTCAAGGGCCGGGCACAGTGGTGGTCGGAACTGGACACGTTGGCCCAGCGGCACGGGAGTAAAAGTCTTGTCCTCATCGGTTTGACCAACGTTAGCGGTGACGAGCGGTTGTGCGCCTGGTACGTCGGCAACCGGTTGCTGCTGGCTGACTTAGGTAGCGCAACGGAGTTGCGGCTGCTGGGGGCCACCCCGGATAGCGAGGCGGCCTGGTTGTTCGACGTGGCGAGTGGCGAAATCTATCGCCAGGGGTTTATCGATCCGCAAACGCTCGACGCTGCCTTCGGCGAGGGTTCGCAATTGCTGCAATCGGAAGCGCTACCCCAACCGCAACGTGAATGGGCGCCCTGGCAGTTTGGCGAACTGACGGTCGAGGGGGCTGGCTTGCGCGGCGTGACACTCGACGGCGTGGTGGTCGTGTTGCGCGATGGGGAGCCGGCACGGATCACCGGTGTCACTCGGGAGTGGGTCGCCACTCAAGGGGGGCGGGAGATCGACGGCCTCAGGCAGTTGGTCGCCCGGGTGCCCCATAGTCCGCTGTTGTCGGTGGAGGAGTCCGGTAGCCTGAAGTGGTTCGTGACCGGGACGGAACGGGTGATCCGGGTTCCCAAGGCCGCCATCCCGGAATCGTTCGATGTATTGGGGACCCAGCGGCAGACCAATGTACTGCTTCATGAAAGCAGCAATGGAAGGCTGCTTGCCCTGCCAGATACGGGCCTGGGCGGGCCGCTGAGTTATGTCCAGCGTGACGGCGAAGTGCTGGTGGTCGAGAGCCAGGAATCGAAGGTCGATGATCTCGTGGCGTTGATGCCGGATGACGTCAGGGTCTTGGTCCTGCGCATGGGCCAGGGCGCGGTGAGTTACCGACTGTCCAGGACGGCCTGGTTGAGAATCAAGTCGGTCGTCCTCGACTGCCGGCCTCCGCTGGGCGGCCCGGTGACTGTTCCCGGCAAGTTGGTCTGGGAGCTGGATGAGCCTGATGAGTTATTGCTCAGCAGGGTCCAGGAGCACCTGGTTATCCTTGATCCCAACAGCGGACATAGTCTGATTCTTCGCCAAGTGTATGCGGCGGACGTCACCTTGCGTGGCGATGTGCTGCTCAGTTTCGGTGAGCATCGACATTATGCCGTTTCAACGTTAGTGGAGCGGTTGAGCGCCCTGCAGGACGTCTCGAACGGCGTCACGCTGCAAGCGTTGTTGGAGGTGTCCCCCGAGGTGGAAACCAACTCGGTGGATTGATCCCAGGCAGTCCATCTACGCGTGGGCTTTGAATAAAGGAGGGTTGCAGGTGTTATCACCCGCAACCCGCTGGACGATCATTTTCTTAAGTTGAATCGTCTCATCAAGTGTTCATTCACTAACCTGTCGACAAGCGCTCTTTTGCTGTCGAGTTCCCGTCTGTCCAGCTTCAAAAAAGCCCTGCGCTGGATAATCCTGGCCGAGCGTTTTTCCCAATTCCAGAACAGGAAGCTGCGTCTTTTTACTTCAACACTCAGTTCAAGTTTGAACAGGGCAATATGCAGGTTGCCTTGTGCGTCGTATCGGGCCGGGACAACTTGGAACGTCTCGCCTTCCTGGGTTTCGTTGTCAAAGGAGAGTAGGGCCGGGTGATCGGTCTTCAATGTGTCGAGGGTATCGATCATCGCGTTTGCCTGCCGTGCATCCTTCATCGCGTAGGCGCTCTCCACAAGGAAATCAGCCACGGAGCCCGAGACAATATGTTGTGTCCGTGTGTGGATGGAGTCGCCATACAGCGACCAACCGAGGAAGTCCAAGGTGCGGGCATATTCTTCGAACCAGCCCTTGGGATCTGCGTAGCGATGATGGCCGAGATCGGCTGATCGGGTGGCGACGTTATTGCAATCGGCGATGTCGTTGTGGTCGGGCAGGGACGGTGCGCCGATATACGAGAACAGATTGGGGCCGGTGACCAGCCCGGTTAATAGTCCATTATTCATGAAAGCTTTCCGCTAAGTTGAGTGTGCTGTCGCACTTTCTGGACAGATCATAATGAATGCTCTTCTCGTGCGGATGGGCGTGAATATAAGTCCGGATGTTGAAGTTGTGGCAGGCGTTGTGGGCTACATATATTGCAATTAGTTGGTGTTGTTGTTTTTTGGAAGTGTGAATTAGATTGAGGCTGGTTCGCAGGAGCGAACGTTAACTCACAACAAGGAAGACGATTATGGAACAGTTCGAAAGTTCGATCAGTGTGGCGCAAAGTGTTGAGTTGATCCAGGCCCGTATAAACCGGCGCAGGACGCTGGCCGTTACGGGGCGGCGTGTACGCCGGTCGCTGGAGCAGCCTGACAGCCCGACCAAGGACATGGACGCGCTTATGCTAGGCGATGCGCTTGTTGGCTATGGCAACAACATGTCGCTCAATAACATGGCGATCATGGAAAACCTGATGACCATGGCCATTATGGAAGCCAATTTCGAAGTGCCCGGCGGCAAGAATACCCGGGCGTGGTACGACGCGTTCATCCAGTGCCTGCACGACCTGGGCTGCTTTGTCGCCGATGACGGCTATACCCGTTATTCCGAAAGTACCCGGCGGGTGGACATGGATTTTGTCATCAGCGATATCGTCAAGGGGATCATCGAGGGTGTGAAGGCCAGCGTGCCGGCCGCGACGGTGCTGGGGGCGGTGGTGAACACCACGATCGATGGCTTGAAGCGCGATGAGCAGACCATCAGTCTGTTCAACAATCAGGTCAAGACGGCTGACGGTGCACGCCTATCGGTCATCCCGTGCGAACAATTGGCCAACGGCATCCTGATCGCCTCGTCCACTTCGATAAAACAGACCGGCGCCTCGAGTAACGGTGGGGTTCTTTTCGTGAACTGGCAGTCTTCAGCGCGAGAGATTTTCCGCGGCAAATCATTCGTGACCTTCAACCCGGTTCGTTACGAAGAGTTCCGCCAGGACATCGAAGAGTATCTGGGCGTGCATCGCCGGGAAGTCCTGAGCCGAAGGTTCGCCCGCCGCAAGCGCGCCTGACCCCAGGCGCTGCCAGGGCTACGGCACCAGGTAGCCTTTCACTCCGGTGAAAATAATCTGCGCCGCCAGCGCGCACACAAACAGCCCCATCAGGCGGCTGACGATCTGCAAGCCCTGGTCGCCAAGAATCCGCTCGATGCGGCTGGACAGGTAGAGCACCACCCCGACGGTGAAGCTGGCCAGGGCGATGCTGATGATGGCCATGAGTTTGTCGTCCCAGTGCGGCTGGCTCACGCCCATCACCAGCAGGGCGCCGATGGTGCCAGGGCCAACGGTCAATGGAATGGTCAGCGGGACGATGGTGACGTCCTGCTGGACATTGTCAGTCTGTACCGCCGACTTGCCTTGGGCCATGCCCAGCGCCGAGATGAACAATACGCTGCCGGCGCCGATGCGGAACGCATCCACAGTGATGCCGAACACGCTGAAAATCACTCGCCCGAACAAATACAGCAACACGCTGGACACCAGCGTCGCGGTTGCGACCTTCCAGGCCAGGCGCCGTTGTTCTTTACGCGAATAGCCACGCGTCAGGCCGATAAAACACGAAAGCACGAAGAAGGGGCTGTAGAGCACCAGCATCTTCAGGTAAACGCTGAACAGCACATGAAGCATGATCGAGGCTCAAGGCGGAGGAAGACGACGGAAGTCTAACAGGCGATTTACCGCCTGTCGGCTCAGGAGGTTTGCGCGGTACGGTTCTGCTGATCGCGCTGGGCCACCCAGTGTTCGATCAGCTCGCGCAACTGTGACAACTCCACCGGCTTGGCCATGTGCCCATCCATCCCGGCCTGACGGGCGCGCTCCTTGTGCTCGGCGAGGATGTGCGCGGTGAGCGCCACCACCGGAGTACGGGTCCGTTGGTTGCCGACTTCCCAGGCGCGAAGTTGCTGGGTGGCGGAAAAGCCATCGAGGATCGGCATTTCGCAGTCCATCAAGACCAGGTCGTAGCGCTGCTCCTTCATGGCCTTGAGGGCTTCCTCGCCGTTGCTGGCGGTGTCCGGTTGCAGGTTGAGCTTGCCGAGCATGCCCCGGATGACCTTGGTGGAAATGCTGTTGTCCTCGGCCACGAGAATGCGGAAATCGCTCGGAACCTTGACCGGGGTGGGCGGACCGGCATTGGCCTGCACGGTCGTGGCCTGGCCCCGGTTGCGCTGGTTCAACTCGTCCGCCAGGGTCGTCTTGAGGGTATAGCCGGCCACCGGCTTGGCGAGGATGCGCTTGACGCCGCTGTTGCGCGCCACGATCTTGCTCGGCGCGTTGCTGATGCCGGTGAGCATGATCAACAGGATGTCGTGGTTCAGGCTCGGGTCTTCCTTGATCTTGGCCGCCAGTTGCATGCCGGTCATGCCGGGCATGTTCTGGTCCAGCAGGACCACATCGAAATAGTCGCGCAGGTGCGCCTTGGTGCGCAGCAGTGCCAGGGCTTCCTTGCCGGACGGCACCGCGCTGACGTTCAGGCCCCAGGCGCTGCACTGCTGCACCAGTACTTTGCGGCAGGTGTCGTTGTCGTCGACGATCAACACCCGTGCCCCTTGCAGCGGGCCATCGAGATCGGAAGTCGGATGTTCGAGGCGATCGGGATCCAGGGGCAAGGTCAGCCACAAGGTACTGCCCTGGCTGCTGCCGCTTTTGATGCCGAACTCGCCGTGCATCAGGATGATCAACTGGCGAGCGATGACCAGGCCCAGGTTGCCGCCCAGGCGCGTGGCCGAGAGGAAGTTCTTGCTGTGCAGTTCTGCATGCATCAGCGTGTCTCGTTCTTCGGCATCCATCGGCGAGCCGCTGTCCTGCACCGCAATGCGCAGGCGCGGCTGGTTGCTGCGTTCGTCGAGGGCGACGACGATCAATACCTCGCCCTCGTCGGTTTTTTTCAGGGCGTTTTCCAAAAGGCTCAGCAGCGCTTGGCGCAATCGGGTCGGGTCGCCGCTGATCACGCGCGGCACCTGTGGCTGGATAAAGCTGATCAGCTCGACATTCTGCTGTTCGGCCTTGGCGCGGAAGATGCTCAGGCAGTCCTCGATCAGCGCGTTGAGGTCGAACTGCACGTCATCCAGTTCGATCTGCCCGGATTCGAGGCGGGAGATGTCGAGAATCTCGTTGATCAGGGTCAACAGTTCATTGCCGGCGCTGTGGATTGTCTGCACGTAGTCGCGCTGCTTGACCGACAGCGGTGTGCCCAGCAGCAACTCGGTCATGCCCAGCACGCCGTTCATCGGGGTACGGATCTCGTGGCTGATCTTGGCCAGGAACTCGGCCTTGGCATTGATCTCGGCGTTGCTCGCCGCCAGGTCGCGGCTGATGCTGAAGCGGCTTTCGTTGATCGAACGCTGGCGCTCGCCCAGGGCGACACTCATCAACAGGCCACTGATGCAGATGAACACCAGCAGCGTGATGATCAGGCCCTGGGGCGGGACTTCCGTCAGCCCTTGCAAGGCGGGAAGGATGATCAGCGTGCCCAGGTTGAAGACCACCATGGCCGCGACGAACAGCCGTGCCGGGCGGTAGCCCTTTTGCCAGTGCCAGGCGCTGACGAACAGCATGCTCAAGCCGGCCAGGGCCACCAGGGCATAGGTCATGATATTGAGCGGCAGCGTGTTGACGAACAGCAGCAACAGGCTGCACAGCATGATGAATACGATGTCCCCAAGCAGCAGCCGGTTCAGCGGGTGCGGGCCCAGGGGGGCGAAAAAGCGGTAGGCGAACATCAGGCCGCAGGGTGCCGTCAGCAGCAGGGCCAGGTAGGCGCCTGGCGTCTGGACTTCCGGCCAGTCGGGCAGCCAGGGCCCGGCCAGGTTCAGCAGCAGGATCAGGCTCAGCATCAGCAGCCCTTCACAGGCCGCCAGCCACAGGCAACTGCGCGAGCGGGTATAGGCGTAGCGGGTGAGGTTGTGCAGGATCAGCATGGCGATGCAGCCGAACAGCAGCCCATAGACCAGCGTCTGGTTCTGGTCGGCCGCCGCCACGACCGCCGATTGCAGGGTCACGTACGGGCGCAGTTCATGCCGGGATGCCAGTCGCAGGTAGACGTCCAGTGGTTTCTCGCTGCGGGGCAGGGGCAACATGAAGTCGTTGCTGGGCACCGTAGGTTCGGTATGGGGCAGCGAGTTGCCGCTGACTTGCTGGTCGATCAGCGCGTCGCCGTCCAGCACATAGAGATTCAGGCGTAGCAGGTCGGGGGCGAAAATTCGCAGGATCTGTTCATGCCTGTCGGGCGCCAGGCGGAAACGGAGCCACAAGGCCCCGCCGGGTTCGGCCGCCCTGAGGCGGTCCAGGTCGACGGGACTGAATTGATTGGTGTAGCGGGCAGAGCGGATGTCGCTGAGTTTCAGGTCGCCCTGTTCATCGAGCAATACCGCCCAGCCACTGCCTGGCGCGGCCTGGGCCGGGAGCACGCAGAGCAGCGTCAGCAGGGTAACGGTAAAGCCTATGGCAATCCTGAGCCAGCGCACGGCGAAATCCCTTCGTAGGTTGATGCCAGATTATAACTATGCGCGGCGCCGGAACAGTCAGGCAAGGGCCATAGGCCCCTGCCCGGCTGAATGACCGGGTTATTCCGGACTTTCGCCACGTTCACGGGCAATGGCGCGGTAGCCAATGTCCTTGCGGTAGAAGCAACCTTCCCAATCGATCTCGGCGGCGAGCTTGTAGGCCTGCTGCTGAGCTGCGTCGACACTGGCGCCCATGGCGGTGGCGCACAGTACGCGTCCGCCGGCGGTGACCACCTGCCCGTCCTTCAACGCAGTGCCGGCATGGAACACTTTGCCTTCCAGCCGGGCTGCAGCATCCAGGCCCCGGATCGCGCTGCCCTTGGCGTAGTCGCCCGGGTAGCCGCCGGCCGCCAGTACCACACCGACGCTTGGACGGGGATCCCATTGGGCTTCGACCTTGTCCAGCGCCTGGGCCAATGCGGCCTCGACCAGCAGCACCAGGCTCGACTGCAAGCGCAGCATTACCGGCTGGGTCTCAGGATCGCCGAAACGGCAGTTGAATTCGATGACTTTTGGGTTACCAGCCTTGTCGATCATCAGGCCGGCATACAGGAAACCGGTGTAGACATTGCCTTCTTCGGCCATGCCTCGCACGGTCGGCCAGATGACCAGGTCCATCACCCGCTGATGCACCTGGGCGGTGACCACCGGGGCAGGGGAATAGGCACCCATGCCGCCGGTGTTCGGGCCGCTGTCGCCATCGCCGACGCGCTTGTGATCCTGGCTGGTGGCCATCGGCAGGACGTTCTTGCCGTCCACCATGACGATGAAGCTGGCTTCCTCGCCATCAAGGAACTCTTCGATTACCACGCGCGAACCCGCGTCGCCGAAGGCGTTGCCGGCCAGCATGTCACGCACCGCGTCTTCGGCTTCGGCCAGGGTCATGGCAACGATCACGCCTTTACCGGCGGCCAGGCCATCGGCCTTGATGACGATCGGAGCGCCTTTCTCGCGCAGGTAGGCCAGGGCCGGTTCGATTTCGGTGAAGTTCTGGTAGTCGGCAGTCGGGATCTTGTGGCGCGCCAGGAAATCCTTGGTGAACGCTTTCGAGCCTTCCAACTGCGCGGCGCCGGCGGTCGGACCGAAGCAGTCCAGGCCACGGGAGCGGAACAGATCGACTACGCCGGCAACCAGCGGTACTTCCGGGCCGACGATGGTCAGCGCGACGTTCTTCTCGGCGAAGTCGGCCAATTGTTCCAGGGCCAGTACGTCGATGGCGACGTTTTCGCACTTGGCTTCAATGGCGGTACCGGCATTGCCCGGAGCCACGAAAACCTTCTGCACACGCGGATCCTGGGCCACTTTCCAGGCCAGGGCGTGTTCACGGCCACCGCTGCCAATGATCAAAACATTCATTTCAAAAACCTCAAATTCTGTAAGGCGCTGCTGGGGCGCTTTATGTGGGAGCGAGCCTGCTCGCGAAAGCGGTGTATCAGCCACCATCAACGTCGCTGGCAGATTGCATTCGCGAGCAGGCTCGCTCCCACATTTCGATCGGGGTGTATCAGTGACGGAAGTGGCGCATGCCGGTGAATACCATGGCGATGCCGGCTTCGTCGGCGGCGGCGATGACTTCGTTGTCACGCATCGAACCACCCGGCTGGATCACCGCGGTGATACCGACCTTGGCCGCATTGTCGATGCCGTCGCGGAACGGGAAGAACGCATCGGAGGCCATGACTGCGCCTTGTACCTGCAAACCGGCGTGTTCGGCCTTGATGGCGGCGATGCGGGCCGAGTTGACGCGGCTCATCTGGCCGGCGCCGACGCCGATGGTCTGGCGGTTCTTGGCGTAGACGATGGCGTTGGACTTGACGTATTTGGCGACTTTCCAAGCAAAGATCAGGTCGTGGATTTCCTGCTCGCTCGGCGCGCGCTTGGTCACCACCTTGAGGTCTTCGCTGCCGATCATGCCGATGTCGCGGCTCTGTACCAGCAGGCCGCCGTTGACTCGCTTGTAGTCCCAGGCCGGTGCACGGTCGGCCGACCATTGGCCGCAGGCCAACAGGCGCACGTTGGCCTTGGCGGCGACGATGGCGCGGGCCTCTTCGCTGACCGACGGGGCGATGATCACTTCGACGAACTGACGCTCGACGATGGCCTTGGCGGTCTCGGCGTCCAGCTCACGGTTGAAGGCGATGATGCCGCCGAAGGCCGACTCGGTGTCGGTGGCGTAGGCCAGTTCGTAGGCCTGGCGGATGCCGCCCTCGGCGTCCGGGCTCACGGCCACGCCACATGGGTTGGCATGCTTGACGATCACGCAGGCTGGCTTGACGAAGCTCTTCACGCATTCCAGCGCGGCGTCGGTGTCGGCCACGTTGTTGAACGACAGCTCCTTGCCTTGCAGCTGGGTGGCGGTGGCGATGCCGACTTCGGCAGGCTTGGCTTCCACGTAGAACGCCGCGCTCTGGTGCGGGTTCTCGCCGTAGCGCATTTCCTGGGCCTTGACGAACTGGGTGTTGAAGGTGCGCGGGAACTCGCTGCGGCCTTCGGTCGACAGGGTTTCGGCAGCCTGGTTCACGGTGCCCATGTAGTTGGCGATCATGCCGTCGTAGGCGGCGGTGTGTTCGAACGCCTTGAGCATCAAGTCGAAACGCTGGGCGTAGGTGAGGCCACCGGCCTTGAGGCTTTCGAGCACGCCGGCGTAATCGCTGGCATTGACCACGATGGCCACGTCCTTGTGGTTCTTGGCCGCCGAGCGGACCATGGTCGGGCCACCGATGTCGATGTTCTCGACGGCGGTCGGCAGGTCGCAGCCGGGCTTGCTGATGGTAGCTTCGAACGGGTAGAGGTTGACCGCCACCAGGTCGATCGGCTTGATGCCGTGTTCGTTCATGATGGCGTCGTCGATGCCGCGACGGCCCAGGATCCCGCCGTGGATTTTCGGATGCAGGGTCTTGACCCGACCGTCCATCATTTCTGCAAAACCGGTGTAGTCCGCGACTTCCACTGCGGCGACGCCGTTGTCCTGCAGCAACTTGAAGGTCCCGCCGGTGGAAAGAATCTCGACGCCCAGCTGTTGCAGCTCGCGGGCGAATTCGAGGATCCCGGTCTTGTCGGAAACGCTGATCAAGGCGCGGCGGATCGGCAGGCGGGTGGTCTGGTCGGTCATTTCAATTTCCATCAAAAGCAAGGGAAGTCAGCAAAAAAGGCGACCGTTTTTTACGCGGGCGCCTTTCTGGTTTGATTGAATGCTTACAGCAGATCGTACTGCTTGAGTTTCTTGCGCAGGGTGCCGCGGTTCAGGCCCAGCAGCTCACTGGCCTTGGTCTGGTTGCCCTTGACGTAGTTCATTACGCTTTCGAGCAGAGGCGCCTCGACTTCGGAAAGCACCAGGTTGTACACATCCGTGACGGCAGCGCCCTCAAGGTGGGCGAAATAATTGTGCAGCGCCTTCTCGACACTCCCGCGAAGGGTCTGGCCTTCTTCGCTGGGCGTATTGAGGTGCTGTTTCAAATTCACGTTGTCGCTCACGGGTGTTGTTCCACTCACTAAAGTCTCGGTCATCATCGTCATGCGGCCACCCCTTCGTCCCCTGTCAGGCTCTTGTAACGCTCAGCGAAGAACGCCTGAACGTCGGCGCATTGTGCTTGCGTACCATCCAAACGATTGAAGCGGGCGCGAAACTCCCTGGCGCCCGGCAGGGTTGCGAGATACCAGCCCACATGCTTGCGAGCAATGCGTACGCCCATGACATCTCCGTAGAAGCCATGCAGCGCGGCCAGATGCTCTAGCAGAATACGTTCCACCTCGGCCAACGGCGGCGCAGCGAGCTGTTCGCCGGTGCGCAGGTAATGTTCTATCTCACGAAAAATCCATGGCCGCCCCTGGGCGGCCCGGCCGATCAACAGCCCGTCGGCACCGGTTGCATTGAGCACGTGCCGGGCCTTCTCGGGCGAATCGATATCGCCATTGGCAAAGACCGGGATCGACACCGCCTGCTTGATCGCGGCGATAGTGTCGTACTCGGCCTCGCCGGTGTACAGGTCGGCGCGGGTGCGACCGTGGACCGCCAGCGCCGTGATGCCTGCCTGCTCGGCGATCTTCGCCACCGTCAGGCCGTTCTTGTTCTCCCGGTCCCACCCGGTGCGGATCTTCAGGGTCACCGGCACATCGACCGCGGCGACAACTGCCTGCAGGATCTCTGTCACCAGTGCTTCATCTTTCAACAGTGCCGAGCCTGCGGCCTTGTTGCAGACCTTCTTCGCCGGGCAGCCCATGTTGATGTCGATGATCTGCGCACCCATCGCCACATTGGCCCGGGCGGCTTGCGCCAGCATCTGCGCGTCGCCACCTGCGATCTGCACCGAGCGAGGCTCGGGATCGCCTTCATGGATCATGCGCAGGCGCGATTTTCGGGTGTTCCACAAGCTCATGTCGCTGGTGACCATTTCCGAAACAACAAGACCTGCGCCCAGCCGCTTGCAAAGCTGACGAAAGGGCTGGTCGGTGACGCCCGCCATGGGGGCGAGAACCAGGCCGTTCTGCAATGTATATGGGCCGATGCGTACCGCCGACATAGGACTTCCCTGAAGTGGGGCCGGATCATGAGACTTCGAAAAAGGGTTGGCATGATACCCGCTCTCGATGACCGGATAAAGGTCGAATTGGATAAAATCTGAACAGCTATTTTGTTATTGCCAGCGGTTTGGTCCGGGCGTGGTGAGTCAGAAAGCTGTCGTCAATCGGCCGACCCTGGCCGGCTTCACTCGGGGGAATGGAAGCTCAGACTGTAGTTCACCGCTTTGGGCCCTGGGTCGAGGATGTCCAGCGCGATGTGGATAGGCGTCTGCGGCGGCATTTCGCCGCGGCCTTCGAGATCGCCGCCCAGGTATTCCCCGGGCTTGAAGCGACGGCTGGCGATCAGGTGCCCGTTGAGGTCGGCAAAACGCAGCTCCAGCAGCGGAAAAGGCTGGGAGAAGGGCGCACGGTTGTAGATGATCGCGTCCACTACCAGGGCGCCGCTGAATTCCGGATGGCTGCGCACCACCAGGTTGCTGCTCTTGATCTTGGCGATGTCGACCTTGGACGGTACGTCGCAGCCCAGGGTCGGGCAGACTTGCAGGAACCACGGGCGATACTGGTCCTGGCGGGCCAGCTCTTCGAAATGGTAGGCAATGTACTGGCCGCCCAGGGCTGCGGCGGCAAGCAGGATCAACAACCCCCACAGCAAGCGACGGCCCCAGGGCGAGCGGCGTTTGCGCCAGTCCAGTTGCAGCGGGTCATCGTCCAGGTCATGAAGGGCCTCGGCGCGGATCCCGGGTTCATGTCGTTCGCGAGCCTTGCGCAGCGGCGGCGCTGGCTCGGGTTCTTCGTCGTGATCGTGGTCGTCGGTGGCGGACAGGCGCTCGAGATGTTCCTCGGGCTCGTCGTCCGGCGCCAGGCGCAGCGGGACGACAGGCTCATCGTCCGGCTCCAGCGGTTCGAGGGCCAGGGACAGGGAGGGTTCGGTGCGTGGTGGCCGGGCCGGCTCATGGGGCTCGAACGGTTCGGCAGGCGTCAGGAGGACGGCTTCGGCGCGTTCGCTGGACGATTCGCTGTACAGGCTGTCTGGCCAGGTATCCTGCTCATCCGACGAAGGGCTGCGCTGTGCGCTGAGGTTGTCTTCGCGACGCCGGCCCGTACTGCCGCTTGTCCGGTCGCGCCGCTCCAGGCGCGCCAGTTCCTTGTCCAGATCATCGAGATCGAGTTCCGCGGCTGACCATTGCTTCTGGCTGATGGCCCGGGGCGGCGCTTCGGCGGCGGGTTTGGCGGGCGCGGCGGCGGGGGGCGCGTCCTGCCTGGCCGTGCGCTGTTCCAGCAGTTGTCGTGCGGCATTGAAGACTTGCAGGCAGGAGCCGCAACGAACCACCCCGCGGGCCACGCTCAATTGAGCGTGGCTGACGCGGAAACTGGTATGGCAATGCGGGCACTGGGTGACGAAGCTGTCAGTCATGCGGCAATCCGGTGGATACAGGCGGCCATTCTAGCGCCGACGTCCGGTGATGCGCACCCAGCCATCGCGATTGGCGATCGGGTCGAGGTCAAAGTCGGTGGCATAAGCGGCGGCCACTTCTTCGCCCTGTTCAGCGAGGATGCCCGACAGCGCCAGGCGCCCGCCCGGCTTGACCAGGCTCGACAGTTGCGGTGCCAGGGACACCAGCGGCCCGGCGAGAATATTGGCCACCAGCACGTCGGCCCGGACCTGTGGCAAATCCTGCGGCAGGTACAGCGGGAATGACGCTTCGGCAATATTGTTGCGCCCGGCGTTGTCACGGGACGCTTCCAGGGCCTGGACGTCGATGTCGGTGCCGACCGCTTCCTTGGCGCCCAGCAGGAGCGCCGCGATGGCCAGGATCCCCGAGCCGCAGCCGAAGTCGAGTACGTTGCAGCCCTTGAGGTCCTGGCCGTCGAGCCATTCCAGGCACAGCGCGGTGGTCGGATGGGTGCCGGTGCCGAACGCCAGGCCCGGATCCAGCAGCAGGTTGACCGCGTCCGGCTCCGGCGCCGCGTGCCAGCTCGGTACGATCCACAGGCGCTGGCCGAAGCGCATCGGCTGGAAGTTGTCCATCCAACTGCGTTCCCAGTCCTGGTCTTCGATCACTTCGCTGTGGTGCTCGGGCAGCGGGCTGCCGGTCAGCAGTTCGAGATGAGCCAGTACGCTGGCTGCCTCGGTGCCGCCTTCGAACAGGGCCAGCAGATGAGTGTGGGACCACAGCGGCGTGGTGTTGAGTTCCGGCTCGAAGATCGGCTGGTCCTCGGCGTCCATGAAAGTGACCGACACCGCGCCCACTTCAAGAAACGCGTCTTCATAGGTTTCGGCTTGTTCCGGGCTGATGGCCAGACGTACTTGCAGCCAAGGCATGGCGGGCACCTTTGAAAAATCTACAGGGGGCAGCGCGGGGCTGCAAAGGCGCGCAGTGTACGCCAGCTGGCCATCAAAGTGGATAAGCGAGTCTCGCGCCGTCAGGCGGTAGTTTCGATATATATATGTATGACATGGGCATGTTGAACAGCGGATAAGGTGCGGGTCCACACAACAGGGAGGAATGTGATGGACAACTCTGCCGAGCGGCAAAGCAAAGCGAACGGCGCGGGGCCGGAACCTTCCCCGCAGGCGACAACGGCGCAGGCCGTCCTTGGAAGACTGACCCGATGGCAGGCCGTAATCGACTCGCGGCTGAAAGCCCAGATGACCTTGCTGGAGGTACTGGAGGAACGCCTGTTGGTCGAGCTGCGCACCCACTATCACCATGGCAACATCGATCCACATTTCATCGGCACCCTGCTCGATGCCGTGCTGCAACGCCTGATCGACCAGGTGCCTGTCGTCCCCGATGCCGAAGAGAATTCGCCCTACCGTTGGCCGGATGGGCCGGATACTGGTTTTTCGGCCGAGCGCCAGGAAGTCATCGTCCAGGCGGTGGAAGGCATGGCTTCTGGCTTGGTTCATCACTACAAGGACTACCTGCGCCGTCATTGGAGCGTGTTCGGGCACGATATCTCCTTGGCGGCGCTGATCAACGACAGGCTCGACAATCATCTGGCCCGGTTCGACGCGATTTTCCAGCCTGAGCAATTGGCGGGCCTGGATGTCGATGCGCTGCAAGAAAAGATTGAAGCCCTGCAGGATAACTGGCAGCTGACAAGTCGATTGACCGCACTGGCGGCCCCTGCGGAGCACCAGGCGCTTGAAGCGATAGCCCGTTTGCAATTGCCCGATTGGCTGCGTTGGCTTGGCGAAGCTGATCGCCAGCAATTGGAGACTCTCCAGGCGCAGACGTCCCAGGCGCAGGCGCTGGTGGACTCGTTGCTCAACGGCATGGGCTCGCTGCGGTCCTTTGCCCGGTCCTTGGCCAAGGAGCACGTCAGGCATGAGTTGGACATGGAGGTCGAGCCGGACAGCATTCGTGTGCAGCTGCGCTGGCGAAGCGTCCTCGGCCAGCCCGTGCAAACCCGCAACCTCAGCGAACTGCTGGTGGCCGGTCCACTGAGGTCGGATGCGGTGTCGGTGTATCTGGTGGAGAACGGCGCCATGCTGCGTAACCAGCCTCTTTCACCCGCCTACGTCAGCCAGTTGCTGGCGGACGTCGATGCCCCCGCCGGGTATTCGCAGGCGCTGGCCGCTCTCTATGGTCGTGGCGACCTGAAAGACGCCATGCTCGATTGGTTCAAGGCACGGCTGCGGCAAAGTGCGTTCATTGCGCGGTGTGCCGGTCATTTGAAAATGAGTAACCATGCAGCCATCAAGACCCTCTGGGAGGCCGAGGTTTCGGCGCAAGTCGTCCCTGCCAGCGTGCGGGTCGCCGGCCTGGTACTGCCGAACGCGTTGAAGTGCGCCGATTGCCTGTTGTTCTACCGTGCAGACCTGCAAGGCGACTTGCTGCTGTACGCCCCCGACAAACCGGATGGCCAGGAATGGGTCGAGCTGCCCTCGCTTTGGGCCGTGAGTGTGGAAGTAGGAGGCTGGACCCGCAGTGAAGCCGGTCGCGAATACCTGCTGCAGCGGATTGCCCCAGCCGACCGCGACAGGGCCCGGGAGTATTTTGCCAACGTGGCGGACAAGCCGGCATTGTGGGATTCAAGCAAGGATCCCAGGGCGGCGGTGACAGGCTTGCAGGATTGTCTTGAAGACATTGTTGCGATGGGCTTGGAGCGTAATCTGGCACAGGTGGAGCGCGACGAATCGCCCGGCTGGTACAGCGCGCTGCCGTTGGATTCGCGACGAACCCTCAGCACTTTGAATCAAGAGCTGCTGGTTCATCAGGAGGTCTTCAGCCAGGAAATTGCCGGCTATGAAGTCTTCGTGGACTTCGCCAGGCGGATCGTCACCCAGGCAATCGCTCCGTATATGCGCAGCAAGGGCGTGGACGAGCCGGTCGATCCTGCGACGGTGCTCATCGACTACAACCCGCAGCTGTCGGATGGCAGGACGAAGGTCGCCAGCCTGTTGGATCTGGTGATCTTCGGGTATGACGACAACTCGGGTATCGACAACCCCGGCAAAGGCGTGCGCTCATCGGTGGGGCAGGCGCTGGGGCAGGTTCGCAGTGCCGAGCTGGCCACGTATATCCGGCGGGCATACGTGGGCGAGCGATATACGCGGGAGATTCGTGCCAGGTTCCTCGATGCCGGCGCGCCCGAATACGCCACGCGCCGCAATGCCTACCGCAACCTGTTGTTGACCAGGATGGACCGCGACCTGCGCGTCGCCGCAGGCAAGTCGCAGTTGAGCGCCGATGAGTTCTGGTGGTTGACCCGACAAGTCACGCTGTTGAGCGAGTCGGTGCCGTTGTCCGGCCCGGTGTATCTGGGAACTGCCGTGCAGCGCGAGGGCGTGATCAAATTTTCCATTGGCGGTCATGTCGTCATGGGCGTCTACGTCTTTGCCTATTTCAATCCGAAGGGGCGCTACTGGTTGTATACGCCTGACGCGGCGGATGGCGTCATGTTTCGCCAGTACCATGACTTCCCCGGAACGGTCGCCTCGCGCTTGCATGACTACGTGCTGGAACGGGTGGCGCTCGGCGCCCGTGCAGCGGTCAGGCGCTCGCTGACGGCCCTGGCGGCGTCGGCCCTGGGTGTCGATACATTGCGTGAGTTCAATCGAGTGATCGATGTCCGGGCAGAGTTCGATGCCATCGTCGAACGTGCTATTGGCGATGTGGAGGACATCACCAAAAGCCGTGCCGAGGTGATCAGGCAGCAAGTCGTCAAAGGGTTGCTGTTTGCGTCCGCTCCGGTATGCCTGGTTTATCCACCCTTTGCGCTGTTGCTGGATGTCGCCTTGATGGCCGCTAGCGTCAAGGACGCCGCCGAGGCGCATCGACAAGGCGAGACGGAGCGCGCGCTGGGCCACTGGCTGGCTGCCTCGTGGGGTGTCCTGTTCGCAGCGTTGGGGACGGGCGCCATCGCGACGTTGCTAGGGCGGGCGGCCAGAAGCCTGAAACTTGTCATGGCGCCGCTGTCCTTGTCGGGGCAGCGCTTGAGAAGCGCGGCGCCGCTGATTGCCAGGGAAGCCGGGCCGATTGTCCGCCCCATACGCCTCAAGCCGAAACAGGCAGTCGGCAAGACGCCCGAGAACCTTGAACGGGTGGCCGAGAAAGGCCTTTTCCAGGGCACCTATCGCAGCCCGCCCAGTGCATTACAGCCGCGCAGCACGTATTACATCCGCAGTAGGGGCAAGTACTACCAAGTCAAGGAGGATCCTTACTTTGGCGGTTTGTGTCTGGTGGATGCCAGTCGCCCCACGGCTTTATACAAATTGCCAATCCGCAGGCTGGGAAATGGCAAGTGGACACACAATGAAGTCGGCTTGCGCGGAGGCAACGATCAAATACTCGTCCTGGGCCGAGTGAGCGACCTGCGCGAGGCATTTCCCGGCCATGCCTATCCAGATGTCGCAAGAGGGGCGTTGCAGGGCGAGGCGGTGGTGGCGAGGTTCAGCGAGGCAGTGGCGGATAACTACGTGTTCTCCCTCAATGCCCAGACATGCGTGATCGCTTCGTTGTACAACCCGACCACCCGGGTAGGGGCCGTCATTCATTTCGATCACAATATTCGCACGCTGATCGAGCGCAGTGTCCGGGACGTGACGCAGCGCTTGGGGGGCGCTACCAAGGATATTCGCGCCACATTGGTGGGCGGGGACTGGCTGACAGGTGCCGATATCGGCGGACGGGTCAGGTCGGTGATGAGGCGCCAGGGCCTTCGACCGACATGGGATCACTGGTCGTATTCGTCCTGCTTCGGCAATACCTTCGGGGTCGCACTGGATTTGCGCAGTGGCGTCACGTCGGTGTTCAAGACATCGCGCAGCCAGGTCGAGCGCTACTACATACCGGTGTTGGCGCGGGCGAAAAAAAGCACTGACCCGGTGTCGGTACGTGCACGCGGGTTCATGACGCGCTTGCGCAGCGATCCCCTTGTCGCCAATGCCCAGGGCACCGTCAGCACGCTGCAGGGCAGGCCCGCGACGGCGGCGCAGATCGAAGCCCACGCATTTCCCACGGTGACGCTGAGCTGATTCAATCGTGGGGAGCCTGAACGCCAGGCAAAAAAAGACCCCGGCCAAATGACCGGGGTTTTTTTACATCACTTGGAGCATCAGTGCTGGTTGCCCAGCTTGTGTTCCAGGTAATGGATGTTGACGCCGCCTTTGCAGAAGCCTTCGTCACGGACCAAGTCGCGGTGCAGCGGGATATTGGTCTTGATCCCGTCCACCACGATTTCGTCCAGTGCATTGCGCATGCGCGCCATGGCTTCCTCGCGGGTCGCCCCGTAGGTGATCAGCTTGCCGATCAGCGAATCGTAGTTCGGCGGAACTGCATAACCGCTGTACAGGTGCGAGTCGACGCGAACGCCATTGCCGCCCGGAGCATGGAAATGCTTGACCGTGCCTGGGCTTGGCATGAAGGTTTTCGGGTCTTCGGCGTTGATACGGCATTCCAGCGAGTGACCGCGAATGACCACATCGTCCTGGGTGAACGACAGCTTGTTGCCAGCGGCGATGCTGAGCATCTCCTTGACGATGTCGATACCGGTGACCATTTCCGAAACCGGGTGCTCCACCTGAACACGGGTGTTCATTTCGATGAAGTAGAAGCTACCGTTCTCGTACAGGAACTCAAAGGTGCCGGCGCCACGGTAGCCGATGTCGATGCAGGCCTTGACGCAGCGCGCCAGGACTTCCTGGCGAGCCTTCTCGTCGATGCCCGGTGCCGGCGCTTCTTCGAGGACCTTCTGGTGACGACGTTGCAGCGAGCAGTCGCGGTCACCGAGGTGGATGGCCTGGCCTTGGCCGTCGGACAGCACCTGGACTTCGACGTGACGTGGGTTGGTCAGGAATTTTTCCAGGTAGACCATCGGGTTGCCGAATGCCGCGCCTGCTTCGGAGCGGGTCAGTTTCGCCGAGGAAATCAGGTCTTCTTCCTTGTGTACCACGCGCATGCCGCGACCACCGCCGCCTCCAGCGGCCTTGATGATCACCGGGTAACCGACTTCGCGACCAATGCGCAAGGCGGTTTCTTCGTCTTCAGGCAGCGGGCCGTCGGAACCCGGGACGGTAGGCACGCCGGCAGCAATCATGGCGTGCTTGGCCGACACCTTGTCGCCCATCAGGCGGATGGTGTCGGCTTTCGGACCAATGAAGGCAAAACCGGAGTTTTCGACCTGTTCGGCGAAGTCGGCGTTTTCCGCCAGGAAACCGTAGCCCGGGTGAATGGCGGTGGCACCGGTCACTTCGGCAGCGGCGATGATCGCCGGGATGTGCAGGTAGGAATGCGCAGCCGACGCCGGACCGATGCAGACGGATTCATCCGCCAGGCCCAGGTGCATCAGTTCCTTGTCGGCCTTGGAGTAGACGGCGACAGTCTTGATGCCCATCTCTTTGCAGGCGCGCAGGATCCGCAGGGCAATTTCACCGCGGTTGGCGATCAGTACTTTTTCCAACTTCGCAGGTTTCAACATCGAAAGCTCTCCGCGGTTCAAACGATGGTGAACAGCGGTTGGTCGTACTCAACCGGCTGGCCGTCTTCAACGAGGATGGATTCGATCACACCGCTGGTTTCAGCTTCGATGTGGTTCATCATCTTCATGGCTTCGACGATGCACAGGGTGTCGCCTTTCTTCACGGTCTGGCCCACTTCAACGAAGGAAGGCGAGGATGGCGAAGACTTGCGATAGAACGTACCGACCATTGGCGAGCGGGCCACGGTGCCGTTCAGCGTTGGTGCGGCTGGCGCTGCTGGTGCGGCGGCAGCTGCAGGCGCGGCCGGAGCTGGTGCGGCAGCTGGTGCCTGCATCGGTGCCGGTGCGTAGAACTGCTGGGCCGGGGTCTTGCTGTGGCGGCTGATACGTACGGACTCTTCGCCTTCCTTGATCTCGAGCTCGTCGATGCCGGACTCTTCCAGCAATTCGATCAATTTCTTAACTTTACGGATATCCATGAATCATCAACTCCCAAGGGTCGGTCAGGGGCGTTTACGCTTGTTGTTCAAGCCGTTGCCTGTCTTTCAAGCTGCTCTAGGGCGGCCTCCAGGGCCAGTCGGTAACCGCTGGCGCCAAGGCCGCAGATCACTCCCACCGCTACATCGGAGAAGTAGGAGTGATGGCGGAAAGGTTCGCGTTTGTGCACGTTGGATAAGTGCACTTCGATGAATGGGATGCTCACCGCCAGCAGCGCGTCACGTAATGCGACACTTGTATGCGTAAAAGCTGCGGGATTGATCAGAATGAAGTCCACGCCTTCGCCACGCGCGGCATGGATGCGGTCGATCAATTCATATTCGGCGTTGCTTTGCAGATAAAGCAAATGATGGCCGGCGGTGCGGGCTCGCTGTTCCAGGTCCTGGTTGATCTGGTCCAGGGTGACGGCCCCGTAGACGCCCGGTTCGCGTGTGCCTAGCAGGTTCAGGTTGGGTCCGTGGAGGACCAGTAGAGTCGCCATCTGCTGTTCCTTGTTATTTGTGAGCAGGTGTCAGAACCCGGCGACTATGCCGCAAAGCCTTAATGACTGTCCAGTTCTCGGCAATAGCCGGCACGATGCCCGATGTTTGCGCGAAATTTGTGACCATGCGCCTGGATTCGGTCACCCATGGCTGCGAGGCTTGCGCTGAACCCTGTGGGAGCGAGCCTGCTCGCGATGACAATGACACATTCAATATCATCGCAAGCTGACCCGCCGCTATCGCGAGCAGGCTCGCTCCCACAGGGAAGTTGTGGTGACCGCCGGACTTGTGGGCACCCGAGATCCAGTGTGGGAGTGGGCTTGCTCGCGAAGAGGGCGGCACCTTCAACATCAATGCAGCTGAGCGACCGCTTTCGCGAGCAAGCCCGCTCCCACAATGGGTCTGTGGTGCTTAAACTCGAAACGCCTGCACCGCCGTGTGCAGCCTTCCGCCCAGCACCAACAGGTTGTCGCCCTGTTCCCGGCCCTGGCCGATGCGCACCAGGTTATCCCCGCCCAATTGGTGGATACGTTCACTGTGATCGCGGATTTCGCTGACGGCGCCGCTTTGTTGGGCGGTGACATCGGCGATGCGTACGGCGGTGTCGGAAATGGTCTGGATGGCCTCGACGATTTTATCCAGCGCGCCGTCGGCGGCTTGTGCCTGGCTGGCGGTGGCTTCGGCGTGTTCGACCTGGGCACGCATGCCTTCCACCGACTGGCGCGCGGCCAGTTGCAGGCGGGCGATTAGCGCCTGGATCTCGGCCGTGGCGCCCGCGGTGCGCTGGGCCAGTGAGCGGACTTCCTCGGCCACCACGGCAAAGCCTCGGCCCATTTCCCCGGCACGGGCGGCTTCGATGGCGGCGTTCAAGGCCAGCAGGTTGGTCTGGTCGGCGATCGAGCGAATTACCGTCAGCACACCGCCAATGGTGGCGGACTCCTCAGCCAGTTGCTCGATCATCTGCGCGTTGCCCTGCACTTCGCCCACCAGTGCGTGCAGGCCCGTGAGGCTCATGCCGATGACTTTCTGCCCATGCTCCACGGCGTGCCCGGCACCGCGGCTGGCCTCGGCGGCCTGACTGGCATCGCCGGCCACCTGCTGGATCGTGGCCTCAAGCTCGCTGAGGGAATCGCGGATCAGCGCCGTATCGCCGGCCTGGTGCTCGGCGCCGCTGTGCAGCTCGCCACTCAGTTCGGCCAGGGCTCGGCTGCTGCCGGCGACCTGTTCGGCGTTCACGCGAATGGTGCCCACCAAGTCCACCAGATAAGCGCGAAGACGATTGAGCGAGGCCTCGATGTCTTGCAGCTCACGGTTGCTCGCGCCGACCCGGATGTCGCGGCTGAAGTCCCCTTCGGCCCAGGTCGACAGGGCCGGGGCCAAGTGGGTCAAGGTCCGGGCAAGGCGCCGCTGCAACGTGTCGATGAGCAGTGCGATCAGCAGGATCAGGCCGATCATCACGCCCTGGATCAACCGGACCTCTGCCTGGATCTGCCCATGCTGGGCCCGCACCGCCGGCTCCATGGCATCGATCGCCTGCTGCACATCGGCGATTTTAAGGTGCGTGGCGTTGCTCAGCTCGGTGCGTTTCTGGATCAGTTCACGGGTGCGGGCCAGCTCAGCAGGGTAACGGCCGAGCAGGCTGTTGAGTTCGCGCTTGAGGGCGATGCCTGCATCTTCGGTCGCGGTTGTTTCCTGGGTTTGCAGCCCCATCAACGCGGCGAAGTCATCGCTGCCCGATTCACTGCTGGCGGTAACGCCCAACAGCGGCAGGGCGTCGAGGTGTTCGGCCTCGACATGGATACTCGCCAGCTCCCGTTCGACATCGGCGGCCAATTCGCTGCGGCCACTGCTGACCAGTTTGTCCCGGGTAAGGGACAGCCGTCCCAGGTGCTGCGAAGCGGCAAACAGCGGTGGCAGGTAGGCCGGGACGCCATTGGCGTATTGAGCGAGCTGGTCGAGGCTGGCGCTCAGTTCGCGCTCGGCCTGCAGCAACAGCGCCTGCGGGTCGCCAGCCAGTTTGCCGGCGGCCAGCAGATCGGTTTTGCTGAAGCCATCGAGGTTCGACAGGCTCGGGCGCAGGGTCTTGGCCAGTTCCGGTGGGAATTGATCCAGTTCTTTTTGCAGGGTTTCCAACGCCTGGCTGGCAGCGCTCAGGCGCAAGGCGTCGCCGCTGGCCAGGTAGTCCTCGATATTGCGTGCCGCTTCGCCCTGGAACTGCCGCGACAGGCCCAGGTAGCGCTCCATCAGCAGATAGGGCCGCTCCAGGGCGATCTGCGACCACCACAACGTGGCGCCCAGGCCCAGGCACACGGCAACTAAAAGAACAGTATTGAGATTGGTCAGCAGCTTCAGGCGCATCAAGGGTCTACCGGGGGCAGAATCGTAAGTGCCTGAAGTTATTGCGTTTGTGTTACACGTTTATGACCGAATCGGTCGATTCCGATGAAAAGGTGGCACTTTGCTTTGATTGCCGCGCGCTCTGCACTCGGTTGCGTCCGGCATGCTTGGCACGGTACAGCGCTTCGTCCGCCTGGCTCGCCATCATCAGGCTGTCACAACCGTCGCTCATCTCCACCACGCCGGCGCTGAACGTGCACCACAAATCTTGGGGCTGGGCCGGGTAGTGAATCTCGGCAAAGCGTTGGCGAATCTCATCCAACACCTTGCAGGCAGCCTCGATATCGGTGTCGGGCATGACGATGGCGAACTCTTCACCGCCGTAACGGCCGATGAAGTCGGTCTTGCGCAGGCGCTGCTTGAGAAACAGCGCCAGGCTCTTGATTACCCGGTCGCCCATGGGGTGGCCGTGGCTGTCATTGACCCGTTTGAAATGGTCGATGTCGAGCATGGCGAAGCTCAGGGGCTTGCCTTCGCGGCGGGCGCGGAAGCTGCAGTCCTCGAGCAATTGCAGGATATGGGTATGGTTGTACAGGCCGGTGAGGCTGTCGCGCACCATCCGCGCCTTGAGGTTGCGGGCCCGGGCCGCGCGGTTGCGCACGGTGGTGATCAGATGCCGGGGCTTGATCGGCTTGGTCAGGAAATCGTCGCCGCCTTCGCTCATGGCGTCGAGTTGCTTGTCCAGGTCGTCTTCGGCGGACAGGTAGATGATCGGTACGCTGACGTAGCGGTCGTTGTGGCGGATCACTTTTGCCAGTTCCGTGCCGGTGCAGGCAGGCATGTACATGTCGAGGATGATCAGGTCGGGCTGGAAATCCGCCAGCTCGGCCATGGCCTGGATTGGCTCGATCAGTGTGCGGGTGACGATCCCGGCGCTGTTGAGCAGGCGTTCGGTGTGCAAAGCCTGTGCGCGGGAATCATCGATGATCAGCACTTTGTAGGGTTCGTACTGGGCGACACAGGTCAGTACTTCGATTTTTTCCAGCAGGCTCGAGGCTTCCAGGGTGCCGGTGAGGAATTCCTGGCCGCCGGCGCGTACGGCCGCCAGGCGGGTCGGGGTGTCGGTTTCCAGCAAACTGAAAAACAGCAACGGCAACGGTTGCTCCAGGCCTTCCTGGGCTTCGGCGGCCAGCTTCAGGCCTGCGCCGGGACCGCTGAAATCCACGTCCATGACGATGGCTGCGGGCAGGCGCTCGATCATCGAGGCCCGGAACGCTGCGACGCTGCCCAGCGCCTGGGCGCTGAGGCCGAAGAACTCCAGCTGTTTGGCCAGGCGCTCGGCACGGTCATGGTCCTGCAGCATCACATAGATGGGTTTGCGCAGTGGCGGCAGGAAAGTCTGTTCGAGGTGGTCGCCGTGACGCAGGCCGGTGCGCGACAAGCGCTGCATCAGGCGGTTGATTTCGGTGATCAACTGGCTGCTCAGGCGCCCGCGATTGGCGTCCACCGCTTGCAGCGACTGGCTGATGCCCTGGGCCAGTTGGGAGTGCTCGGGCTGTTCGAAGCGCTCGGCGAAGCGCAGCAAGCGCAGATTGGCTTCGCTGAGCTCCGACAGATCAGTGCTTGACCACTCACTGCGTTGCAGGCGCTGCCAAATCTCCAGGATCTGACGAGCCTGATGAATTACCCGCTGGGCAAAGTGGTGCTTGAGGCGCTCACGGCTGGGGTCTTCTGGCTCGGTCATATCCTGACTACTAGTTAGGGTGCATGCTGAGGTCGACTGGTGGCTCTATGCTAGCACCTCTTTTCCTCTACATGAGTGTCATACGTCAATAATCTGTCTTGGCAGCAAATTCAGTTTATGACTTGTCAGTCTCGTAGGCCGATGGCAGCGCTTCCTTTATAGTGCCTGTTCGACTGTCTGTCGCGGCCGACATGCCTGACGCCGCATTTTGGCGTTTCATCCCAGGCACGTTGGCGTAGGGTTGTGGTCGAACCGTGAACTCAAGTGATTGAAGGGATATCGCCATGCTGGACTGGAAAAACCGCGCGGGCAGCGCGCCTGAACGTGCCGCCGAGCCGAAATCGGACACCCGCAGCTACCTGGGTGGGCTGTTTTTCAGCCGGGCACTGGCCACGCTGATCGGCTTGTATCTACTGGTGACCATCGCCGTCGGCTGGTATTGGAGCCAGGAGCCCGCCTTGTTTCCGGTGCAGCAGAACGCCCAGGCAGCCGCCGAGCGGGACGGCCGGCAAATGGTGGTGGGCTACACCACCGTCGAAACCCTCAAGAGCGTGGCCGGCACCTTGCTGACCAAGCCGGGCGGCTACATCTCCAACGACCGTTTCCCGCCAGGCTTGTGGATGGACAACATGCCGAGCTGGGAATACGGCGTGCTGGTGCAAGTCCGCGACCTGAGCCGTGCCCTGCGCAAGGACTTCGCCCGCTCGCAGTCCCAGTCCGCCGAAGACGCCGACCTGGCCAAGGCCGAGCCGCGTTTCAACTTTGATAACCGCAGTTGGGTGCTGCCCTCCAGCGAGTCGGAATACCAGGAAGGCATCAACTCCCTGAGCCGCTATCAGGCGCGCCTGTCCGATCCCGCCCAGAAAAGCGCGCTGTTCTACGCCCGCGCCGACAACCTGAACAACTGGCTGGGGGATGTCGGCACTCGCCTGGGGTCGCTGTCCCAGCGCTTATCCGCCAGCGTTGGCCGGGTCAAACTGAACACCTCATTGAAAACCGAAGTCCCGGCCCCGGGCCAGGTGCCGCAGGTGGACGAGGAAGTGGTCGAGACCCCGTGGCTGCAAATCGACAACGTGTTCTATGAGGCACGCGGCCAGGCTTGGGCGCTGTCGCACCTGCTGCGTGCCATCGAAGTGGACTTCGCCGACGTATTGGCGAAAAAGAACGCGACGGTCAGCGTGCGGCAGATCATTCGTGAACTCGAGGCCTCCCAGGAGCCAGTCTGGAGCCCGATGATCCTCAATGGCAGCGGCTTCGGCGTATTGGCGAACCACTCGTTGGTAATGGCCAACTACATTTCCCGGGCCAACGCGGCGGTCATCGACTTGCGGCAATTGCTGAACCAGGGCTGATCCATGGACGAAAGCACCCGGGAGGTCGCCCATCGAGCGGCCTCGGATGCCGAACTGATCGCTTGGGTCGATGAGCACGACAACCTGCTTGGCAGCCTGGTGCGTTCGGACCTGCGTGAGCGTGGCCTGATCGGGCGCGGCACCTACATCATGCTGTTCAACTCGGCTGGCGAACTGTGCGTTCATCGGCGCACCCTGAGCAAGGCGATCTATCCTGGTTTCTGGGATGTGGCGGCCGGCGGCATGGTGCAGGCGCACGAGACTTACGCCGAGTCGGCCGCCCGTGAACTGGCGGAAGAACTGGGCGTAAGCGGTGTCGAACTGACGCCCCATGACCATTTCTATTTCGAGGACACCGGCAGCCGCTTGTGGTGCTCGGCGTTTTCGGCCGTGTGGGACGGGCCGTTGGTCCTGCAGCCCGAGGAAGTCCTGGAAGCCTGTTTCCTGCCCATCGAACAGGTGCTGGATGAAATCCAGCGCAAGCCGTATTGCCCGGACTCTCTGGCGGCGCTTGGGCGCTATTTGCACGCCCATGGCGATGGCGTCGCAAAGAAGCTATAAATTGGCGCCGATTGGCCCTTAGCAAGTCGGCTTTTTGCCGTTACACTGCGCGACTTTTCAAGCTGAACCGCGTCTGCGGTCCAGTAGCGCTGCCCCTGCCTGAGTGGGGCTTCGCGGTCGAGGCACGTTCAGCCCCTCGACCAGTCTTTGTCCTCCCAAGAGGATTGCCGGTGGCCAAAAAAGCCGCATCCTTCGCCGCCCTGGGCGGCCTGGTATTTTCTACCGACGCTGGTCGTCATTGCCCTGATTGCCGTCAACCGGTGGATGCCTGCATCTGCAAACAGACCGCCATCCCGGAAGGTGACGGCATCGCTCGCGTGCGCCGTGAAAGCAAAGGCCGCGGCGGCAAGACGGTGACCACCATCACCGGCGTGCCGTTGGCCGAAGACGCGCTCAAGGAACTGGCCACTACGTTGAAGAAACGCTGTGGCACCGGCGGTGCGTTGAAAGACGGCATCATCGAGATCCAGGGCGATCACGTCGAGCTGTTGCTGGCGGAACTGACCAGGCACGGTTTCAAGGCAAAAAAATCCGGCGGCTAGCAGCCTCTGTGAAAACCACCCCCGGCTTGATCCGAACCCGGTGTTCGAGGTCGCCTACATGGTTTTCACAGAGCCTGTTCTGAACGGGATTCTAAACTCAGCGCTGGGAGCAGGGTCTACCTTGCTAACAGGCAAATCGTCATTTCCATTTTCTAGACTGCGCCAGCCTCCGATCGGATGGTGCTTTTTCGACTTCTTATAGGGGACTTCGATGTCCGTACGACGCACACGCAAAGACGATGGCAGCCAATGGACAGTTGCGGACAGCCGCAGTGTTTACGGGATTCGCCATTGGGGGGCCGGGTATTTCGCGATCAATGACGCCGGTCGCGTCGAAGTCCGTCCGAACGGTCCCGACAGCTCGCCCATCGACCTGTTCGAGCAAGTCGACCAACTGCGCCAGAGCGGCTTGTCGCTGCCCTTGCTGGTGCGCTTCCCCGACATCCTGCAAGACCGTGTGCGCCAACTCACCGGCGCGTTCGACAGCAACATCGCGCGTCTGGAATACCAGAGCCAGTACACCGCACTCTATCCGATCAAGGTGAACCAGCAGGAAGCGGTGATCGAAAACATCATCGCCACCCAGAACGTCTCCATCGGCCTGGAAGCCGGCTCCAAGCCTGAACTGTTGGCCGTGCTGGCGCTGGCGCCAAAGGGCGGGACCATCGTCTGCAACGGCTACAAGGATCGTGAATTCATCCGGCTGGCGCTGATGGGCCAGAAGCTGGGGCACAACGTTTTCATCGTCATCGAGAAAGAATCCGAAGTCGGCCTGGTGATCGAAGAGGCCGCCTCCCTGAAGGTCAAGCCACAGGTTGGCCTGCGGGTGCGCCTGTCATCCCTGGCATCGAGCAAATGGGCCGATACCGGTGGCGAGAAATCCAAGTTCGGCTTGTCCGCCGCACAACTGCTCTCGGTGGTCGAGCGTTTCCGCGCCGCCGGCCTGGACCAGGGCATTCGCCTGCTGCACTTCCACATGGGCTCGCAGATCGCCAACCTGGCGGACTACCAGCACGGCTTCAAGGAAGCGATCCGTTACTACGGCGAATTGCGCAACCTCGGCCTGCCGGTGGATCACATCGACGTTGGCGGTGGCCTGGGTGTGGACTACGACGGTACGCATTCGCGCAATGCCAGTTCGATCAACTACGACATGGACGACTATGCCGGTGTCGTGGTGGGCATGCTCAAGGAGTTCTGCGATGCCCAGAGCCTGCCGCATCCGCACATCTTCTCCGAAAGCGGCCGCTCCCTGACCGCCCACCACGCGATGCTGGTGGTGCAGGTGACCGACGTCGAGAAACATCACGACGACGTGCCGGTGATTGACAGCAATCAGGAACTACCGGAAACCGTGCAATGGCTGGTTGACCTGCTGGGGCCGACCGATATCGAGATGGTCACCGAGACCTACTGGCGCGCCACCCACTACATGAGCGACGTGGCGGCCCAGTATGCCGATGGCAAGCTGACCCTGGCCGAAAAAGCCTTGGCCGAGCAGTGCTACTTCGCCGTGTGCCGTCGCCTGCACAACTCGTTGAAAGCCCGTCAGCGCTCCCATCGCCAGGTGCTCGATGAACTCAACGACAAGCTCGCCGACAAGTACATCTGCAATTTCTCGGTGTTCCAGAGCCTGCCGGACACCTGGGCCATCGGCCAGGTGTTGCCGATCCTGCCGCTGCACCGTCTCGATGAAGAGCCGCTGCGCCGCGCCGTGCTTCAAGACCTGACCTGTGACTCCGACGGCAAGATCAAGCAGTACGTCGACGAGCAGAGCATCGAGACCAGCCTGCCGGTCCACTCCCTCAACCCAGGTGAAGATTACCTGCTGGGCATCTTCCTGGTGGGCGCCTACCAGGAAATCCTTGGCGACATGCACAACCTGTTCGGTGACACCGACTCGGTGAACATCTACCAGAACGCCGACGGCAGCGTGTACCACGCCGGTATCGAAACCCACGACACCATCGAAGACATGCTGCGCTACGTGCACTTGTCGCCGGAGGAGTTGATGACTCACTACCGCGACAAGTGCGCCAGCGCCCGCATCAGCGCCGCCGAGCGCACCCAGTTCCTGGATGCCTTGCGCCTGGGGCTGACGCGTTCGTCGTACCTGTCGTCGTGAGGAGAGTCTGAAGGCCCACCGGACCTGTGGCGAGGGAGCTTGCTCCCGCTGGGCTGCGCAGCAGCTCCCCTCTTTATGAGCGCTTCGCACTCAAGCGGGAGCAAGCTCCCTCGCCACGGGACCGTATCTGTTCTCCCTACTGATTAACACCGCCCTCCAGGGCTGTCAGAAACTACGCCGCATGTTGCGGGATTTTTCGGGCAGTCCTGAAGGGCATTTTTGTTCGTACCGCCGTTATTTCCGAATCTCGGTGCGTTTAACCGGCGATGTCCTTATTTCGTGTAGTCCCTTTCCTAACTTGTACTTCACCCCTCTACTAGGCCATGGCTCTCGGCGAGAATCCCCGACCGCCCCTCCTGTAGAGAAACGCCGATGTCCAATCCAGCCAGCGAGCCATTATTCCGTCTGGAGATAGCCGGTCTGCCCGATCCCTTCGCCGTCCTGGCGTTCAGTGGTAGCGAAGCCATCAGCGAACCCTTCTTCTATGAAGTGGAGCTATTGCTCCACGACGTCACCCTGGACTTGGCGGCTCTGCTGTACCGCAGCGTCTGGTTGAGTTTCGGCGCCTCGGGCATGGGCGTTCACGGACAGCTTCACGAACTTGTCCAGCCTCATCATGGCGCTGCCTGCCGGGTGCGTATCGGGCCGAAGCTGGCCTGCCTGGCGCAGCGTTTCAACCAGCGGGTGTTCAGCGGCTGCTCGGTGCCGCAGATCATCCGCCAGGTACTCAAGGCACATGGCATCAGCGGGCGCAGCGTGTGCCTGGACTTGAGCGGTGACTATCCGGCGCGGGACTTGTGTACCCAGTACCGGGAATCGGACCTGCAATTTCTCCAGCGCGTGTGTGCCCGTGCCGGCATTCACTTTCATTTCGAACACACCCGGCGCGAGCATTGCCTGGTGTTCGCTGACAGTACGGACAATTTTCCTCCAGCCGAAGCGGCGGCTTACGGGCAAGACAGGTCGGTTCCCGGTGTACGCACCTTCAGCGTGCGTGCCGAGGCGGGCGAGCGTGTCGCCCACGGTGGCAGCGATTTGATGAGCCTGCATTGCGGCCAGGTGCTGGCGCTGACGGCCCATCCTTTCGAAGGCTGCAACCAGCGCTGGCTGCTGACCAAGGTCGAGCATCGCGGACAGGCGGGCGTGTATGGCAACCACTTCGAGGCCATCGCATGGGGCATTCCATTCATGGCTGCTGACGTACCTGCCAAGCCGCGCATGGTGAGCCGGCAGCGCGGCTGGGTGGTGGCGGTGGGCGAACCTGAGAGGCAGGAAGCGGGGCGCGTGGCGGTGCAGTTCGACTGGGCCTATCAGGGCGAGGGGGCCAGCCCCAGTCACTGCTGGCTGCCACTGGCCCCCGAACTCGCTGCTGGCGGGGCCGGCGACATCCGTGACGGTACCGAGGTGCTGGTGAGTTATATCGAGGGTGATCCGGATCGGCCGTTGATCAGTGCATTCCTTGACGCCCCCGCCCTGGATACGGAGGAGCCGCTCGCGAGCGTGGCTCTGCACGACACGCCCGAGTCATGCGCAGCCGACCCGGTTCTGTTGGCTGCGATCCGGAGCGCCGAGCCGCTGGTGCTGTTATGCCTGTTACCCGGTGGCGGACGTTTCAGCCCTTGTTCTCAAACCGTTTGTACGTGCCGCATGCTGACCCGTCGTGGCTCGGGCGCGGCTCTGTGAGTGCTGTCGGCCTGCCTGGATCGGCGCCCCAATGGTTGCTGCTCGACGTGCCGGGTGCGCCGGGGGCCGCGCGGCTTGTCCGGGAGCAATTCCCTGAGGCACGGTCCTTTGCCTTGTTCGAGGGCACCGAATTGCATGGGCTGAGCGAACACGGTCCGTTGTTGGTGGATTTGCGCCAAGCACCAGCGCTGACCAGCCTCTGCCATCTGGATGCACGTTCGTGGCCGGGGCTTTTGTTGATCAGCCCGTCGCCCGTTGAGCACGTGCTGGCCCATCTGCGTCGCATGCTGACGGTGACGCTCGGCCTGCATCACAAGGCCTTGTTGAATTTCTACAACCCACACACCGCCAGTTATTTCTTCGACGGTTGCGACCCGCTGGAACTCAGTTGCTGGCTGGGCCCGATCAGCCTGTTGCGGTGGTTCGGCGGCACCTGGGCCGACCGGGCGATTGGCAGCCAAGGCTGGCAGCAGCTGTCCAATCCCGGGCTGTCGGTGGCGCCGCTGGAAAAAGAGCAGGGTCTCAGCGATCGGCAACAGAGTCAGCTGCAGCAGTGTGTGCTGGAGCATCACGCCTGGCGATGGTCCCGCGCCACCGGGAATGACTACCGTCAACTCTGGAAGGCCTTGCAGCAGGGGCTGGCGCTGGGGTTTACCGAGCGGGCCGTGCTTGACGACTGGCTGTGGTTGCGTCTGCAATATCCCGATGCTCGGCCGGTGCCGGGGCGAGTGGGCGGTTCGCAACGCGAGCATCTCGATCAGTTGCGACGGCTGTGGCAGGACGACTAAGGTTGATCGTTACGGCGCGGGGCGGCCGAGCCAGCGGTCACGCCGCTGCAAGTGCCAGGCGAAGGCGCCCAAGGTCAGGCTGCGCAACGCCATGAACAAGAGGAAGGTGATCCACAGCCCATGGTTGCCCAGGTCGCGCAGCGCCCAGGCGACTGGCAACACCAGTATCAGCGTCAGCAGCATGCCGTTGCGCATTTCCCGGGCGCGGGTGGCGCCGATGAACAGCCCGTCGAGCAGATAGCTCCAGACCGCGATCAGCGGCAGCGCGGCGAGATAAGGCAGGTAGCGGTAGGCCGTGTCGCGTACCTCGGGTATGTCGGTCTGCATATCGACGAACAGGTGGCCCGCGAGCAGGAACAGCAGCGCGAAGCCAACGCTTGCAACCAGTGACCAGCCGCAGGCCACCACCAACGACCGGCGCAGGGCCAGGCGGTCGTGGGCGCCAATGGCGTGGCCGCATAGCGCCTCGACGGCATGGGCCAATCCATCCAGGGCGTGGGCCGTCAGCAGCAGGCCGTTGAGCAACAAGGCGTTGGCGGCCACGGTCGCGTCCCCCAGGCGGGCGCCTTGCACGGTGATCAGGAAAAACACGGCTTGCAGCGCCAGGCTGCGAATGAAAATGTCCCGGTTCACCGCCAGCAGCGGACGCCAGCTCTGCCACAGCCCCAGGGCGGCCCAGGCGATATGCCCCGGCCAGGCGCGCAATGTCTGGCGAGCGAGGGCCAGGCCGACGAGGGCACCGGTCCACTCGGCAATCACCGAGGCCCGGGCCGAACCGGTCACGCCCCAGTCCAGGCCAAGCACGAACCATAGGTTCAGGGCGATGTTCACCAGATTGGTTACCAGCAGGATCGCCAAGGGTGCCCTGGCGTTCTGGGCACCGAGAAACCAGCCCACCAGCGCATAACTGGCCAACGCCGCCGGCAGACCGAATAACCGGGTGTGAAAGAAATCCTGGGTCAGTTGGTTGAGCTCGGTGGACGGCTGCATGAAGTGCAAGGCCACGCCACTCAACGGCACGCCGACGGCACCGAGCACCACGGCCAGCCCCATCGCCAGCAGCAGGCCTTGCAACAACACTTGCCGCAACGCCGCTCCATCCCCGCGCCCGGCGGCCTGGGCGGCGAACCCGGTGGAGCCCATGCGCAAGAAACCCATGGCCCACGCCAACACCGTATACAAGCTCGCCCCGACCGCCACGGCGCCCAACTGATGGGCATGGGGCAAATGGCCGATGACCGTGCTGTCCACCAACGCCACCAGCGGTACGGAAATGTTCGAAAGTATCATCGGCGCAGCCAGCGCCCAGACCCGGCGATGGGTCAGGCGGTCGCGCCAGTCGGTGATCAGGTGGGACATGCAGGCTCCTTGATGGAGCGAGATTGTAGCGGGTTCCGGGACTGGTCGTGTCTGTGCCGAGGGGGGCCGCAGTTCTCCAAACCGACCTCGGACTCATTGTGGCGAGGGAGCTTGCTCCCGCTCGGCTGCAAAGCAGCCGTAAAACCGGCCGGTGCGGTCTGTCTGGAAAATTGCATCAACCCATTTTGGGCGGCTTCGCCACCCAGCGGGAGCAAGCTCCCTCGCCACGGGAGCTGTGTTCGGTGTGGTTCTTGGAGTATCAGTGAATAATCCAACTCAACAACCACAACCCCAGCACCAGCCAGATGATGCCCATGACGATCGACGCGCGCATGAAGGCGCGGATCGCCGAGTACAGCAGCATCAGCCCAAGGATCAGCGCGATGATGCTGATGATCGAGGTGTCCATGCCCAAGGTGCGTGACAGTCCGTCGACGAAGTTGCCACCGGCATTGGCCAGCATGTTGAACAGGCCGCTGAGCAGGTCGACGATGAAACGGATCACCGAACCGAGCGCTTGGCCGAGCCATTCGAAAAAGCTTTCTACCTGCATATGTGCTTCCTGGTGTGAGGGGAATCTGCGTTGAGCCGTTGGCCCTGATTGTAGGAGCTGCGACGGCCGCGATCGTTCGATTATGGGGCAAACCGGCGCTTCGTACCGAGACTCTTGCCTTCCCCCGTCATCCCCCCGAAGCTATGCGCATTCAGGAGAGCCCGATGAACCTTGTTGAACTGACCGAACGCCTGCATGCCATTCGCGACCGTAACGACTGGCGGCAATTTCACAGCCCGAAAAACCTGGCCATGGCCGCCAGCGTGGAAATGGCTGAGCTGGTGGAAATTTTCCAATGGCTGACCGAAGACCAGTCGCGCCAGCTGCCGGCGGACAAACTCGCCCATGCCGGGCAAGAGGTCGGTGACATCGTGTTGTACCTGCTGCTGTTGTGCAGCGAGTTGGGCCTGGACATGGACGCCGTGGTGCGCAGCAAACTGGCCGACAGCGAACGGCGGTTTGGCCAATGAGCGATCGTCATTTCGACCAATTGGCCACACGCTTCGCCGAGAAAATCTATGGCGGGGCGAAGGGGGCGATCCGCCTGGCGGTGCTCCAGGCCGATCTGCTGGAAACCTTGCCGGACCGCCCGTTACGCGTGCTGGACATCGGTGCGGGCTTGGGCCACATGTCGTTGTGGCTGGCCGAACGCGGCCATCAGGTGACCCTGGCCGAGCCGGCCGAGCCCATGCTCGAAGGCGCCCGCCAGCGGTTTGCCGAGGCCGGCCAGAGCGCCACGTTCATCCAGGCGCCGTGGCAGGATTTGCTTGGCCAGCTCACCGAGCCTTACGACCTGGTGCTGTGCCATGCGGTGCTGGAGTGGTTGGCCGAGTCCCACGCGATCCTGCCGGTGTTGCATCAGCTCACCGCCGCGGGTGGCTGGTTATCCTTGGCGTTCTACAACCGCGACGCGCTGGTCTATCGCAACCTGCTCAAGGGCCATTTCCGTAAGTTGCGCAAAAACGACATGGCCGGTGAAAAACAAAGCCTGACGCCGCAGCAACCCCTTGATCCGCGAGAATTGGCAGCGCAACTTGAAGGTCTATGGCAGGTCGAAATCCAGAGTGGCGTGCGGGTTTTTCATGACTACATGCCCGTGGAGTTCCAGGCACGCGTGGAGCTTGCGCAGTTGCTGGAAATGGAGCTGGCCCACCGTCGCCATCCTGCCTTTGCCGGATTGGGACGTTATTTGCATTGGGTCTGCCGTCCCGTCTGATCGGAGAGTGAAATGAAAGGTCGTTCAGGGTTGTTGGTGCTGTGCCTGGGATTGGTGGCCTGCCAAGGCAGCAACCCGTATGTCGCCACGTCCAATCCATTGCCGCCGGCGCCGCCCGAAGCTGCCACGGTGTTCGACCGCAGCGCTTACCCCGCGCCGCCCCGTGACTATGGGCGCTATCGCAGTTGGGCCTGGCTCAACGGACGATTGCCGTCAGGCACCGCTTGGGCGGACTCGGCCCAGGTGGCCGAAGCGGTAACCAATGCCCTGGACCAGCGTGGCTTGCGCCCGCTGCAGGACAACCGGCCGGCCGACCTGTTCGTCAGCGCCGACCTGCGCCTGGAAACCCGCGTGCGTCAGGTTCGCGATGATTATGACCCTGGCTACTACGGCGGCTATAACCGTTACGGCCCCGGCTATGGGGCGTATCACTCGGTGCCGATGGTGCGCACGTACCAGGAGCAGGTCGTGGTGGTGCGGGTGGACCTGTTCGATGCCCGCAATGGCCAGCCAGTGTGGAGCGCCAGCGCCGAGACGGGCCAGCGCGGCAGCCAGGGCGCGCGCACCGACGCCATTCGTGAGGCGGTGGAGAAAGCCATGTCGGCTTATCCACCGAGTTGATTACGCAACGGAGAAAAACCATGTTTCGCCGCCTTGCTCTATTGGCCTTCGCTCTGCTGCTCAGCGCCTGCGCCTCCAACCAGGTTAACCATGACTTTGACCCTGGCCGTGATTTCGCGGCGTATCGCAGTTGGAGCTGGAAAGAGCCGGCGCTGCAATATCGGCCCGATGCCCCACGGATCAAGAGCGACCTGACCGAACAGCGGATTCGCCAGGCCATTGTCGATCAACTCGACCAACGCGGCCTGCGCCAGGCTCCGGCCGGCGGGCGAGGCGATGTGCAGGTCCAGGCTTATTTGATCGTCGAAGATCGCCAGCAACAGGTCACCACCAATTACGGTGGCGGTTGGGGCAGCCCCTGGAATGGTTATTGGGGCGGGCCGATGTACAACGAAACCCGCAACATCAGCTACAAGGTCGCCACGGTGCAGATCGACCTGCTCGATGGCAAGGACGGAAAACTGGTGTGGCGTGGCAGCGATGAGCGAATGCTCAGCAACTCACCCACTCCAACTGACCGCAGCTTGGCGCTACGTGAGACGGTAGGGCGGATCTTGTCCAACTACCCACCGCGCTGACAGGCAACTGAATAAACTGTGCGAGCTTGCTCGCGAAGACGGCGGCACATCCAACATCAATGCAAGCTGAGCCACCGCTTTCGCGAGCAAGCTCGCTCCCACAGGGATTGGTGGTGGACACTGAATCTGTGAACACCCGAGAACAAATGTGGGAGCGAGCTTGCTCGCGAAGACGGCGGCACATTCACCATCAAGGCAAGCTGACCCACCGCTATCGCGAGCAAGCTCGCTCCCACAGGGGATGATTTCTGTCGTCACTCAAGCCGTCGGCCGCCAGCTCCCCACCATGTGCTCCAATTCCCCCGCCCCGATCAAACGCAAATCCCCGCTGGATCCCGCTGCGCTTGCCAGCAGGGTTACTTCGCTGGGCAGGCGTACCGGCTTCTTGAAGGCCACTACTATTTCGATGTTGGCCTCCGGCAGGTGGTTGTCCAAGGCTGCCAGGGTCCTGGCCTTGTTCCACAGGCCATGGGCGATGGCGGTGGGGAAGCCGAACAGCTTGGCGCTGATGCCGCTGAGGTGAATCGGGTTGTAGTCGCCCGATACCTTGGCGTACTGCCGGCCAATGTCGGCTGGCGCCGTCCAGTGCGCCACTTCCACCAATGGCAGGCTGGTTTCCGGCCGGTCCTCCACCAACGCGCCGTCAATCTGGACGCCCTTGCACAGCATCTGGCTCTGCGCTTCCCACAGGGGCCCCAGTTGATCATCGATGCGGGTCACCAGATCGAACACCGCGCCCTTCGGATGGGCTTGCAGGTTCTGCACGTTGACGCTGGCCCGCACCTGGCCGACCCCGCCCATGGGCCGCAATACGCGGATGCGATTACTCAGGTGGATCAGCCCCAGCAGCGGAAACGGAAAGTCCCGCGCGGTGAGCAACTGCATTTGCAGGGCGAACGCCAGGACGTGGGGATAAGTCGGCGGCAGCAGCCCGTTATCGGTGAAACCGCAGACCTTGCGATAGGCTGCCAGGCGCTGAGGGTCGACCTGAAGCACTTGACGCAGCCCTTGTTCCGGCAAGGTCTTGCCGGTGACCTTGCGCCGGGTCGCCGCTTTTGAATAGAGCCCCGACATCGAGGGCGCGGCGCTGATCTCATGCCATTGGATTGTCATGGTCATGCTCCCAGCAGGCTTTGCCCACACACCCGTAGTGCCTGCCCGGTCACCGCGCCCGTGCCCGGTTGTGCGAGCCACGCCACGGCTTCGGCGACATCCTGAGGCAGGCCGCCCTGGCCCAGGGAACTCATGCGCCGCCCGGCTTCGCGCAGGGCGAAGGGGATTTCGGCGGTCATGCGGGTTTCAATAAACCCCGGCGCCACGGCGTTGATGCTGATCCCGCGCGCTTGCAGCAATGGTGCCCAGGCCTGGGCGAGGCCAATCAACCCGGCCTTGCTCGCGGCGTAGTTGGTCTGTCCGCGGTTGCCGGCGATGCCGCTGATGGAGGCCAGCAAAATCACCCGGCCATTGTCCCGCAGGGTGCCGTGGTCGAGCAGGGCCTTGGTCAGCACTTGTGGCGCGTTGAGGTTGACCGCCAACACCGCGTCCCAGAACTCCGGGGTCATGTTGGCAAGGGTCTTGTCCCGGGTGATGCCGGCGTTGTGCACCACGATGTCGATGCCGTCGGGCAGGTGCTCGATCAACTGTGTGGCGGCGTCTTCGGCGCAGATGTCCAGCGTCACGCTGCGCCCGCTCAAGCGTGCAGCCAGGGCATCGAGATCAGTCTTGGCCTGCGGCACGTCCAGCAGGATCACATCGGCGCCATCGCGGGCCAGGGTTTCGGCGATGGAGGCGCCGATCCCGCGGGCAGCGCCAGTGACCAGGGCCTTGAGCCCCGTCAGCGGTCGGGTCCAGTCCTGGACCTGGGTATCGCAGGCATTGAGGCGAATCACCTGCCCAGAAACGAAGGCGCTCTTGGGCGACAGGAAAAAACGCAGCGCGCCTTCCAACTGGCTCTCGGCGCCGTTGCCGACATACAACAACTGCAGCGTCCCGCCATGGCGCAACTCTTTGGCCAGGGAGCGGCTGAAACCTTCCAATGCCCGCTGGGCGCTGGCGGCGAACGGTTCGGTCAGGCTTTCCGGGGCGCGACCGAGGATGACGACATGGGCGCTGCGGTCGAGATTTTTCATCAATGGCTGGAAAAACTCGCGCAAGTGCTTGAGCTGATCAACCTGCGTCAGGTGGCTGGCGTCGTACACCACAGCCTTGATTTTCGGGCCATGGCCGGGAATCCACTCGGTGGCCAGGGTCGGTTCGCCGCCGTAGCCGAAAATGCTGTCGGTCAGGCGCTTGGCGAACGTGCCGACCTGTTCGGTCAGTGGCCCGCCGCCCAGCAGCAGCGCGCCCTCGATCGGCCGCAACCGCCCGGCCTGCCAGCGTTCCAGGCGAGCCGGCGATGGCAGGCCGAGGGCCCCGACCAGACGCAGGCCAACGGGCGAATTGGCGAAGTCGATATAACGGTCAGACATGGAACACACTCCGGCTGTGAGGTTCCAAGTGTGGACCATGATTGGCAATCAGTCGTTCGATCGGCGAGATAAAGCCTAAGCTTGTGCGGCAGAGGCGTTTTTCCAGCCCATTCGGCATTCCAGCGCACACACGGGGATTCTCCATGACACAGCTACGCCGCGTCGCGATTATCGGTGGTAACCGCATTCCCTTTGCCCGTTCCAACGGGCCCTATGCCACCGCGAGCAACAAGGCGATGCTGACGGCCGCCCTCGAGGGGCTGATCGAGCGCTACAACCTGCATGGCCTGCACATTGGTGAAGTCGCCGCCGGTGCGGTGCTCAAGCTGTCCCGGGATCTGAACCTGAGCCGCGAATGCGTGCTCGGTTCGCGGCTCTCACCCACGACGCCGGCCTATGACGTGCAACAGGCCTGTGGCACCGGGCTGGAGACGGTGCTGCTGGTCGCCAACAAGATCGCCCTGGGCCAGATCGACAGTGGCATCGCTGGCGGCGTGGACACCACCTCGGATGCGCCGATTGCCGTCAATGAAGGGCTGCGCAGGATCCTGCTGCAAGCCAATCGCGCCAAGACCACCGCCGATAAGATCAAGACCTTCCTGCAGTTGCGGCCTCAGCACTTGATGCCCGACCTGCCGCGCATCAACGAGCCCCGCACCGGGCTGAACATGGGCCAGCACTGTGAACTGATGGCCCAGACCTGGCAGATCCCTCGGGAAGAACAGGATCTGTTGGCCCTGGAAAGCCATCAGAAAATGGCGGCGGCCTACGCCGAAGGGTGGCAGAACGATTTGATGACGCCGTTTCTCGGCCTGACCCGGGACAATAACCTGCGCCCGGACCTGACCCTGGAAAAACTCGCGTCCCTCAAACCGGCCTTCGAAAGAAGCGCCAAAGGCACAATGACGGCGGGTAACTCCACGCCCCTGACCGACGGCGCCTCGCTGGTGTTGCTGGGCAGCGAAGAATGGGCCAAGGCCCGCGGCCTGCCGATCCTGGCGTACTTGCGCGACGGTGAAACCGCGGCGGTGGATTTCGTCAATGGTGCCGAAGGGCTGTTGATGGCCCCGGTCTACGCCGTGCCCCGGCTGCTGGCGCGCAACGGCCTGACCTTGCAGGACTTCGATTACTACGAAATCCATGAAGCGTTTGCCGCCCAAGTGTTGTGTACATTGAAGGCTTGGGAAGACCCGGACTACTGCAAGACCCGCCTGGGCCTCGATGCGGCGCTGGGCGCCATAGACCGCAGCCGCTTGAACGTGAAGGGCAGCTCCCTGGCCGCCGGCCATCCATTTGCCGCCACAGGCGGGCGCATTGTCGCCAACCTGGCCAAGTTGCTGGACGCTGCGGGACGAGGCCGCGGCCTGATCTCCATCTGCGCAGCCGCCGGCCAGGGTGTGACGGCGATTATCGAGCGTTGAGGATCGAGTCACTCCGTTGTGCAGCCAGCGCCCGATGGTGGTTGGAATAGCGCTCGGCCAGGATCGAGCAGACGATCAACTGCAACGGGTGATAGATCATGATCGGCAGCAGAATCAGGCCGAGGCCGGGGTGGTCGCCAAAAATCAATGCGGCCATCGGTACCCCGGCAGCGAGGGATTTCTTGCTGGCACAGAACACTGCGGCGACCTCGTCGGCGCTGCTGAATTTCAAGGCCCGAGCGGTGCGGGTGGTTGTCCACAGGATAATCGCCAACAGCACTGAGCTGCCTATCACTGCACTGAGCAGCACACCGTTGCCTTGCTGCCGCCAGATGCCGGAAACCATGGAATTGCAGAACGCAGCGTAGACCAGCAGCAGAATCACCAGCTTGTCGATGACGCTGGTGTAGCGTTTGTATCGACCGAAGAAACCAGCCACCCAGCGCCGCAAGAATTGCCCGAGCACGAGCGGCAGCAGCAACATCAGGCACAGGTCGAGCAACGTCGAGCCCAGGTCGATGCCACCGGCGCCGCTGCCGACCACCAGGCTGACCAGCAGCGGCGTAAGAAAGATCCCCAGTACGCTGGACAGGCTCGCATTGAGAATGGCCGCCGGCACGTTGCCGCCGGCGCTGCCGGTCAGGGCCACCGAGGAGGAAATGGTCGAGGGCAGGGCGCACAGATAAAAGAACCCCAGCATCAATAACGACGGTACATGACTGCCCAGTAACCCGTTGCAGAGCAGCCAGATCAACGGAAACACCCCAAAGGTGAAGCCTTGCACCATCACGTGCAGCCGGGTGTTCTTCAAGCCGTGGCGGATCTGCTCGCCGGACAGGTTGACCCCGTGCAGGAAGAACACCACGAAGATGCCGATATTCACGACCCACTCGGCATGCATGGCGCCACCGGTGGCACCGAAGGATGGAAACAGGTAGGCCAGCAGCGTGGCGAGCAGCATGCCGCACAGGAACCAGTCGGTCACCATGCGTTTGAGGTGTCTGAAAATAGCCATGGGGCACCGCAAGTTGTAAGAAAAGTCGACTTAGCCTAACGTCGTCCCAAACAGTCGTCTTGCGACATAAGGCCAATCAATGCCGACTAACGGACACCAACAGCTCGAACGACGCATTCCCGACCTGACGCACCTGCCCCGGCCGCTCTATGCCCGTGTCGAAAGCTTGAACGCCGGCTCGTGGACGCAAGCCCATCGGCATGACTGGGTGCAGTTTTCCTACGCCATCAGTGGCGTTCTTGGCGTGCATACCGCTGAGGGCAGTTTCTTCGCCCCGCCACAACGGGGTATCTGGATCCCGGCGAATCTGGAGCATCACGTGGTGACCTCAACCCGCGCGGAAATGCGCAGCCTTTATGTGCATCGCCAGGCCTGTCCCCGGGCGGATGCGCGTTGCCGGGTGTTGGAGGTTACGCCGCTGGCCCGCGAGTTGATCAAGGTGTTCTGCCAGCTTCCGGCCGAGTACCCGCAGGGCGATACCCCACAAGAGCGATTGGTTCAGGTGCTGCTGGACCAGTTGGCGACGCTGCCAGAGGTAGGATTTTCCCTGCCCTTGCCCCGCCATGCTCGACTCCTGGCGCTGTGCAACGAGCTGATCGAACAGCCTGAGCAAAACGTCACTCTGCAAGCCTGGGCCGAACGCCTGGGCACCTCGGAAAAAACCCTGATGCGCTTGTTCCAGCGCGAAACCGGCCTGAGCTTTCGCGCCTGGCGCCAGCGCATGCGGTTGTTGTCGTCCCTGGGCTCGTTGGAGAAGGGCGACAGTGTGACCAGCGCGGCGCTGTCTTGTGGGTATGATTCAACGTCCGCTTTTATCGCGGCCTTCAAGGGAATGTTTGGGTATACGCCAGGGGAGCTGTTTAAATCTTGAGCGTGGGCTGTCGGTATATCTGTCAGCTCTTGTCGCAAATACCTGCGCATCGAGTTGCCAATGCCATGCCCTGTCTCGGCTATGATTCGGCTCGGTCGATACTCCGGCACATTGTGTGCATCGCAAGTTCATAGGTCGGCAACCCCTCCCCGTGAAGGAAGGATTGACGTATAACGACTGTCATTCGCGTGTTTGGTAATAAAGGACCCACAATAAAAGCTGATGAAGACTCCAAAACGCATTGAACCCCTGATCGAGGACGGTCTGGTCGACGAGGTGCTGCGCCCACTCATGAGTGGTAAAGAAGCAGCTGTTTATGTGGTGCGCTGCGGCAATGAGCTACGTTGCGCCAAGGTCTACAAGGAGGCGAACAAGCGAAGTTTTCGTCAGGCGGCCGAGTATCAGGAAGGCCGTAAGGTCCGTAACAGCCGCCAGGCCCGAGCCATGGCCAAGGGCTCGAAGTTCGGACGCAAGGAAACCGAGGACGCCTGGCAGAACGCCGAAGTGGCGGCATTGTTCCGCTTGGCCAGTGCCGGTGTGCGCGTGCCCAAGCCGTACGACTTCCTTGAAGGCGTGCTGCTGATGGAGCTGGTGGCCGACGAGTACGGTGATGCGGCGCCGCGTCTGAACGATGTGGTGTTGGAACCGGATCAGGCCCGTGAATATCACGCGTTCCTGATTTCCCAGATCGTGCTGATGCTGTGTACCGGTCTGGTGCATGGTGACCTGTCGGAGTTCAACGTACTGCTGACGCCGACGGGGCCGGTGATCATCGATCTGCCGCAAGCGGTGGACGCTGCCGGTAACAACCATGCCTTCAGCATGCTGGAGCGGGACGTGGGCAACATGGCGTCCTACTTCGGCCGGTTTGCCCCGGAGCTCAAGCGCACCAAGTATGCGAAGGAGATGTGGGCGCTTTATGAAGCCGGCACCTTGCATCCTGCCAGTGTGTTGACCGGGGAGTTCGACGAGCCGGAAGAGCTGGCGGATGTCGGTGGGATCATGCGTGAGATCGAGGCTGCTCGCTTGGATGAGGAGCGACGTCAGGCTTTACGGGCTGCTGACGATGCTCCACCTGGTAAAGCTGAAGAGCCGCCTCCGCCTTGGATGCAGTGATTGGTGTGGTTGGTGTGTATATCCGTTTTTTTTGTGACGGCGGCTGGCGGTTCCGCTCTTACAGCGGGTCACTTTTGGAAGAGCGCCAAAAGTAACCAAAAACGCTTTGCCCCACCACTTGGTGCCTCGCCTAGGCTCGGCATGCCCTCTCTCCGGCATTGCTCCGTGGGCCCGCCGCGAAGGGCCATCCATGGCCCAGCACGGCTACCTCGGCATCCATGCCGAGGTGCCCACTACGCAATGCCTGCGTTCGGCCAGCGTGGTTAATGGGGCGTCCAGATCAAGATCTAAAGCAAAGCAAGAGCGGGGGTATGTCCAGCATCTATGTGGCTGAACCACTGCTATCGCGAGCAAGCCCGCTCCCACAGGAGGAACGCGATCCCACCTGAATCAGGCCGGCTATCAGGCCGCCTCGCGGTGGACGTTGATTTCGGCGCCCCGTTAACCACGCTGGCCGAACGCAGGCATTGTGGAGTGGGCATCCCGGCATGGATGCCGGGATAGCTGCGCTGGGCCATGGATGGCCCTTCGCAGCGGGCCCACGGAGCAATGCCGGAGTGAGGGCACACCGAGCCTAGGCGAGGTGCCAAGTGGTGGGGCAAGAGCGCTTTGGTTACTTTCGCCTGGGCCGGCATTCCGGCTTTTCGAAAGTGACCCGCCGTAAGGGCGGAACCACCAGCCGCCGTTACCGAAGAAACGGATATACACACGAACTACGGCCCCCCAAAAAACTCAGCAAGGGTGCCTATCAGCCGGCTACAGCCTCCTGACAACACCCCGAAGCCAACTCCTTGAGAATCGGACAATCCGGACGATGATCCCCATGGCAGTGCTCCACCAGATCTTGAAGAGTGTCCCGCAATTCACCCAGTTCACGGATTTTCTGATTCAGCTCATCGATGTGTTGCCGAGCCAGAGCCTTGACGTCAGCGCTAGCCCGTTGGCGATCCTGCCAGAGGGTCAGCAGCTTTCCGACTTCCTCCAATGAAAACCCAAGGTCCCGGGAGCGCTTGATAAAGGCCAGCGTATGCAGGTCGTCGGCACCGTAGATCCGGTAGCCGCTGTCGGTGCGATGGGCTGCCTTGAGCAGGCCGATGGATTCGTAATAGCGAATCATCTTCGCGCTCAGGCCGCTCTGGCGGGCCGCTTGGCCGATGTTCATCGCTTGTCCTCCAACCGCTTGGGTGTCCAGAATTTCAACAGTAACGCATTGCTCACCACGCTGACGCTCGACAGCGCCATGGCCGCGCCGGCCAGTACCGGGTTGAGGAAGCCGAACGCGGCCAGCGGGATGCCGATCAGGTTATAGACGAACGCCCAGAACAGATTCTGGCGAATCTTGGCGTAAGTCTTGCGGCTGATGTCCAGGGCCGCCGGCACCAGCCGTGGATCGCCACGCATGAGGGTGATCCCGGCAGCGTGCATCGCCACGTCGGTGCCGCCGCCCATGGCGATGCCGATGTCGGCGGCGGCCAGGGCCGGGGCGTCGTTGATGCCGTCGCCGACCATCGCCACCATGGAATGCGTTTTCAACTGCTGAACGATGGCGGACTTATCCGCGGGCAGCACTTCGGCATGGACCTGGGTGATTCCCAGCGCCTCGGCCACCACCTTGGCGCTGCCCCGGTTGTCGCCCGTGAGCAAGTGACTGGCGATGTGGCGCTCATTCAAGGCCTGTACGGCGGCGAGGGCGCCGGGCTTGAGGGTGTCACCGAAGGCGAACAGGCCCAATACCCGAGGCGTCGCGTCTTGATCGATCAGCCAGGACAGGGTCCGGCCTTCGGTTTCCCACGCCTGTGCCGACTCGGCCAGTGCGCCGGGGCTCAGGCCGAGTTCGTCCAACAGACGTCGATTACCCAGGGCCAGGCGGCGACCGGCGAGGCTGCCGGCAATGCCGCGTCCGGCCAGGGATTGGCTGTCGCTGACATCCGGAACGTCCAGGCCGCGCTCGGCGCAGGCGTCCAACACCGCTTTGGCGAGAGGATGTTCACTGCCGCGTTGCAGCGCGCCGGCCATTTTCAGCAGCGTGTCTTCGTCACCCACGAGGGCTGTCATGTGGGCGATGCGCGGCGTGCCGGAGGTCAGGGTGCCGGTTTTGTCGAACACCACCGTATCGACTTCATGGGCGCGCTCCAGGGCCTCGGCATCCTTGATCAAAATCCCGTGGCGCGCGGCCACGCCGGTGCCGGCCATGATCGCCGTGGGCGTCGCCAAACCCAGGGCGCATGGGCAGGCAATCACCAGCACGGCGACGGCGTTGATCAGTGCGGTTTCCAGCGGCGCACCGTACAGCCACCAGCCGAGCAGCGTTGCCAGGGCCAGCACCAGTACCACCGGCACGAAGACCTGGCTGACTTTATCCACCAGCTTCTGTATCGGTGCCTTGGCTGCCTGGGCGTCTTCCACCAGGCGAATGATGCGCGCCAGGACGGTTTCAGCGCCCAGCGCCTGGGTGCGCACCAACAGCCGGCCTTCACCGTTGATGGCGCCGCCGGTGACCTTGTCACCGGGCTGTTTGGGCACTGGCAGGCTTTCGCCGCTGATCAGCGCTTCGTCGGCGTGGCTCTGGCCTTCGAGCACTTCACCATCCACCGGGAAACGTTCGCCGGGCTTGACCAGCACCAGGTCGTTCAAGCGCAAGGCACTGATGGCGACATCCCGTTCCTGGCCGTCGATTACCTGAATCGCCCGCTCAGGCCGCAAGGCTTCCAGGGCACGAATGGCACTGGCGGTCTGTCGCTTGGCGCGGCTTTCGAGGTATTTACCCAGCAATACCAGGGCAATCACCACGGCCGAAGCTTCGAAATACAGGTGCGGCATGCTGCCGGGACGCGCGATGGCCCATTCATAGAGGCTCAAGCCGTAACCTGCGCTGGTGCCCAGGGCCACCAACAAGTCCATGTTCCCGGCCCCGGCGCGCACGGCTTTGAAGGCCGCCACATAAAAGCGCGCACCGAAAATGAACTGCACCGGTGTCGCCAGGGCGAACTGCACCCAGGCCGGCAGCATCCAGTGCACACCAAACGGCTGCAACAGCATGGGCAACACCAGCGGCACGGACAGCAAGATTGCCAGTACCAGCGCCAGGCGTTCGCGACTCAGGCGACGGGGCTGCGCATCAGAGGGTTGCTCGGCCTGCCAGACATGGGCGTCATAACCGGCATGCCTGACCGCCTCGATCAACGTTTGCGTATCGACCTGACCGAGCCATTCAACATGCGCCCGCTCGTTGGCCAGGTTCACGCTGACACGGTTGACGCCGCCGATTTTGCCCAAGGCGCGCTCGATCCGACCGACACAGGAGGCACAGGTCATCCCATCTATCTTGAGTTCCAGGGTTTGCACGGGAACGCTATATCCCGCTTGTTCGACGGCCTGCATCAAGGCCGGCAGGCTGCCCTCGGGTGCCTCGATCCGTGCCTGTTCGGTCGCCAGGTTCACGCTGACGGCGCGGGCGCCGGCGACCTTGCTCAAGGCCCGTTCAACCCGCCCGGCGCAACTGGCGCAGGTCATGCCGGCTATCGGTAGGTCGAAGGTGGTGGGTTCGGACATCGCTAGGCTCCCTGTAGTGAGTGACCACAGGATCAACCTTGCCATGCTGGCAAGGTCAAGCGCCAATCCAAAAGGTTTCCTAAACCATGTGGGAGCGGGCTTGCTCGCGAAAGGGGTGTGTCAGTCGATTAAAGCGTCAATTGACCCACCGCCTTCGAGAGCAAGCCCGCTCCCACCATGATGTGATTCGGTCAGTAACCGAGCGCAGCCTGCTTGAGGTACATCCCTTGCTGACCCATGGCGATGCGGAATTTAAGGATATCGCCGGCCCTGAGGGTGATTTCCTGCGAGCTGGGCGCCAGCATGCCCGGGTTGCATCCCGGTGCCTGGCCTGGCAGCAGCTTCAAACGCAGGGAGACCGTGCCGGGCGGCAAGTTGAAGGAGGTGCTCTGCTCCTGGAAAAGCCGGGCGGAGAGTTGATCCTGGATGTAGATGCCGATTTCGCAATTGGTCGACACTTCCAGGCGCTCGCGGGAAATGATCAACACGCCAAAGTCTTCGCCAGCGGCCGACGCCTGGGGGGCTACTGCAAAAAAACCGAGCATGCAAAACAGGCTGAACGCTGACCAGCGCATGGCTGAACCTCCGGTGTGAAATCCTTGATAGGTGCAGCTTGGCTGAGCGCGGGGCCGATTGCCAGCCCGGCAGTTTTTGCCAGAACTTGACCTTGCCATGATGGCAAGCTTGAAACTCTCGGCAACCTCAATCCCTAGGAGTCATCTCATGCAGATATTCAACGTTCAAGGCATGTCCTGCGGTCACTGTGTCAGGGCCATCACCCAGGCAGTACAAGCCAAGGATCCGGCAGCGGACGTGCAGGTCGACCTGGGTAGCCGGACCGTTCGGGTCCAGAGCTCACTGCCGGCCGATGCGGTGGCCGAAGTCATCAAGGAGGAAGGCTACGAGGTCAGTCTGGCCTGAAGATTTTTAATCGTTAGCGACCTATCGGAATGTTCAAGAGCGCCCGGCAGAGCTAGACTGTCGGGCTGCCGACTGACGCCTGACCTGGACGCCCGATGAACTTTCGTACCATTCTGATTCTCGGCGCCTTGAGCGCCTTCGGTCCCTTGGCGATCGATTTTTACTTGCCCGCTTTTCCGGCGATGGCCACGGCCTTCGGGACCGATGAAAAACACATCCAACTGACCCTGGCCGCGTATTTTCTCGGCCTTTCCATCGGGCAATTGGCCTATGGGCCGGTGGCGGATCGCTTTGGGCGGCGCATTCCGTTGCTCACCGGCGTCGGCTTGTTCACCGTGGCGTCCCTGGCCTGCGCCTACGCGCCGAGCCTGGAATGGTTGATCGGTGCCCGTTTCGTACAGGCCCTGGGTGGATGCGCGGGGATGGTCATCTCCCGGGCGATCGTCAGCGACAAATGCGACGCAGTGGGCTCGGCCAAGGTGTTTTCGCAATTGATGCTGGTGATGGGCCTGGCGCCGATCCTCGCGCCGATGCTGGGTGGGTTGCTGGTGAATTTGCACGGCTGGCAGTCGATCTTCATTGCCCTGACCCTGTTCAGCGCGCTGGCGGCGACGGCCGTGGCCGTGTGGCTACCGGAGAGCTTGCCGGACCACGTGCCTCGGGCGCCATTGTCGGGCGCCTTGCGCCAATACGGCCGGTTATTGACTGACTCGGTGTTTCTCGGTCATGCATTGACAGGAGGTATCGCTATCGCCGGGATGTTTGCCTACATCGCCGGTTCGCCTTTCGTCTTCATCAAACTCTACGGCGTGCCGGCCGAGCACTTCGGTTGGTTGTTCGGAACCAACGCGGCGGGCTTCATCCTGGTTGCCCAAGTCAACGCCCGGTTACTGTCCAAACGCGGCCCTGCATTCCTGCTGACCCGCGCAGTATGGGTCTACCTCGCCGCCGGGTTGAGCCTGTTGGCCGTCAGTTCCCTGCACCCTGAGCATCTGTGGCCGTTGCTGGTTCCGCTGTTTATCTGTATCGCCAGCCTGGGGTGCATCATTCCCAACGCGTCTGCCTGTGCGATGAACGGGCAGGGCGCCCGCGCCGGCAGTGCGTCAGCGATGCTGGGGTGCCTGCAGTTTTCCGTGGCGGCGGGGGCCGCAGCGCTGGTGGCTGCGTTGCATGACGGCACGGCGGTGCCGATGGCGTTGGTCATCAGCCTCTGTGGGTTATGTGTGGTGGGCGCCGCGATGCTGACCCGTCGCCTGCAAAATGCCCGTGCGCTGGCCCAGGCCAGTCGCGAGGGCTGACTCAGCCGACGGCGCGCTGCTGCTGTTCAGGGAAGTGATGCGGCGCGTGAATCCGCGCTTGAAGCGTCGTGGCGAAGGCTTGGGCTTCGGCCTCGGTGCGAAAGGTCACGACGTGTTGGTCGAGGCGCACTTGCCATTGGGATTTTGCCACTTCTTTTATCAGGATCTTCATTGCTGACCTCCTCACGTAAAAGACTGCGTTGCAAAGGCCTCGAGTGTAGACCCGAATACGATCGCAATTGTGACAAGGGTCAATTCTCGGACTGACGGTGCAGCCCATCGTTGATGCACCAGCTGTTGTGGCGAGGGAGCTTGCTCCCGCTGGGCTGCGCAGCGGCCCTTGGTTTTTGCGGTTGCTGCGCAACCGAGCGGGAGCAAGCTCCCTCGCCACAGTGGGTTGACAGGCCAAGGGTTTTGGCTGCCACAAAATAGTCAGAAACCTTCGAGCACTATCTTGCCCTTGGACTTGCCGCTCTCCAGCAGCGCATGGGCCCGGCGCAGGTTTTCGGCATTGATCGTGCCGAAATGTTCGCCGACCGTGGTTTTCAGCGTGCCGGCGTCGATCAGTTGGGCCACGCGGTTGAGCAGGTTGTGCTGCTCGATCATGTCGGCCGTTTCGAACAGCGAGCGGGTATACATGAACTCCCAATGCAGCGACAGGCTCTTGCGCTTGAGTTTGGTCACGTCCAGCGTCTTGGGATCGTCGATCAGCGCCAGTTTGCCTTGGGGCGCCAGCGCTTCGACCAGTTGATCAAGATGCTGGTCGGTCTGGGTCAGGCTGGCGACGTGGGTCACCTGGGGCTGGCCTGCTTCTTTCAACACTTCGCTCAATGGCCGGCTGTGGTCGATCACCAGGTCGGCGCCCAGGCTGCGGACCCATTCCTGGGTCTGGGCACGGGAGGCAGTGCCAATCACTTTCAGTCCGGTGAGCTGGCTGGCCAGTTGCGTCAGGATCGACCCGACGCCGCCCGCAGCGCCGACGATCAGCAGGCTCTGGCCTTGATCAAGTGGGTCTTCCTTGATGTGCAGCCGCTCGAACAGCAACTCCCACGCCGTAATGGCCGTCAGCGGCAGCGCTGCCGCTTCGGCGAAACCGAGGGTCTTGGGCATATGGCCGACGATGCGTTCATCCACCACATGCAACTCGCTGTTGCCACCGGCCCGGGCAATTGAGCCGGCGTAGAATACCTTGTCCCCAGCCTTGAACAGCGTGACTTCGCTGCCCACGGCCTTGACTACGCCAGCCACGTCCCAGCCCAACACTTTAGCGGCGCCGCCTTCGGGCTGGACGTTCTGACGGACCTTGGTGTCCACGGGGTTGACCGAGATGGCCTTGACCTCCACCAGCAAGTCTCGCGGACCGGCCACGGGCTCTGGCAGCTCGATGTCCTGCAACGATTGCGGGTCGGTGATGGGCAACGAATGGTAGTAGGCAATGGCTTTCATGAGGCGTCTCCGAGAGGGTAAGTGCAATGAAGCCAATGTTTAGCTATTTATCGGCGAGATAAAACCGGCTAAAAGAACAGGCTCTTTCAATAACTTTTTGATAATGGAAGCGTCATGCTCCGATTCGATGACTTGCAACTGTTTGTCCGGGCGGCGGATCTGGGCAGTCTCTCGGCAGCCGCCAGGGTCATGGACCTGTCGCCGGCGGTGGCCAGTGCCGCGTTGAAAAGGATCGAGCAACACCTCGGCGCCCGTCTGCTGGCTCGCTCCACCCGTAGCCTGCGGCTGACGGTCGAGGGCGAAGGTTTTCTCGAATATGCCCGTGCCGCCTTGGGCAGTCTTGATGAGGGCCGTCGGTTATTGACCAGCGGCCAGGATCAGGTGAGCGGGGTGCTGCAGCTGTCCGCACCGTCGGACCTGGGGCGCAACGTACTGTTGCCCTGGCTGGATGAGTTCCAGCGCGAACATCCCGGGCTGACGGTGCGGCTGTTGCTGGGGGATCGCATCGCCGATCTGTTCAAGCAGCCGGTGGACATCGCGCTGCGATATGGCGAGCCGGAAGATTCCAGCCTGGTGGCCTTGCCTGTCGCGCCGGATAACTACCGGGTGTTGTGCGCATCGCCGGCTTACCTGGCGCTTCATGGTGATCCCCTCCAGTTGGAGCAATTGGCCCAGCACAACTGCCTGCTGTACATGCTTGGCTCTCGGGTTCACGACCGCTGGTGTTTTCATGACGGCAAGCGGGAGGTGAGCCTCACCGTCAGCGGCGACCGCTTCAGCGATGATGCCGATGTGGTGCGGCGCTGGGCGGTGGCCGGCGCGGGTATCGCCTACAAGTCGTGGCTGGATGTTGGCGCCGATGTGCTGGCCGGACGCTTGAAGGTCCTGTTGCCACACCTGCAATGCGAACGGGCACCGCTCAATCTGCTGTGTGCCCATCGCGCACAATTGAGTAAACCGATCAATCTTTTGCGGGACATGCTCCGGGCCCGTTGCGCCCAGTTGACCGCTCAATTTCCGTGTTCAACGGGGGGCGGTCATTAGTCGCTCACAAAAAGAGACTTTTCCCTCACGAACAATCGCCTCCAAAGGTTTCCGGAGGACAGGAAACCTCGATCGCCGCGCTTATACTAGCGACCGCCTGCGCCAGAGCAGTAGACGAATGATTCAACAGGGAGTGAATACATGGAACATGCACCTTGCATCAGCCAGATCGCCACGTTGCTGGCCGACCCCAAGCGCAGCGCAATGATGTGGGCCTTGATGGACGGCACGGCCCGCCAGGCCGAAGAGCTGGCCTTGCTCGCCGGGCTGTCGCCGTCCTCGGCCAGCGCCCATCTGGGGCGACTGTGCAGCGGTGGCCTGTTGAAAATCGAGCTCCGTGGCCGCAAACGGTTTTTTCGCCTGGCCGCGCCTGAAATCGGCGCGGCCGTCGAAGCATTGGCCAGCGCCACGCTGGTCAGCCAGCCGCGGCAGATCCCGGAAATCTTCAAGCGTGGCGTCATGCCGACCAAAGCCCCTTCAGCCCCTGCGTCGCTGATGCGCGCCAGGCTCTGCGACGACCACTTGGGCGGAACCCTGGCAGCCGACTTGTACCAGCGCCTGCTGGACGCAGGGTGGATCGAACAATATGACCAGCGGGTGATCGTCACCCACAAGGGGGCTAATCAATTGGCCGGGCATGGCCTGTTCATCCAGGCACTGGCCCATCGCAACGCCCGCATCGCATGCCCCTGCCCGGATTGGAGCGAACGTCGCCCGCACCTGGGCGGCGCGTTGGGAGCGGCGGTGCTGCAGCTGTTCATGCAGTCCGGCTGGCTGAGCCTGCCCAACGATTCGCGAGCCTTGCAGGTCACGGTACTCGGCCAGGAGGAAATTCATCGGTTCGCCCGGGAGGACACGTTGGAAATGGCGCTCTAGAGCGCTTCTCCGCGTCGCTCAGGGCTGTTGGCAGGTCGTATTCAGCAATGGTCAGCTGCAAGGTTCGCGCACACTCGGTCCGGGGAATCATCGGATTGGGGAGGCGACATGAACACTTACGGCTACAGCGCGGCGGAACGCCTTGAGCGGCTGCCCATCAGCGGTTATCACCGGGTTATCTTCATCATCATTGCCCTGGCGTTTTTCTTCGACTCCATGGACCTGGCGATGATGACGTTCCTGCTGGGGTCGATCAAAACCGAGTTCGGCCTGAGCACGGCCCAGGCCGGATTGCTCGCCAGCTCGAGCTTTTTCGGCATGGTGCTGGGGGCTTCGCTGTCGGGCATGCTGGCGGACCGCTTCGGGCGCAAGCCGGTGTTCCAGTGGAGCATCGTGTTGTGGGGCCTCGCCAGTTACCTGTGCTCCACCGCCCAAGACGTCGAGACGTTGACGCTGTTTCGTATCTTGCTGGGCATTGGCATGGGCATGGAATTTCCGATCGCCCAGTCGATGCTCTCGGAGCTGATCCCGGCCAAGCGCCGAGGCCGCTACATTGCGCTGATGGACGGCTTCTGGCCGTTGGGCTTCGTGGCGGCGGGGGTGTTGTCGTATCTCCTGCTGCCGGTGATCGGCTGGCGCGACATCTTCCTGGTGCTGGCGGTGCCGGCGGTGTTTGTCCTGGCGATTCGCTTCTTCATTCCCGAGTCGCCGCGCTGGTTGGAACAGGCCGGGCGAGGCGATGAGGCGGACGCAGTGCTCACGCGGATCGAAGACAAGGTCCGCGCCTCGCTCGGGTGTGGGGATCTGCCCGAGCCAATCCGCCTGCCAAGGTTGGCGAGCACACCGGGCGGTTTCTTTTCGGCGTTGGCGCAGATCTGGTCCCCGCTGTATCGCCAGCGCACGATGATGATCTGGTGCGTCTGGTTCTTTGCCTTGCTCGGGTTCTATGGCTTGACGTCCTGGCTCAGCGCGTTGTTGCAGCAGTCTGGATTCGCGGTGACCCAGTCGGTGTACTACACCGTGCTGATTTCCCTGGGCGGGATTCCCGGTTTCCTGATGGCGGCCTGGTTGGTAGAGCGCTGGGGGCGCAAGCCGGTGTGCGTCATTACGCTGTTGGGCGGCGGGCTGATGGCATTTCTTTACGGGCAGAGCGCGGTGTTTGGTGGCAACGTCGGCTTGCTGATCGGCAGCGGTTTGCTCATGCAGTTTTTCTTGTTTGGCATGTGGGCGGTGCTCTACACCTACACACCGGAGCTGTACCCCACCTCGGCTCGGGCCACTGGCTCGGGCTTTGCCTCGGCGATCGGGCGCGTCGGTTCTTTGCTCGGGCCACTGGTGACTGGGCTGGTGTTTCCCATCACCGGTCAGGGCGGCGTATTTGCCCTGGGCGCGCTGTGCTTCGCCGTGGCGGCGGGGGTGGTCTGGTTATTCGGGATGGAGACGCGGGGCAAGACGCTGGAGGAGTTGAGCGAAGCGACGAATTGATGAAGATCGCCCGTGGCGAGGGAGCTTGCTCCCGCTGGGCTGCGCAGCGGCCCCGGTTTTGCGGTTGCTGCGCAACCGAGCGGGAGCAAGCTCCCTCGCCACGGGTTGTTCATAACCCCTGTGGTTGGGGGCAGCTCATTGCCACAAGGCTTAAGGTTTCACCAACCGCGCATCCAGGCTGTTCTGCGCCAAACGCTTGGCCTGGTCCTGGGTCATGCCCAGGTGCGTGTACAGCGCGTGGAAGTTCTCGGTCACGTAGCCGCCGAAGTACGCCGGGTCATCGGAGTTCACCGTCACCTTCACCCCGCGTTCGAGCATGTCGAGGATGTTGTGTTGCGACATGTCATCGAACACGCACAGCTTGGTGTTGGACAACGGGCATACCGTCAGCGGGATCTGTTCGTCGATGATCCGCTGCATCAGCCGCTCGTCTTCGATGGCCCGCACGCCATGGTCGATGCGCTGGATCTTCAGCAGGTCCAGGGCTTCCCAGATGTACTCGGGTGGACCTTCTTCCCCGGCGTGGGCGACGGTCAGGAAGCCCTCGTTGCGCGCCCGGTCGAATACCCGCTGGAACTTGCTCGGCGGGTGGCCCATTTCCGAACTGTCCAGGCCCACGGCCACGAAGGCATCGCGGAACGGCAGCGCCTGGTCGAGGGTTTTCTCGGCTTGCTCTTCGCTCAGGTGACGCAGGAAACTCAGGATCAGGCCACTGCTGATGCCCAGTTGCTGCTCACCGTCCTTGAGGGCGGCGGCGATGCCGTTGAGCACCACTTCGAACGGAACGCCACGGTCGGTGTGGGTCTGCGGATCGAAGAATGGTTCGGTGTGGATCACGTTCTGCGCCTTGCAACGCAGCAGGTAGGCCCAGGTCAGGTCGTAGAAATCCTGGGAGGTGCGCAACACATCCGCGCCCTGGTAATACAGGTCGAGGAATTCCTGCAAATTATTGAAGGCATAGGCCTTGCGCAAGGTGTCGACGTCGCTCCACGGCAGGGCGATCTTGTTGCGCTCGGCCAGGGCGAACAGCAGTTCGGGCTCCAGCGAACCCTCCAGGTGCAAATGCAGTTCAGCCTTGGGCAGGGCGTTCAGCCAGTCGTACATGGTCTTTTCTCATCAGCGAATCGATGGCGGGCATTCTACAGGGCTGACCGCGCTGTCGGGTAAAACCTGACCGGCTGATCCACTACAACGCTTGCGGCTCCCGCCGGTAAGCATAGGTGTCGGCGAAGCGCGACAGCAGGAATTCGGCGCAGGTGGTGGTCGGGTACTTCGGCGGGTGCAGGTCATCCTGGCAACCGGGCAGGCACTGGATCAGCGTGTCGGGGTGCGGTTCGGCAAAAAACGGCATCGAATAGCGGTCCATCCCCAGCGGGCTGATCACCCGATGTGGCGTGGACAGGTAACGGTCGTTGCTCCAGCGCGCCATCATATCGCCGAGGTTGACCACGAAAGTGCCGTCGATGGGCGGCGCATCGATCCATTGCCCGTCGACGTTGCGCACTTGCAAGCCACCAGCGGCGTCCTGATAGAGCAGGGTGATGCAGCCATAATCGGTGTGGGCACCCGCTCCCTGCTGCTCGGTACTGCTGGCGGTGTGGCGTGGCGGGTAATGAATCAGGCGCAGCACGCTGACCGGCTCGTTGAAGCGGGTGTCGAAAAAATCCCGTTCAATGCCGAGGGCCAGGGTCATGGCCCGCAGCAGCGTTTGTGCCAGGGCCTGCATGTCACGGTAATGCTGCTCCATCAAGGTTTCCCAGCCGCTCAGGTCCGGGTGTCGGTTGGGGCCGCGCAGCGGTTTTTCCGCGAGCACTTCGGGATGATCGGCCGGCAGACGCAGGCCCATGTCGAAGGTTTCCTTCAAGTCGCTGGGTTTGGCCGGGTCCAGTTGTTCAGTGGCGACAGCGCCGTAGCCACGGTGGTGGCGGGTCTGGGTGATGTCGATGTTGAGTTTCTCTTCGACGGGCAGGGCGAAGAAGCGTTGGGCATTGTCCAGTACCTGGGCGATGCGCGCCGGGCTGATGGGGTGGCCTTTGATGTAGAAAAAGCCCCATTGGCGGCAGGCATGGTCGATTTGCCCGGCGACGGCTTGCCAGGCGTCGGGCTCATCGCCGTAGAGCGGGCTGATGTCGATGATGGGCAGGCTGTTCATGCGGTTTCCTGAAGTGGAATGAAGATTCCATTGTGGGAGCGGGCTTGCTCGCGAAGACGGCGGGACATTCGCATTAATGTTGACTGACACTCCGCCTTCGCGAGCAAGCCCGCTCCCACAGGGTATTTACATTGGACTTGAAGGTTATTTTGGAATTTCGGCCTTCATCCCTTCGACGTAGTAGTTCATCGACGCCAGTTCCGCGTTGGTGGCGCTCGTGCCTGCGGGGATTTTCTCGACGCCGGCCTGGTCCTTGATCGGGCCAGTGAAGGGGTGGAAGGCGCCGCTCTCGATGTCGGCGATGATCTGCTCGGCTTCGCCCTTGACCGCGGCTGGGACCAGGTCGCTGATTGGCAGTTTCACCGTGCCTTCCTTCAGGCCGCCCCAGTAATCCTGGGATTTCCAGTTGTGATCGAGCACGCTCTGGGTGGCCTGGATGTAATGCGGGCCCCAGTCATTGACGATGGACGTCAACACGGCCTTGGGCCCGAAGTGAGCCATGTCCGAAGCGTAGCCCACCGCGTAAACGCCACGTCGTTCGGCAGCCTGGATCGGTGCCGGGCTGTCGGTGTGCTGGAACACCACGTCCACGCCCTGGTCGATCAGCGCGTTGGCGGCGTCGGCTTCCTTGCCCGGGTCGAACCAGGAATTGACCCACACCACTTTGATCTCGGTGCCGGGGTTGTACTTGTTCAAAGCCAGTTGGATGGCGTTGATGTCGCGGATGACTTCCGGGATCGGGAAGGAGGCGACGTAGCCGATTTTTTTGCTCTTGGTCATCTTGGCCGCGAGGAACCCGCCAACGTAGCGGCCCTCGTAGGTGCGAGCCAGGTATGTGCCGAGGTTCTTGTCCTGCTTGTAGCCGGTGGCGTGCTCGAACGTCACCTTGGGAAATTGCTTGGCAACCTTCAGCGTCGGGTTCATGTAGCCGAAGGAGGTGGTGAAAATCAGGTCGTAATTGTCCTTGGCCATGTTGCGGATCACCCGCTCGGCGTCGGCCCCTTCCGGCACGTTTTCGACGTAGTGGGTGGTGATTTGTTCGCCGAATTTCGCCGCCAGTTCCTTGCGCCCCTGTTCATGCTGATACGTCCAGCCATGGTCGCCAATCGGGCCGATGTAGACGAAGCCGACCTTCAGCGGGTCGGCAGCGCTGGCATTCAGGCCGATGCTCAGGCCGGCGGCTGCGATGACGGCGCAAAGCAACTGCTTCAACGGGCGTTTATGCATGAAATCGAACTCCATTTTGTTGTGAGGTTGGCTATACCGCACCAATGCAAAATGCTGACCAAAAGGACAACTAATCGACACAGTCCTGTTGTGGCGAGGGAGCTTGCTCCCGCTGGGGCGCGTAGCGGCCCCCGGTTTTTACGGTCGCTGCGCAACCGAGCGGGAGCAAGCTCCCTCGCCACAATAAGATCGGCCGGGCGATAAAGGTGCGCGCCGCCAGCCACTCGCCACCCACTGGTGCGCCACTGCGGACGAAACGTTCACCGCCCACTACAGTCTGTAGCTCATGACCCCATCCTCGTGACAGGCATCGCGATGCTCATTTTGATCAAGCAAGAAAAACTGCTGTTGCTGGCGCTCATCGCCGCGTTTGTGGCTTATCCGTTGGAACACTGGATATTAGGCAATGGGCAACTGGCGGCGTTGATCAGCGGCCTGGTGCTGATCGGCTTCATCGTCGCGGCCTCCATGCGCGTGGCCCATCACGCCGAGCTGTTGGCGGAAAAGGTCGGCGACCCTTACGGCACGATGATCCTGACCCTGTCAGCGGTGCTGGTAGAAGTGGTGATCCTGGCGATCATGATGAGCAACGAAGCGTCGTCGACCCTGGTGCGAGACACGATCTACTCGGCGGTAATGCTCGATATCAACGGCATCCTGGGGTTGGCGGCGTTGATGGGCGGGATCAAGCATGGCGAGCAGGTCTACAACGATGACTCGGCGCGCACCTACAGCGTGATGATCCTCACCGCCATGGGGGTATCGATGGTGGTGCCGGAGTTCATTCCCCAGGAAAGTTGGAAAACCTATTCGGCCTTTACCATCGGCGCGATGATCGTGCTGTACACGCTGTTCCTGCGCATGCAGGTCGGGCCCCACAGTTACTTCTTCAGCTACAGCTACCCGGAAAAACGCCGCAAGAAAGAGCCGGTGGAAAACGAGCCGAAGCCCATCAGCCTGGCGTTCTCCATTGGCGCGCTGGTGTTTGGGGTGGTGGTGATCGGTGCCTTGGCCGAGGTCATGTCCAAGGCCCTCGACGTCGGGCTGGAAGGCTCGGGCGCGCCGCCGGTGGTGACGGCGATCCTAGTAGCCGCGATCTCCGCCGCACCGGAAATCCTCACCGCCCTGCGCGCCGCGTTGGCGAACCGCATGCAGTCGGTGGTGAACATCGCGCTGGGGGCTTCGCTGTCCACCGTGATCCTGACCGTGCCGGTCATGGAAGCCATGGCGCTCTACACCGGCCAGCCCTTCCAGATGGCAATGACTCCGGTGCAAACGGTGATGATCTTCATCACGCTGATTGTCAGCGCCATCAACCTCAACGATGGCGAAACCAATGCCATCGAAGGCATGACTCATTTTGTGTTGTTTGCGACGTTCATCATGTTGTCGATGCTGGGTCTATAAGCCCAGCACAGCACCCATTGTGGGAGCGAGCAAGCTCGCTCACAGGGCCTCGGCTGGATCAGGCGCCGGCAATCAATTCCCGCGCCGCCTGGCTGTGATCGGCAATCAAACCCTTGAGGTCCAACCCTTCGACCTGTCCGTCGATCACTCGCCACTGCCCACCGATCATCACCCGGTCCGCCCGGTCCGCGCCGCACAGCAGCAACGCCGAGATCGGATCGTGGCTGCCGGAGAAGCGCAACTCATCGAGCTTGAACAGCGCCAGGTCGGCCTGCTTGCCCACGGCCAGTTCGCCAATGTCGTTACGCCCGAGCAGTTGCGCCGAGCCGCGGGTTGCCCAGCCCAGCACGCGCTCCGGCGTGATCGCCTGCGCGCCATAGCGCAGGCGCTGGATATACAGGGCCTGGCGGGTTTCGAGGATCATGTTCGAGGCATCGTTGGAGGCCGAACCGTCCACTCCCAGGCCCACTGGCGCGCCGGCGGAGGTCAGGTCAAGGGTCGGGCAAATGCCCGAGGCCAGGCGCATGTTGGAGCTGGGGCAGTGACAGATGCCGGTGCCGGCGGCGCCGAGGCGGGCGATTTCGTCCGGGTTGAAATGGATGCCGTGGGCCAGCCAGGTACGCGGGCCGAGCCAGCCGACGCTGTCCAGGTAATCCACGGTGCGCAGGCCGAAACGTTGCAGGCAGAAATCTTCTTCGTCGAGGGTTTCGGCCAGGTGCGTGTGCAGGCGTACGTCGAGTTGTTCCGCCAGCTCGGCGCTGGCCCTCATGATCTGGGGCGTGACCGAAAATGGCGAGCAGGGCGCCAGGGCAATCTGGATCTGCGCGCCGTCGCCGCGCTCGTGGTATTGGCTGATCAACCGCTGGCTGTCGTCGAGAATGACCTGGCCCTGCTGCACGGTCTGCTGCGGCGGCAAGCCGCCATCGGCTTCGCCCAGGCTCATGGAGCCACGGGTCAGCATCGCACGCATGCCCAGCTCACGGACCGTTTGCACCTGCACATCGATGGCGTTTTCCAGACCTTCGGGAAACAGATAGTGATGATCTGCGGCGGTGGTGCAGCCCGACAACAGCAACTCGGCCAGTGCGACTTTGCTCGCCAGGGCGAGTTTCTCCGGGGTCAGTCGTGCCCACACCGGGTAAAGCGTTTTCAGCCACGGGAACAGCGGCTGGTTGACCACCGGCGCCCAGGCCCGGGTCAGGGTTTGATAGAAATGGTGATGGGTGTTGATCAGTCCCGGCAGGATCACGTGTTCACGGGCATCGAAAACATGATCGCAAGGCAGGGTCGGATGTTGGCCGGGGCTCAGCAGTTCGACGATGGCACCGTCCTGCAGGACGAGACCGCCACGGGCATCGAGGTCGTTGGCGGTGAAAATGGCGAGGGGTTTTTTTAACCAGGTACGGGTCGCAGGCATGGTGGCCGGCTCCTCTGAAAATGGGTTCAGGTTAGCCAGCTCAGTGATGCCCTGTCTGCTGATCCAGGGTCGCCCTTGGGGGCGAGGGGTGGAGTTTACTCAGGTTGTGCGGCGCATATCCAGAGCCTGCCGAGATCCAGATGTGGGAGCGGGCTTGCTCGCGAATGCGGACTGTCATTCCACGTAGATGTCGACTGATAGTCCGCCTTCGCGAGCAAGCCCGCTCCCACAGGAGCTATGGCGTTTTACCAGGGAATCGTTTCGCCCTTGTAGTTGACGAAGTGGTGCCCGCCCTTGCTGGCGAAGGCGTTGACCTGATCGATCAAGCCACGGGTGCTGGTGTCGACATCGATGTCCGCGCCTTCGCCGCCCATGTCCGTCTTGACCCAGCCCGGGTGCAGCGACAGCACGGTCAAGGCTTGCTTGCCCAGTTGGCTGACAAAGCTGTTGGTCATGGAGTTGAGCGCCGCCTTGCTTGCCTTGTAGAGGGCGAGCTCCGGTGCGTCGGGCATGGTCACGCTGCCCAGTACCGAACTCATGAACGCCAATACGCCGCTGCCGTTGCGGATCTGTCCGACGAAGCGCTGGGCCAGGTTGATGGGGGCCACTGCGTTGGTGAAGAACAACTGGCCGACTTCAGCCAGTGTCGCGCCGCCCGGGCCTTGGTTGTCAGGGCCTTTGACGCCCGCGTTGACGAACAGCAGGTCGAAGGTTTCGCCCTTGAGCTGTTGGCTCAGGGCGATGACGGCTTGCTGGTCGTCCATGTCGAGCTTTTCGATTCGCACCGGGCCCAGTGCCTTCAACGCCTCTGCGTTCTGCGGGTTGCGCACGGTGGCGGTCACGTTCCAGCCATCGCTGAGCAGCGTTTTCACCAGACCAAGGCCCAAGCCCCGGGAGGCGCCGATGATCAATGCGTTTTTTGCCGAATTCATGAAGGCATCCTTGAATGGAAAGGTCACGGATTTAATGGACAACGTTGCCCCAGCCGTTGTTTCAGCTCGTGGCGCAACGCGTCGAGTTCGGTCATGCGGGTTTCGATCAGGTTCAGTTTGTCTTGCAGCAGTTGCGTCACGGCGCAGTCCGGATCAGGGGCTTGCCACAGGGCGGCGACGCTGGCGCTGATCTCACCAAGCGTAAAGCCCAGGCGCTGGGCCGTCTTGATATAGAGCACAAGTTGCACCATGTCGGCGGGGTAATCGCGGTAACCATTGGCGCTGCGTCCCGCCGCGATCAGGCCGCGTTGCTCGTAGAAGCGCAGCGTGTCTCGACTGACGGCGCAGGCCTGGGCTAATTCGCCGATGCGCATGGTTCTCTCCGTAGGGCTTGACCTTGGAGCATACCCCAGGCTTTAGGCTTTTTGCTCCCCGATTATCTGGAGCAATACTGATGTGGACTTCTACCCAATACCGCCGGCTGGTGCGCGGCAGCGCCTGGTACGACCTGCTCGTGACGGCGGCATTTGCCACGCCGTGGAGCTTTGCGGTGGTGCATGGCTTGCTGGTGAGCTTCACCCAACGCTTCGGCCTGCCCGGTGAGTTGCCGGAATTTGCCTCCATGCACCTGTTGATGGCGAATCTGCTGGGCTCGATTGTCTGTGTCTGGGCGGTCCTGAGGATTCGCGATCCGCAGCCGGTGTATGGGCGTTATGACGCGGCTGGGCGGTTTTTGTTTGCGGCCTGGCTGCTTTACGCCCTGCTTCACGGAGCAAGTGCGCTGTTGTGGGGGTTCCTGTTTTTCGAGTTGGTGTGGGGCGTCCTGCAGGCACTGCCTGTCCGTGGTGAGGGCGCTTGCTCCCGCTGGGGTGCGCAGCGCCCCGCATAGCAGGCGACTGCTACGCAGTCGAGCGGGAGCCAGCACCCTCGGCACAGGCTTTGTCAGTGCCCCGCTCGCCAAGGCTGGCCCAGCGACACCGGTGCATACAGTCGGGTGCGCAGCGCATCCCGGGACAGCAGCACCAGCACCACGATGGTCGCTACATAGGGCAGCATCGCCAGCAAGCTCGATGGAATCGCCAGCCCCAACCCCTGGGCCACCAGATGCAGGATGCTGGCGAGGCCGAACAGGTAGGCGCCCAGCAACAACCGCCACACCCGCCAGCTGGCAAACACCACCAGCGCCAGGGCGATCCAGCCGCGCCCGGCGCTCATGTTCTCGGCCCACATCGGCGTGTAGGCCAGCGACAGGTAGGCGCCGGCCAACCCGGCCATGGCGCCGCCGAACAGCACGGCCAGGGTCCGCACGCGCAACACCGGCAGGCCCATGGCACTGGCGGCGTCGGGATTTTCGCCAACGGCCTGGATGATCAAGCCGACGCGGCTTTTCACGATCACCCACGCCACCAGGGCAAACAGGGCGAAGGACAGGTAAACCAGCAGATCCTGGGCAAACAGCATCCGCCCGATCAGCGGAATGTCGCTCAGATAAGGAATCGTCAGTGGTTCGAATCCCACCAGTGGTTTGCCGACCCAGGCCGCGCCGACAAAGCTCGACAGGCCCACGCCGAAAATCGTCAGCGCCAGTCCGGTGGCCACCTGATTGGCGTTGAACACCAGTGCCACCCACGCAAACAGCGCCGATAACAGCATGCCGGCGGCCATCGCCAGCAGCACGCCGAGCCACAAGTTGCCGCTATTGAACGCGACGATAAAACCGATCACCGCGCCGAACAGCATCATGCCTTCCTGGCCGAGGTTCAGGACGCCGCTTTTTTCGCAGACCAGCTCACCCAGGGCCACCAGTAGCAACGGGGTCCCGCAGCGGACGGTGGCGTAGAGAATATTGCTCAACAGGTCGATATCCATCACAGCGCTCCTGCCTGTACGGTGGTGGTCTGGGGGCGTCGGGTCCAGCGCAGGTCCAGGCGCGGCCGGTACAGGATCAATACGTCACAGGCCAGCAGGAAAAACAGCATCATCCCTTGGAACAATTGGGTGACCGCCTGGGGCAGGTTCAGGGACATTTGTGCGCTCTCGCCGCCGATGTACAGCAACGCCATCAACAGGCTGGAAAACAGAATGCCGATGGGATTGAGACGGCCCAGGAACGCCACGGTAATCGCCGCATAGCCATAGCCCGGCGACACCTGTGGGACCAGTTGGCCGATCGGCCCCGTCACTTCGCAGACCCCGGCCAACCCGGCCAACGCCCCGCTGATCAACAATGCCAGCCACACCAGCGGCTTCTGGCGAAACCCGGCGAAACCGGCAGCACGGGCGTCGAGCCCCAGCACCTTGATTTGAAACCCGACAAAACTTTTCTGCAGCAAGACCCACACCGCCACCAGCGCCAGCAGGGCGAAATACAACCCGGCATGGACCCGCCCATCCTCCAGCAGTAACGGTAGGCGACTGGCCTCGCCGAACATCGCCGATTCGGGAAAATTGAAACCCGCAGGGTCCTTCAACGGCCCGTGCACGCAGAACAACAGCAGGTTCAGCGCGATGTAATTGAGCATGATGCTGGTAAGGATTTCGTTGGCGTTGAAGCGTGTGCGCAGCCATGCCGTGAGCCCGGCCCAGGCCGCACCGGCCAGGGTTCCGGTCAGCAGGATCAGCACCAGTGCCCAGCGGCTTTGCATGCCGATGATATTCACCGCCAAGGCACTGCCGGCCAGGGCGCCCAAGAGCAGTTGGCCTTCGGCGCCGATGTTCCAGATTCGCGCCTGATAGGCCACTGCCAGGCCTAGGGCGCAGAGCAGGATTGGCAAGGTCTTGACCAGCCATTCGGACACCCCGTACAGGTCGCTGATCGGCGCAATCAACAAGGTGAACAAGGTTTCCAACGGATCATGGCCCAAGGCGATGAACAGCAGCGAACCGCTGCCCAGGGTCAATACGGCGGCAAGCAGCGGCGAACACCAAAGCATCAGGCGCGATTGCTGGCCGCGGGGTTCGAGAGAAAGCAGCATTGAAGAACTCCGTTAAACCGGTGCGGGAACAGGGGATTGGAGCGTGTCGAACTGGCCAGCCATCCAGCCGCCGACATCGCTGAGTTGGGTCTGGACCGTAGGTCTCAAGGCCGACAAACGTCCGCCGCACAAGGCTGCGAGGCGGTCGCTGATCTGGAACAGTTCGTCGAGGTCTTCGGAGATCACCAGGATCGCCGCGCCGGCATCGCGCAGGGCGATCAGGGCGCGATGGATAGTCGCTGCCGCGCCAACGTCCACGCCCCAGGTCGGATGGGCAGCGACCAGCAGCTTCGGTTGCTGAAGGATCTCCCTGCCGAGGATGAATTTTTGCAGGTTGCCGCCCGAAAGGCTGCGTGCCGGGGTCTTGGTGTTGGGTGTCTTTACGCCAAAGCGGTGGATGATCTCCTCGGCGAGGCGTTCGACTTTGCTTCGGCGAATCAGCCCATGGCTGACCAGGCCCTGCTGGAAAGCGCTGAGCAATGCGTTATCCGCCAGGCTCAGTTGCGGCACGGCGCCATGGCCCAAACGTTCAGCGGGGACAAACGCCAGGCCGAGCCGGCGACGGGCGTCGGGACGCAGATGAGCCACCGGTTGCCCGCTGAAACGGATGCGCTCGCTGTCGGCGTGGGGCAACGGCGTTTCCCCGCTGAGCAGTGCCAGCCATTCGTCCTGGCCATTGCCCGCCACGCCGGCGATGCCGACGATTTCGCCGCTGCACACTTCAAGGTCAATGTTGTGCAGCGAGCAACCGAACGGGTCAGGGTTGTGCCACGACAACCCGCGGATCTGCAGAAACGCTTTGTCTGCATTGACCTTCGGATAATCCGTGATGAGCCCAGCCGCCTCGCCGACCATCAGTTGCGCCAGTTCTCGGTCCGTACACTGCGCCGGCGTGCAATGCCCCGACACCCGTCCGCCGCGCAGTACCGTGGCGCTGTGGCACAAAGCCCGGACTTCGCCCAGCTTGTGGCTGATGAACAAAATGCTGCAGCCTTCGCTTGCCAGGCGACGCAGGGTTACGAACAGCTCCTCGGCCTCCTTTGGCGTGAGCACTGACGTCGGTTCATCGAGGATCAGTAGCCGGATGTCCTGCATCAGGCAGCGAATGATTTCCACCCGTTGCCGCTCGCCAATCGACAGGTCGTGAACCAGCCGCTGCGGCTCCAGCGCCATGCCGTAGCGCTGCGAGACTTCGCGGATCCTGGGCTCCAGTTGCGCTGGAGTGCCGGCCTGCGCGCCCATCGCCAAGGCGATGTTCTGCGCAACGGTGAGGGTTTCGAACAGCGAAAAATGCTGGAAGACCATGCCGATTCCCAGACTGCGGGCTTGGGCCGGGTTACGCAGGCTGACTCGCCGGCCTTGCCAGATCACCTCGCCCGAATCGGCTGGAGTGACGCCGTAGATAATCTTCATCAACGTGCTTTTGCCCGCACCGTTTTCCCCGAGCAGCGCATGGATCTCGCCGGGCTCGATACTCAAGTCAATGGCATCGTTGGCCAGGCAGCCGGGGTAGCGTTTGCTGATACTGCGCAATTGCAGGCGCGGGACAGAATCGGGGTTGGGCATGACAGGCTCGGGTCGATGGAGATGAATACCTGTGGACAAAGCAATTTCCTGGCCATCAGGTCAGGATTTTTAGCTGACCCCGGAATTTGCGCCCTTGCTGAGGCGTCGGGGCGCCTGTCATCAATGTCGCTTGGCACTGTATTGGGGCGCGTGGGACTGGCCATGCACTGGCTTTGTCCGCTAGGGGATGGTTAAAAAATGAACAAGCGGCTACGGGCCATGTCCTTCTTGGGGCGGCGGGAGCCATGAACGGGTTATCCACAGGTTGCTCCACAGTTATTGTGCGCAAGCCGCAAACTCCGGCATAAGCACTGCGAAGCTTTCTTCTAAAGGTGATAAACCGCCGCAAGCGTCTGTTTTCTGGATGGATTTGTGGGTGCGGCAGGCGTTTGGATGAAAAATGAACAACCCCCTCAAACCCGCATGACAGAAGGGTTACAAGGGGATGTGCTCAGGTTATCCACAGCCGGGTGCACAGTGGATGTGGGCAAGTTGACGGTGGCGGGGCGCCCTGAAAAGTCGCAGGCCTGGATCTCAACGCGCCAACAAGATTCTTCCGCGGCTCAGGTCGGCCAGTTGCGTTTGCAGTGTTTCGATTTGCGCTTCGCCTACCGCCAACTGTAAGTCCACGCCATTGGCCGTAAAGCATTCCTCGATTACCAGCCCGCCGGATTCGAGGACGCGCAATTTCACCAAGGCCAGCTCTGCGAAGCCACAGGTACAGCGCAGTGCGACGCGGCTGATCAGCTCGATTTTTTCGGCGTTTTGCAGGCATTTGTTGGCACCGCCTCCATAAGCCCGGGCCAGCCCGCCCGTGCCCAATTGAATTCCGCCATACCAGCGAATCACCAGCACTGCGACCTGATCGCAAGCCTGGGCTTCAATGGCGGCCAGGATCGGTCGCCCGGCGGTACCACCGGGCTCGCCATCGTCGTTGCTGCGGTATTGATCGCCGAGTTTCCAGGCCCAGCAGTTATGCGAGGCGTTCAGGTCGCTCTGCTGTTCAATGAAGGCCTGGGCTTCGGCGGGGCTGGTGATGGGCGCGGCGACGGTAATGAAGCGGCTTTTGCGAATCTCTTCACGGTATTCGCAAAAGCCGGCAAGGGTAAAAGGCATGGCGAACTCAGAGGGCTGGTGTCAGGCCGCAGCCCTTGAGAATGATGCGGATCAGGTTGTCGCCCGCATCGACCATGTCTTGCTTGGTCAACTTGCTGCGTCCGGTCACTCGACAGATCTGAGTGGCGAAGTCGGCGTAATGCTGAGTGCTGCCCCACAACAGGAAAATCAGGTGCACCGGGTCGATCGGGTCCATCTTGCCGGCATCGATCCAGGCCTGGAAAACGGCGGCCCGACCACTGAACCAGGCACGATAATCCTGGTTGAAATATTCGGTCAGGCATTCGCCGCCGCTGATGACTTCCATCGCAAAGAGCCGCGAGGCCTGGGGCTGGCGCCGAGAAAATTCCATCTTCGCGCGGATGTAGCGGGTCAAGGCTTCGGCCGGATCATCCTCGGCGGTGAGGGTATTGAAGGTGCTGTCCCACAACTCGATGATGTTGCTCAGCACCGCGACATACAACCCGAGCTTGTTGGTGAAGTAATAATGCAGATTCGCCTTGGGCAACCCAGCCTTCAGCGCGATGGCATTCATGCTGGTGCCTTTGAACCCGTGACGAGCGAATTCATCCTCGGCGGCCTTGAGGATGGTCTCTTCGTTCTTTTGACGAATGCGACTGGTGGGCTTGCCACTGTGGGCAGGGACTTCAAAGGTCATGGGCGTTTCCGGGTCTGTGGGACAAGCAACTGCGTTGATAGCGCACCGGCATCGATCCGACAAGTGCCATCACACTAAAAAGCTGACTGAACATCTGCTGGAACAAACAGGCTCAGCGAGTCGCCGCCAGGCTCTCGAGAAAACTTTCCAGCACCAAGTGGGGCCTGCGCCCTTTGCGCGTAACCGAGGCCAGGCTCAAATCGTAGAAACGTGCCGCTGGTTTCAGCGCCCGCAACCGGCCTTGTTGAACCCAAAGGCTGGCGTAATGGTCCGGCAAGTAACCGATGTAGCGCCCCGTGAGAATCAGGAACGCCATGCCCTCGCGATCCGACGCGCTGGCGGTGCAATTGAGGGCTTGATAATGGGCCTGGATTTCGGCCGGCAGGCGGAAGGTTGGCGCGATAGCGTCCTGGCTATTGAGGCGCGCGTCATCGAGCTGCTGGTCATCCACGTAAAACAACGGATGCCCGACCGCGCAGTAAAGCAGTGACCGTTCGCTGTAGAGCGGCTGATATTCCAGCCCGGAAAGCGCACTGGCCTGGGGGACCACGCCGACATGCAGGCGACCGTCGAGGACGCCTTGCTCGACTTCGTTGGGGGCGATCATGCGGATCTGGATCTGCACGTCTGGCCCGCGCTCCTTCAATTGCGCCAACGCGTGGGTGATACGCATATGGGGCAGGGTGACCAGATTGTCGGTCAGGCCGATGATCAGTTCACCTCGCAGATGCTGGTGCAGGCCATTGACCTCAGTGCGAAAGCTTTCCAGTGCACTTAATAGCTGCAAGGCCGATTGATACACCTCGCGGCCTTCTTCGGTCAGGGAAAATCCCGCACGTCCACGCTGGCATAAACGCAGGCCGAGGCGTTGTTCCAGATCGCTCATCTGCTGGCTGATGGCCGAACGACCGATGGCGAGCACGGTTTCGGCGGCGGAGAAACCACCGCACTCGACCACGCTGCGGAAAATGCGCAGCAAGCGGATATCAAAGTCGCTGACCTGGGCCAGTGGATCGGGACGGCGAGCGCTCATGGTTTAGTGATCCGCTAACTGAAGGTTAGAAAAGTTGGGTTTCACCGACTTTATAGCCGTGGCAATTTAGCTGCAAGAACGCTTTCGATTCCTGTCGCCCCTATTCTGCGAGGTTTTGTCGATGAACATGCCCGAACACGCCGTCGGTTCCCTGGCTAGCCAGCTCAAGCTTGACGCCCACTGGATGCCTTACACGGCCAACCGCAATTTTCAGCGTGACCCGCGCCTGATCGTCGCCGCCGAAGGCAGTTGGCTGGTGGATGACAAGGGCCGCAAGGTGTATGACTCGCTGTCGGGCCTTTGGACATGCGGCGCCGGACACACCCGCAAGGAAATCCAGGAAGCGGTGGCCAAACAACTGGGCACGCTCGACTACTCGCCCGGCTTTCAGTACGGCCACCCCTTGTCGTTCCAACTGGCGGAAAAAATCACTAGCCTGACACCGGGCAATCTCAACCATGTGTTCTTTACCGACTCAGGTTCCGAGTGCGCCGATACGGCAGTGAAGATGGTTCGCGCCTATTGGCGCCTCAAGGGCCAGGCGACCAAGACCAAAATGATCGGTCGTGCCCGGGGCTATCACGGCGTGAACATCGCCGGTACCAGCCTGGGCGGTGTCAGCGGCAACCGCAAATTGTTCGGCCAGGCCATGATGGATGTCGATCATTTGCCCCACACCTTGTTGGCCAGCAACGCCTATTCCCGTGGCATGCCGAAGGAAGGTGGCATTGCCCTGGCCGATGAGTTATTGAAACTGATCGAACTGCACGACGCCTCCAACATCGCTGCGGTATTCGTCGAGCCGATGGCCGGATCGGCCGGCGTATTGGTGCCGCCGGAGGGTTACCTCAAGCGCCTGCGGGAGATCTGCGACCAGCACAGCATTCTCTTGGTGTTTGACGAAGTGATCACCGGCTTCGGCCGCACCGGTTCGATGTTCGGCGCGGACAGCTTTGGCGTGACCCCGGACCTGATGTGCATCGCCAAGCAAGTCACCAACGGCGCGATCCCCATGGGCGCGGTGATTGCCAGCTCCGAGATCTACCAGACGTTCATGAACCAGCCGACACCCGAATACGCGGTGGAATTTCCCCATGGCTACACGTACTCGGCGCATCCAGTGGCGTGCGCGGCGGGCCTGGCGGCGCTGGACTTGCTGCAGAAGGAAAACCTGGTGCAGAGCGTGGCCGAGGTTGCCCCGCATTTCGAGAATGCACTGCACGGCTTGAAGGGCGCGAAGAATGTCATCGACATTCGCAACTATGGCTTGGCCGGCGCGATCCAGATCGCCGGGCGCGATGGCGATGCAATCGTGCGTCCCTTCGAGGCCGGCATGGCGTTATGGAAAGCCGGATTCTATGTGCGGTTTGGCGGCGACACCCTGCAGTTCGGGCCAACGTTCAACAGCAAGCCGCAGGACCTGGATCGGCTGTTCGACGCGGTCGGTGAAGTGCTGAACAAGCTCGACTGACGCATCCTTCTATATAGCTTTCGATAATGGGCGTCCGGTCACGGGCGCCTGTGGATAAATTCTGGAGTCCCCATGAGCCTCATTCCGCATTTGATCAACGGCGAACTGCTGAGCGACAGCGCTCGCACGGCCGACGTGTTCAACCCGTCTACCGGCCAGGCCATCCACAAGGTGCCTTTGGCGGATCGCGCAACTATCCAGCAAGCCATCGACGCGGCCAAGGCGGCGTTCCCCGCCTGGCGCAACACGCCGCCAGCCAAGCGTGCCCAAGTCATGTTTCGTTTCAAGCAATTGCTGGAACAGAACGAGTCGCGTATCGCCCAGTTGATCAGCGAAGAACACGGCAAGACATTGGAAGACGCCGCTGGTGAGCTCAAGCGCGGCATTGAAAACGTCGAATTTGCCTGCGCTGCGCCGGAGATCCTGAAGGGCGAATACAGCCGTAACGTAGGACCGAACATCGACGCCTGGTCAGACTTCCAGCCGCTGGGTGTGGTCGCGGGCATCACGCCGTTCAACTTCCCGGCGATGGTGCCGTTGTGGATGTATCCGCTGGCGATCGTCTGTGGCAACTGTTTTATCCTCAAGCCGTCCGAGCGAGACCCGAGTTCGACATTGCTGATTGCCCAACTATTAATGGAAGCCGGCATGCCCAAGGGCGTGTTGAGCGTGGTGCATGGCGACAAGGC